>CAVPEV010000022.1:0-17275 GCA_963703555.1 uncultured Actinomycetota bacterium | reverse complement strand
GACGGATCGCCCGCAACCGGTGCATGACGTCGTTGCCGCCACGCCCGAAGTAGTCGTGCAGGGCCCGGTACTCCGCGTACAGGCCGTCGTACCGGGCCGCGTTCTCCTCGTCGGGCGTGTAGGCGGCAGCGGTGCGGTGGCCCATGACCGCGGCAGCGGCAGGCACGTCCGGATAGGCGCCGGCGGCGACGGCGGCGTGGATCGCAGAGCCGAGGGCCGGGCCCTGCTCGGAGACGATCGTGGACAGCGGCAGCCGGGTGACGTCGGCGTAGATCTGCATGAGCAGCCGGTTCTTCAGCAGCCCGCCGGCCGCCACGAGCTCGGTGACCGGGACGTCCGCGGCACGGAACGTCTCCACGATCGTGCGGGTGCCGAACGCCGTCGCCTCCAGCAGCGCCCGGTAGGTGTCCTCCGGCCGGGTGGCCAGGGTCTGCCCCACCACGACGCCCGACAGCTCGTGGTCCACCAGCACGGACCGGTTGCCCGAGTGCCAGTCCAGGGCGACCAGGCCGTGCTCGCCGACCTCCTGCTCGCTCGCCAGCTCGGTGAGGTAGGCGTGCACGGACAGACCCCGGGCGGCGGCCGCCTCGACCGTGGCGGGCGGCACGCACCGGTCGACGAACCAGCCGAAGATGTCCCCCACGCCGGACTGCCCGGCCTCGTACCCCCAGACCCCGTCCACGATCCCGCCGTGCACCACGCCGCACATGCCGGGCACCTCGGCGAGCCGCTCGCCGTTCAGCACGTGGCACGTCGAGGTCCCCATGATCGCGACCATGACGCCGGGTGCGACGGTGCCCGTCGCGGGGACGGTGACGTGCGCATCCACGTTGCCGACGGCGACCGCGATGCCCTCCGGAAGCCCCGTCCAGGCTGCCGCCTGCGCGGTCAGCCGGCCAGCGGGGCGGCCCAGCTGACCGATCTCGTGGTCGAGCTTCTCGTCGACGAAGTCGGCGAACCCCGGGTCCAGCGCGGCCAAGAACTCCCGGTCCGGGTAGTGGCCGTCCTGGTAGATGCCCTTGTAGCCGGCGGTGCACGCGCTGCGCACGTACCGGCCGCACAGCTGCCAGACGATCCAGTCCGCGGCCTCCACCCAGTGGGCCATCGCGGCGTAGACCTCCGGGTCCGCCTGGAGGATCTGCAGGGCCTTGGCGAACTCCCACTCGCTGGAGATCAGCCCGCCGTACCGGCCGAGCCAGGCCTCCCCACGGGCGTGCGCCAACTCGTTGATCCGATCCGCCTGCGGCTGCGCGGCATGGTGCTTCCACAGCTTGACGTAGGCGTGCGGCCGGTCGGCGAACGGTGCCAGCTCGTTGAGCGGCGTGCCGTCGGCGGTGGTGGGGACCATGGTGCAGGCGGTGAAGTCCGTGGCGATCCCGATGACGTCCTGCGCCTGTGCGCCGTATGCCGCCCGGGCCTGAGCCATCGCCTCCGGGACGGCATGCCGCAGCACGTCCACGTAGTCCCTCGGCACCTGCAGCGCCCAGTCCGGGGGCAGCACCACCGGCCGGCCGGCCTGCGCCGACGGCCCGGCGGCCAGCACCCGGTCCATCACCCCATGGGAGTACTCGAACGCCGCCCATCCCAGCTCCGCACCGTCGCGCACCCGCACGACGACGGCCCGTCCGGACAACGTTCCGAAGTCGACGCCCACCACCAGCGCCCGGGGGTCCACCACCATGTGTCCTCGCCGTCCTGCTCCCGCATGGCTGCGGCCCGGCGGCGATACCCCGCCGATCGCCCGCTGCCACGGTTGTCGTCGCACGGGCGGCGCCCGTGCCACTGCCGATGTTAGCGCTCACATGGGGGCGGGTGTCCAGAACTGACCCTCGATGCCGGCTATCCGGCGCTCGCCCGGATGACCAGCTGTGCCGGGATGACCACGCGCTGCACCGGCCTGCCGTCCAGCGCGTACAGCAGCGAGCTGATCGCGGCCCGGCCCAGCGCCGCGAAGTCCTGCCGGACGGTGGTCAGCGGTGGAACGTAGTACGCGGCACCCGCCTCGTCGTCGAACCCGACGACCGCCACGTCCCCAGGCACCTGCACGCCGTGCTCCCAGAATGCCCGCAGCAGCCCGAGCGCCAGCTGGTCGTTCGCGGCGAAGACCGCCTCCGGAGCGCCGGCGCGGGCCAGCTCGCCACCGATCTCGTAGCCGCGGCGCGCGCTCCAGTCCCCCTGGACCGGCTCCGGCGTCGTCAGCCCGGCGGCCATGCAGGCCTCCCGCCACCCGGCCACCCGGTCCTGCGCCTCGAACCAGTCCGTCGGCCCGGCCACGTGCACGATGTGTCGGTGCCCGCGGTCGATCAGGTACCGCGTGGCCTGCCGCGCACCGTCGCGGTTGTCCACCCCGACGACGTGCACGTGGCCGCCGACCTCGGCGGCCGAGGACACGACGACCACCGGTACCGGCGCGTCGAAGTCCGCGACGGCCCGCACGGCGTCGGTCTGGGAGGCGATCACGACGATGCCCTCGACCCCCTGGTCGAGGAAGTGCTCCAGCGGCGGCCCCATCGAGTCGCCGTCGAAGACCGGCACCGTGGCGACCGAGACGAAGTAGCCCGCCGTGCGGGCGGCCCCCTCCAGCGCGACCAGGGTGCCGGTCGGGCCGTACAGCGCCGACCCGCCGGTCACCACGCCGATCGCCCCGCTGCGGCGGGTCACCAGGGTGCGCGCGGCGCTGTTGCGCCGGTAGCCGAGCGTGGCGATGGCGTCCAGCACCCGCCGGCGGGTCTCCCCGCGCACGCTCGGGTGGTCGTTGAGCACCCGGGACACGGTCTGGTGGGAAACCCCGGCGACGACCGCCACGTCGGCCATGGAGGGCGGCCGCACACTGTCCCGCCGGTCCCGCGGACCCGGCAGCGAGCTCGACGTCACGCCGGCCTAGCCGAGCTCGGCGCCGAGCTCGCGCGAGCGGTCGTACGCCGCCTGCGCGGCGGCCAGCACCCCGGCGCGCACGCCGTGCGCGTCCAGCTGGCGCACCGCCGCCACCGTCGTCCCGCCGGGCGAGGACACCCGCTCGCGCAGCACCACCGGGTGCTCGCCGGTCCGCGCCACCAGGGCCGCGGACCCCTCCACCGTGCCCACCGCCAACCGGGTGGACAGCTCCCGGGTGAGCCCGAGCAGCACCCCTGCCTCGGCCATCGCATCGATGAGGTAGAAGACGTACGCCGGGCCGGAGCCCGACACGGCGGTGACCGCGTCGAGGTCGTGCTCGGGGACCCGCACCACCAGGCCGGTCGCGGCGAGCATGCGCTCGACGAGGTCGAGGTGCTCACCCGTCGCGTGCCGTCCCGGTGCGACGGCGCTGACGCCCTTGCCCACGACGGCCGGCGTGTTGGGCATCACCCGCACGACCGGCACCCCCGGCCCCAGCGCCCGCTCGTACACGGCCAACGGCACCCCCGCCGCCACGCTGACCACGAGTGCGCCCGGCCCGACGGCGCCGGCGAGCTCCGCCAGCACGTGCCCCACCACCTGGGGCTTCACCGCCAGCAGTACGACGTCGGCACGGCGCGCGGCCGCCGCGTTGTCCGTGCCGACCGCGATGCCCAGCTCGGCCGCGAGCGCCTCGGCGCGCCCCGCGTCCGGCTCGCAGGCCTCGATCCGGTCGGCCGGCCAGCCACCGGCGAGCACCGCCGCGATGAGTGCGCGGCCCATCACACCCGCGCCGATGACGCCGATGCGCGCGCCGTCCGTCGGGTCCCCGCCCGCGGCTGCCGGGGTCTCCTCGGACATCGGCCTGCTCCTCCCGACACGGGCGACGCGTCCGGACCCCCGGACGGTGGCACGAGCCTAGTGCGACGGCCGGACCGGCCCGTCGTCCGGGGCCTCGGCCGGGCTCACGCGGTGACGCCCATCTCCTCCGCGAGCACGTCGGCGCGGTCGACCCGGGCGGCTCGCAGCCGCGAGGCGATGATCGCCCCGAACGCGATGAGCGCCGCTGCACACGCGATGACCAGACGGACGACGTGATTCGCGTCGGCGCCCGCGCTGACCGTGACGACGGCCGGCGCGATGAGCAGCGCGACCAGGTTCATCACCTTGATCAACGGGTTGATCGCGGGCCCGGCGGTGTCCTTGAACGGGTCGCCGACGGTGTCGCCGATCACCGCCGCCGCGTGCGCCGGCGAGCCCTTCCCGCCGAAGTGCCCGTCCTCGACGATCTTCTTCGCGTTGTCCCACGCGCCGCCGGAGTTGGCGAGGAACACCGCCATGAGCACGCCGGTGGCGATCGCACCGGCGAGGAACCCGGCGAGCGGGCCGACGCCGAGGCCGAAGCCGACGGCGATCGGGGCGAACGCCGCGAGCAGGCCCGGGCGTGGCCAGCTCGCGCAGCGAGTCGCGGGTGCAGATGTCGACGACCCGCCCGTACTCCGGACGCTGCGTCGCCGGTCATGATCCCGGGGATCTCGCGGAACTGCCGGCGCACCTCCAACACGATCGCCCCGGCGGCGCGGGTCACGGCGTCGATCGCCAGGCCGGAGAAGAGGAACACGGTGGCCGCACCGAGGATCACGCCGACCAGGGTGATCGGCGAGATGATCTCGTAGGTCATCATCGCGGCCACGATGTCCGACGGCGGCGGGCCGGCCAGACCGCGCAGTGCCCGGTCGACGGCGTCGGCATAGGAGCCGAACAGAGCGGTCGCGGCCAGCACGGCGGTGGCGATGGCGATGCCCTTGGTGATGGCCTTCGTCGTGTTGCCCACCGCGTCGAGGTCGGTGAGGATCTGCGCCCCCTCCGGGCTGACGTCCCCGGACATCTCGGCGATGCCCTGGGCGTTGTCGCTCACCGGACCGAACGTGTCCATCGCGACGATGACGCCGACCGTGGTGAGCAGGCCGCAGCCGGCCAGGGCGAGCAGGAACAGCGCCAGCGGCACCGAGCCGCCGGCCAGCAGGAACACCGAGCAGATCGCCGCGGCGATGATGCCGGCGGTGTAGACGGCCGACTCGAAGCCCACGCCGATCCCGGACAGCACGACGGTCGCCGCGCCGGTCACCGCGGTGCGAGCCACGTGCACAGTCGGGTTGGACGTCGTCCCGGTGAAGTAGCCGGTGACCGCAAGGATGACGCCCGCCAGCACCACCCCGACGGCCACCGCCACGGAGGCGAGGAGGCGGGGGTCGCCGCCATGGCCGGTCAGCCCGGCCGTGCCGTCGGTGAAAGCCGCGAACGACGACGGCAGGTAGACGAACGCGGCCACGGCGGCCAGCACCACGCCGGCCAGGGCGGACAGGTAGAAGCCACGGTTGATGGCGGTCAGCCCGCTCTCCGACCCCCTGATCCGGGTGACCGACACCCCGAGCACCGCCACCAGCGCGCCGACCGCCGTGACGATGAGCGGGAACACCAGGCCCTGCTCACCGAACGCGGCCCGCCCGAGGATGAGCGCGGCGACCAGCGTCACCGCGTAGGACTCGAACAGGTCGGCCGCCATCCCGGCACAGTCACCGACGTTGTCACCCACATTGTCCGCGATCGTCGCCGCGTTGCGCGGGTCGTCCTCCGGGATCCCCTGCTCGACCTTGCCCACCAGGTCCGCCCCCACGTCGGCCGCCTTGGTGAAGATCCCCCCACCGACCCGCATGAACATCGCCAGCAGAGCCGCGCCGAACCCGAACCCCTCGAGCACGGCGGGGGCGTCGCCCCGGTAGGCGAGCACGACGGCGGACGCGCCGACGAGGCCGAGTCCCACGACGGTCATGCCGACCATGCCGCCGGTGCGCAACGCGATCCGGGCGCCCACCGCGCGCCCGTCGGGTCCGTTCGCGGCGGCCGCGACCCGCACGTTCGCCCGGGTCGCCAGCCACATGCCCAGGTAGCCGATGGCGGCGGAGAACACCGCGCCGACGACGAAGAAGATGCTCCGCCCGACCCGCACGCCGGTGTCCCCGGGCAGCAGGAAGAGCAGGGCGAACACCACTGCCGCGAACACCGACAAGGTACGCAGCTGCCGTGACAGGTACGCCTGCGCGCCTTCCTGGACGGCGCGGGCGATGTCCTGCATGCGTGGGGTACCGACCCCCGCGGCCAGGACCTGCCGGCGCAGCACCATCGCGATCACCAACGCCGCCACCCCCACCACGGCGACCACGGCGACGATCGTGAGGCTCGTCGGACCGAGCGTGACCATGCCACCTCCTCGGGGCATGACCGGGCACGCCCCCTCATCGCGGCCCCCACCGGCGACGTCGGCGGACGGGACGGGGGCGAGTGTAACCAGGCCACGTGTCCGGTTCGCGTCGAGAAGATGTCGCGGACCCTTGCCAGCACCTGGGCCGAGGTGCCGCGACCGGCGGCACCCCAGCCGGAGGTCTAGGCCTCGCCCACCTCGCGCGGGCCGCCGGCCGCCGCCAGCGCCGCCTGGTACTGCGGGGTCGTGCCGTCGGGGCGGACCGTCTGCAGGACGTGGTGACGCACGCCCCTGGCCGCCAGCGTGGCCGTGAGCTCGGCGACATCGGTCTCGCTGAGGACCGTCGGGTCCACCGTGGTGCGCACCTGGACGTCGACGCCGGCGTCGAGCACCAGAGCGAGCGACTGCAGGGCGGGCCGCGCGCTGCCCGGCGTGCAGGTCACCGCGTCGTACAGCCGGGCCGGCGCCTTGACGTCCAGGCCGACCCAGTCGACGAACGGCAGCACCTCGGCCAGCCGCCGCGGGTATGCCCCGCCAGTGTGCAGGCCGACGAGGTAGCCCGCGTCGTGGACCTCGCGGGCCGCCGCGACCAGGGCGGCCTGGCGGGTCGGCTCGCCGCCGGAGAAGACCACCCCGTCGAGCAGGCCACGGCGGCGCGTCAGCAGCCGGCGGACCTGAGACCAGGGCACGGAGCCGGGCGTGCGCGGGTCGACCAGCTCCGGGTTGTGGCAGTACCCGCACCGCCAGGGGCACCCCTGCAGGAAGACCGTCGCGACGATCCGGTCCGGCCAGTCCACTGTGGACAGCCGGACCAGACCGGCGATGGCCAGGTCGTCGGCCCGCGCGCCGGTTGCGCGCCGGGCCGTGCCGACCGGCGGGGTCCCGCGAGCCGGCGACGTCGGACGCGTCGCGCCCGCCGCCGAGGGCACCCAGGCCACCGGCAGGTCCTGCCCTGCGGTCACGGCACCGCCACCAGATCGCCGGTGAGCTCGTCCATGGACGGCTCCCGGAAGGAGACCCGCTCGGCGTGCTCGCCCTGCTTGCCGATGTTGAACGAGCTGACCGGACGGTGGTAGCCCATCACCCGCGTCCACACCTCGCACACGACCGGCTCGGCACCGGGGTGCTCGGCGGCGCACCGGTCGCACGTGGCGTGCTCCCCGGCGAGGTAGCCGTGGCTGGGGCAGATGGAGAACGTCGGCGTGATGGTGATGTACGGCAGGTGGTAGGTGGACAGCGTCCGGCGCACCAGCTCGCGGCACGCCTGCGTGCTGGACACCCGCTCCGCCATGTACAGGTGCAGCACGGTCCCGCCGGTGTACAGCCGCTGCAGGTCGTCCTGCTGGTCGAGCGCCTCGAACGGGTCGTCGGTCCATCCCACCGGCAGCTGCGAGGAGTTCGTGTAGTACGGGTTGGCGTCGGTGCCGGCCTGCAGGATGCCCGGGAACCGCTTGCGGTCCTCCTTGGCGAACCGGTACGTCGTGCCCTCCGCGGGCGTGGCCTCGAGGTTGTACATGTGCCCGGTGGCCTCCTGGAACTCGACCATCCGTGCCCGGACGTGCTCCAGCAGCCGGACCGCCAGCTCGTGCCCGCGCGGGTCGGTGATGTCGACCGGACCGTCGGGCTCGTCGACCGTCAGGTTGCGGACCATCTCGTTGATCCCGTTGACGCCGATGGTGGAGAAGTGGTTCTCCAGCGTGCCCAGGTAGCGCTTGGTGTACGGGAACAGCCCCTCGTCCATGTAGTGCTGGATGACCCCACGCTTGACCTCGAGGGAATCCCGGGCCAGCTCCAGCAGGTGGTCGAGGCGGGCGAGCAGCCCGTCCCAGTCGCCGCGGTGCGTGTAGCCCAGCCGCGCGCAGTTGATCGTCACCACGCCCAGCGACCCGGTCTGCTCCGCAGAGCCGAACAGCCCGTTGCCGCGCTTGAGCAGCTCGCGCAGGTCCAGCTGCAGGCGGCAGCACATGGAGCGGATCTGGTTGGGCTCCAGCTCGGAGTTGATGAAGTTCTGGAAGTACGGCAGGCCGTACTTGGCGGTCATCGCGAACAGCCGCTCGGCGTTCTCCGACTCCCACGGGAAGTCCTTGGTGATGTTGTACGTGGGGATCGGGAAGGTGAACACCCGCCCGGACGCGTCGCCCTTCGTCATGACCTCGATGTACGCCCGGTTGATCATGTCCATCTCGATCTGCAGGTCGCCGTACGTGAAGTCGCACGGCTCCTCGCCGATGAGCGGCACCTGGTCGCGCAGGTCCTCCGGGCAGGTCCAGTCGAACGTCAGGTTGGTGAACGGCGTCTGGGTGCCCCACCGCGAGGGCACGTTGAGGTTGTAGATGAGCTCCTGGATGCTCTGCCGGACCTGCGCGTAGGACAGGTGGTCCAGGCGGACGAACGGCGCCATGTAGGTGTCGAACGAGCTGAACGCCTGCGCGCCGGCCCACTCGTTCTGCATCGTGCCGAGGAAGTTGACGATCTGGCCGACGGCCGAGCCGAAGTGCCGGGGCGGACGCGCCTCGACCTTCCCCGGTACGCCGTTGAGGCCCTGCTCGAGCAGCTGGCGCAGCGACCACCCGGCGCAGTAGCCGCTGAACATGTCCAGGTCGTGGATGTGCAGGTCGCCGTCGCGGTGGGCCTGACCGATCTCGGGGTCGTAGACGTGCGACAGCCAGTAGTTGGCCACCACCTTGCCGGCCGTGTTGAGGATGAGGCCGCCCAGCGAGTAGCCCTGGTTGGCGTTCGCCTGCACGCGCCAGTCGGAGCGATCGAGGTACTCGTCGATGGAGGTGACCACGGACACGGCCGGACCGGTCGAGGTCGCCGGGGCGGTCAGGGCCGCCGGGGCGGTCCCGTCGACAGCTCCGGACGGGACGGCGTCCTCCGCCCGGGACGGGACCTTCAGTGCGGCGGTGTCCATGGCCCTGATCTCCTCACGCGACGCGACGCGCCGACACAACATGTGGGGGCTCGTCTCAGATCGACAACTAGATGTAGCAGTTCTATGCCGCGACGTGGGGTCGAGCAGGGACCTTCGGCCTACTGTGGTGCGGTCGGCGCGCATCCCGCGCGGCGGACCAGCACAACCGCTGCGCGCACGTCACCCACAGCTCTTCGTGAATCTCGGCGTGGCGCGCTGGGCTGGTCAGACCACGGGCCGTCCTGTCAGTGTCAGGGTGTAGCAGTGAACCCATCCGGGGGCGGGGTCCCACCGGGACCACCCACCGCAGCCCGGACCGCACGAAGGAGTGCACGCATGGCTGAAGAACTTGCCGGCAAGGTCGCGCTGGTCACCGGTGGCGGTTCCGGCATCGGAGCCGCCACCGCGCGGCTGCTCGCCCAGCGCGGTGCCAAGGTCCTCGTCGTGGACATGGCCGGAGCCGCCGCGGAGTCGGTGGTCGCCGAGATCACCGGCGCGGGCGGCGAGGCGAAGGCGTTCCGCGCCGACACGACCGACCCGGCCCAGAACGAGGCTGCGGTGCAGGCCGCCGTCGACGCCTGGGGTGGCCTGCACCTCGGGTTCAACAATGCGGGCATCGGCGGGCCGGCCGGCCCGGTCGAGACCACCGAGCCCGCCGCCTGGCAGCAGCTCCTCGACGTCAACCTGTCCGGAGTCTTCTACGGCATGAAGTACGAGATCCCGGCCATGCTGGCGGCCGGCGGCGGGGCGATCGTCAACACCTCGTCCATCCTCGGCCTGGTGGGCACGGTCGGGGCGATCGCCTACACCGCCGCCAAGCATGCGGTGGCCGGCATGACGAAGTCCACGGCGCTCACCTATGCGACCGCGGGGATCCGGATCAACTCTGTGCACCCCGGGTACATCACCACCCCGCTCATCAGCGCGATCGACGCCTCCACGCTGATCCCGCTGCACCCGATGGGCCGGCTGGGCCGTCCCGAGGAGGTCGCCGAGGTCGTCGCGTTCCTGCTGTCCGACCGCGCGTCGTTCGTCACGGGCAGCCAGTACGTCGTGGACGGTGGCTACACCGCCCAGTGACGCCACGCGCCGGGGTCGAGTGCGTCCGGCCCGGCCCCGGCTCCGTACCTGTGCCGGATGGGAGGATTCGCCCGTGGCGGGACCGGAGCAGCTACTCGACGTGCTGCTCGCCGGGCGACGCGCGGGCCGGCTGACGCACGTCCGGACCCTGCCGCCCCGGCCGGCCGGCTGTACCGACTGGCCGGCATGGGCAGACCCGGACCTGGTCCGCGGATGGCAGGCGCTCGGCGTCGAGCGCCCGTGGCACCACCAGGTGCTCGCTGCCGAGGCGGCCTGGTCGGGGCGGCACACCGTGCTGTCGACCTCGACCGGGTCGGGCAAGTCGCTGGCGTTCTGGTTGCCGGTGCTCAGCGCGGTGCGCGCCGATGCCACCGCCGCGACCGCGGAGCCGGGCCGCATCGAATCGGTCGTGCGGCGCGGGACCACGCTGTACCTGTCCCCGACCAAGGCACTCGCCGCCGACCAGCTGGCCGCCGTCGACCGGCTGCTCACCGCCTCCCACACCCGTGACGTGCAGGTGGCCACCTGTGACGGGGACACGGCCCGCGACGAGCGCCGATGGGTCGCCGAGCATGCCGACGTCGTCCTCACCAACCCCGACTTCCTGCACGCGTCGATGCTGCCCGACCACGCCCGGTGGTCCCGGTTCCTGGCGGGCCTGCGGTTCGTCGTGGTCGACGAGTGTCACGCCTACCGCGGCGTCTTCGGCGCCCACGTTGCGGCGGTGCTGCGCCGGCTGCGCCGCCTGGCCGGTCCGGCGAGCGGTCCAGGACCGGTGTTCGTGCTCGCGTCGGCCACGACCACCGACCCGGCACTGAGCGCTGCACGGCTCGTCGGCGTCCCGCCCGAGGACGTCCTCGCCGTCATGGCGGACACCTCGCCGGCCGGGCCGCGCACGATCGCGCTGTGGCAGCCGCCCGAGCTCCCCGGAGCCCCTGCCGCCGTACGTGCCGAACGCTCGCCCGCCGCGCAGCCGCTCGGCGACCCCGGCAGCGCCGCGAGCTTGGGCGACGTCGAGGTACCCGGCGACGAGTCCTCGGTGGCGGACGCCACCGAGGACCGACCCCGCCGCACGGCGACGGCCGAGACGTCCGAGCTGATCACCGACCTGGTCACCGCGGGGGCGCGCGCGCTTGCCTTCACGCGCTCCCGGCGGGGTGCCGAGTCGGTGGCCGCGACGGTGCGAGATCGCCTGGGCGATGTCGACCCCGCCCTGGCGGGCACCGTCGCGGCGTACCGCGGCGGCTACCTGCCCGAGGAGCGGCGCGCACTGGAGCAGGCCATCCGGACCGGCCGGCTGCGGGCGCTGGCCACGACGAACGCACTCGAGCTGGGTGTGGACATCTCGGGTCTCGACGCCGTGGTCGTCGCCGGCTGGCCGGGCAGTCGGACGTCCTGGTGGCAGCAGGCCGGTCGAGCCGGGCGGGCGGGCTCGGCAGGGCTCGTGGTGCTCGTGGCTCGCGAGGACCCGCTGGACACGTACCTGGTCCAGCACCCCGAGGCGCTGCTCGACGCACCGGTCGAGGCCACGGTGTTCGACCCGACCAACCCGTACGTGCTGGCGCCGCACCTGTGCGCCGCGGCTGCCGAGCGGCCCCTGCGCACCGAGGACCTCGCGCTGTTCGGACCGGGCACACGCGAGCTGCTCGATCTCCTGGTGGCCCAGGGCGCCCTGCGCCGCCGCCCGTCCGGCTGGTACTGGACACACCCCGAGCGGGCCAGCCGCCTCACCGACCTGCGCGGCACGGGCGGGGACCCGGTGCGTGTGGTCGAAGCCCGCACGGGACGCCTGCTGGGCACCGTCGATGCCGCGTCCGCCGATGCAACGGTGCACCCGGGTGCCGTGTACGTCCACCAGGCAGCGACGTTCGTCGTCGAGGACCTCGACCAGGCCGACGGGGTGGCCCTCGTCGAGCGACGCGACACCGACTACAGGACCTGGGCCCGCTGGGTCACGTCCATCGACATCCGCTCCACCGGCCGGGCCCGCCGGTGGGGGCCGGTCGACTGGGGGTTCGGCGAGGTCGACGTCACCACCCAGGTCGTCGGCTACCAGCGTCGCCGGCTGCCCGACCTGCAGGTCGTCGGTTCGCAGACGCTGAACCTGCCGGCCCGCTCGCTGCCGACCACCGCCGTCTGGTGGACCGTCCCCGCTGCAGTGGCCGACGCGGCAGGGGTGTCGGCCGAGCAGCTCCCCGGTGCGCTGCACGCCGCGGAGCACGCCGCGATCGGGATGCTGCCGCTGCTGGCCACCTGCGACCGCTGGGACCTCGGGGGCCTGTCGACCGTCCTGCACGTCGACACGGAGCAGGCCACGGTCTTCGTGCACGACGCCTGCCCGGGTGGCGCGGGCCTCGCGGAACGCGCCTACGGGCTCGGCGCCACGTGGCTGCGCGCGACCCGGGACGCGATCGCCGCGTGCCGCTGCGCGCGCGGCTGCCCCGGCTGCGTGCAGTCGCCGAAGTGCGGCAACGCGAACAGCCCGTTGGACAAGCAGGCGGCCGTCCGCCTGCTCGATGCGGTGCTCGCCCACGCCCAGGACGGGCCGCCCGGCCTCGCCGACCCGCGACCTGGTCCCGCTGCCGGCAGCCGCGCACCTGCCGGCGCCTCGGGCGAGGCGGTGGACCTGCCGCGCTCGGGCGCGCCGGCCGCGTGACGACCCCGTCCCCGGTCCGCCGTCATCGATCGGTCCCGGCGGGCACCTCGCGCACGACTTCGACCAGGCCCCTGGCCCACGCCGGCCCGGCCCGCGCTGCTGCCGTGACGGTGCCCAGCACGGCCGCACGCCGCACCGCCACCGTCACGACGCCTGTCCCGTCCACCTCGCAGGACACCAGCGGAACGGCGTTGCGACGGGCCGCCGCCCGCGCCGTGGCGCACGCCGTGACGTCGTCGGAACCGACCTGCACGGCCGCTGCGCCGGCCAGCGCCGCCAGGTCGGCGGCGGTGCGGGCATCGGCCGCGGTCGCCTGGGCGCCGGCGAGCGCACCGAGCGCCGCCAGCACGAGGAGCACGACGGCGACCAGCCCGAGCGCCAGCACAGTGCCGGCACCCCGGTCCGCCGCGGTGTCGTCGACCGCGGCGCCGGTCACCGGCGAGCGGTCGACCGACACGGTGCGGTCCGGCGGGCGGGGACCGCGACCGACGGGGGTCACGGTTCGATCCAGGCCGTTGCGGACCCGCTCGCCTCGAGCGGCCCCACGCCCAGTCCCGCCACCGTGACCGGCACCCGCACCGTGACCGTGGCCCAGCCGCCCTCGCGGACCACCGTCACCTCTGCGGGACCGCCGCCGACGCGGCGAGCGGCCGCCACCACGACGGCATCACCCTCGCCGAGCGCGGCTGCCCGGGCACCGGCGCGGGCAGCGTCGATGGTCTGCAGGTGGCTGACCCCTGCGCCGACCAGGGCGACGACGACTGCGAGCATGAGCACGACCGCCGGGAGCGCGACGGCGAGCTCTGCCGTCACGCTCCCGCGGTCGGCAGCCGAGCTGACCCGGCTGGTCGCCGTCATACGGTCAACGCCCCCCGGATGATTCCCAGCAGCAGACCGCGCACCTCGTTGCTGCGCAGGATCGCCACGAGCAGGCCGGCGAACCCGACAGCCGCAACCGTCGCGATCGCATACTCCGCCGTGGCCATCCCCGCGTCCGCGGCCAGTGCGGTGCGCGTGCGCACCCTTCCCAGCCGGTCGACTGCCGCGACGACCGCCGCCCGCACCGGGCGGACGACCCGCTGCCGCCCACGCCGGACCCGGTCCACCCGAGCGTGCACCCGGCCTCGCCGAACCCGGTCCACCCAGCCGCGCACCGTCGGCTCGCGCCGTGCGACCAGGACCGCCGTCGCCCCGTTCGTCCCGTTCGTCATGTGTCCTCCCGCTGTGTGTGGGCCGCCACTGCGGCGACCGCCGGAGCCACCGTCTATCCGGCGACGCCGACCGCTGCGGACAGGAACCCGTGGTGCACCGCCGGCCCGCTACCCGACCCGCCTGTGGGTGCACGAGCGACCGATCGGTGCGAGCCGACCGGCCCGGACCGCCGCCCGACGGCCGATCAGTCGAGCAGACCCCCGGCCAGCGACAGCACCACCGGCACGAGCCCCAGCAGCATGAACGCGGGCAGCAGGCACAGCCCTAGCGGCAGCACGAGCCGGACACCCAGCCGGCCGGCCGCCTCCCGGGCATCGGTCCGACGTCCGCGCCGCAGCTGGGCAGCCTGGGCCCGCAGGCTCGGACCCGGCGCGGCGCCGGTGCTCCAGGCCGGTCCGAGCGCCTGCGCGACGGGTCGCAGCGCATCGGGTGCGTCCTGCCACGCCGCGTCCCACGGCGCGCCCAGCAAGAGGGCGGTGCCGGCCCGCACCAGCACCGCGCCGTCGGCACCGCCCAGTGCGCGGCCCACGGCCTCCAGCGCACCCGGCAGGCTGGCGCCGGCACCGATCGCCGCGTCGAGGAGGTCCAGCACGGCCGCCGTCCCCACCGCGGGCAACGGCCGATCATCCGCCCCGACTCCGCCCGGCGCACCCGGTCCGCCGTGCCGTCCCACCGGACAGCCCCGGCCCGACCCGGCCGGCGGGCCCTGCCGGCCGCCCGACCCCGCCGGGGCCTCATCCGGCCCTGGCGAACCGCAGGTCCGGGCGAGCGCACGGAGCCGAGCACGGACGCCGACGTGCCACGGGCCGGCAGCAGCCCCCACCAGCCCGGACAGCACGAGGGCGAGCAGCGCCGTGCTCACGCGTCCGCAGCTGTCCGCACCAGGCGGTTCGACCAGGCCCGCCCGGCGACCACGAGAACGACCCCGGCGCTCAGCGCTGCGGTTCCCGCACCACCATCGAGAACCACGCGCACCGGGTCGGCACCCACCGCAGCGGCCAGCGGCACCCCGAGCACGGGCAGCCAGCCCAGCAGCCGGGCCGTCGATCGGGGACCGGCGAGCGCGGCCCGACGTTCCCCATCGACCTCCTCGTCGGCGGCCAGAGCCTCCACGACGCGGTCGAGCACCGGCGCCAGCGGTGTCCCCAGCCGCCCGGCCAGCCGGGTCGCCGCCACGACCGTCGCCGCCCGGTGCGCCAGGCTCGGGTCCGCTCGTCGGCCACGCCGGGCCGCCGCCCGCGTGATCCCCGGGCGGCGGTCGCCGACCCCCCCGACAGGGGTCACACGACGCCCTGCGCCAGAGCCGACCGCGACGAGGTCCCCCACGGAGGGCCCGCTCGCACCGACGGGCATGCCCAGGGCAGCGGTCCACGCCGCCGCCGGGCTCGCCCCCGCCCGCAGCTGCCCGGCAGCCTGCGCGACGACCGCGACGAGCCCGGGCTGCCGGACCGTACCTCGCCCGGCGCGGCGTCCGCCTCGCCGGCCCGGTCGCCGGGCGACGTGTCCGACCGGCCGGCCGCGCGGGCCCGCCCCGGCCAGCACTGCCATCGCCACCACCACCGCGACGCTGCCGTTCACGCGTGCGCCCCCGCCCCACCGGGGCGGGCTGCGGTCGCGGCCCGGGACGTGCTCCGCCGTGCAGCCTGTGCGGCGGCCGGTCCCGTCACACGTCGGCCAGCCGCTCGGCCAGGCGGTCCCAGCCCGGCCCCTGGGCGGCACGGCCATCCCGGGAGACGACCACCGCACTGACCACCTCCGTGCCACCTGCCGGCGTCCGGCCGACGACCGCCACCTCCTGCACCCACCGCCTGGCTCCCTCCCGTCGCAGGTGGACCACCGCATCCAGCGCGGCGCACGCCTGGGCATCCACCGACTCCCGGGTCATCCCCGCCAACGACCCGAGGGCCTCCAGTCGGACGGGGACGTCGCCGGCAGCATTCGCATGCACGGTGGCGAAACCGTCGTGGCCCGTGTTGAGGGCCGTGAGCACGTCACGGACCTCCGCCCCCCGGCACTCGCCGAGCACGATCCGGTCCGGACGCATCCGCAACGCCTCGCGGACCAGCACCGCGAGCCCGATCTCCCCGGCCCCGTCGACGTTGGCTCGACGGGCCAGCAGGTGCACCACGTGGGGATGTCGGGGCTGCAGCTCGGCGGCCTCCTCGATGCACACGATCCGCTCGCCCGGCGGGACAAGACCCAGCAGCGTGGCCAACAGGGTCGTCTTGCCCGCGCCGGTCCCGCCCGAGACGAGCACGCTCGCCCGGGCGGCCACCAGTCCCCGGAGGACCGGCTCCAGGCCGGGCGCGACGGTCCCGGTGCGGACGAGCGCCTCGAGGGTGAAGGCCTGCCTCCGCAGGGTGCGCAGGCTGAGGACCGTGCAGTCCCCGCCCAGCGGCGGGAGCACCGCGTGCAGTCGCGTGCCGTCGGGAAGGTGGGCGTCGGCCAGGGGCGACGCATCGTCCAGCCGCTGCCCCCCGGCTGCCGCCAGACGCACGGCCAGCTCCCGGACCCGGGCGGACGTCCCCAGGTCCACCGTCGTGCGGACCAGGACGCCGTGCCGATCGACCCAGACCTCGTCGGGGGCGTTGACCAGCACGTCCGTGACAGCCGGGTCGTCGAGCAGCGGCTGCAGCGGGCCGGCGCCGAGCACCTCGTCCTGCACGGCGGCCACGGCGGCAGGCAGCCCGGCTGCCCCGAGCACGAGGCCGTCCCGGCGGACGGCGCGCGCCACGTCCTCGGCCGTGGGTATCCGCCCCTCGGCGGCCAGCCGTGCCCGCACCCGCTCGACCAGTGCGCTGTCCACCGGCGCGCGTTCCACCACCAGGATCCCCGGTTCCCCACGCTGCACCTGTCGGCGGTCCGGCACGGGCCCGGCGCGCCGAGCGGCGACGTCCCGCGCGCCGCCGCTCGTCCCAGCCCCGACACTCATCCCAGCGCCGCCAGGACGGCCCGGGCGGCACGCGCCGTCGAGCCGGACCGCGCCCCCGGCCCGCCGCCCCGCTCCATGCTGCGGGCCAGGCCGCGCTGGGCGCGCACGCGAGCCACCACCGGCAGCTCGAGCGCCTGGGCGACGTCGGCGACGGACAGCCCCCCAGGCGCCGGTCCGCGGACGACGAGGCGGACGTCCCCGACCGCCTGCACCAGGGCGGCGCGCACCGCGAGCGCACCTGCGACGCCCAGCAGGTCCTGCGGTACCACGAGGACGACGACCGCGCACGATCGCAGCGCAGCACCGCCGTCGAGCGCGTCCCCCCGGTCCAGGTCCAGCACCACA
>CAVPEV010000021.1:0-102572 GCA_963703555.1 uncultured Actinomycetota bacterium | reverse complement strand
TTGTTGTTGCTCGATTCATCGTATTGCTGTCCGTGGTGCGCTCGCCGAGCGCATTGGCCCGGCCCCGCCCGTGGTAGTCGCTGGACCCGGTGACCAGCAGCCCGCGCCGAGCCGCGAGAGCGGTCAGCCGGGCGACCTGGTCGGGACTGTGGTCACGGTGGTGCACCTCCAGCCCGGCCAGCCCCGCGTCGACCAGCTCCTCCAGCGCAGCGTCGGACAGGGTCCGGCCCCGCCCGACGGCGGCGGGGTGGGCGAGGACCGGCACCCCGCCGGCACGCCGGACCAGCCCGACGGCCTGCACCGTCGTCGGCGCGTGGTGACGCACGTGGTAGGGACCGTCCGCGGCGAGCAGGTGGACGAAGGCGGCGTCCCGGTCGGGGACCACGCCGCGCGCCACGAGCGCGTCGGCGATGTGCGGGCGCCCGACGACGGCCCCCGGCTCGGCCACGGCGAGCACGTCCTCCCAGGTGATCGGCACGTCGGTGGACATCCGCCGCACCATCGTCCGGGCGCGCTCCTGCCGTGACGTGCGGATGCGCTCCAGCTCGGCGGCCAGCCGGGGTTCGGCCGGGTCGACCAGGTAGGCCAGCAGGTGCACGCTGACCGGGCCGGTCCACGTCGACACCTCGATGCCGCGGACGAGCGCCACGCCCGCCGTCGCCACCGCGCCGACGGCCTCGGCCCAGCCTGCCGAGGTGTCGTGGTCGGTGAGCGCCACGACGTCCAGGCCGGCCCGCGCCGCCTCGGCGACGACCTCGCGCGGCGGGACCGTCCCGTCCGAGGCGGTCGAGTGCGTGTGGAGGTCGATGCGCACCTGATCACCCTAGTGATCGGCACGGGCCCCGCCGACCCGCCCGGCCGGCGGGGCCCGTGACCTGCCCGGCGGCCGGCCCGCCGGGCAGGTGCGCGCAGCTGCACAGCATCGACCCCCGGCGAGCTGTCGGCGGCCGGTGCGATGATGGCCAGGTGGACGAGACGACGCCGAGCACCACGCAGGAGGACCCCCAGCCGCTGCAGGAGCGCGCCGCCAACCGATCGCTGCGGCCCTCGTCGGACGCCTTCATGGACTTCGTCACGTCCGGCTGGGCACCCCGGCCGCCAGCAGCCGCCACGCCGTCGGCCGCCGCGCCCTACACCGCCGCCCGGCGTGCGCGGCTCGCGGCGATGTTCCCCGGGGACCGGCTGGTCATCCCGGCCGGCGGCCACCGCACGCGCTCGAACGACACGGACTACCGGTTCCGGCCGCACTCGGCGTTCGCCCACCTCACGGGTCTCGGCGGCGAGCACGAGCCGGACGCCGTCCTGGTGCTCGATCCTGCGCCCGACGGTGGGGACGACCTGACCGGGGGGGGCCGCGGGACGCACCGCGCGACCCTCTACTTCCGTCCGCTCTCCGGGCGGGACACGGCGGAGTTCTTCTCGGACTCCAGCTCCGGGGAGTTCTGGGTGGGACCTCGTCCCACCCTGGAGGACATCGCCGCGACGACCGGTATCGCCACCGCCCGGCTGGACGGTCTCGCCGATGCGCTGGCCAAGGACGCCGGGCCGGGCGGGATCCGCCTGCTCGTCGTCCCGGACGTCGACGAGGGTGTGCAGGCTGTCGTCGAGCAGGTCCGGGCCGACCAGGACGCCGGGGCCGACGACGTCCGGCTCGCCGAGGCTCTCGCGGAGCTGCGGCTGGTCAAGGACGACCATGAGATCGCCGAGCTGCGCGAGGCGGTCGCGGTCACCGCCGACGGCTTCGCGGACATCGTCCGACGGCTGCCGGCGGCCGTGGCGCACCGGCGGGGCGAGCGGGTCGTGGAGGGCGCGTTCATCGACCGTGCTCGCACCGACGGCAACGACGTGGGCTACACGACGATCGCCGCGGCGGGCGAGCACGCGACGACGCTGCACTGGGAGGACAACGACGGACCGGTCCGGCCCGGCGAGCTGCTGCTGGTCGACGCCGGGGTGGAGGTGGACTCCCTGTACACCGCCGACATCACCCGCACGCTGCCGGTGGACGGCCAGTTCACCGACGTGCAGCGGCGGGTCTACCAGGCGGTGCTCGACGCCGCCGACGCGGCGTTCGCCGTGGCCCGGCCGGGGGCACGGTTCCGAGACGTCCATGCGGCGGCCATGGTCGTGCTGGCCGAACGCCTCGCCGCGTGGGGGGTCCTGCCGGTGACCGCCGAGGAGTCGCTGGCGCCCGAGGGACAGCACCACCGACGCTGGATGGTGCACGGCACGAGCCACCACCTGGGCCTCGACGTGCACGACTGCGCGCTGGCCCGTCGCCAGATGTACCTCGACGGGATCATCCGGCCCGGCATGGTCTTCACCATCGAGCCGGGGCTGTACTTCAAGAGCGACGACCTGCTCGTCCCCGAGGAGCTCCGCGGCATCGGCGTGCGCATCGAGGACGACGTGCTCATCACGACGGACGGCAACGAGAACCTGTCGGCGGCCCTGCCGCGGAACCCGGACGCCGTCGAGCAGTGGATGGCCGGGCTCACCGCGGACCGTGGTCAGAACGCCTGAGGCGGCGATCCGGGCGTGGTCGGCCGGTCGGTCGGCGGGGTGCCGGCACCGGCCGTCGGGCTGCCGGACGGCGGGACCGGCATCGGGGGCGTCGACGGCACCGCGGTACCCCAGCCGGACTGCACCCCGCCGACCTCCTGGAGCAGCTGACGAGCCTTGTACGACTGTTCCGCGTGGCACAGCAGCGAGTACGAGGCGGCCACGATCTGGCTCGACGAGGTGAAGTCGCGACGCCCGCCGGTGAGCGCATAGGAGATGACGGAGAACAGCACGCCGAACGCACCGCCCAGGAGGACGGCGGCGAGCACGGGCGGCGCGGCGGCTGACGGGGAGGAGAAGAACCACAGCATCAGGCCGACGAACAGGCCCAACCACATGCCGGAGGCGAGACCGGCCAGCGCCACCCGCGGATAGGACAACCGCCCGGTGACCCGCTCGACCATCCGCAGGTCCGTCCCGACGATGGTCACGTGCTGCACCGGGAACTGCTTGTCGGCCAGGTGGTCGACGGCGTGCTGCGCCTCCAGGTAGGTCGCGTAGGTGGCGACCGTCTCCCCCTGGGGCAGGGTCGGTGTGCTCGGGCCACGGCCCGGTCGGTTCATCGACATGGTCCGATCCTCCCCCAGCCGGCTGGGAGTTACCAGGCCGATCGCCTGCGGGCTCTAGGCTGACCGTCGTGAGCAGCGCGCCGACCCGGGTGTTCGTCGCGCGCCTGGCGGGCACCAGCGTCTTCGACCCCCTCGGGGACCTGGTCGGGCGGGTGCGCGACGTCGTCGTGCTGTCGGGCCCCGCCGGCCCGCCACGTGCCGTCGGGCTGGTCGTCGAGGTGCCCGGTCGCCGGCGGGTCTTCCTGCCGCTGACCCGGGTCATGGCGATCGACGCCGGCCAGGTGATCTCCACCGGTCTGCTCAACATGCGCCGGTTCGAGCAGCGCCCCAGCGAGACCCTCGCGCTCGGTGAGCTGCTCGACCGTCGGGTACAGCTCCTCGACGGCTCGGGCTCGGCGACCGTCGAAGACCTGGCGATGGAGCGCCAGCGCACCGGGGACTGGTTCATCACCAAGCTCTTCGTCCGCCGCGAGGCGCCCGGCAAGCAGCCTCTGCTGCGCCGACGCGGTGAGACCCTCCTCGTCGACGTCGACGCGGTCACCGGGCTCGGTGGTTCGCAGGCGGCCCAGGGTGCCGCCCTCATGCTCGCCCAGTACGAGCAGATGCGGCCTGCCGACCTCGCCGACATCCTGCTGGACCTGGCCAGCACCCGCCGTCTCGAGGTGGCTGCCGCGCTGGACGACGAGCGGCTCGCGGACGTCCTCGAGGAGCTGCCCGAGGACGATCAGGTCGCCATCCTGTCCACGCTAGAGCGGCGGCGCGCCGCGGACGTGCTGGAGGCCATGCAGCCCGACGACGCCGCCGACCTGCTCGGGCAGCTGACCGAGACGCAGGCCGCCGGGCTGTTGGCCCTCATGGAGCCCGACGAGGCCAAGGACGTCCGCCGGTTGCTCGCGTACGCCGACAACACCGCCGGTGGGCTCATGACGACGGAGCCGGTCATCCTCGGGCCGGAGACGCCGATCGCCGTGGCACTGGCCCACGTCCGCCGTGAGGACCTCGCCCCTGCGCTGGCGTCGATGGTGTTCGTCGCCCGACCTCCGGTGGAGACGCCGACCGGCCGGTTCGTCGGTGTGGTGCACCTGCAGCGCATGCTGCGCGAGCCGCCGCACCAGCCGATCGGGGCCGTCGTCGACTCGGACCTGGAACCGTTGCGCCCGGACGCGCCGCTGATGACCGTGTCCCGGCGACTGGCCACCTACAACCTGCTGGCGCTGCCCGTCGTGGACGCCTCCCGCCGGCTGCTCGGCGCGGTGAGCATCGACGACGTGCTCGACCACCTGCTGCCCGACGACTGGCGGGAGGTGGACGACGCGGACCTGCCCACCACCCCGGTACCTTCCGACGCACCCGGATCCCCGGACCAGGCCGGTGAGCGCCGTGCCTGAGCGCCTCGACCAGCCGAAGGAGTCACGCCGCAGCTTCCTGCCCCGGGTCGAGATGGACCAGGACGTGTTCGGGAAGGTCGCCGAGGGCATCGCGCGGTTCATGGGCACCCCGCGCTTCCTCGCCTATCTCACCGTGTTCTGCGCCGTGTGGCTGGGCTGGAACTCCTGGGGCCCCGAGCGCCTGCGGTTCGACTCCGCCGCCAACGGGTTCACCGCGCTGACGCTCATGCTGTCCCTGCAGGCGTCCTACTCCTCCCCGCTCATCCTGCTGTCGCAGAACCGGCAGACCGACCGGGACCGGGTCCAGGCGGACCTGGACCGTCAGCGAGCCGAGCGGAACCTGGCGGACACGGAGTTCCTCGCCCGGGAGATGGCCGCCCTGCGGATCGCCCTGTCCGAGGTCGCCACCCGGGACTACGTCCGCTCGGAGATGCGCAACCTGCTGGAGGAGCTCGGCGGGGCGCGGGAGGAGCTCGAGGAGGCGCGGGAGGCGACACCCGAGGACGCCGCCGGGGCTCCTGCGGCACCCGGGACGCCGGGGCCGTCCGAGCCGGACCCCCACGTCTGACCCCGTCGGCCGGCCGCCTACCATGGGTGCCATGCCCGAGACCACCGCCCTGCTCGACGCCGTGCGCACCGCCGTCGGGGGCGTCCTCGACCCGGAGATCCGCCGCCCGATCGCCGATCTGGGCATGGTCCGGTCCGTGGAGATCCGCTCCGACGACGACGGCCCCGTCGCCCTGGTCGGCATCGACCTGACCACGGCCGGCTGCCCGCTGCGGGACACGCTGCGCACCGACGTGACGGCTGCCGTGTTCGGGGTCCCCGGCGTGGCCGGCGTGGAGATCGACGTGGGCGTGATGTCTGACGAGCAGCGCACGCAGATGCGCAACCGGCTGCGCGGCGGCGCGGGCGCGCCGGTGATCCCGTTCGCCCAGCCCACGTCGTTGACCCGGGTGCTCGCCGTCGCCTCCGGCAAGGGCGGGGTCGGCAAGTCCTCGGTGACGGCCAACCTCGCCGTGGCGATGGCCGCCGACGGGCTGCGGGTCGGCGTGCTCGATGCGGACATCTACGGTTTCTCGATCCCGCGCATGCTCGGCGTCTCCCGGCCGCCCACGCAGGTCGACGACATGCTCATGCCGCCGATCGTGCACGGCGTGAAGGTCATCTCCATCGGCATGTTCGTCACCCCGGGCCAGCCGGTGGTCTGGCGCGGCCCGATGCTGCACCGTGCCCTGGAGCAGTTCCTCGCCGACGTGTTCTGGGGCGACCTCGACGTGCTCCTGCTGGATCTGCCGCCCGGCACCGGCGACGTGGCGATCTCGGTGGCCCAGCTGCTCCCGGGCAGCGAGATGGTCGTCGTGACCACCCCCCAGCTCGCGGCGGCGGAGGTGGCCGAGCGCGCCGGCTCGGTGGCCACCCAGACCCACCAGCGCGTGGTCGGCGTGGTGGAGAACATGGCGTGGCTGGAGCAGCCGGACGGCAGCCGGCTGGAGATCTTCGGGTCCGGCGGCGGCCAGCGGGTCGCGGACAACCTCACCCGGACCACCGGTACCGACGTCCCGCTGCTCGGGCAGGTCCCGCTGGACATGTCGCTGCGCGAGGCCGGCGACGCCGGCAGGCCCGTCGTCCTGACCCATCCGACGTCGCCGGCAGCGGTCGCCCTGCAGCAGGTGGCGCGCAGCCTCGGCCACCACGCCCGTGGCCTCGCCGGACGGTCCCTCGGCCTTACTCCCGTCGCTCGCTGACCGAGCCGGCGCGAGCGCCCGCGACTCGTCCTGTCAACCACCGGCCTCCCCGCCGGCGTCCGCGGAGCCGCGCCCGCGGCTCGCCCGGCCTGCGGCGATGCGCGGTATGTTGCTTGTTGACAGTTCTTGTTCGATGATGTCCCGGTGCTCGCCACCCAGCGTCAGGACGTGATCCTCGCCGAGGTCGCGCGGGCAGGCGCCGTCCGGGTGGCCGACCTCGTCGAACGGCTCGGCGTCTCCGACATGACGGTCCGCCGGGACATCGCCGAGCTGGCCCGCCGTGGGCAGGTCCGGCGGGTGCACGGCGGCGCCGTCGCGCTCCACCCGGCGCACGAGCCGGCATTCGCCAGCAAGCGCGACCTGGCCGAGGCGGAGAAAGACGCCATCGCGGAGCATGCCGTGGCCGGCATCGTGCCGGACATCTGCGTCGCCCTGTCCGCCGGGACCACGACCCACCGGCTCGCCGAGGCCATCGCGGCCCGCCCCGACCTGCGCCCGCTCACCGTCGTCACCAACTCCCTGCCTGCCGCCCAGCGGCTGCACCGGACCGGCGACCGCGACCTCACCGTCGTGCTCACCGGCGGCACCCCGACACCGTCGGACGCACTCGTCGGACCGCTCACCGTCTCAGCCCTGGCCGGGCTGCGCGTCGACCGGCTGTACCTCGGCGCGCACGGCATCGACGCCGAAGCCGGCCTGACCACGCCGAACCTGCTGGAGGCCGAGGCGGACCGGGCGCTCATCGCGGCTGCGGCGCAGGTGATCGTGCTCGCGGACCACACGAAGTGGGGCGTCGTCGGGCTCGCCCGGATCGCCGGGCTGGACGTGGTGGACACCCTCGTCACCGACGCCGGCCTGCCCGCCGCCGCCCGCCGCGCCCTCGCCGAGCAGGTCGGCGAGCTCGACCTCGTCGCCGTCGCCCGACCCGCACCGGGCGCCGGCGTCGATCCCACCACCTCCGTCTGATCCTCCGGGAGACCCTGTGCACCAGGTCCGCCGCACCGCCACGCACCTTGCGGACGGCCGCGAGCTCATCTACTACGACGACTCCGAGCCGTACGTCTCGGGCCGGGCCACCCGGCGGCTGGACGACCCCCGCCCGCTGCCCGGCCGGTTCGCCCCGGTGGTCGGCCCGGACGGCACCAGCCACCCCGTGGTCGGCCCGCAGATGCGCTACGACGTCCTCACCGGCGAGTGGGTGCCGATGGCCGCCGCCCGGATGAACCGCACCTTCCTGCCCCCGGCGGACGCCAACCCGTTCGCCCCGGCCCGGCCGGGTACCGCGTACTCCGACGGGGAGATCCCGGCCGAGGACTACGACGTCGTCGTGTTCGAGAACCGCTTCCCGGCGCTGCTCCGGGTGCCCGACGTAGCGGACGAGGTGACATGGGTCGACGAGGAGGAGCTGTGGCCCCAGCGCCCCGCCGCGGGCCGCTGCGAGGTGATCTGCTTCTCCCCCGACCCCGCCGCGACGCTGGCCACCGTGGGCGAGCACCGGCTGCGCACCGTGGTGGACGCCTGGGCGGACCGGACGACCGCCCTGGCCGCGATCCCCGGCATCGAGCAGGTGTTCTGCTTCGAGAACCGGGGCGAGGAGATCGGCGTCACCCTGCGCCACCCGCACGGCCAGATCTACGGCTACCCCTACCTCGCCCCACGCACAGCGACGATGCTGCGCCAGGCCCGCGCGCACCGCGGGCGCACCGGCCGGTCGCTGCTCCGCGACGTCCTGGACGCCGAGCTGCGCTCCGGGCGGCGGGTCGTGCTGGAGTCCGACCACTGGGTCGCCTACGTCCCCGCCGCCGCCCGCTGGCCCGTCGAGGTACACCTCGCGCCACGGCGCGACGTCCCCGACCTGCCATCCCTGACCGAGACCGAGCGCGACGACCTGGCCCGGACCTACGCCGAGCTGCTCGCCCGGTGTGACCGCTACTTCGTCGACGATGCCGGCCCGATGCGGCTGCCCTACATCGCGGCGTGGCACCAGGCTCCGGTGCGCACCGGCCGGGAGGACATCCGGTTGCACCTCCAGCTGTTCTCGGTGCGGCGCGCGCCGGACAAGCTGAAGTACCTCGCCGGGTCGGAGTCGGGCATGGGCGCCTGGATCAGCGACACCACCCCGGAGCGGATCGCCGACCGGTTCCGCGAGGTCGCCTCGTGAGGGTGCCCGACTGGATCCCCGCCTGGCCCGTCGAGGAGGCGCAGGCCCGGGCCCGTTCGCTGTTCGCCGACACCTTCGGTGGGTCGCCGGACGGCGTGTGGTCCGCGCCGGGACGGGTCAACCTCATCGGTGAGCACACCGACTACAACGCCGGTCTGTGCCTGCCGATCGCCCTGCCGCACCGCACCGCCGTCGCACTGCGTACCCGCGACGACGGCCTGGTCCGGCTGCGGTCCGCGCAGGAGCCCGGCGGGACGGTGAGCGTGCGGCTGGCCGACGTCGCACCCGGCACCGTGCACGGGTGGACCGCGTACGTCGTGGGGGTGGCCTGGGCACTGGGCCAGGCCCGGATCGGCGTGCCTGCGGGGTTCGACGTCGCGGTGGACTCCTGCGTGCCGACCGGTGCCGGCCTGTCCTCCTCCGCCGCACTGGAGTGCGCGGTCGCCGTGGCCCTGGACGCGGTGACCGGCAGCGGGCTCGCGGCCGACGACGCCGGCCGGGCGGCGCTGGCCGCCGCATGCGTGCGCGCGGAGAACGAGGTCGCCGGTGCGGCCACGGGGGGCATGGACCAGGCGGTCGCGCTGCGCGGGCGCGCGGGCCACGCGCTGCTCATCGACTGCCGCGACTTCGCCACCCGCCTGGTGCCGTTCGACCTCGCGGCCGAGGGCCTGGCGCTGCTCGTGGCGGACACCCGCGCCCCGCACCGGCTGGTCGACGGGCAGTACGCGGACCGCCGCGCCACCTGCGAGGCCGCCGCGGCACACCTGGGGGTGGCGACGCTGCGCGACGTGCACGACCTCGACGCCGCCCTGGACGCACTGGCCACGATGCCGGACGCGCAGCTGGCGCGTCGTCGGGTACGGCACGTCGTCACCGAGATCGCCCGGGTGGAGCAGTTCGTCGCGCTGCTCGAGGCCGGCCGGGCCCGCGCTGTCGGCCCGATCATGGACGCCTCGCACACCTCCCTGCGCGACGACTACGCCGTGTCCAGCCCCGAGCTGGACACCGTCGTCGAGGCGGCCCGGGCTGGCGGCGCGCTGGGCGCCCGGATGACCGGCGGCGGGTTCGGCGGGTCGGCCATCGCCCTGGTCGAGGCCGGGTCCGTGGACATCGTGGCGCGGACCGTCACGCAGGCCTGCGTCGCCCGCGGGTTCGCCGCTCCCGCCTTCCTCGTGGCCTCCGCAGCCGGCCCGGCTGCCTGACGCACCGGCCGCGCCGCGCGACCGACCGGACCCGCGCCGCCCTCGCGCCCCCGGCCAGGGCGTTGACCTGCAGGGCCGGTGGACCTAGGTTCGACGCCGACAGCAGCACGGGCCCACGTCGGGCCACCCCTCGGGAGGGCACAGTGGCCACCACCAGCACCGATGCAGGCACGGGCGGCGCACTCAGCGTCGAGATGCACGGCATCGACATCATTGCCGACGCCGACCGGAAGGGCCGGCCGCGCGACCTGTTCTGGCCGTGGTTCGCCGCCAACGTCTCCGTGCTGGGCCTCAGCTACGGGGCATGGGTGCTGGGGTTCGAGATCTCGTTCCGGCAGGCGACCGTCGCCGGCGTCGTCGGGATCGTCTTCTCCTTCCTGCTCTGCGGGGTCATCGCGCTGGCCGGCAAGCGCGGCTCGGCGCCGACCATGGTGCTGTCCCGCGCCGCCCTCGGCGTGCGGGGCAACCGGGTCGCCTCGGGCCTGTCCTGGATCCTCACCGTGGGCTGGGAGACGATTCTCGCGGCCCTCGCCGCGATGGCGACCGCGACGGTGCTCGGCGAGCTGGGCTGGGGTGGGGGCACCACGACGAAGGTCGTCGCGCTGGTCGTGGTCGCCGCCCTCGTCATCGTCGGTGGGGTCATCGGCTTCGACCTGATCATGCGCATGCAGACCGCGATCACGGTCGTCACCGCCGTCCTGACGGTCGGCTACGTGCTGCTCGTGCTCGACCGGATCGACTGGCCGACCGTGCAGGCCCTGCCGTCCGGCTCCAGCCAGGCGTTCATCGGTGCGCTCGTGTTCATGATGACCGGGTTCGGCCTGGGCTGGGTGAACATGGCCGCGGACTACTCCCGGTACCTGCCCCGGCACACGTCCAGCCGTGGGGTCGTCGGGTGGACCACGTTCGGCGCCTCGCTGGCCCCCCTGATCCTCATCGTCTTCGGTCTGCTGCTGGCCGGCTCGAACGCCGACCTGGCCGCAGCGATCTCTGCGGACCCGATCGGCGCGCTGACCACGATCCTGCCCACCTGGTACCTCGTACCCTTCGCGATCGTCGCCGTGCTCGGCCTCATCGGTGGAGCCGTGCTGGACATCTACTCCTCGGGTCTGGCCCTGGTGTCCTCCGGGCTGCCGGTCAAGCGACCGGTCGCCGCGGGCATCGACGGCGCGATCATGGTCGCCGGGAGCAGCTACATCGTGTTCGGCTCCGACAGCTTCTTCGGCGTGTTCCAGGGCTTCCTCATCACCCTCGGGGTCCCCATCGCGGCGTGGTGCGGCATCATGCTCGCCGACATCGCCCTGCGCCGGAGCAACTACGACGACGTCGACCTGTACCGTCCGCACGGCCGGTACGGCGACGTGCCTGCCGCGCCGCTGGTCACCCTCGCCGTGGCCACCGCCCTCGGCTGGGGCCTGGTCACCAACGCCTCGGCCGGCTGGTTGGCATGGCAGGGCTACCTGCTCGACGTGGTCGGCCTCGGCGGGAAGGACGGTGCCTGGGCGGGCGCCAACCTCGGTGTCCTGGTCGCCCTGCTGCTCGGCTTCGTCGTCACGCTGGTCGCGCGTCGGGCGGTGGTCCGCCGGCAGGAAGCCCGCCCGACCAGCCCGGTCACCGCGCTGGTCGACCCGAGCCTCGTCGGTCTGGGCGAGGACGCCTGATGCCCCGCGTCCCGGCAACCGCCCTGGTCCGCCCGAGCGCGGCGCCGGGCACCGGCGCCCTGGCCGTCATCGACATGCAGCACGTCTTCGGCGACGCCGACTCCCCGTGGGCGACACCGCGGTTCGCCGAGGTCGTCGAGCCCGTCCGCCGCCTCGTCGCCGCCTATGCGCCGCACGTGGTGTTCACCCGCTTCCTCGCCCCGGACACGCCCACCGGTTCGTGGGTGCCCTACTACGAGCAGTGGCCGTTCGCCCTCCAGCCGCCGGACGCCCCGATCTACCGGCTGGCCGACGAGCTGGGCGAGCTCGCCGGCGGGCCGACCGTCGATGCCACGACGTTCAGCAAGTGGGGCCCGGCGCTGGCCCGCCACGTCGGACCGGGCGGCACCCTCGTGCTCGCCGGGGTGAGCACCGACTGCTGCGTGCTGTCCACGGCGCTGGCCGCCGCTGACGACGGTGTCACGGTGCGGGTGGTCGCGCAGGCCTGTGCCGGGGTCGACGACGCCAGCCACGCCAAGGCGCTGGACATCATGAACCTCTACGCGCCCCTGGTGCAGGTGATCTCCCTCGACGAGGCGCTGGCCGCGGCACGGTGAGCACCCGGTCCGACCGTGCGGTCGGCGCCCTCGTCGGGCTCGCCCTCGGCGACGCCCTGGGCATGCCCACCCAGATGCTCTCCCGGCAGGCGATCGTCGCCCGGTACGGGCCGGTGCTGCACGGGTTGGAGCCCGCCCCGGACGACCATCCGCTCGCGGCGGGCAGGCCCGCCGGTGCCGTCACCGACGACACCGAGCAGGCCGTGCTGCTGGGCCGGCTGCTCGTCGAAGGCCATGGCACCGTCGACCCGCACGAGCTGGCCCGCCGGCTCGTCGCCTGGGAGGAGTCCGTGCGGGCCCGTGGCTCCCTCGACCTGCTCGGCCCGTCGACGGCGCGGGCGATCGCTGCGCTGCAGGCCGGGGCGAGCCCCGAGGAGGCAGGTGCGCAGGGCACCACGAACGGGGCCGCGATGCGCATCGCACCGGTGGGGATCGCGACACCGCCTCGCGTGGCCGCGCTGGTGGACGCCGTCGTGGCCGCCAGCCGTGTGACGCACGGCACCGGGATCGCCCTGGCCGGGGCCGCAGCAGTCGCAGCGGCGGTGAGCGCGGGGGTGGACGGAGCGGGGCTGCCGGCGGCGACCGCCCTGGCCCGGCAGGCCGCCGCGGTCGCCGCGCACCGTGGGCGATGGGTGGCCGGTGCCGACGTGTCCGCCCGGATCGGGTGGGCGGTGGACCTGGTGGTCGGCCTGGCGGAGCAGGATGCGTGCGCCCGGATCGCCACGCTGGTCGGCACGAGCCTGGCCACCCAGGAGTCGGTTCCCGCCGCGTTCGCCGTGCTGGCCTGCTGCCCGGAGGATCCGTGGCGGGCCTGCCGGCTGGCGGCCTCCCTCGGCGGCGACTGCGACACCATCGCCGCCATGGCCGGGGCGGTCGCCGGGGCGTGCCATGGCGTCCAGGCGTTCCCCGCCGACGTCCGGGACCAGGTGGAGCAGGTCAACGGCCTGGACTTGGCGGGGCTGGCCACCGAGCTGCTCGTGCTGCGGGACGGTGGCCGGTGACGCCGCAGCCGCGGCCGGCGCGCGCGGGGGCGCCCCCGCGCCTGGTGCACGTGGGCAACGTCGTCGTCGACATCGTCACGCGAGTCCCCGCCCTGCCCCGGCGCGGGGGTGACGTGCTCGCCGACGGCGACGGCCTGCACGCGGGCGGCGGGTTCACGGTCATGGCCGCTGCCGCACGCCAGGGTCTGCACGTCCTGCACGCCGGGCCGCACGGCACCGGTCCGCTCGGCGACCTGGTGCGCGCCGCGCTGCGGGCCGAGGGCATCGACGCCCTGCAGGCCCCCTGCCCCGACCAGGACACCGGATACGTCGTCGTGCTCGTCGAACCGGACGGCGAGCGCACCTTCGTCACCGTGCCGGGCGCCGAGGCGACCCTGGACCGCGTCGACCTGGACCGCGCGACGCCCCGCCCCGGGGACGTCGTCGTCGTCTCCGGCTACGGCCTGGCGCACCCGGCCAACCGGACGGCCCTCGCCGGCTGGCTGCCGACGCTGGCCGAACCCACGACCGTCGTGGTGGACCCCGGCCCGCTCGTGAGGACCCTGGCCGTCGACGCCCTCGAGGTGGTCCTCGACCGGGCGGACTGGTTCACCTGCAACGCGCGGGAGGCCACGGTGCTCACCGGGCGGGACAACGCGGACGCGGCCGCCACCGCCCTGCTGGCACGTACCGGACGGCAGGCGGTGCTCGTGCGCACCGGCGCCGACGGGTGCTGGCTGGCGGTCCGTCCGGTGCCCTCCGACGCCGTGCCGAACCGGCCGCGGCCGGGGGGCGCCCCTGCCCGGCCCGGAGCCGGGGCACGGGCCGGGCGACCCGGGCGGCCGGTGGCCCAGCACGTGCCCGGCTTCCCCGTGCGGGCCGTCGACCTCAATGGTGCCGGTGACACCCACACCGGGGTGCTCGTCGCCGGGCTGGCCGCCGGCGTCCCGCCGCTGCAGGCCGTCCGGCGGGCCAACGCCGCGGCGGCGATCGCGGTCACCCGGCGCGGCCCGGCAACCGCACCCACCCCGGGCGAGATCGACGCGCTGCTCGCCGACCGCTGACCGTCCCGGGCCCGGCACTGCTACGCGTCGTAGGTGACCACCAGCGGGGCGTGGTCGGAGAACCGTTGCGCGTAGGTCGGGGCCCGGTCGACCTCGGCCAGGGCGGCTGACGCCGCGACGTCGGGGGTGCCGAGCTGGTAGTCGATCCGCCAGCCGGCGTCGGTATCGAACGCGCGGCCCCGCCACGACCACCACGTGTACGGGCCGGGCCCGGCCCCGCCGAGCTCGCGGCCGATGTCGTGCCAGCCCAGACCGTCGAACCAGCGGTCCAGGTAGGCGCGCTCCTCGGGCAGGAACCCGGCCGAGCGCAGGTTGGCGCGCCAGTTCTTGATGTCCACCTCGCGGTGGGCGATGTTGAGGTCACCGGCGACCACCACCCGCCGTCCGGTGGCTGCCAGCTCGGCCAGCCGGCGCGTCACGTGCTCGAGGAACGCCAGCTTCTCGGCCATCTTCGACGTGCCGACCTGACCGGCGTGCACGTACGTGGACACCACCGTCAGGGCCGTCCCGTCCGGCCCCTGGAGGTCGGCCTCGACCCAGCGGCCGGTGTCCACATCCAGCCCGGACCCCAGCCCGATGCGCACCGCCGTCATCGGCAGCCGGGAGGCGATCGCCACCCCGGCGCGGCCCTTGATCCGGCAGGCCTCGTGAGCGAGGTCCCAGCGGTCCGGGTCGAACAACGCCGCCAGGGCCTCGTCCGGCGCGCGGACCTCCTGCAGCGCCAGCACGTCCGGGTCCCGCGCGGCCAACCAGTCGCCCATGCCGCGGCTGAACGCCGCGCGCACCCCGTTGACGTTGACCGTCGCGATCGTCAGCACCGGCTCACCCGGCCGCGCGCTCGGCGAGCTCCACGACGTTGGCCAGCAGCATGGCCCGGGTCATCGGCCCGACCCCGCCGGGGTTGGGCGACACCCACCCGGCGACGTCGCGCACCCCGGGCTGGACGTCGCCGACGACCTGTGCGCGGCCGGTGACCGGGTCCACGATCCGGGACACGCCCACGTCGACGACCACCGCGCCGTAGCGGACCATGCCGGCGTTGACGATCCCGGGAACACCGGCAGCCGCCACCACGACGTCCGCGGTCCGGGTCAGCGCGGGCAGGTCCCGGGTCCCGGTGTGGGTGAGGGTCACCGTGGCGTTGACCTCCCGCCGGGTGAGCAGCAGCCCGATCGACCGACCGACGGTCACCCCGCGCCCGATCACCACGACGTGGGCACCGTGCAGGTCCACGCCGTGCCGCGCGAGCAGCTCGATGATGCCGCGCGGGGTGCACGGCAGCGGTGACGTGATCGGCTCGTTGACCCGCAGCACGAGCCGACCCAGGTTGGTCGGGTGCAGGCCGTCCGCGTCCTTGCCCGGGTCCACCAGCTCGAGCACCCGCTGGGTGTCCACCCCGGCCGGCAGCGGCAGCTGGACGATGAACCCGGTGCACGCCGGGTCGGCGTTCAGCCGGCCGATCGCTGCCTCGATGTCAGCCTGACCGGCGTCGGCCGGCAGGTCCTCCCGCAGGGAGGCGATCCCGACCTGCGCACAGTCGCGGTGTTTGCCGGCCACGTACGAGCGCGAGCCCGGGTCGTCACCGACGAGCAACGTGCCGAGCCCGGGATGCACCCCTCGGGCGGCGAGCGCCGCGACGCGCTCGGTGAGCTCGGCCTTGATCGTCGCCGCGGTGGCCCGTCCGTCCAGGATCCGTGCCGTCACGTCCGCCCCCTCAGTACTGGCGCAGGCCGGCGTAGAGCGGGAACGCGTCGGCGAGCCGGGCCACCCGGGTGCGCAGCGCCTGCGTGTCCGCCGCCGCCCCGGCAACCAGCGCCGTCGCGATGATGTCGGCCACCTCGGTGAACTCGGCGGCACCGAAACCGCGGGTGGCCAGCGCCGGGGTTCCGATGCGCAGGCCGGAGGTGACCCGGGGCGGCCGCGGGTCGAAGGGCACGGCGTTGCGGTTCACCGTGATGCCGACGTCGTGCAGGAGGTCCTCGGCCTGCTGGCCGTCCAGTGCGGACCGGCGCAGGTCCACCAGCACCAGGTGGACGTCGGTGCCGCCGGTGAGCACGGACACCCCCGCCTGCGTGACGTCGGGCGCCGTCAGTCGCTCGGCGAGGATCTGGGCGCCGTCGAGCGTGCGCTGCTGGCGCTCGCGGAACTCGGCCGTGGCGGCGATGCGGAAGGCCACCGCCTTCGCGGCAACCACGTGCATGAGCGGGCCGCCCTGCTGGCCGGGGAAGACCGCCGAGTCGATCTTCTTCGCGTGCTCGGCCGTGGACAGCAGGAACCCCGAGCGTGGACCGCCCAAGGTCTTGTGCGCGGTGGAGGACACCACGTCCGCGTACGGCACCGGGGACGGGTGCAGCCCGGCGGCCACCAGCCCTGCGAAGTGGGCCATGTCCACCCACAGCCGGGCACCCACCTCGTCGGCGATCTGCCGGAACGCCGCGAAGTCCAGCTGGCGCGGGTACGCCGACCAGCCCGCGATGAGCACGGCCGGGCGGTGCGCCAGGGCTGCCGCCCGCACAGCCTCCGGCTCGATCCGGAAGGTCTGCGGGTCCACGCCGTAGGCGCCGACGTCGTACAGACGCCCGGAGAAGTTGATCTTCATGCCGTGCGTCAGGTGGCCACCGTGGGCCAGCTCCAGTCCGAGGATCCGGTCCCCGGGGGTGGCCAGCGCGTGCAGGACGGCGGCATTGGCGGTCGCGCCCGAGTGCGGCTGGACGTTGGCGTGCTCGGCACCGAACAAGGCCTTGGCGCGGTCGATCGCCAGGTTCTCAGCGATGTCGACCTGCTCGCAGCCGCCGTAGTAACGCTTGCCGGGGTAGCCCTCCGCGTACTTGTTGGTCAGCACGGAGCCCTGCGCCTGGAGCACCGCCCGGGGGACGAAGTTCTCGCTGGCGATCATCTCCAGGGTGCCCCGCTGGCGGGCGAGCTCCCCGTCCAGCACGGCGGCGATCTGCGGGTCGACCTCGGCGAGGCTCTGGGCGAACAGGGGGTTGTCGGTCATGCGGCTCCTTCGCAGTCAGGACGTGGTGCACGCACCATGCCGGTCCGTGCACCACGGCGGTACACCGTTCCCGGCGGGCCCAGGCGTCCGACCCGACGTCAGCTGCTGCGCCGCTCCCTGGTGGTGACCCACCTCGTGCGCCAGTCGCGACCGCAGCAGCCTAGCAACCACGGTGCGGGTCCGAAGCCGAGCCGGCCGGACGTCGGCACCGTCAGCCGGCGGGGCACCGTCAGCCGGCGGGGCGCCGTCAGCCGGCGGGGCACCGTCAGCCGGCGGGGCGCCGTCAGCCGGCGGGGCGCCGTCAGCCGGCGGGGCACCGTCAGCCGGCGGGGCGCCGTCAGCCGGCGGGGCGCCGTCAGCCGACCGGACGTCGGCGGTCAGCTCGCCGGAACGTCCGGCACCGGAACGTCCGGCACCGGAACGTCCGGCACCGGTACGCCGAGCGCCGGGCCCGTGGTGCCCCGACGCTCCTCGGGGCCCATGATGCGGCGCAGGTACGCATAGGTCAGGTCGCCGACCGCCCGGTCGTGCTCGTGGGTGTAGCCGTGCTTCTCGTACAACGCGATGTTCTGCAGGGAGTCCCGCCCGGTGAACACCCAGACCTCCGCGACGTCCGCCGGCAGGTGCGGCAGGATCGCCAGCAGCAGCTGGGTTCCGATGCCCTCACCCTGACGGTCCGGGGCCACGGCGAACCGGCCGAGGGTGGCCCGGGTCCCCTCGATGACCACCCGGATCGAGCCGATGAGCCGGTGGTCGTCCCACGCGCCCAGCGTGACGACGCCGGGGGTGCGCAGGTCCTGGCGCAGCTCGGACAGGGTCTGCGTGAGCGGCGGGATGTGCGGGTCGTCGTACTGCTGCGCCTCCGTGACGAACGCCGCCCGGCGCAAGGTGAGCAGCTCGCCCGCCTCGGAGTCGACGACGGACCGGATGGTGACCTCGGCACTCATGACCCCATCGTGTCAGCCCGGCGGGGCGGCCGACTACTGTGGGCCACCGTGTCCGTGACATCCGGGCCCGAGCCCGGGCCGACGAGTTGGGTCCTCACCCTGTCCTGCCCGGACCGATCCGGCATCGTGCACGCCGTGGCGGGCGTGCTGGCCGAGCACGGCGGCAACATCACCGAGTCGCAGCAGTTCGGCAGCCCGGTGTCCGGCCGGTTCTTCATGCGGGTCCAGGTCACCTCGGCCGCGTCCCGTCCGGAGCTCGTCGACGCGCTCACGGAGCTCGCGCCGCGGTTCGGGCTCACCTGGTCGCTCGACGTCGCCGGACGCCCGGTGCGCACCCTGGTGCTGGGCTCGACCGCCGCACACTGCCTCAACGACCTGGCGTTCCGCCAGCGGTCGGAGAAGCTGCCGATCGACATCGTCGCGGTGGTCTCCAACCACACGGTGCTCGCCGAGCTGGCCGACTTCTACGGGATCCCGTTCCACCACGTGCCAGTGACATCGGCCACGCGGGGCGGCGCGGAGGCGCGGCTCATGGGGCTCGTCGACGAGCTGGACGTCGAGCTGGTCGTGCTCGCCCGGTACATGCAGGTGCTCTCCGACGACCTGTGCCGGCAGCTGGCCGGGCGGGTCATCAACATCCACCACTCGTTCCTGCCGTCCTTCAAAGGTGCCCGGCCGTACGCCCAGGCCCACGAGCGCGGCGTCAAGCTCATCGGCGCGACCGCCCACTACGTGACGGCCGATCTGGACGAGGGCCCGATCATCGAGCAGGACGTGGAACGGGTGGACCACTCGCGCACGGTCGAGGACCTCGTCGCGCTCGGCCAGGACGTCGAACGGCGGACCCTGGCCCGCGCCGTGCGCTGGCACGCCGAGCACCGGGTGCTCCTCGACGGTCACCGCACCGTCGTGTTCCGCTGAACCCGCGAGCACGGCCGTGGGCCCCGGCTGCACGAGGCAGCTCGGGGCCCACGGTCTGGCTGACGGTCCGGCGCCGTGAACGGGCCGGCCCGGTGTGCTACTTGGTCAGCGGAGCCAGGAGCGAGTCGTTCGCGTAGACCTGCGCGGCGTTGTCCTTGGTCACGATGATCGGGGTGAGCAGGTAGGCCGGGACCACCTTGACACCGTTGTCGTAGGACTTGGTGTCGTTGACCTCGGCCTGCTTGCCCTGCTGCAGGTCCTGCACGGTCTTGACGGTCTGGGCCACCAGCTCGCGGGTGTCCTTGTAGATCGTCGAGTACTGCTCGCCGGCCATGATCGACTTCACGGACTCCACCTCGGAGTCCTGACCCGTGATGACCGGGACGTCCTTGCCGGCCTGCTTCACCGAGGTGAGCGCAGCGCGCGCCAGGGTGTCGTTCGGGGACAGGACGCCGTCCAGGTTCGCGTCCGCGTAGTTGCCCGCGAGCACCGTGTCCATGCGCTTCTGCGCGTTCTCGGCCTTCCAGCCCTGGGTAGCGACCTGCTCGATCGTGGTCTGGCCGGACTTCACCACGAGGGTGCCGTCGTCGATCTTCGGCTGCAGGACGCTCATGGCGCCCTCGAAGAACGGGGTCGAGTTGGCGTCGTCAGGAGACCCGGCGATGAGCTCGATGTTGTAGGGGCCGGGGCCCTTGCGGGCGGCGAGCCCCTGGAGCAGGGCCTGGCCCTGGAGGACGCCCACCTTGAAGTTGTCGAACGCGATGTACAGGTCCACCGCGTCGGTGTTCTTCAGCAGGCGGTCGTAGGCGATGACCGTCGCGCCGGAGTCCTTGGCGGCCTTGAGCTGCGTGCCCAGCTGCGAGCCGTCGATGGCGCCGACGACGATGACCTTGGCACCCTGCTCGACCATGGCCTGGATCTGGTTCTGCTGCTCGGAGACGCCGCCGTTCGCGAACTGCACGATCGGCTTGAAGCCGGCAGCCTTGAGCTGGTCGTTGAACAGGCCCTCGGCGAGCACCCAGTTCTCCGACGTCTTCTGCGGCAGCGCGACACCGATGGTCGCGTCCGCGGCGAAGCCGGCGGCGGCCGACGCACCCCCGGTGGAGGTGCCGCCCGTGCGGTCGGATGACGACGAGCACCCCGTGAGCAGCATGGCTCCGGCCGCACTCACCGCCAGGACAGCGGTCGTGAACTTCTTCATGGGTTCAACTTTCTGTTGGGCACCCACCGTCGGGTGCGGTCCGGAGAGGCCAGCGGCCCCTCTGCTGAGGGAGGAGGACGTGGTGCTCAGCCCCCGGGGGGCTGACGGGGCGGGTCAGCCGAGGGCGGCCGTGGCACCGGCGGTGACCTCGACGGCCGGGGGTGTCTCGATGCCCTGGGTGGCGCCGGGTTCACCGCCCGCGCGCCGGCGCCCCCGGAAGATCCTGCCGGTCAACGACGGCCGGCCCTGGGTCTTGTTGTAGACGTCGAACGCCACCGCGGCGAGCAGCACGAGTCCCTTGATGATCTGGGTCATGTCGGAACCCACGCCCATCAGTTGCAGGCCGTTGTTCAGCACGGCCATGACCAGACCGCCGATGATGGAGCCGACTACGGTGCCGATGCCGCCCGAGACGGCGGCGCCGCCGATGAACACGGCCGCGATGGCGTCCAGCTCCCACCCCGTGCCGTCGAACGGACCGGAGGCGGTGGACCGTGCGACGAAGATCATGCCGGCCACAGCGGCGAGCACGGACATGTTCAGCATGACGAAGAAGTTGGTCCGCTTGATGTTCACGCCGGACAGGGCGGCCGCCGCCCGGTTGCCACCGACCGCGTACACGTGGCGACCGGTGATCGTCCGGGTGGAGACGAAGTGGTAGATGAACACGAGCACCAGGAGGATCACCGCCGGGATGGGGAACGAGGTGCCGGGCCGCCCGCTGCCGTACAGGTAGGTCACATAGGCGATGACCAGAGCCAGCCCGATGATCCGCGCCAGCGACGCCTGGGTTGACGGCACGTGGCCGCCAAGCTTGCGCGCCCTGGCCCGCCGGCTCCGCTCCGACCACACCAGAGCGACGATGGCCAGGATTCCCAGCAGCAGGGTCGAGTTGTTCAACCCGGTGCCGGGGCCCCACTCCGGCAGGTATCCCGCGCCGATGCGCTGGAACTCGTTGGACACCGGGATGCTGTTCGACTTGCCGATGAACTGGTTCAGGCCCCGGAACAGCATCATGCCGGCCAGGGTCGTGATGAACCCTGGGATCCCCACGTAGGCGACCCAGAAGCCCTGCCAGGCGCCGGCGAGCACACCGATCGCCAGGCCGAGCAGGATGCCGACCCACCAGGGGATGCCCCAGTCCCGCATCGCCAACGCCACGATGATCCCCGTGACGGCCGCCACCGACCCCACGGACAGGTCGATGTGGCCGGCGATGATGACCAGCACCATCCCGATGGCCAGGACGAGGATGTACGTGTTGCCGTTGAGCAGGTTCTGCGCGTTGGTCGGGGTGAGCACCCGGCCCCCGGTGGCGAACTGGAAGAAGATCAGCAGGATCACCAGCGCGAAGACCATGGCGAACTGCCGCAGGCTCCCGCTCAGCGCATGCAACAAAGACTTCATCGTCGACAATCCTTCAGCAGTGGTGTTCAGTGGGTCGGGACGGGTGTGGTGCCGGTCATGAGCCGCATCAACTTCTCCTGGGTGGCCTCCGCCCGGTCGAGGACGCCGGTCACCGTGCCCTCGAAGATGGTGTAGATGCGGTCGCACACGCCGAGCAGCTCGGGCAGCTCGGAGGAGATGAAGACGACGCCCTTGCCCGCGTCGGCGAGCGCCTGGATGAGGGTGTAGATCTCGTACTTCGCGCCGACGTCGATGCCGCGCGTCGGCTCGTCCAGGATGAGCAGGTCCGGCTGGGTGAACATCCACTTGGCGAGCAGCGCCTTCTGCTGGTTGCCGCCGGAGAGCTTGCTCACCCCCTCGTAGACGCTGCCGGCCTTGATGCCCAGCGAGGTCCGGTAGGCCTCGGCCGCCAGGTAGGCCTCGTCAGGGTTGATCGCACCGTGGTGCGTGATCCGCCGCAGGTCGGCCGACACCACCGTGTCCCGGATGGTGTCGAGCAGGTTGAGGCCCACCGCCTTGCGGTCTTCGGGCACGTAGGCGATCTTGTGCTCGATCGCGGACGGCACCGTCGGGACGTCCACCGGCTTACCGTCGATGAGGATGGTGCCGCCGAGGTACCGGCCGTACGTGCGTCCGAACAGCGACCGGGCCAGCTCGGTCCGACCGGCACCCATGATGCCGGCGAACCCGACGATCTCGCCCCGGCGGACGAAGAAGCTGGAGTGCTTGGCGACCAGCCGTCCCGGCACCTGCGGGTGCTCGACGGTCCAGTCCACGACCTCGAAGAACTTCTCGCCGATGTGCGGGGTGTGCTCGGGGAACCGGGCGTCCAGGGACCGTCCGACCATCCCGCGGATGATGCGGTCCTCGTCGACGGCGCCTTGCGAGACGTCCAGGGTCTCCACCGTGCGACCGTCCCGAAGGATCGTGATCGAGTCGGCGATCTCGGCGATCTCGTTGAGCTTGTGGGAGATCATGATGCTGGTCAGGCCCCTGGACCGCAGACCGCGCAACAGGTCCAGGAGGTTCTCGGAGTCCTCCTGGTTCAGGGCCGAGGTGGGCTCGTCGAGGATGAGCAGCTTGACGTCCTTGGCCAGCGCCCGGGCGATCTCCACGAGCTGCTGCTGACCGACCCCGAGGTTCTTGATCGCGGTGTCCGGGTTCTCGTCCAGACCCACCCGCGCGAGCACGTCCTGGGCGCGGCGGCGCGCCTGCGTCCAGTCGATGCCCAGACCGTGCTTGATCTCGTTGCCCAGGAAGATGTTCTCGGTGATCGACAGCTCGGGAATGAGTGCGAGCTCCTGGTGGATGATGACGATCCCGGCCTGCTCGCTGGAGCGGATGTCCCGGAACCGCACCTCCTCCCCCTGGTAGATGATGTCGCCCTCGTAGGTGCCGTACGGGTACACCCCGGACAGCACCTTCATGAGGGTGGACTTGCCCGCACCGTTCTCCCCGCAGATCGCATGGATCTCCCCGGAACGGACGCTCATGCTGACGTCGTCCAGGGCGCGGACCCCCGGGAAGTCCTTGGTGATCGACCTCATCTCGAGGATGACGTGGCTCTCCGTCATCGAGATCCCTTCCTCGTCCGGCGCCGTTGCTCGCGGTGCGCCCGCGACTCCGATCTGCGCGGCCTGGCCGACGCTAGCGCTCGGCACCTGCCCGGTCAACCTATGAACGCATGCCGTTGCCATACTGTTACGAAGTTGACGCAGGCACCGCTGCGGTCGTCCAGAGCATCTCCTGCAGAGCCAGCTCGCACGCACCCTGCACCTCGGCGTCGGCGCCCAGGTCGGACAGCTCGAACACGGTGGCCGCCGTCGCCGACAGCAGGGCCCGCTGGCGCACCGAGCGGACCAGCGCCTCGAGCATCGGGCCGCCGACCCGCGTGAGCGGTCCCCCGAGCACCACGACGTCCGGGCTCAGCAGGGTGCACACCAGCGCGACCGCGCGACCGAGCGCCGCCCCGGCGTCCTCGAGGATCCGCAGGATCGCGGGCTCGGCCGCCTCCGCGGCGGCGACCACGTCGTCGAGCGTGACCGCGTCCCCGTGCCGGATGTGCGCGAGGTCCGTCACGACTCGGCGCGTGGATCCCACCGTCTCCAGGCACCCGCGGTTGCCGCAGTAGCAGACCTCGCCGCCGTCCACGACCTGGAAGTGGCCGATCTCGCCGGTGAGACCGCTGCTGCTGCGGTACAGCTGACCGTCCAGGGCGATGCCCGCGCCGATGCCGGTTGCGACCTTGATGTAGACGAGGCTGTGCGCCGACGGGTGCCGGCCGAAGCTCACGTGGGCCAGCGCGCCGAGGTTCGCGTCGTTCTCCAGCACCGTGGGCAGCCCGAGCACGCTCGCGCTCAGCGCCCCCAGGTCCTGTCCCGCCCAGTTGGGCAGGACGCTCTCCTGGATCACCATGCGGCTCACCGGGTCCAGCGCGGCGGGCAGTGCGATGCCGCAGACCTGCACCCGGGACCGGCAGATCTCTTCCTCCTGGAGCATCGCGTCGAGCATGTCCGCGGCGGCTCGCAGCGTCTGTGCGGGGCGGTGCCCCGGCTCCAGGGTCGCGCTGCGCAGGCCGAAGGTGCGGTGCGCGGCATCACAGCCGAGCAGCCGCAGGTGGCTGCGGCCGATGTCGATGCCCACGACCACGCGCCGGTCAGGGGCCAGGGACACCTGCACGGAGCGCCGGCCCGAGCTGACCACGGGCGTGGCGAGCGCCCGGCCGTCGGAGACGAGGCCACGGACGATGTTGGACACGGTCCCGGTGGACAGTCCGGTCACCCGGGCCAGCTCCGCCTGCGTCCTCGGCCCGCGACCGGCCAGCACGTCGAGGATCTTGCGGGTGTTGAGCTCGCGGAGCGCCCGCTGCGAACCGGTGTCACGCGAGCTGGTGGCGGCGAAGCGGCCGGCGGCGGGCATGTATGAGATATACACGCCCGGATCCCTTGTCGTCAAGAAGTAAACGATCGGCGATCCCGGTCGGTCAGGCTCGCCCGCACCACGGCCACCAGCGCAGACACCTGCCGTGCTGCGCGCCCTGGTCGTCCACCAGCACCGACACGGTCCGGGCGGGGATGCTCGCCGCGCCGTCCGCCACGTCCCAGGTGGTCCTGCGGACCACCTCGTCGCTGCCACCCGCCTGCACCGGGGAGAGCCGGTACTGCGCACCGGCGAGCCCCTCGACCGGGACGGTGACGTCCTCGTCGGAGGCGTTGAGGACGACGAGCACGCCGTCCAGCCGGTGGTCGACGTCCCGACCCACCGTGTCGTCGATGCGCATCACGACCACGCCGGGTGCGGCGTCCGGGCCACCTGCGGGGAACGTCACCTTCTGCTCGATGAGTTGCGCGCTGCCGAGCCGGAACAGGTCGGTGGAGTAGCGCAGACGGAGCAGGTCCTGGGCCGCGGCCGTCGCCGTGGCGATGTCCTTCGGGGTGGGCGCCAGGGCCGGGTCGGCCAGCAGCGGCTGCTGGAACGGCCACTTGGCCTGGTTGTCCGGCGCCGGCGGGAGCCCGTGGCCGAAACCGTTGGTCTGCCCCGACAGGTCCAGCACGTTGAACCAGTCGCCGGAGTTGTAGCTGTTGCGGTCCAGCGACTTGCTCCGCAGCAGGTCGGCCCCGGCGTGCCAGAACGACGGCGTCTGCGCCAGCGCCGTGGTCGCCAGCGACACGGTGTTCATCCGCACCCGGTCCGCCATCGGGGTGTCCGGCGGCAGCTTGAGGGTCAGGGCGTCGAACAGGGTCTCGTTGTCGTGGGCGTCGACGTAGGTGACGACCTCCTCCGGGGAGTCCGCGTAGCCGGCCGGCTGACCGTTGTAGTCGATCTGCGCCCCCGTGCGCACGGTGCCGTCGGACGTCTCGAAGGCGTAGTCGCGCAGGTTGCCGGCCATGCCGAGCTTGACCAGGTCGGTGTCGTGCGCCAGGCGCGCGGCCTGCTCGGCCGGGGTGCCGTTGACCGGCGCCCCGTTGGGGTCGGTGACGGCGCCGGAGCCGAAGCCCTGGATGCGCGGGTCGGCGTCGAACGGGCGACCGCCGCGCACCGCGTCGCGCAGCCGGTCGCTGAACGTGCCGATACCCGTCCCGCCGAGCTGGCCCTGGGTGGCCTGGGTGAACAACGCGTTGTTCGCGACCTCGCCGAAGTTCCACCCCTCGCCGTACAGGTAGACGCGCGAGCCGTCCACGCCGTCGTGCCGCACGGTCAGCGCGTCGAGCGCGGCACGGACCGCCTGCATCGTCTCGACGCTGTGGTGGCCCATGAGGTCGAACCGGAAGCCGTCCACCTTGTAGTCACGGGCCCAGGTGACCACCGAGTCCACCATGAGCTGCTGGGCCAGCGCATGCTCGGTCGCCACGTTCTGGCAGCAGGTCGAGGTCTCCACCGCGCCGACGGCATCGAGCCGGTGGTAGTAGCCGGGCACCACACGGTCGAGGATCGACCTCGGGTCCTGGCCGCTCGCCGCCGTGTGGTTGAACACCTGGTCGCCGACGACCTGCAGGCCGTCGGCGTGCAGGGCGCCCACCATGGTGCGGAACTCCACGACGCGGGCTGCACCGTCGGGGTCGACCGCGTACGAGCCCTCGGGCACCGACCAGTGCAGCGGGTCGTAGCCCCAGTTGTAGCCGTCCGTGTCGGCGACCTGGGCGACGCAGGCCTGCTGCTCGGGCGAGTCGGCCGGGAACGATGCCAGGTCGCACGGCGGGGTCTGCTGCGCGGCGCGGTCCTCCTCGATGGAGGCGATGTCGAAGGTGGGCAGCAGGTGGACGGTCGTCAAGCCCGCCCGTGCCAGGTCGCGCAGGTGCTGCCGGCCGGCGCTGTGCTCCTGCGCGAACGCCAGGTACGTCCCGCGCAGCCGCTCGGGCACCGTGGTGTCGGCGATCGAGAAGTCGCGCACGTGCAGCTCGTAGATGGCCTGGTCCACCGGGTCCACCTGCGGCTGGGGAGTCCGCGACCACTGCCGTGGGGCGAGCGCCCGGTCGTCGAGGTCGACGAGCACGGAGTACGTCGAGTTGACGGTCAGTGCCACCGAGGCCGGGTCGGTGACCCGGTTCACCTCGACCGCGTCGGTGGTCGGGACGTAGACCGTGACCTCGTACAGGTAGGCGGCGTTCGTCCAGGACCGTGCCCCCTGCACCGTCCAGGCGCCGTCGGGCTGGCGCACCATGGGGATGCGCTGCGGCTCGCGGTCGGTGTCCGCACCGCGCCACAGCAGCAGGTCGACGTGCTGGGCGGTCGGCGCCCACAGCGTCAACGAGGGCTTGCCGGCCCGCCAGGTGGCGCCGAACGTGCGGTCCGTGGCACGACCGGCGTACAGGTCGTCCAGCACACCCGGGATCTGCACGCCGGTCGCGGCGGTCAGCGTGCCGTCGGCGGCCGCCTGGCTGACCAGGAGCTCGCCGGTCAGCCACCGCTCGGCGTCGGGCGTGGCGGCGTCCAGGTGCAGAGCGAGGTAGCCGCCCAGGGCCGGGAACCTGCCGAGCTGAGCGGCCGTCAGGCCGGCCGGGTCATAGGTCAGCGTGACCTCCTCGCCGCCGGCGACCTCCCGCCCGACCACCTCCAGCGATGCGTCCGGCGCGTGGTACAGCCGCCAGGTCGCCGTGGCCGGGTCCGCTCCGGACGCCACCAGGCCGGCGGGCCACGCGATCGTCGTCGCATCGATCCACTGGGCCTGCCACTGCCCCACGCCGGCCAGCGGCGGGTCCGTGACCTCGACGGTCAGCAGGTGCACGGCCAGGTCATAGCTGAAGGTGATGGGCTTGCCGCCCGGCGCCACGAAGGCGATGTTCGCCCCGTCGCGCACGCCGCCGGCGCCGTAGTTCTCCGCCCAGCTGAGGTTGTGCGCCACCTTCACCTCGTAGCTGCCCGCCGGGACGGCGTCCGTGGTGAAGGTGAACACACCGTCGCCGTCCGGGTCGGACAGCCAGGTGGCCAGGCAGTCCGGCTGCCAGTCACCGGGGCAGCCGACCTCGCTCTGGAAGCTGCCGGGCAGGGTGAGCAACGGCCCCTGGGCGCTGCTGGTGAAGGCGTGCGCCGCGTGGTCGTAGACGAAGGTGACGTCCGCAGCGGTGTCACCAGGCACGGTGAAGACGACGTTCGGCCCACCGGGGACACCCCCGGCGCCGTAGTTCTCGTCCCACCTGCCGCCGATCGCGATCTTGTACTCGTAGCTGCCGGGCGGCACCGAGACCGTCCCGGCGTAGATGCCGTTGCCTCGGGATGTGAGCCGGGTGGCCGCGCAGTCCGGCTGCCAGTCACCGGGGCAGCCGACCTCGCTCTGGTAGCTACCGGGAGCGGTGACGAGCAGGTCGTCCGGTGCCGGCTGCTGCGGCACGACGCCGTCGACCGCCAGACCCACCGAACCATAGGTGGAGGCTGCTCCGCGGTGGCCGGCCGCGTCCCGGGTGACGGCCCGGTACTCGACGAGCGTGCCGTCGACCAGGCTGCTGGGCACGTCGTGGAAGACCCGCGGTCGGGTGGTGACCGCCGTACCGAGCGGTGTCCACGTCGTGTCCCCGAGCACCCGCCAGGCGAACGACGTCTCGTGCCACACGCCGTCGGCGACGGTGGCGGCCACCGGGACCGACCCGGTGAGCTCGCCGCCCGGCGCGGGCACGGACACGCCGACGTCCGCCGTGCCGTCCGGCGCCGCGGCCACCGGGGTGCCGGCCCGCAGGACGACCGCCGACAGCGGCGGGACGGTCAGCGTGACCACACCGTCCCGACCAGCGACGACCGGGGCGTGCCCGCCGTACAGGCTCGTGAAGGTGGCCCCGGGGGTGAGCGTGGTGACCGTGACGCTCGAGGCGGTCTCCGCATTGTTCAGGGCCACCAGGTGCTCGATCTGCGCGTCCCGGTCCACCCGGGAGAAGGCGTAGACCGACCCCGCGCCCGCCCCGCTCACCGGACGCTCGATCTGGGCGCCGGAGACCAGCGCCGGCGTGCCGGCTCGCAGCGCGGCCAGCTCGGCGATGTGCGTGTACAGGGGAGCCGTCGGGTCGTAGCGGTCCACCGACCCGGCCGTCTCACCGGTGAGCAGCGCCTGGCTCGCGTACTCGTCCACCGCGGTGGCGAACATGTCCTGCCGGGCGTCCTTGTCGGTGCCGCCCATCGACCCGTTCCCGACGAACCCTTGCTCGTCGCCGTAGTACACGACCGGCTGGCCGCGGGTCAGGTACATGAGGGAGTGGGCGAGCTCCGACCGGGCGAGCGCCGAGCCGGAGTCCTTGACCGCGTAGCCGATCCGGCCCATGTCGTGGTTGCCGAGGAACGTCGGTAGAGCTCCCGCACTGCTGTCCGGTGTCGTGTACCGGTCGTCGCCGGCGAACAGCGTCGACAGGGCGGCCGGGCCGGCCCCGCGCGCGAAGCTCGACGCGGCGGACTGGAAGGCGAAGTCGAGCACCGAGCTCATATCTGTGCTGCGCACATACGGCGCGGTCTTCGCCGCATCCGCGTCGTACACCTCGCCGAACATGAAGAAGTCCGGCTTGCCGTGCGCGCGGGCGTAGTCGAGCACCTGGCTGGTCCACTGCTGCCAGAACTCGGTGTTCACGTGCTTGGCGGTGTCGATCCGGAAGCCGTCGACGCCCAGGTCGATCCAGTGCTCGTAGACGTCGACGAAGCCCTGCACCACCGTCGGGTTCTCGGTCATGAGGTCGTCCAGGCCGGAGAAGTCCCCGTAGGTCACCGACTCCCCGGTCCAGGTCGAGTTTCCACGGTTGTGGTACAGCGTCTGATCGTTCAGCCAGGCGGGCACCTTGAGGTTGGCGTCCTCGGGCGCGATGACCGGCGTATAGGGGAACGAGGTGGCCGGGTCGAGCGCCGGGAAGCTCCCCGTGCCCGCGTAGTCGGCCGGGTCGAAGGCGGTGCCGTCCGTGTCGCGGTACGGCCGGGTCGCCTGGTCGACGTAGTCGTAGCGGCCCTCGGCATAGTCGATGACGTCGGCGGTGTGGTTGGTGATGATGTCGAAGTACAGCTTCATGCCCCGGGAGTGCGCGTCGGCGATGAGCGCCTGCAGCTCGGCGTTCGTGCCCAGGTGCGGGTCGATCCGGGTGAAGTCGGTGACCCAGTAGCCGTGGTAGCCGGCCGACGCGTCGGCCCCGGTGCCTTGGACCGGCCGGTTGACGAACGACGGGGTGAGCCAGATCGCCGTCGTGCCGAGCCCCTGGATGTAGTCCAGCCGGTCGCGCAGACCGGCGAGGTCCCCGCCGTGGTAGAAGCCCTTGTCCGTGGGGTCGAACCCGGTGGTCAGCCGGTCGCCGGACAGGCCGCCGGTGTCGTTGGTCGGGTCCCCGTCGGCGAACCGGTCCGTCATGACGAAGTAGAACTGCTCGGTGGAGCCGGGCTGCTGGGCCGGTGCGGTCACCAGGGCGTCGTCGGCGCTGGTGTACCCGCCGGTCAGGTCCACCGGGGCCACCGCGATCCGGTGCGAGGAGTCGTCGTAGCTGAACCGCAGACGGGTGTCCCCGGCAATCGTCAGCGGCGCGTTGTCGCTGCCGCCGCCGGCACCGTAGGACTCGTCCCAGCCGCCGTCGAGCGCGACCTTGTACTGCCAGCTCCCGGCCGGCACCGGCAGCACCGCCGCATACACGCCCGAGACTGCTGTGGGGGTCAGCGCGGTGGCGGCGCAGTCCGGCTGCCAGTCCGCCGAGCACCCCAGCTCGCTCTGCAGGTCCCCCACCAGCGTCACGGAGCGGTTCGCAGCCATGGTGCCCGGTGCAGCCATGGTGCCCGGTGCAGCCATGGTGGCCGGTGCAGCCATGGTGGCCGGTGCAGCCATGGTGGCCGGCGTGGCGCCCACCAGCCCCGCCACCGCGAGGGCAGCTCCGGCGAGAACTGCGCTGATCCTGCGGACTCGGACGTCGACGACGACCATCCCGGTTCCTCCGTCCCGCACGCCACTGTGCGGTCTGCTGTCGGTCGTCGCGACGGTATCGGATTGCAGCAACTTGCAGCAAGAGTTCCGGGCAGTCCGGTCGGGGCGACCCGGGTCGTCCGGTCAGCCCAGGCCCGCAAGGCATGCCGGACTGGGCAGGTCAGCCCGGGCGGCCGCGCAGCACCTCCACCCGCTCGGCGAGCCCGGCGTCGGCGGCGACCACGTCCGGGTCGATCTCCACGAGCTTGTCCCGGCTGGTCGCGCCGGAGACCAGTCTCAGGTGACGCCGACGCACGCCGAGAGCCTCCGCGAGCGCCACGAGGGCCGCCTCGGTCGCCGCGCCGTCGACCGCCCGCGCCGGGACCGCGACCACCAACCGGTCGCCGTGGCGACCGCCCACCCGCGTCCGCGACGTCCCCGGGCGCACCCGGACCGCGACCAGCACGCCGGTCAGCCGAGCCGGGCGGCGAGGTTCTCGTCGAGGGTCGCCAGGAACTCCTCCGTCGTCTGCCACGGCTGCTCCGGGCCCACCAGCAGGGCCAGGTCCTTGGTCATCCGGCCGGACTCGACCGTGGACACGACCACCTGCTCGAGCGTCTCGGCGAAGCCGACGACCTCGGGGGTGCCGTCCAGCTCGCCGCGGTGCTTCAGGCCGCCGGTCCACGCGAAGATCGACGCGATGGGGTTCGTCGAGGTCGGCTTGCCCTGCTGGTGCTGGCGGTAGTGCCGGGTGACGGTCCCGTGCGCGGCCTCGGCCTCGACGGTGCGCCCGTCGGGGGTCATCAGGATGCTCGTCATCAGACCGAGCGAGCCGAAGCCCTGCGCGACCGTGTCGGACTGCACGTCGCCGTCGTAGTTCTTGCACGCCCAGACGTAGCCGCCCTCCCACTTCATCGCAGAGGCGACCATGTCGTCGATGAGGCGGTGCTCGTAGGTCAGTCCGGCGGCGGCGAACTGCTCGGCGAACTCGGCCTCGAAGACCTCGGCGAACAGGTCCTTGAACTGTCCGTCGTACGCCTTGAGGATCGTGTTCTTGGTCGACAGGTAGACCGGGTAGCCACGCTTCAGCCCGTAGGAGAACGAGGCGCGCGCAAAGTCGCGGATCGACTCGTTGAAGTTGTACATCGCCATCGCCACACCGCCCTCCTCAGGCATGCGCACGACCTCCAGCTCCATCGGCGCGGAGCCGTCGGCCGGGGTGTAGGTGAGGGTGACGGTCCCGGCGCCGGGGATCTTCACGTCCGTGGCCTTGTACTGGTCGCCGTGCGCATGGCGGCCGATGACGATCGGCTTCGTCCAGCCGGGCACCAGGCGCGGCACGTTCGAGATGATGATCGGCTCACGGAACACCACCCCGCCGAGGATGTTGCGGATGGTGCCGTTCGGCGAGCGCCACATCTGCTTGAGGCCGAACTCCGCCACGCGGGCCTCGTCCGGAGTGATCGTGGCGCACTTCACCCCGACACCGTGCTCCTTGATGGCGTTCGCGGCGTCCACGGTGACCTGGTCGCCTGTGGCGTCCCGGTTTTCGATGGACAGGTCGTAGTAGCGCAGGTCGACGTCCAGGTACGGCAGGATCAGCCGGTCCTTGATGGAGTGCCAGATGATCCGGGTCATCTCGTCGCCGTCGAGCTCGACGACCGGTCCACGGACTGTGATCTTCGCCATTCCAGGCCTCTCCTGTGCGGGATGAGCGGGCCTCCGGCGGATCGGCCGGGTCGCCGGCACAGGTTACTCGACATCAAGACACCGGCTCCGGAACACGGCGACACCACCCCTGCGCAACCCGGCCGAGGTGTGGCGCACAGCCACCGCTGGCACCCTGGGCGAGGACCCCTGGGCGAGGACCCCTGGGCGAGGACCCGCACCGAGGTCCCTGGGCTGGGATCCTGGGCCAGGAGCCCGGGCCGGCGCACGACCCCCCCGCCCCGGGCCGGGACCAGCCCGGCACTCCGGCTTTCGCCCCGGGCGACCGAGGCGGCGAGCACGACACGAACGACGAGAGGACGATCATGACCTTCGACAACCGTGATGCCGCACGCCGGGCACCTCGCGACCAGGCGGACCCACGCACCGTGGCGGGCGCCGAGCCGGGCGGCGTGGCCGGCACCGACCTGGACGGCGTGGCCGGCACCGACCTGGACAGCCCGCCCGAGCCCGGCGCCTCGTACCGCGCCCCCGGGCTCGGGGTCCGGCTCGCCGCGGAGGCTGCCGGCACCTTCGTCGTCGTGCTCGCGGGCGTCGGAGCGGCGCTGTACGGGAACCTCTGGCAGCTGGGCCACCTCGGCATCGCCCTGGCCTTCGGGCTCGGCCTCGCGGTGAGCACCGCCGCGTTCGGCCGCGTGTCCGGCGGGCACTTCAACCCCGCGGTGACGCTGGGCGCGGTCGTCGTGGGCCGCCGGCCGTGGCGGGACCTGCTGCCGTACTGGGTGGCGCAGGTACTCGGCGGGCTCGTCGCCGCGGCGCTGCTGTTCATCACGGTGCCGCCCGGCCTGCCGGCCCTGGCCAGCCAGGACGGCAGCCTCCGGACGTTCTTCGCCTCGGTCACGAACGGCTACGGCACGCACTCCCCGTTGTGGACGGCGTCCAGCCAGCAGGTCCAGCTGGGTCTGTGGCCGCAGGGCTTCCTCCTCGAGGCGGTCGCGGCTGCAGTCCTCGTCGGGGTCACGCTGGCGGTGACCGGCCGACGGGCCGGATCGTTCCCGGCGCCTGCAGTCGTCGGTGCGGCGTACACCCTCGTCGTCCTCGTGACCCTGCCCCTGACGAACGGCGCGGTGAACCCTGCGCGGGCCACGGCCACGGCGGTGCTCACCGGTGGCTGGGCCATCTCCCAGCTGTGGGCGTTCTGGGTCGCACCCCTGGTGGGAGCCCTGCTGGCCGCCGTCGTGCACCTCGGGTTCACGACCCCGCCGGCGGTGGACGACGACGACCTCGACGACGACCTCGACGCTCCGGACGACGGCGGGCCCGCCCCCGACTCCCCGACCGCGAGCCAGGGCCCCAGCCAGGACTGAGGCGACCGAACCCGCTACCGCGCACCCGCCCACCCAGGCGCTACCCCGGGTCCGGCGCGCAACGCCCGGACGACCAGGCGGGCCGTCCGGTCCAGGGACAGGTGGCCGGCCGCGGTCGGTCAGTCCGGGATCGTCTGGGACAGCACACCGAGGCCGATCGCGAGGACGGCCAGCACCGCCACGTCCACACCGCGGGAGCGCACGGCCAGCGCCACCGGCCCGCGCCCCGGCCACAGGACACGGGCGATGGCGCAGACGGCGAGCAGCAGCGCGAGGCCCGACGCCCCGGCGGTGCCCCCCACCGTGAGCGTGATCACCACCAGGGCAGCCACGGCACCGGCCACCACCCACAGCGAGGCGTTGCGCCCAGCGGCCAACGAGGCGCGGGCGATCGCCCGCGGGTCGAGCGGACGCTCCTCCGGGGGTACCTCCGGGAGCACCTCGGGCGAATCGGGGGGCACCTCGGGCGAATCGGGGGACCCCTGCGGGGACACCTCGGGCGAATCGGGGGACCCCTGCGGGAGCAGCTCGGGCGAGCTCGGCACGAGCCACCTCCTCCGGGACCACCGTGCACCGGGCAGACTACCGGCCATGCCCGAGACCTCCCGACGCCCCCGCTCCGTGCTCGTCGTCGGCGCCGGGCTGGCCGGCGCCCGGACCGTCGCGGCCCTGCGTGCCGAAGGGTTCACCGGGCGGGTCAGCGTGCTCGGCGCCGAGGGGCTGCCCCCCTACGACCGGCCGCCGCTGTCCAAGCACCTGCTCGACCGGCCGGAGCCCGTTTGGCTGGCCGATGACCTCGGCCTCGACCTGGCGGACCTCGCCGACGAGGTCCGGCTGGACGAGCCCGCCCGGACCCTGTCCCTCGACGGCGACGGCGCCACGGTGCACACCGACCGCCGGACACTGCGCGCCGAGGCGCTCGTCGTGGCCTCCGGCTCCCACGCCGTGCGCCCGTGGCCTGCCGCGCTGTCCCTGCACACGGCCGCCGACGCGGCCGCGCTGCGCGACCGGCTGCGCCCCGGGGCACGGCTCGTCGTCGTGGGAGCGGGCTGGATCGGGGCCGAGGTGGCCGGGGTCGCGGCGCGGACCGGCGTGCAGGTGACCGTCGTCGAGGCAGCCCACCCACTGGCTGGTGCGCTCGGCGACCTCGGCCGGCTCACCGCGCCGTGGTACCCGGCCGCGGGCGTGCGACTGCTCACCGGAGTGCGGGTTGCGGCCGTGCGACAGGACGGTGTGGCCCTGGCCGACGGCACCGCGCTGCCCGCGGACGCCGTGCTCGCCGCCGTGGGGGCACGACCGGCCACGGGGTGGCTGGGCGATGCGCTCGCGGCGGACGCCGACGGCCACGTCCGGGTGGACGAACGATGGGCGCCGCTCGACGGCCCCGTCCACGTCCGGGTGGTCGGCGATGCGGCCCGGCGACGGTCGGCGCGGCACGGCTGGGTCCCGGGCGGTCACTGGGACACCGCACTGCGCGGCCCGGAGACTGCGGTGCGCGGTCTGCTCGGTGTGCCCGGACCGGCGGAGGACCTGGCGCCCTACGTGTTCTCCACCCAGCTCGGGCACGAGCTGGCGCTGTTCGGCATCCCCGACGGCGACGACGTGGTGCTCCGGGGCGACCCCACCGGGACGGACGGGTGGTCGGCCGTGTGGTTCGCGGCGGACAGGGCCGTGGCGGTCCTCGTGGTCGACCGGCCGCGCGACGGGGCCGCGGCCCGACGGCTGTTCACCGGCGCCACGCTGCCACGGGTCGACCGCGTCGCCGTTACCGACCTCGCCCGCCCGCTGCGCGCCGTCGACGAGTGACGGGTCTTGGCTGACGCCGACAGGCGACCGGCCGCAGCTGACGCCGACAGGCGACCGGCGACAGCTGACGCCGACAGGCGACCGGCCGGGCTCGCCACCCGTCGCCGCTCCGGGACGTCAGTGCGCGAAGTGCCGGGTCCCGGTGAGGTACAGGGCGACCCCCGCGGCAGCGGCAGCGGCCACCACCTCGTCGTCCCGCACCGACCCGCCCGGCTGGACCACGGCCCGCACCCCCGCATCGAGCAGGACCTGCAAGCCGTCGGCGAACGGGAAGAAGGCGTCCGAGGCGGCCACCGACCCGCGAGCCCGGTCCTGACCCTCGGCGTTCGCCCGATCGACCGCCAGCCGGCAGGAGTCGACCCGGTTGACCTGACCCATCCCGACCCCCACGGACGCGCCGTCGTGGGCCAGCAGGATCGCGTTGGAGCGCACCGCCCGGACCGCCCGCCAGGCGAAGGCGAGGTCGGCGAGGGTGGCGTCGTCGGCCGGCTCCCCCGCGACCAGCCGCCAGGTCGTGGGTTCGTCCCCGGGGGCGTCGATCCGGTCGACGTCCTGCACGAGCACGCCCCCGCTGATCTGGCGCAGCTGCTGGGGCGGCTGCGGGGCCTCGTCGACGACGAGCAGCCGGAGGTTCTTCTTCCGGGACAGGATCTCCAGCGCCTCCGGCTCGTAGCCAGGGGCGAGAACCACCTCGGTGAACACCGGCGCGATCTGCTCGGCAGCGGCCCGGGTGATCACCCGGTTGGCCGCCACGACGCCGCCGTAGGCGGACAGCGGGTCGCAGGCGTGGGCTTTGGCGTGCGCGTCGGCCACGTCCGTGCCCACCGCGATCCCGCAAGGGTTGGCGTGCTTGACCACAGCGACGGCAGGGTCCGCGTGGTCGTGCGCGGCGCGCCACGCGGCATCCGCGTCGACGTAGTTGTTGTAGCTCATCGCCTTGCCGTGCAGCTGTCGCGCTCCGGCCAGGCCGGGCGCGCCGGGGGAGGCGTAGAGGGCGGCCCGCTGGTGCGGGTTCTCCCCGTAGCGCAGCACGCCCGCGCGCTGCCAGCCGGCGCCGACCCACGCCGGGAAGCCCGTCGAACGACCGTCGACCTCGTCCGTCCGGGCGAGGGCCGAGGCCATCCACGTGGCGACGGCGACGTCATAGGCAGCCGTGCAGGCGAACGCCTCGGCAGCGAGCCGAGCGCGCTGGGCGAGCGTGAAGCCGCCGGCCCTGACCGCCTCGGCTACCTCCCGGTAGGCCGCCGGGTCGACGACGACCGCCACGCTCGGGTGGTTCTTCGCGGCAGCCCGCACCATGGACGGCCCGCCGATGTCGATCTGCTCCACGCACTCGTCCACCGGGGCACCGGACGCCACGGTCCGGCTGAACGGGTAGAGGTTGACCACGACCAGCTCGAAGGGCTGGATGCCCAGGTCGCGCAGCTGGTCCAGGTGCTCGGGCCGGCGAGTGTCCGCCAGGATCCCGGCGTGCACCCGTGGGTGCAGCGTCTTCACCCGCCCGTCGAGGCACTCGGGGAACCCGGTGAGGTCCTCCACCCGGGTCACCGGCACGCCGGCGGCGGCGACGGCTGCCGCGGTGGAGCCGGTGGACACAATCTCGACGCCCGCGTAGCGCAGCGCCACGGCCAGGTCGGCCAGACCGGTCTTGTCGTAGACCGAGACCAGGGCCCGGCGGACCGGCCGGCGGGTGGCCGGGTCCGTAGGGTCGACCGGGCTCGCAGCCGCGACCGGGATGCCGGTTCGGGTGGACGGGGAGGGCACAGGACAGGACATGGCTCGCGGGCCACCTTCCGGATCGGTCGTCGAACGGGTCGAGGACCGCAGCGCCCAGGCGAACGGCGCGTCGGCGGGTGGTGCCGGCCGCTCCCCGGTGGTTCGGCCCACCTGCGCCAGTCGCGACCGCTGCCGAGTCTAGCCGGCCGGTAGCCCGGTCAGCGCCCGTCGGCCCACGACCCGCACGCCCTGGCGGGCAGCCCGCCCCACGCAGTCCACCAGCAGCGCACGCTCGGTGACCTTGATCCGTTCGTGCAGGGTCGCCTCGTCGTCGTCTGGGCGCACCTCGACGGCGGCCTGCGCGAGGATCGGCCCCGTGTCCACGCCGGCGTCGACGACGTGCACCGTGCAGCCCGTCACCGCCACCCCGTAGGCGAGCGCGTCGCGGACCGCGTGCGCTCCCGGGAAGGACGGCAGCAGGGCCGGGTGCGTGTTGAGGACCCGGTCCGGGAACCGCGCCAGCACCGCCGGCCCGAGGATCCGCATGAACCCGGCGCTGACCACGAGGTCCGGGTGGAACACCGCCACCGTCGTGGCGAGCGCCTCGTCCCAGGCCGTGCGGTCGGCGAAGTCGGCCGGCGCCACGACGGCGGTGGGGACGCCCGCCTCGCGGGCGAGCACCAGGCCCCGCGCGTCGGCCCGGTCGCTGACCACCCCGACGATGCGGGCACCCCACGCGGCGTCATCCTGCGCGCGCAGCAGTGCCGCCAGGTTCGATCCGGCGCCGGACAGCAGCACGACCACACGGCCGGCCGCGCGCGTCGGCGGAGTGGGGACATGGCCGGGCACGGGCAGCACACTAACTGCCCCGGCCAGAACGCATGCACGACAATGTGCTGGTGGGCAACCCGTACGCGCCGCCGGACGGACCTCCCGGTGACCAGCCCGGGACACCGCCACGCGAGCCTGCCCAGCACCCGCCCGAGACGCCACCCGGCAACCAGCACCCGCCCAGGCGGACTCCGCACGGGCGGCCTCCGCATGGGCGACCACCTTGGGTGGACCCCGGCCGCCGGTCCAGCCGATCCCCGGGCCCGACTGCTCCCGTCGACCCGGTCGCAACCCGTCGTGCACTGCGGCAGATGGGGGTCGTCGGCCTGCTCATCCTGGCGTCGCTGCTCACGCTCGGCCTGCCGTTGCCGTGGCGGGCCGCCTCGACAGGTTTCCTCCTCGCGGCCGTCGTGGAGAGTGTGCGCGCCTGGCGGACAGCGCGCCCGGCCGGGGCAGGCCCGGCTCTCGCACCGATGCTGGGTCTCGCGGCTGCGCTCGTCACCCTGACCGGCCTGACCCTCGTGGCGCTGTTCGCCACCTGGCCCCTGGAACAGGCCCGTCAGGACTGCCTCGACAGCGCGATCACGTCCTCGGCGAAGGTGGCCTGCGAGCAGGCCTTCCAGGACGACCTGCAGGAGTGGGGCCGTCGGCTCGGTGGCCTCCCCACCGCACCCTGACCACCGTGTCCGACCGGGTCGCCAGTCGCCGCCCGCCGCGGGCCAGCGCGCCCCAGGCGATCCGAGCCTGAGCGCGCACCAGCCGGTCTCCCGGCAGCACCACGACGAGTTCTCCCACCAGCACGCCGAGCGCGACGGCCAGGCCCACCGTCCACGGGTCCCCCCCGACGCTGCCCATCCGGCCCGGGCCCACCGCGCCGGACCCGAGGGCCACCAGGAGACCGGCCGCCGTGCCCGCGGTCAGCGCCGCGACGCCCGCCACCGCCGGGGCATCCGTCCACCGCTGCGAACGGTCCCCGCGCAACACCCACACCCCGGCGAGGCCACCAGCGACAGCGAGCAGCACGGGCAGTGCCCGGGCCGTGCCTGACACGTCGCCGGGCTGCGGCAGTGCCCCCAGCAGGGGCACCGCCGGCAGCACGCCGGCCCGCACGACGCCCGGCGCGAACGTCGTCCCCGCTCCGACCGCGAAGCCTGGTCCCGCCAGGAACGCCACGCCCCAGATGACCAGCGTCGGCACGTAGGCGAGCTCTGCGACGGCCAGGAGCACACCGTCCGGCACGGACAGGCCCAGCCCTGCCACGATGCCGCCGATCGTCGCCCTGCCGTGCACCAGCCATCCGACGGTGAGCAGCCCGGCGGCGAGCAGGGTGAGCGCGGCCGCTGCCAGGCCCGCGCGCAGACCCAGGCGGACGGGGACGGGGACCCGCCACCACGCCGGCGGGGCCAGGTGCTCCAGGCTCGGCGTGTCCGGTCGACGGACCACCCCCGACCCGATCCCCAGCGTGGCGACGACGACACCGCCGACGCCGGCCCGCACCACCCCCACCGGTCCGGCGCCCACCACACCGGCCACGAGCATCGCGACAGCCACGTACACCCCGATCGCCGCCACCCAGGCGGCGCGCGCCGGAGCGACCGTGCGCCGCGCCGAGGCGTTGCACGCGATGAGCGCGACGGCGCTCAGACCGAGCGGCACGAGCGTGACCTGGGTGCCAGCCCCGCTGAGCGGGACGCCGTGGGCCAGCAGCCACCACCGGGCGCCCAGCGCGGCGGCCTGCGTCCAGGCGACGTCGGCGTTGGCGGGCTCGCCGGAGGTGGCGACGTAGGCGGCCACCGCCGGGAGCACCGCCACGAGGAGCGACAGCAGGGCCGCCTGCAGGCCCGCGAGCAGGCCCGATACCCAGCGGGGGGCTCCGTCGAGATCACTGGTGAAGAACTGCGACGCTGGCCGGTCCTCGATGACCTCCCGCGGCCGTCGACCGGTGCTCAGGGCGGACGTGGCCCGCGGGGCGACCGGCCGGGAGGAGTCCACCCCCGCATCGTCGCCGTCCGGCACCCCGTAGCGTCGGACTGGGCGTCCGCCCGGGCGTGTCGACGGACGAGCCGGGTTGCGCCGGCGCGTCCCGAGGACCGCGGTCAGCCCGTCCCGAGGACCGTGGTCAGCCCGTCCCGAGGACCGTGGTCAGCCCGTCCCGAGGACCGCGGTCAGCGCGTCCCGAGGATCTCTCGCAGGAGCGCGGCCGTCTCGCTCGGCGTCCGGCCCACCCGGACCCCGGCTGCCTCGAGGGCTTCCTTCTTGGCCTGGGCCTTGCCGCTGGACCCGGACACGATGGCTCCCGCGTGCCCCATGGTGCGGCCTTCAGGGGCGGTGAACCCGGCCACGTAGCCGACCACCGGCTTCGTCATGTGCTCGGCGATGTAGGCAGCCGCCCGCTCCTCGGCGTCGCCGCCGATCTCCCCGATCATGACGACCGCTGTGGTCTGCGGGTCAGCCTCGAAGGCGGCCAGCGCGTCGATGTACGTGGTGCCGATGATCGGGTCGCCACCGATCCCGATCGCCGTGGAAAACCCGAGGTCGCGCAGCTCGTACATCATCTGGTACGTCAGCGTGCCCGACTTGCTCACCAGACCGACCGGGCCCGGGCCGGTGATGTCGGCGGGGATGATGCCCACGTCGGACCGCCCCGGGCTGATCACGCCGGGGCAGTTCGGCCCGACCAGCCGCACGCCGCGGTCCGCCGCCAAGGCGAAGAACTCGGCGGTGTCCGCCACCGGCACGCCCTCGGTGATGATGACGACCAGCGGCATGTCGGCCTCGACCGCCTCGACGACCGCGCCCTTGGTCAGCGCGGGCGGGACGAACACCACCGACACGTCGGCCCCGGTCGCGGCCATCGCTTCGGCGACCGTACCGAACACCGGTATCTCCACCTCGCCCGTCGGCGCCGGGAACGTGACCGACGTGCCCGCCTTGCGCGGGTTGACCCCGCCGACCACCGCGGTGCCGGCGGCCAGCATCCGGGCCGTGTGCTTGCGCCCTTCCGAGCCGGTCATCCCCTGCACGAGGACCCGGGACTGCTCGGTGACGAAGATGGCCATGGGTGAAGAGGTCCTTCCGGGTCGGGTGGCTCAGGCGACAGGCTGTGCGGCGAGCCGTGCTGCGGATTCCGCGCCGCCGTCCATCGTGTCGGCGAGCGTGACGAGCGGGTGGGCGGCCGCCGCGAGGATCCGGCGGCCCTCCGCGACGTTGTTGCCGTCGAGGCGCACGACGACCGGCTTGGTCGCCGCAGTGCCGAGCATGGCGAGCGCCTGGACGATGCCACGGGCCACCTCGTCGCAGGCGGTGATCCCGCCGAACACGTTGACGAACACCGCCTTCACCTGGGGGTCGCCGAGGATGACGTCCAGCCCGGCGGCCATGACGTCCGCCGATGCCCCGCCCCCGATGTCCAGGAAGTTCGCCGGCCGTACCCCGCCGTGGCGCTGACCCGACGCAGCCACCACGTCAAGGGTGCTCATGACCAGTCCGGCACCGTTGCCGATGACGCCCACCTGACCGTCGAGCTTGACGTAGTTGAGCCCGTGGGCCGAGGCCTTGGCCTCGAGCGGGTCGCCGGCCACCGGGTCGGCGAGGGCTGCGCGGTCGGGATGGCGGAACGCCGCGTTGTCATCGAGGGTCACCTTGGCGTCCAGGGCGACGACGGTGCCGTCCGCGGTGAGCACCAGCGGGTTGACCTCGACGAGGGTGGCATCCTCACTGCGCAGCACCTCCCACAGTTGCGCCAGCACCGCAGCGACCTGCGCTGCGGCCGGCGGCTCGAAGCCGGCAGCGTCCACGATCCGTGCGGCGGTGGCCTCATCCACCCCCGTCCGAGCGTCGATGCCCACCCGGGCGAGGGCCTCGGGCCGCTCGCGGGCGAGCTGCTCGATCTCCATTCCGCCGTCGACGCTGGCCATCGCGAGGTAGCGCCGCTCGGCGCGGTCCAGCAGCAGCGAGACGTAGTACTCCGCGGTGATCGTGGCGCCCTCGGCGACCATGACGCGGTGCACCTGGTGGCCCTTGATGTCCATGCCGAGGATCCGCGCCGCACGCTCCGCGGCCTCGTCCGCCGAACGGGCGATGGCCACGCCGCCGGCCTTGCCCCGGCCGCCGGTCTTCACCTGCGCCTTGACGACGACCACGGCGCCGGTCCCAGCGTCCGCCCCGCCCCCGGCCCCTCGGAGCAGCCGCTCCGCCGCGGCACGCGCCTCTTCCGGCGTGGTGGCCACGATGCCCTGGAGCACGGGTACGCCGTGGCGCTCGAACATGTCCCGCGCCTGGTACTCGAACAGGTCCACCTGACGTCCTCCTGTCGGCCCTGGACGGCGCGGTCGCCCGCGTGCCGCGGACGATCGTACCGGGCGCCGGGCGTCCGCCCGCGTAGCGCGTCAAGGCTGCCGGTCCGCAGCATCGCAACACGATCCTCCGCCTTCGCCGACGGCGGCCCGCACCCCGCCACGCGGATCGTTCGGCAGGTTTGTCGCTGCTGCCCATCCGCTGGTCCAGTCAGGCGGTTCGCCAACGTCCCAGAGCCCTGCACCCTCGTCCACCCGGGACGACCCGTCCGTCGGCCCCCTGCGCCCCTGTGGGTGAGCTGGTAGTGGGGTAGCTCCACGGACGGGACGACCACGCCTCGGCCGCCGCGCAACCGCTACAGCTTGACCAGCGGGGAGTACCGGAGCAGCAGCCGCTTGGTCCCCGCGGAGCCGAAGTCGACCTTCGCGACCGCGTTCGGTCCGGCACCCTCCAGCTCGACGACGCGGCCCATCCCGTACGCGTCGTGCGAGACGCGATCGCCGACCGCGAGCGAGGGCACCTCGTTGCCCGGTCGAGGCGTGGCGGAACCGAACCGTGCACCGCCTGGTGTCCGGCCGCCGACACGCTGTCGACCGGCGGCCCGCGACCCGGCGGCCGCACCGCTCGCCCCGGGGCCGACGGACCCGGTGCCCGCCCCGGACCCGGTGCCCGCCCCGGACCCGGTGCCCGCCGCACCACCGAACCAGCCGGAACCTCGACCGGCGCCGCCGAGGAACCCACCCGGGCCGCGCAACTGGTCGGTCGACGACTCGCGGCGACGCCAGTCCACGAGCTCGGCGGGCAGGTCCTCCAGGAACCGGCTGGGCGGGAACTCGTTGGGCACGCCCCACGCGGTACGCACCGCTGCCCGGGACAGGTACAGCCGCTCACGGGCCCGGGTGATGCCCACGTAGGCCAGCCGCCGCTCCTCGGCGAGCTGGTCCGGGTCGGCCAGCGACCGCATGTGCGGGAAGGTGCCGTCCTCCATGCCGGTCAAGAAGACCACCGGGAACTCCAGGCCCTTGGCGGTGTGCAGGGTCATGAGGGTCACCACGCCCTGGTCGGCCACAGCCGCACCGTCCGCACCGGCCGCACCGGCCGGCTCGCCGTCACCGGTGTCCGCGCTGGGGATCTGGTCGGAGTCCGCCACCAGCGACACCCGTTCGAGGAAGTCGGCCAGGTCGCCGTCCGGCTCGGACTGCTCGAACTCGGTCGCCACGGCGTGCAGCTCGGCCAGGTTCTCCACCCGGGAGGTGTCCTGCGGGTCGTCGCTGGCGCGCAGCTCGGCCAGGTATCCCGACCGGTCCAGCGCAGCACCCAGCAACTGCGCCGGACCGGCCCCTGAGACCGCCAGCTCGGCCAGGTCCCGGAGCATCTGGGCGAACGCGCGCAGCCCGACCAGCGCGCGGGTGCCCAGCCCGGGCACCTCGTCCAGACGGTCCAGCGCAGCACCGAACGAGATCCGCTCCCGCTCGGCGAACGCGGCGACGAGGGCCTCCGAACGCTCGCCCAGCCCGCGCTTGGGCACGTTGAGGATCCGGCGCAGGTTGACGTCGTCGTCCGGGTTGGCGACTGCCCGCAGGTAGGCGACAGCGTCCTTGATCTCCCGCCGCTCGTAGAACCGCGTGCCGCCCACCACCCGGTACGGCAGCCCGACCCGGACCAGCACCTCCTCCAGCGCCCGCGACTGCGCGTTGGCCCGGTAGAACACCGCCACGTCGCCCGGACGCACACCGGCGGTGTCGCCCGAGCCGGTCGATCTCCTCGGCCACGAACCGCGCCTCGGCGTGCTCGTCGTCGGCGACGTAGGCGACGATCTGCGGCCCCGACCCCGAGTCGGTCCACAACCGCTTGGCGGTGCGTCCGGGGTTCCGGGCGATGACGGCGTTCGCCGCGGACAGGATGGTCTGGGTGGACCGGTAGTTCTGCTCCAGCAGGATGGTCGTGGCGTCCGGGTAGTCCGCCTCGAACTCGACGATGTTGCGGATCGTGGCGCCGCGGAACGCGTAGATGGACTGGTCCGCGTCGCCCACGACGGTGAGCTCTCCGGGCAGGGGGGCACCGCCGACCCCGCCCCCGACGCCGGCCTCGCCGCCCCCGACCAGCTCGCGGACGAGCACGTACTGCGCGTGGTTCGTGTCCTGGTACTCGTCGACCAGGATGTGGCGGAACCGCCGCCGGTAGTGCTCGGCCACCGCCGGGAACGCCTGCAGCAGGCTGACCGTCGTCATGATGAGGTCGTCGAAGTCGAGGGCGTTCGCCTGCCGAAGGCGCTGCTGGTAGCGCCTGTAGACACCGGCTAGCACGTCCTCGAACTCCCCGACCGCGCCGCCACCCGAGGTCGCCGCGAACATGTCGGGATCGACCAGCTCGTCCTTGAGGGCGGAGATCCGCCGGGCGAGACCCTTGGCCGGGTACCGCTTGGGATCGAGGTCCAGCTCGCGGGAGACCAGCGTGAGCAGCCGCTGGGAGTCGGCGGCGTCGTAGATGGAGAAGCTCGTCCGCAGGCCCAGCGTCGCGGCCTCCCGCCGCAGGATCCGCACGCAGGCGGAGTGGAACGTCGACACCCACATGTGCCGGGCAGCCGGCCCGACCAGCGCAGCCACCCGGTCGCGCATCTCGGCGGCGGCCTTGTTCGTGAAGGTGATCGCCAGCACCTCCCCGGGACGGGCACGTCCGGCGGCCAACAGGTAGGCGATGCGATGGGTCAGCACCCGGGTCTTTCCCGAGCCCGCCCCCGCGACGATGAGCAGCGGAGACCCGGCGTGCACCACGGCCTGGCGCTGCTGCGGGTTCAGCCCGCCGAGCAACGCCGCCGGGTCGGGCCGGTGCCGGACCGGGGCGGCGCCGGACTCGTCGTCCTCGTCCGGGCGCGGTGGTACCGCCGACGGCAGCCGGGCGAGATCGAGGTCGGCGAACGCAGGGAGGTGGTCGAAGAGGGAGGTCATGTCGGTGCCCAGCGTAGGCGGCGGCACCGACGCCGGGCTGCGGGGCCGCCGCCGGGCCGCGGGGCCGCCCGCCAGACCGGGGGGCCGCCGGCCAGACCGCGGCAGCACACGTAGGCTGCCGCAGTGAGCGTGCTCGTCGACCCTCCGCTGTGGCCGCGCCACGGACGAGTCTGGGGACACTTGGTCTCCGACACGTCGCTGGCCGAGCTCCACGAGTTCGCGCTGCGGGCCGGGCTCCCTCCGCGAGCCTTCGACCGCGACCACTACGACATCCCCGACGAGCTGCACGCGGCGCTGGTCGACCTGGGTGCGGTGCCGGTCGGGACCCGGGAGCTCATCCGCCGACTGCGCGATTCCGGCCTGCGCGTGCCCGCGCGGGACCGCTGACCCGTCCCGGACCCTGCGTGCGAGCAGCACGACGGGCCGGCCACCCGTGGGCGACCGACCCGTCGTGCGCGCTACCCGGGCGAGCCGGGTCGGGCGATGACTCCTCAGGCGATCAGAAGTCCATCCCGCCCATGCCGCCGTCGCCACCGGCCGAGGCCGGCGAGTTCTTCTCCGGCTTGTCCGCGACGACGGCCTCCGTGGTGAGGAACAGGCCGGCGATGGACGCGGCGTTCTGCAGCGCCGAGCGCGTCACCTTCACCGGGTCGTTGACCCCGGCCGCGAGCAGGTCCTCGTACACGCCGGTCGCGGCGTTGAGGCCGTGGCCGGACGGCAGGTTGCGCACCTTCTCGGCCACGACGGAGCCCTCGAGCCCCGCGTTGCTGGCGATCTGCTTGAGCGGAGCGTCGATCGCCCACTTGACGATCGCCACACCGGTCGCCTCGTCGCCCTCCAGGTTCAGCGACGCAAAGGCCTTCAGTCCGGCCTGGATGAGGGCCACGCCACCACCGGCGACGATGCCCTCCTCGACCGCTGCCTTGGCGTTGCGCACCGCGTCCTCGATGCGGTGCTTGCGCTCCTTCAGCTCGACCTCGGTCGCCGCACCGGCCTTGATGACCGCGACGCCGCCGGCCAGCTTGGCCAGCCGCTCCTGCAGCTTCTCGCGGTCGTAGTCGGAGTCCGACGCCTCGATCTCGGCGCGGATCTGGTTGACCCGACCGGCGATCTGCGCCGGGTCACCGGCGCCCTCGACGAGGGTGGTCTCGTCCTTGGTGACGACGATCTTGCGCGCCGTCCCGAGGACCTCCAGGCCCACGTTCTCCAGCTTGAGGCCGACGGTCTCGGAGACGACCTGGCTACCGGTGAGGATCGCCATGTCCTGCAGCATCGCCTTGCGGCGGTCGCCGAACCCGGGCGCCTTCACCGCGACCGACTTGAACGTGCCGCGGATCTTGTTGACGACCAGGGTCGCCAGCGCCTCGCCCTCGACGTCCTCGGCGACGATGAACAGCGCCTTGCCGGACTGGATGACCTTCTCCAGCAGCGGCAGGAGCTCTTTGACGTTGGAGATCTTCGACTCGACCAGCAGCACGTAGGCGTCCTCGAGGACGGCCTCCTGGCGCTCCGGGTCGGTGACGAAGTACGCCGACAAGAAGCCCTTGTCGAAGCGCATGCCCTCGGTCAGCTCGAGCTCCAGGCCCAGCCCGTTGCTCTCCTCGACGGTGATGACGCCTTCCTTGCCGACCTTGTCCAGTGCCTCGGCGATGAGGTTGCCGATCGCGGTGTCCCCGGCGGAGATGGCGGCGGTCGCCGCGATCTCCTCCTTCGTCTCGATCTCCTTGGCATCTTCCATCAGGTGGGCGACGACGGCCTCGACGGCCAGGTCGATGCCCTTCTTCAGGGCGATCGGGTTGGCGCCGGCGGCCACGTTGCGCAGGCCTTCCTTCACCAAGGCCTGGGCGAGCACCGTGGCCGTCGTCGTGCCGTCACCGGCGACCTCGTCGGTCTTCTTGGCGACCTCCTTGACGAGTTCGGCGCCGATGCGCTCGAACGGGTCCTCGAGGTCGATCTCCTTGGCGATGGACACGCCGTCGTTGGTGATCGTCGGCGCGCCCCACTTCTTGTCGAGCACGACGTTGCGGCCCTTCGGGCCGAGGGTGACCTTGACGGTGTCGGCGAGCGTGTTCAGGCCGCGCTCGATGGAACGCCGGGCCTCCTCGTCGAAGGCGATGATCTTGGCCATGGGGCGGTGTTCCTTCTGTGGCTCGGGTGTCGGCCGGACGGCGCCCGCGACGGACGACCCATGCCGTGACGGTCACGTCCCGTCCCCGGCGTGAGCCTCACCGGTCGGCCGGTGGTGTTCACTGTCACTCTCCTACCGAGAGTGCTAAGTCAATGGTTAGCACTCGGAACCCGAGAGTGCAAGACGGTGACCCGCCCACGAACCGCGCCCTGCCTGCCCCGCCCGAGGCCGACCCGGCGCACCCTGGCGAACTCGAGAAGACTGCGGCCCCACCAGCCTCAGAGCGGACGGACCTGCTCGGCCTGCGGTCCCTTGGTGCCCTGCCCGACCTCGAACTCGACGGTCTGCCCCTCCTCCAGCGAGCGGTAGCCGTCGGCCAGGATGGCGGAGTAGTGCACGAAGACGTCCGGTCCGCCGCTCGCAGGTGTGATGAAGCCGTACCCCTTCTCGGAGTTGAACCACTTGACCGTGCCCTGGGCCATGCCCGCTCCCTCGAGAGGTGCCTCGCGCCCTGGGGGCGCATCGTGGCCGCGAGCCTAGCGACGACGTGCCCGGGCCACCAGTCCCGCGCCGGGCCGGCGACGTCCTGTCAGCCCAGCGCGTCGCGCAGCAGGATCACCGTGACGCCGCCGTTGGCGCGAGTCGCCGAGAGCTCCACCGCGGTCACACCCAGGGTGGCGGCCACGCGGTCGGCGGTCGGGCGCAGATCCGCGCTGGAGTAGAACACCGTCGTCGCGGTGAGACCACCTGCACCGGCGTTGCCGGCCGTGACGTCCGTGAAGCCTGCCGCGGTGAGCAGCTGCTGCTTGGTGGCCGCCAGCCCCTGAACCCCTGCGGCGTTGAGCACCCGCACCGGGGTGGCGAGCTCGGCGGTCGGCGTGGGTGACGCCGCAGGAGCCGGCTCCGCAGCAGGGGGCGGCTGTTCCCCCGTCGGCGAGGCCTCGCCCGGGGAGGTTGGGAGGTCGGTCGCTGCCGAGGTCGGGCCGACCGCGTCGCTGAGCGACGTCCCCGCCCCGCCCTGTCCGGCCCCTCCGCGGCCCGTGCTGGACGCCAACAGCACCCCGCCGTAGGCCAGGCCCGAACAGACCACCAGCACCGCGAGGAACGGCCACGTGCGGCTCCATGCCGACCGGGGACGGCGGTGCCCGCCCCGCGGGCCGTCCGCACCGGCCGCGAGGTCGAACTCGTCCTCGGGGTAGGGGTAGCCCTTGGTCACGGCGGACAGGCTAGCGGAGGGCGATGGGCGCCGGGGCTGCCTCAGCCGTCGATGCCCAGGCGCCGCGCGGTGCGGGCCCGTTGCCGGGAGGCACGCATCCGCCGGAGGCGCTTGACGAGCATGGGATCAGCGGCGAGCGCCGCCGGGGAGTCGATGAGCGTGTTGAGCACCTGGTAGTACCGGGTGGCCGACATGTCGAACAGCTCGCGGACCGCCTGCTCCTTGGCCCCCGCGTACTTCCACCACTGCCGCTCGAACGCGAGGATCTGACGGTCGCGGTCGGACAGCTCGGAGCCGGGCGCCGCCGGGTCCTCGACCGGACGGGCCGTGCTGCGGGCTACCGCATCCATCGCGTCCTCCCCTCGTGCCGCGGAGCGCCGCGCGCTCGCCGTTCGTCATGGTAGGCGCGAACGACAGCCGTGTCATTCGACTAGCCTCGCCGTCGTGAGCAGCGACCCGGCGGCGTCGTGAGCAGCGACCGTGCCACGCTCGACCGCCTGGTGGCGCCCGACTGGGCGGCCGCGCTGGCTCCCGTGGAACCGCAGGTGCACGCCATGGGCGACTTTCTGCGCGCCGAGATCGCCGCCGGCCGCCGCTACCTGCCAGCCCCCGACGCCATCCTCCGAGCGTTCACCCGCCCGCTCGCGGACGTGCGCGTGCTCATCGTCGGGCAGGACCCGTACCCGACGCCGGGCCACCCCATGGGCCTGTCCTTCTCCGTCCAGCCGGACGTGCGGCCCCTGCCGCGGTCGCTGGAGAACATCTTCGTCGAGCTCGTCGCGGATCTCGGGGTGCCGCAACCCAGCTGCGGCGACCTCAGCCGATGGGCAGACCACGGCGTCATGCTGCTCAACAGGGTGCTCACGGTAGGAGTCGGCGCACCGGCCTCCCACCGGGGCAAGGGTTGGGAGCAGGTCACGGACCGGGCCGTCACGGCGCTCGTGCAACGCGGAGGTCCGCTCGTCGCGGTCCTGTGGGGCCGCGACGCCCAGACCCTGCGGCCCGCGCTCGAGCACGTCCCGGTGGTCGCCAGCCCCCACCCCAGCCCGCTGTCCGCCGCGCGCGGGTTCTTCGGCTCACGGCCGTTCTCTACGGTCAACCGGCTGCTGGCCGAGCAGGGGGCCGAGCCGATCGACTGGGCGTTGCCCTGACACCCGGCCCAAGCCCGTTGCCCCACCGCGGCCCACCGCCGCCCGCCAGTACTGGAGCCGCCGTCGTCAGGCACCGGCGGACACGAGGATCGATGGGTTCACTGGCAGCCATCCCCGAGCCTCGCGCCCGAAGTGCCACCACCAAGACCACCACCAGCATCACCGACGTCCTGATGCAGAACCGTCACCGATCTCCTGAGAGATGACACCTCCTGCGCAGGGGGGTCCGGGAAGTCGATGGCGGCCCCGGCACGGAGGTTGTCCCGGGTCTGGTGGAAGTTGAGGTGGCGGTCCCCGGCTCGGTGCCTGCCGCGTGGTAGGTGTCCGGCTTCCGCCAAGAAGTTCGACCGAGGAGGGGACCGCCGTGAGCAAGAACTACCAGACGAGGGCGTCGAGGACGAGCGCAGAGCTGCGGCTCGCGCTGCCGGAGACGGTGAGTGTGGCGATGAGCGAGATCGCCGAGAACGTGCAGGAAGGCTTGCTGGCCTTGGCCGTGGGCACTGGCCTGCAGGTGATGGCGGCGATGATGGCCGAGGACGTGACCGCGGTGTGCGGGCCGAAGGGCAAGCACGACCCGGCATGGGCCGCGGTGCGCCACGGCACCGAGGCGGGCTCGGTCACCTTGGGTGGGCGGCGGGTGGCGGTGACCCGGCCGCGGATGCGCGCGGGCGACGGCAGCGGCGAGTTGTCGGTGGCCTCCTACGAGCTGTTCTCCTCCACCGAGGTGCTGGGTCGGATGGCGATGGGTCGGATGCTGGCCGGGCTGTCCACCCGGCGTTACCCGCTCCGGCTCGAACCGGTCGGGCAGCGGGTCGAGGCATCGGCCCGTTCAACGAGCAAGTCGGCGGTCAGCCGCCGGTTCGTGGCTGCGACCCAGACCGCGCTGGCCGAGCTGCTCGCCGCCGACCTGTCCGGGCTGGACTTGGTGGCGTTGATGATCGACGGGGTGCACTTCGGTGAGCACCTGTGCGTGGTCGCGCTGGGCATCGGCATCGACGGGGTCAAGCACCCGCTCGGGTTGGCCGAAGGCTCCACCGAGAACACCAGGGTGGTGACCGATCTGCTGACCGGGCTGCGTGATCGCGGTCTGGACACGGCACGGCCGGTCTTCGTCGGCATCGACGGCGGCAAGGCGCTGCACGCCGCGGTCGTGCGAGTGTTCGACCACCCGGTGATCGGCCGCTGCCAACTGCACAAGATCAGAAACGTGGCCGACAAGCTGCCCGACCAGCTCGCCTCGACGGTCACCAAGGCGATGCGCGCCGCCTACCACGCCGACTCGGCGATCGTGGCCGAAGCCCAGCTCGAAGCCCTCGCCAAGGAACTGGAGCGCACCCACCCCGGCGCCGCCGGATCGTTGCGCGAGGGCCTGTCCGAGACCCTGACCGTGCTGCGCCTGGGCGTCCCGCCGACCCTGGCGCGCACGCTGCGCTCAACGAACAGCATCGAATCGATGATCTCCATCGCCCGTGATCACTCGACGAACGTGAAGAACTGGCAGAACGGCAACATGGCGCTGCGCTGGTGCGCCGCCGGGATGATCGAAGCAGGCAAGCAGTTCCGCCGCGTCAACGGCCACCTGCACCTGCCCGCACTCCGCGCCGCCCTCGACCAGCACGCCGCCGCGCAAACTGTCGGCGCCGTGCGTCAGGATGACACCGTGACCGCCGCCTGACGACCATCAGGACCGCCACCGAAATTCAACGGGAAACGGGACAACCTCCGATCATCGCTCGGGCTTCGTGCTGGCGCTGTCGGTCGAGAACTGCTCCAACAGCGCCGAGAGTTTTCCCTGGATGTCGATCACCTGCCTCGCCGTCGCGAGCTCGCCGGAGAGACGGGCGACTTCCTTCCGCAACCGGGCGGCTTCCCGCTCCGCAGCCGACGCCGGCGGGGCGCCGGCCGGGCGGGCGAGGGCCTCCAACGCGCCCCGATCGCGTTGCTCCCGCCATGCCGTGACCAGCGACGTGTAAAGGCCCTCGCGACGCAGCAGCGCGCCCCTACCCGCCCGGTCACAGGCGTCCTACTCCGCCAGAACATCACACTTGTACTTCGCCGCATACGTCCGCCGCGTCGCCCGCTCCGCGACCTGCGGGTCCGGCACGTCCATCGACCCAGCCTGCACCGCACCGCTCGCGACCGCCACAATCGTACTCATCAGGGGAACTCCTCCCCGCCCTCACGCCACCGAACCGGACTATCCGAGTGGCTCTCCCAAGGCTGACACAGAGGGTTGCGCCGTCATGCCGCGATCCTCGCACGGCGTCCGCAGGCGCCGCCGGTGATGGGCGGACAACCTGCGCAGGCGCCCGGTCCGGGAGTGTCAGATGAACGGTGGGCGGTGCCCGGCGTTCTCTAGATGCTCGAGGGGTTGATGCGTCCCTCGAAGGTGATGGCGAACGCGTTCAGTGCGGCCTTCCACCTGACCACCCATCGTGCCCTGCCCCGTCCGGTGGGGTCCAGTGCCCGGGTGACCAGGTAGAGGCACTTCAGCGCGGCGGCGTCGTTCGGGAAGTGCCCCCGGGCCCGGACCGTGCGCCGGTAGCGGGCGTTCAGGGACTCGATCGCGTTGGTCGTGCAGATGATCTTGCGGATCTCCACGTCGTAGTCCAGGAACGGCACGAAGTCGCCCCACGCGCTGCGCCACAGCTTGACCGCCGCCGGGTACTTGACCGCCCACTTTTCGGCGAAGTCGTCCAGCCGACCGGCGGCCTGCTCGGCATTCACCGCCGTGTAGATCGGCTTGAGGTCGCGGGCGATGGCGTCCCAGTCCTGGCGGGCGGCGTAGCGGAACGTGTTGCGGATCAGATGGATCACGCACGTCTGGACCTGGGTCAGCTCCCAGACGGTGGTGATCGCGTCGGGCAGTCCCTTGAGGCCGTCGCAGACCGCGATGCACACGTCCTGGACGCCGCGGTTCTTGATCTGCGTCAGGACGTTCAGCCAGTACTTGGCGCCCTCCCCGCCGTCACCGGCCCAGATCCCCAAGATGTCGCGTTCCCCGCGGGTGGTCACGCCGATGACCACGTAGAACGGCTTGTTCGTGACCTGCCCGTCGCGAACCTTGACCACGATCGCGTCGATGAAGATCACCGGGTAGACCGCATCCAGTGGTCGGGTCTGCCAGTCGGACATCCCCGCGGTGACCTTCTCGGTGATCCGGCTGACGGTGTCCTTGGACACCGCGGCCCCGTAGACCTCGGCGAAGTGCGCGCTGATCTGCCCGGTCGTCAACCCACGAGCGGTCAGGGACAACACGAGCTCGTCGATGCCCTCCAGGCGTCGCTGCCGCTTCTCGACGATCGCCGGGGTGACCGTGCCCTCACGGTCGCGCGGGACCTCCAGCTGCACCGGTCCCATCTCGGTGATCACGGTCTTGGACCGGCTCCCGTTGCGTTCATTCGTGCCGACCTTGGCCTGCCGGTCGCCGGCTTCATAGCCGAGGTGCTCGGTCACCTCCTCCTCCAACGCCAACTCCAGGACCTGCTTGGTCAACCCGGCCAACAGCCCGTCCGGACCGACCAGACCCACCCCGGTCTGCCGCGCCTGGGCAACCATCGCCCGGCCCATCTGCGTGTTCCCCGCCTCGTCGAGCACCACGGGCTCGACCGTCCCGGTCATCGGTACCGCCTCCCCGCCGAGCAGCCGCTCGGCGTATCAGACCAGACCCCACCCACCGTTCCTCTGACAGACCCGACCGGTCCCCGGACGCCCGCGACAAGCGGTGGGGTCAGGGACCCGCGGGCGTCACGACCCCCACCACCGTGCAGGGCCGCGTCGGTCAGCCGCGCCCGTCGGTGCGTTCCGCCAGTGGTGGCTGCGGAAACCCGGCCGGGTGCTCGACGGTCGCCGCGGCCGTACGGGCACCGGCCTCAAGGCATTGCTGGATGTCGCTGGCGGCGACGTAGGCATCGAGGAACCCTGCGATGAAGCTGTCGCCTGCACCCGTCGTGTCGACGACGACCGCCGGTCGAGCGGGGCATCGCCAGGAGCGCGTGCCATCGTACGCAACGGCGCCTAACGCGCCACAGGTGACAACGGCGAGCCGTGCGCCTCCGGCCAACGCCGATCGCGCCAGCTCGTCGGCGTGATCGAGATCCTCCCCGGCCGAGCAGAACGCCACGTCCAGGCCGGCGAACCCGGGGCTGACCGCGCAGTCCTGGGACACGACCGCGCCTCTGGCCTTGAGTGCGCGTCGGACCGCCGCGGCCTCGGGAATCATGCCCAGGTGGACGACGGCGCAGGCAGCGAGCGCATCGAGGTCCGTGACCGACGGCCGGTAGTCTCCCGAGACCCCGTACTCCTCCCGCTCGATCACGCGGTCGCCGCTGGGCAGCACACGCAGGTCGGTGTGTGCGGTCGGCCCTCGCCGGGTGTGCAGCAGGCCCACGTCGACGCCTTGGGAGGTGAGCACTCGCCGAATGGCCGCACCCCACGGATCTGCGCCGACTGCGCCCGCATAGCGGACGGGGTGTCCGAGCCTGCTGAGCTGGACGGCGACATTGATGGCGTTCCCGCCGACGTACGCGGCGGTCTCGGCGCCGGAGAAGACGTCGATCGTGTTGTCGCCGAGGCAGCCGAACACCTGCGCGGGCGGGTTCATCGACGCCGAATCAGTACGCCATGCGGCGGTAGTACCGGCGCATGACCAGCGGGTGGTCCCGCAGCACCTCCAGGTGGGCGCTGACGCGCTCGAGCACCGTCGCGAGCAGGACGGGGGAGACCAGGGCGCGGGTCGCGGGCGAGATGCCCGGTGTCGGCAGTTCGGCCGTGTCGAGGACGGCGAGCTTGCCCGTCAGCGGCCGGACGAACGACTCGACCCGCTCGACGAGCGGACGTGCGGCGTCCTCGCCCTTGAGGCAGACGACGCTGACGCCCGGTTCCACGAGCTCCAGTGGTCCGTGGAAGAAGTCCGCGGCATGGACCGGCCGGGTGCGGATCCACTGCATCTCCTCAAGGATACACATGCCGTAGTAGAAGGCCTCGGCCCACGTACCCCCGGCCCCGGTGATGATGTGGTACGGCTCGTCCCGCCACTCCGTGGCGAGGTGTTCGGCACGGTCCTCGAAGCCTCGCTTGACCGCGAGCAGCGCCTCCGGCAGCTCCTGGAGCTCGGCGACGGTAGCGGTGTAGTCGCCGCCCTCGCCTCGTTGGGCGATGACCGACAGCGCGACGAGCAGCGACTGGAGGTAGAAGGACTCCGACGACGTGTCGTCGGCTGCCTCGTTGGTGAGGTTCCAGTCCGCCCCGCGCGCGAGGGGGGAGTCGGCGTGGCCGGTGAGCGCCAGCACACGTGCGCCCTTGGCCTTGGTCAGGGTCAACAACTCCACACTCTCCTTCGTCGTGCCGGAGAGCGACGGGATGACGACCAGGGAGTGCGGCCCGAGGTGCGGTGAGCCCATGGCGATCAGTTCGGCCGGCTGGACGACGTGCACCGGAAGGGTCGAGCGGCGAGCCAGCAGGTCGGCCGCTGGCAGCATGAGGATCCCGGCTCCGCCGGTGCCGGCAAAGAAGAGGTTCTCCGTGCCGGAGGCCAGTGCGGTCGCGACGGCCTCGTCGATCCCCTTGGCCAGATCGACGGCGCCGGTCTGGATGTGAACAAAGCGTCCCTCATCGAGGTTGAGCACGGAAGTTCCCTTCTGGAAGCATGAATCCACTAATACCGGTCAGATAGCAAGCCGTCCTGTCTGACAGGGTGTCCCGAGTGATGCTCTATGTCAAGTTGCCAGAGGTCCGGTCCTGCTACGCTGTCGGCTCCTGACGTGGGTGTAATGGACGGGAGGTCAGGGTGGCTCGGTCGGTGGCCAACCAGGTGAGCGACTCTCTCGTTGCCGCGTTTCTCGAGCGCGGGCTGCATCCAGGAGACCGCGTGCCGAGCGAGTCGGAGGTCTGCCGCGAGTTCGGCGTGGGCCGCAGCACCGCACGGGAGGCGTTCCGGCTCCTCGAGCAGGGCGGGGTCGTCGAGGCGGTTCCTGGGCGCGGCCGATTCCTCACCGCCCTCGGCTCGCTGCAGGTTGAGCGGCCCATCACGCGGTACGAGTCCATCCACGATGCGCTCGAAGAGATGGGCTACCAGGCCTCGACGGTGGTGCTGTCGGTCCGTGAGAGCGCGCCGACGGACGAGGAGCGGGCCGCCCTGAGCCTGAGCGCGGATGACCTGGTCATCCGGCTCGAACGGTTGCGGTCCAGCGGGGACGAGGTCCTGATCTACGGCGTCGACACCATCGACCGCACCTGCCTGCCTGCGCCGGTCAGGCACCTGGACTGGACGGGCTCGCTGAACGAGCTGCTCGAGGCGCAGGGCCTGGGGCCCGTGTCGTCGTCGGCTCGCATCGAAGCGGCCGAGCTGCCCGAGCAGGTCGCCGAGCGGTACTCGTTGCACGGCCTGGGTCCGTGGCTGTTGATCACCGAGACGGCGATCACCAGGTCGGGCCGGCGTGTGCTGCGCTCCGCCAACTACCACCGCGGCGGCCGTTTCGCCTTCAACGTCGTGCGCCACCGCTAGGTGCGTGAGCCGTGCGAGCCTGTCTGTCAGGTAGGCGGAATCCCCGTACCAAGTTCGTCACGGCTCTTGACTCATGGCCGTGGATGCGCGGACTATAGGGCCGCACGACAGACATGTGGATCATCTGTCTGACAAGGCACGTCGATGCATCGCGCGACCACACGGCCGACGGGATGCTGCGCGGAGTCGATGGTTCCCGATGGCGAGAGGCAGGGCGACGTGATGAGACGTGCGGTGGTCACCGGATCGGGCGGCGGGATCGGACGGGCGACGGCGGCCGCCCTGGCCGGTGCCGGGTTCGATGTCACCGACTGGGATCTGACGAGCGACCTTCCGGTGGATGTCGCTGACTCGGATTCGGTCCGAGCGGCCTCGGGCCGGCTCGAGCCGGGCCTCGATGCGGTGGTCCTCGCGGCCGGTGTGTCGAGGATGGCGGCGCTCGTCGACACGACCGACGACGACTGGAACTTCCAGATGGGCGTCAATGCGTTCGGTGTCTTCAACTGTCTGCGGTCGCTCGTGCCGGTGCTCCGGGACGGTGCGGCCATCGCGGTGATCGACTCGTGCGGCGGCCTGCGTGGTGCGCCGTTCCTGACCGCGTACTGCGCCTCGAAGTTCGCCGTCACCGGGATCGTCGAGGCGTCAGCTCCGGAACTCGCGCTGCGCGGGATCCGCATCAACGGTGTCTGCCCGATGTACGTCCGCACCCCGATGGAGACTCGCGAGCTGGCCTGGGAGGCAGAGCTTCGCGGCATGACGCCGGCCGAGGTGTTCCGGGGGTACGAGACGTCGACCCCGCTGGGCCGGGTGGCTGAGCCTGAGGAGATCGCCGCGACCGCGGTCTTCCTCGTCACCCAGCCGAGCAGCTACATGACCGGCTCCATGCTCACCGTGAGCGGGGGCGCCCATCTGGGATTCACCGTCGATAGGCAGGAATCATGAAGAAGCCCCAACGGTGTGCGGCCCTTGCGGTCGCCGCCGGGCTCGTCGCAGGTGCCGTGACCGGCTGCGCGGCGACGGCCGAGAACAACAGTGGAGGCGTCCGCGTCATCGCGCAGACCGGAGGACCTGGTGAGGCGCTGAAGGCTGCCGCGGAGCAGTACTCGAAGGACCACCCCGGCACACCGGTCCAAGTGGACCTGTACGACTACGACGCTACGCGCGAGCGGACGATCCTAGGGTTTAGCTCGGATGCCAACAGCTACGACGTCTTCGGGCTTGACTACGCCTGGCTCAAGCAGTACACGGAGTCCGGCTACGTGCTGCCGCTCAACGACATGGCGGCCGCGGCCTCGAGCACTATCGACATGAAGGACTTCGTCGCCGCCTACGTCGACTGGGCGACCATCGACGGCAAGCAGTACGCGATTCCGTGGTTCGGTGCCGTCTACATGCTCTACTACCGCACCGATCTCCTCCAGCAGGCGGGCGTCGCTGTCCCCAAGACCTGGGACGAGTACCTGTCCGCGGCGTGCACGGTGCAGCAGAAGACGGGCGTGACGGGAACGACGTTCATCGGCAAGCGTGACGACCCGCTGCTCGACGAGTACTGGAGCATCGCTTGGTCCTACGGGGCGTCGATCACCGACGGCGAGCAGAGCACCGTCGACACTCCGGAGGCGGTCGAAGCACTCGACCTGTGGAACCAGGTGCTCCAGTGCGCGCCGGGCGATGCGCTGGCGTCCGACTGGCCGGCCGCTGCCGCGGCGTTCTCCGCCGGCAAGACCGCGATGATGATCAACTTCTCCGACACCTCGGATGCCGTGATCGGCGCATCGTCCCAGGTCGCGGGGAAGGTCGGTTTCGCCGCTCTGCCCGCCGGTCCGACGGGCAAGTCCACTCCGAACCTCGGCGGATGGGGACTGGCGGTCTCTGCCAAGTCGAAGCACCAGCAGGAGGCGTTCGACTTCATCGCCTGGGCGACGTCCGCGGAGCAGCAGAAGGTCGGGCTCGACAAGGGCGGATCGGCCAGCCGTATCTCGTTGCTCAGCGACTCCGGGCTGCAGCAGCGGTTCCCCTACTACGCTGCGGCGCTGCAGAACTATGAGAACGCGATCTACTTCCCAGTCACCTCCGACTGGGTCAACTGGGAGGCCGCGATGGGGCCTCCGCTGTCGTCGGCGCTGAGCGGACAGATCAGCACCCAAGAAGGGGTGCACGAGGCGTCGCTTCGCCTCGCCGACGCGATGAAGGGTGGGACGGCAACCCCGTGACCACGGTGCTGCCGTCGCTCAGGAGCGACCACCAGCCGAAGGCGAAACGCGTCCGGAGCACGGGTGCTGCGGAACGCACCGCGGCACTCGCGCTCCTGGCCCCCGCCGTGGCGGTGGTGCTGGCACTCCGGGTCCTCCCGCTGGCCATTGCCGCCTGGCTGAGCTTCACCGACGCCAATCTCTCGAAGGGGACGCCGCCTCGATCGGTCGGGCTCTCGAACTACACATCGGTGCTGACCTCGACCGACTTCCACGAGGCCATTGCCACGACCCTGTGGGTCATAGTCCCGGCACTGGTTCTCGAGATGTCCTTCGGGCTGCTGATCGCCCTGTGGCTCAACCAGCCTATGCGGGGCAGGAGCGTCGTACGTGGTGTGACGCTCCTGCCCTACCTGCTCGTCCCGGTCGTCATCGGGAACTTCTTCCGGATGCTGTACAGCGCTCAGTTCGGCCAGTTGAACTACCTGATGATGCTCTTCGGTTTCGAGCCACACGCCTGGCTGACCGACCCAAGCACCGTGCGCTGGTCGGTTGTCGTCATGGAGGTCTGGCACACGACGCCGTTCGTTGCGCTCCTGTGCCTCGCGGGGCTCAGCGGTCTGCCCCGCGAGCCCATCGAGGCGTCCATGGTCGACGGCGCCGGGGCACTCCAGCGGTTCCGCTATGTCACTCTGCCCGCGCTGCGCCCGATCCTGCTCAGCGTCCTGGTGCTACGCGCTATGGACGCGATCCAGCTCTTCGACGAGGTCTACGTCATGACAGCTGGCGGCCCCGGCAGGCTGACGTCCGTCATCAACCTCTACCTGTACCAGAACGGCTTCCGTGAGTTCGAGATCGGCAGGACGTCGGCCGCCGTCGTCATCGTCGTCCTGGCGATCGTGGTCGTCGCGCTCGCTGCCGCGGTGGCGCGGCGACTGACTCCACGAGGTGCGCGATGAAGCGCGCGTCGCTCGGGGCCGTCAACATCCTCGTCGGCGCCCTGCTCGTCGCGATGAGCGTCTACCCGGTCGCCTGGTTCCTGGTCATCTCGTTCCAGCCCGACGAGATGGCCTACCGGCTTCCCACCCGCTGGTTCTTCGTCCCCTACCTCGGCAATTACCGCAAACTGCTGTCGGACCCGTCCTTCGTCGCGGCCCTCACCAACAGCGTGCAGTTGAGCGTCGTCGCGACGGCGCTCTGCGTCGTGCTCGGGTTGATGGCCGCCTACGCCCTCGCCCGGTATCGGGTGCGCGGCGCCGTCGGCCTGACGGCGACGTTCGCGCTGAGCCGGCTCGTGCCGTCGTTCGCGATCGTCATCCCGACCTTCTATCTCTACCGGCAACTGCATCTGCTCGACACGATGGCTGGGCTGGTCGCCGCACTGGTCGCCTTCCAGATCCCGCTGACGATCCTCATCATGCACCGCGTCATCAACGGGATCCCGGTCGAGCTCGACGAGGCCGCGCGTCTCGATGGGGCCGGTTTCATGCGCATCCTGTGGCAGGTCGTGCTGCCCATCGCCCGGCCAGGCATCGCAGCCAGCGCGGTCGTAACGTTCGTGCTGATCTGGAATGAGTTCCTCTTCGTGCTCGTCCTGGCCGGCAACCGCGTGCTGACGATCCCGATGGTCATCGCCATGTTCCAGACCGACAAGAAGATCCTCTGGGGCTCGATCGGCGCGGCGAGCACGATCTCGACGATCCCCATTGTCCTGCTTGTCGTGTTCGCCCAGCGGCAGTTGCTCGCGGGTCTGGGCATGGGCGGTGTACGCGAATGACGCATCTCTCGAGGAGGGAACGATGAAGGCAGTGGTGGTTTCGGGACAGGGACAACTCGGGGTCGAGGACGTGCCGGACCCGGTGCCCCGGCCCGACGAGGTCGTCCTGCAGGTCGCCGCGGCCGGCATCTGCGGGACGGACGTGCAGATCGCCGACGGCGAGTACGCGCCGACCCTGCCGATCGTCCCCGGTCACGAGTTCGCGGGGACCGTGGTCGAACTCGGTTCCGAGGTCGGTCACCTTCGACTCGGCCAGCGGGTGGCAGCCGACCCCAACATCCCGTGCGGTCGTTGTCGCTACTGCCGGCTCGGCCGGGTGAACCTCTGCGAGCACTACGACGCGATCGGGGTGACCCGTCCGGGTGCGGCCGCCCAGCTCGTCGCGGTGCCGGCGAAGCTGTGCGTCGTGCTCCCGGAGCGGCTCAGCGAGGTCGACGCCGCACTGGCCGAGCCGCTGTCGTGCGTCCTGCACGGCGTCGACCTCGTCGGCTCGCCGATGGGGCTCCGCTGGGCCGTGATCGGGGCGGGTGCAATCGGGATGATGGCCATGCAGCTCGCCGCGCACGGCGGTGCCGCGAGCGTCGACATCGTCGACACGAACCCGGACCGGCAGTTGCTCGGGCGGCGGCTCGGCCTGGGGCAGGTCGCTTCGACGCTCGCCGAGCTGGACGACGGTGGAGGGTGGGACGTCGTGGTCGACGCCACCGGCGTCGGGCCGGCGATCGAGGACGGTCTCGGGCGCGTGGCTTGCGGCGGGACCTTCCTGCAGCTCGGCGTCGCACGCACGACGACGACCGTCTTGGTGCACCCCTATCGGGTGTACGAAGAGGAAATCCGCATCCTCGGATCGGTATGCCCGCTGAACTCCTTCGACCGGGCCATGCAGGCGCTCGCCAGCGGAGCCGTCCAGGTCGCGGGCCCGATCGGAGGCTTCGTTCCGCTCGAGGGGTATGCGGAGGCGCTTGCCCGGTTCGCGGCGGGTGCGACGCGCAAGGTGGTCGTCACGCCGTGAGGCTTCCCATCTGACGGGCCTCGAGCCTTCGTGGTGGTCGTCTCCGCAGGAGCAGCCCGCAAGACGCGTACGCCGCTGACGGTGTGGTTGCAGGCATGCTGGGAGTTCGCGACGGCCAAGGACGGGGTCTCGGCGCTGGGCTTGCAGCGCAGTCTGCAGATCGGCTCGTACCAGACCGCGTGGGCGATGCTGCACCGGCTGCGCCAGGTGCTGGTCCGGCCCGGGCCGGGAGCGACTGTCGGGCGTCGTCGAGGTCGACGAGACCTTCATCGGCGGTCTGGAACCGGGAGGTTGTCCCGGGTCTGGTGGAAGTTGAGGTGGCGGTCCCCGGCTCGGTGCCTGCCGCGTGGTAGGTGTCCGGCTTCCGCCAAGAAGTTCGACCGAGGAGGGGACCGCCGTGAGCAAGGACTACCAGACGAGGGCGTCGAGGACGAGCGCAGAGCTGCGGCTCGCGCTGCCGGAGACGGTGAGTGTGGCGATGAGCGAGATCGCCGAGAACGTGCAGGAAGGCTTGCTGGCCTTGGCCGTGGGCACTGGCCTGCAGGTGATGGCGGCGATGATGGCCGAGGACGTGACCGCGGTGTGCGGGCCGAAGGGCAAGCACGACCCGGCATGGGCCGCGGTGCGCCACGGCACCGAGGCGGGCTCGGTCACCTTGGGTGGGCGGCGGGTGGCGGTGACCCGGCCGCGGATGCGCGCGGGCGACGGCAGCGGCGAGTTGTCGGTGGCCTCCTACGAGCTGTTCTCCTCCACCGAGGTGCTGGGTCGGATGGCGATGGGTCGGATGCTGGCCGGGCTGTCCACCCGGCGTTACCCGCTCCGGCTCGAACCGGTCGGGCAGCGGGTCGAGGCATCGGCCCGTTCAACGAGCAAGTCGGCGGTCAGCCGCCGGTTCGTGGCTGCGACCCAGACCGCGCTGGCCCAGCTGCTCGCCGCCGACCTGTCCGGGCTGGACCTGGTGGCGTTGATGATCGACGGGGTGCACTTCGGTGAGCACCTGTGCGTGGTCGCGCTGGGCATCGACATCGACGGGGTCAAGCACCCGCTCGGGCTGGCCGAAGGCTCCACCGAGAACACCAGCGTGGCGACCGATCTGCTGACCGGGCTGCGTGATCGGGGCCTGGACACCACCCGGCCGGTCTTCGTCGGCATCGACGATGCCGCTCACTGAAATTCCCCAGGGGTGCTCGTCGATTTTCCCCACCTGGTGACGGTGTCAGGTTGGGGGTTGGCGGGTGCCGGTGGTGGTTCTGCGGAGCGTGTCGTTGGCTGCGTGGTGGGCGCGGAGCCGGTAGGAGTCGCCGTCGAGGTTCAGGACGACGGATCGGTGCAGGAGCCGGTCGAGCATGGCGGCGGCGACGGTGGTGTCGCCGAGGATCTCTCCCCACGCTCCGACGCCCCGGTTGGAGGTCAAGACGATGGAGGTCTTGAGGTAGCGCTGGGAGACGACCTGGAAGATCGCTGCGGCGGCCTCGGCGGGCAACGCGAGGTAGCCCAGCTCGTCGATCGCGAGCAAGGTCGGGCCGGCGTAGAACCGCATGGTGGTGGCCCAGCGTCCCTCGATCGCGGCGCGGTGGCAGCGGGCGGCGAGGTCCGCCGCGGTCGTGAAGTAGGTGCGATACCCGGCCTCGGCTGCGGCGCGGACCAGGCCGACGGCGAGGTGGTCTTGCCGGTGCCTGGTGGTCCGATGAGCAGGACGTTGGTGGCGGTCTGCAGGTAACGGCAGGTCGCGAGCTCACTGATGAGGTTGCGGTCGACGCCGGGCGCGGCGTCGTAGTCGAACCCGTCCAGGGTGGCCGGGGTGGGTAGGGACGCGAACCGGAGCCGCCCGGCCAGGCGCCGGGCTTCGGTGGCGTCGACCTCGACCGCGAGGAGCCGTTCGAGGGCGGCGGTCACGGACAGGCCCTCGGCGATCGCGGTGTCCAGCACGGCGGGCAGCTGCTCGGCGGCGTCGTGGAGCTTGAGGACCGCCAGGTGGGCGCGCAGCTGCTGGTAGAGGCTGGCCTGCGCGGTCGTCGACGGCGACGGGGTCGGGCTGGGTCGGGTGGTTCTCGTGGTGGTCATGGGGTCGGTCTCCTTCGGGTGGTCGGGTTCGGGGGTGGTCAGCGCGGTCCCTGACGTGGGACCAGGCCCGGCAGATGGCCCGCCACGCCGACTGCACCATCGCCACCAACATTCCTGTGTTCTTCGCCGACCCGCACTCACCATGGCGCCACGCCACCAACGAGAACACCAACGGCCTGCTCCGCGAGTTCTTTCCCAAGGGCACCGACCTCTGGGTGCATTCCCGGACCGACCTCGACAACGTCGCCTACCTGCTCAACACACGACCCCGCGAAACCCTCAACTGGCTCACGCCAGCCGAGAAACTCGACCTGCTACTCTTAGAATCAGGCGACGCACTCACCGGCTGAAATCGCCACCTCACTGTCTAGGCCACCCGCTGACAGAGGGGCGGGCCCTCTGTCAGCGGGGTCGGCGCCGTCTACAGGTAGAGGGTGTCGTCGTCGGGCCTGCTCGGAAGCCGGGGCGAGGAGACGATCGCGCCGGTGGGAGTCGTGTCCTTGTGGTCGAGGTAGGCGGCGGCCTTGTCGGCGAAGTCGGCATCCAGCTGGCCGGTGCTCTTGAGCTTCATGAGGTCCGCGCTGGTCAGGTCCTTCAGGATCGACCCCGCCGCCATCTGTCGCTCGCGGAACGCCGCAAGGTCGAACGCCGCCATCGGCGCTCCCTCGCCCTCCTTCGGCGGCCAAGGGAAGTCCCAGCCGGTCACCGTCTTGAGCAGCGCCAGGTCGCTGCTCGTCAGGAAGCCGGAGTGGCCGTCACCGACCGCCTGGGCGCGCTGCACGGACGAGGCCAGTCGCTGGCCGATGACCGATGGGCTACCGACAATCGCAGAGACCTGCATGGTGACGTCCTTAGCTGTAGTTGACTGTGATGGAGTCGGTCACCGTCACGCCGCCGGGGATCGCTCCGCTGAGCAGGACGTTGGACCAGCGCACGCGGATCTGGAGCGAGGTGGTCGCCGGGCGTCCGTTGAAGTAGGACGTCGTGCCGCCGAAGCGGTTGATTGGGGTGCAGTCGGTCGTCGTCGAGCACAGGTTCGCGTCGAGGACGCCCGGCCGGAAGCCGGGCGCGGTGTAGTCGAGGCTGTAGCTGATCGACGTGATGGTGCTCGACGAGGGCACCGACGAGGGCGGCTGCGGCAGGAAGCTGGTCTGGTAGAAGTTGTAGTTCGCCAAATGGACGGTCCCTGCACCGCCGTAGTTGCCGGCTGCCGCCGGGGGCTTGCCACGCCGATCGCCAGCGCTGCTGCGGCGATGCCGGCTACCGCGAAGGTCCGGAACTTCTTCATCTCTGATCCCCCTTGACGACGAGCACATGCGTCCCGGTCGTGTCGATCCCAATCGACCCGCAGATGCAGGTGTTGAGCGATTCCGGTCGTGAGCATCGGGCTCAGCGCCCCGATCCGGTTTCGACGAACCAGCTCAAGACACGTCGTCCGACCCCACAAGCCAACTCCGGGCTGATGGCCCTGCGCATGTGTCGAATGGGAGAACTTTCGTGGCGCCGCGGGACGGGCACATCGTCTGCCATAGGTGAGAACCCAAACGGGACCTGCCGGTTCGAATCGGTGGATTCCGCCATGTACGGACGCGGCACTTCCTGTCGACCAGCGGCTTCGTCGAACACGCGCGGGGTGACACGGCTTCGCCCCCGAGCCGGCAGGGGACGGCTCGTCCGAGCGCGCGCCCTCGGCCGTTACCGCGAAGGTGCGGGGCGGCAGCCGCACCTTCCAGGGCCGGTCGCCGATGAGCAGCGACCGGGTCGTGAACCGCTGACCGCGGCCCACGGCGTCGGCTGCCTGGAGGTCTCCGTGACGCCCGACACCCAGTCCTTCCCGACCTTGCCGCATCGCGGCGGCCCGCCCCGGGCCGTGCGCTGGCTGTCCGGCCTCGTCGCCGCCATGCTCGCCCTGGCCGGCGCACTCCTCGCGACCTCGACGCCCGCCGCGGCAGCCTCCCTCGGCCCGGGGTTCAGCTCGGACGCGGGGTTCTTCGTCGGCGCGTACGTCACGGACGGGCGGCAGGTCTACTGCATCGACATCGGAGCCGGGTCGCCGTTCGGCGACACGGGCCCTGCCCACACCGTCACCTCGCTCGACGGGGTGTCGGCGGACAGCCTGGCGAAGATCAACTACGTGCTGACCACCTGGGGCCAGTTCGCCGACCCCGGAGGTGACTGCGGCCGTGGCGATGTTCACCTGGTCGCTGGCTGATGCCGGCACCGACAACTCGCGCGGCGGTGATGCCCACTACGTGCAGCGGGCGCCTGCGGAGGCACCGCACGGCCATCCTCACGAACCTGTCGACGATGCGGCAGGTCGCCGCGCAGAATGTCGTGACCGATCCGTCGGTCTCGGAGCGCATCGACATGGCCGACAAGGTCCACGGGACGGTCACGGTCAGCGCAAACCCAACCTGGCTGAGCGGCAGCGTGGAGCTGGCCGGGGCACGGTTCGACGGCGGCACCGCCAGCAAGGTCGTCAGCACCGGCACCTTCGCGATCACGGGCACTCCCGCGGCCGGCGCTGCCTGGCGAGGTGGTGCAGGTCGTCCGCTGCGGGCTCCCACCCCTCCTGGCGGGCACGCGTCACACGCCAGCACGCCTGCAGTCGCAGCCCGACCTTCCCAGCCGGCGCCTGCACGACGTACGTACGGGCACCGATGGGCAGGGTGAGGGTCGGCGGCGACGGATGCTGTGGGAGCCGGAGCCGCCCCATCAGCTGGCGGTCGCCGCTGCGCCGTCCTACGCGTCCCCGTCCTGGACGGTCGCGCCGGCGGCCTGGGCGGCGTACCGCGCCTCGATCGCCGCTGGCAGCGGCGAGCGCGTCGACCTGGCGGCGGTGCTGAGCACTTCCCGCCGGGCTTCACTGCCGCCGTCACGGCGGCGTCCAGGTCCGCGATCAGGGCCGCCTGTCGCGCTGCCTGGGCGCGCTGCACCTTCCGGTGCGCCGCCTCGGCACGCAGCCCCGCGAACCGCGACAGGCTGCGCTGGGCCTCGATCTGCTCGGGCTGCACGTCGTCGTCCCCGTCGAGCACTCGCTCCTCGAGCGTGGCGACGAGCTGCTCCGCCTCGGCGGCCTCGGCGGCAGCGTCCTGCGCCGTGCGCTCGAGCTCGTCGACAGTGGGCATGGTCGTGGTCGTCATGCGGCTGACCTCCTCAACACCGAATCCAACGAGTCCGGATCGACCAGCCAGACCTGACCGACCCTGCGGCGCCGGATTCGCCCCGACCGTGCGAGCCGGCGCACGTACTCGGCGCTGACGCCGGCGTCCCGCCGTCCCGAGCCCGGACGTCAACGCCCTGCAGCACCACGCGCAGCAGCTCGCGGGCCTCGGCAGGGGTCAGATCGCCGATCCGGCTCACTGCCCCTCCGCCCGGCGGTACGGTCGCAGCACCCTGACGGCGACGAAGGATGACGTGACCGAGAAGTTGCCCGACGTGTGGTCCACCCGCGACTTCCCCGTGCTCGTCGAGGTCGCGCGCCGCATCGACGCTGGCGACCGAACGCCGCGCGTGGAGGAGGTGGGTGCCGCGCTGGACATGCCCGTCGAGCAAGTGCAGTTGGCAGGCGCCGCACTCAAGCGCCGTGGCTTGGTCGACGCCTTCGGTGCCATGCAGGCAGAGGTCCTGCGCTTCCGAGGCCTGTCCGGCGAGGCGTACTTCCGCACCGTTCGCCACCCGTCGGGGGACGATGCGGTCAGCGCGCTCGTCGACGCGCTCCGCCAGGCCGCCGACCAGACGACGGACCCGGACGAGAAGTCGCGGCTGAGCCCGCTCGCCGACAACGCGCTCGGCGTGGGTCGCACGGTGCTCGGCGGTGTGCTGGTGAGCGTCCTCACGATGGGCGCACTGCACACGCAGGGGGCCGGAGACGACACAGCGCCCTCACCCGTTCGGGACGACGATGCAGGTCACGCTGGGAGCCTCCTGTCGGACTCGAACCGACGACCCCCTGTTTACAAGACAGGTGCTCTGGCCAGCTGAGCTAAGGAGGCGTGCGCGGCGCGGCCGCGGCGCCCCCAGGGTAGCGAGCGCCCCGCGCGCTCCCGGGCACCACCCCGGGGCACGCGGAGCAGCCCGCGGCTCAGCCCTGCTTGGCCGCCTTCGCGTCGGCGATGGCACGGGTCAGCTCGCCGGCGACCTGCCAGTTGTAGGTGGCGGTGTCCAGGACCTTGCCGTCCACGAGGATCGTCGGCGTCCCGAAGCCCTGGCCGCCGTTCAGCTGGGTGACATCCGTGTTCGCCTGCTCGGTGAGCGCCTTGACGTACTTGGCGAACAGCCGCCACCCGTCGGCGTCCGTCTGCGTGAACGCGGCGGTGACGTCCGCGGGCACGCCGGCGTCCTGGGCGAGCGAGGCGATCTCCTCGTCGCTCAGGCCGGTGGAGTTCTCGGCCGGCTGGTGGGCGAACAGCGCGTCGCTGACCGCCAGGAAGTGCGCGGGGGCCCGGTCGGCGACCACCGCCACCGCGTTCGAGGCCCTCGTCGAGTAGTCCGTGCCCTGGGAGAAGCGGTCCAGGATCGCCACCGGGTGGTACTCCACCACGGCGTCGCCGGACTGCCGTGCCGTGGCCAGGGCGTCCGCGTTGATCTTCTCGAAGTCGTTGCAGATCGGGCACATGTAGTCCAGGTACACCGTGACGAGCACCTGGCCCGGGGCGGCGGTCGCGCCCGCAGCGCCGTCCCCGCCCACCCGAATGCCGCCGTTGTCGCCCGCCGCGGCCGGCACGGTGACGTCGGCCAGGGTCGCGTCACCCGGGTAGGCGACCGGCTGGCCGGACGAGCCGCTGTCGCGCTGGACGACGATGACGACGATGACGACCAGCGCGATGATCGCGACGATCAGCGAGCCGATGGCGATGGTCCGGTTGCGCCGCTCGCGGCGGTGCTGCTGCTCCCGCAGCTCGCGGGCCTCCTGTCGGGCGGCCTCGCGCCGCTGGTCCTTGGTGGGTCGGGGTTCCTGGGTGGGCATGGCTCTCCTGCTGGGCGGGGTGGGACGGACGACGCTCAGACCGGCAGCAGCGGGGGACCGCGGTGCGGGTGTGCAGCCGCCGGCAGGAGCCGTGCCGGTCGACGGCCGCGCCACCGCTCGGGCACCGCGGCGCCCCCGGGAGCCTCGACGACGACACCGGCACCGGGCGCGCGCTGCAGCACCCGCCGCAGGGCGGCCAGCAGCGCACTCGGGACGCGGGCGGCCATCGTCGCGACGTGCCAGCCGCAGGCGGCGAGCACGGCGTGCAACGCAACCAGCGGGACAGCGAGCGCCAGGGTGACGGCAGGACCCGAGGAGACCGCACCGACCGACCCGGCCGGGCAGTCGGGACCCAGCCCGAGCGCCTGCCACCGGGCGACCAGGTCGGCCACCGGGCCGTGCGCGGCCACGCAGCGGTCCATCAGGGTCGGCAGTCGCGCCGCGAGCACACCCGCCACCACCGACGTCGCCGCCGCCCGGACCGTGCTGCGGCTACGCATCATGGTGTTCGCCCCATGGGCGACAGGGTACGGGCCGCAGGGCGTGCCGGGGGTCGGGACGCGGGACCGTCGCCAGCCCGACCACCCGGCTCACGGCACCACCGGGGTCGGCAGCGGCGCCCAGACGATCGACGCCCCCTGCCCGGCCCGGAGCACCAGCACGACAGCACAGGCCAGCGCCAGCAGCACGACCACGGCAGCACCCGAGCGGCCGGGCGCCACCGCAGCGAGCGCCCGGCGGGCACCCGTGCGGGTCAGCCGGGACGCCGGTCCCCACCACGCTGCCGCCAGGCCCACCGCCGCAGCGAGCGCGACCACGGCGGGCCGGACGCCGTCCTGCGGCCCGCCGTCCGGCCCCGGCCCGCCGGGCAGCCACCGGCCGGACTCGACGAGCCACCACAGCACACCACCGACGACAACCCCTGCGCCGGCGCCCACCACGAGCGAGGGCAGCGCACCGACCAGCGCCCGGGCGGCGTGCCACGGCACGGCGAGCACCGTGCGGGTGGTGTCGCCGCGCCGGGCCCCGGACCGTGCGCGCCGGTCGTACAGCGCCTCGACCGCCGAGCCCACCGTGCGGGCCACCAGCACCGCCACCACCGACGCGACCGCCGTCCACCCGGGGAACAGGCCCGCCGCGACGGCGGCCAGCACGCCCAGTGCGGCCACCGTGCCCCAGCGCCGGCGGGCCGGCGGCCGCACGCGGCCCGCGTCGACCTGCTCCGCTCCGACGCTCCCGGCGGGCCACCGCTGGTCGGCGTCCTCGTCGCCGACGTCGTCGACACGCTCGTCGCCGACCCCGAGGTCCTCGTCGTCCGGCCGGCCCGCGGCGGCACCCGCGCTCGTTGTGGTCGGTGCGGCGGTCCCCGGCAGCGCGCGCGTCGCGGCCACCTGATCGGCACCCGGCGCGACCGTGGGCAGGATCCCGGGCAGCGGGTCGGCGTCCCCGTCGGCCACCTGAGCCAGCACGCCGACCACACCGTCCGCGTCCAGGCGGCCGGCGGGCCGGGGGGCCAGCGCGGCCCGCAGCGCCGCCGCCGTGCGCCTGCCGAGCCCGTCCACGTCGACCTCGCCGCCACGGGCCCGGGCCACGACCGCCTCCACCGGCCCGCCGCCGAACGGCGGGCGCCCGGTCGCCGCGAACACCAGCACCGCTGCCCAGCTCCACCAGTCCGCGCCCGGACCCGGGTCGCCCCCGGCGAGCACCTCCGGGGCCAGGTACCCCGGCGTGCCCAGGACCAGGCCGGTGGAGGTCAGCGGCGCCGCGCCGGCCGCCTGAGCGATGCCGAAGTCGATGAGCACCGGGCCGTCCGCGGTGACCAGGACGTTGGTGGGCTTGAGATCGCGGTGCACGACGCCGGCGGCGTGCACGGCGCGCAGGGTGCCCCGCAGGCCGGCCGCGAAGGCGTACAGCTCACGGGCCCCGAGCGGGCCGTGGTCGCGCACCCAACGGTCCAGGTCCGTGCCGTCGACGAGGTCGGTGACGATGAACGCGTCTGCGGAGTCGGCCTCCGCGTCGAGCACCGCCGCCACGCCGGGGTGGTGCAGCCGCTGCAGCGCGAGCACCTCCCGCCGCAACCGGTCGCGGGCCACCGGGTCGGCGCTCACGTACGGGTGCAACAGCTTCAGGGCGACCGCCTGCCCGGCACCGTCGACGGCGCGGTAGACCGTCCCCATGCCGCCGGACCCGAGCGGCGCGACGACGGTGTACCCACCGACCTCCGACCCCGGCGCGAGCCCGATGCGCTCCATGGCCGCACGCTAGCCGGGGTCACCGGCACCGGATGCGGTGGCGCGCGGCGGTGCGTCGAAGGTCACGCTATGGTCGAGGAAACCCCAAGGAGCTGATCGCTGATGGAATCGGACGGATACGACCTCGTCGTCGTGTCGAACCGACTGCCCGTGGACGTCAGCCTCGACACCCACGGCGAACCGAGCTGGCACCGGTCCCCCGGCGGCCTGGTCACCGCGCTGGAGCCGGTGATGCGCCGAGCGCATGGTGCCTGGGTCGGCTGGGGTGGCGCGGCCGACCTCGACCTCGACCCGTTCGACGACGGCGAGATGCGGCTCGTCCCCGTGCGACTGTCGCAGCAGGACGTGGCCGACTACTACGAGGGCTTCTCCAACGACACGCTGTGGCCGCTCTACCACGACGTCATCCAGCCGCCGACGTTCCACCGGCCCTGGTGGGACGCCTACCGCCGGGTCAACGAGCGCTTTGCCCGGGTCGCCGCGTCCCAGGTGGCGCGCGGCGGCACGGCGTGGGTGCAGGACTACCAGCTGCAGCTGGTCCCCCAGCTGCTCCGCGGCCTGCGACCGGACGTGCGCATCGGGTACTTCCACCACATCCCGTTCCCGCCGCTGGAGATCTTCGCCCAGCTGCCGTGGCGCCGACAGGTCGTCGACGGGCTGCTCGGCGCCGACCTCATCGGCTTCCAACGGGCGGGGGACGCCGGCAACTTCCTGCGGGTGGCGCGCAGGCTCGCTCACGTGCGGACCCGCGGTCAGGTCATCACGATCGGCTCCGGCGGGCGCACCGAGCGCCACGCGCGCGCGGCCGCGTTCCCGATCTCCATCGACTCGCACGAGATGGACGCCCTGGCCCGCACCGAGGAGGTGCGTGAGCGGGCCCGGCGCGTCCGCGCGGAGCTGGGCGACCCGCGCACGGTCCTGCTGGGCGTGGACCGGCTGGACTACACGAAGGGGATCCTGCATCGCATCAAGGCGTACGGCGAGCTCGTCGCCGACGGCCGACTGGATCCCACGGAGACGGTGCTCGTCCAGGTGGCCAGCCCCAGCCGGGAGAACGTCGGCGCGTACCAGCAGCTGCGCGACGAGGTGGAGCTGCAGGTCGGGCGGATCAACGGGGACTTCGGCGACCTGGGGGTGCAGCCCGTCCACTACCTGCACCACTCCTACCCGGTCGAGGAGATGGCCGCGCTGTACCTGACGGCCGACGTCATGCTCGTCACCGCCCTGCGGGACGGGATGAACCTGGTGGCGAAGGAGTATGTGGCCTGCCGTCCCGACGAGCTCGGTGTCCTCGTGCTCTCCGAGTTCACCGGCGCCGCCGACGAGCTCGCCGGCGCGATGCTCGTCAACCCGCACGACATCGACGGCCTGAAGGACGTCATCACCGCCGCCGTGCGGATGGAGCCTCGGGAGTCCCGCCGCCGGATGCGCCGGATGCGGCGCACCGTGCTGGACAACGACGTCACCCGGTGGTCGGAGTCGTTCCTGGCCGCGCTCCGGGCGGGCCCGTGCGCCGGGGTCGTGCCCGAGGACGGCCGCGCGTGACCGGGCCGGCACCGGCCCGCAGCGACGAGCCGACCTCCGGGACCACCCTGCCCGGCGACCTGGCCGCGGCGCTCGCCGGCCTGGCGTCCGACCGTGCGCGCCGCCCCCTGCTGCTGGCCCTCGACTTCGACGGCACGCTGGCACCGCTGCAGGACGACCCGGCCCGCTCGACGATCCTGCCCGACGGCGTCGCCCAGCTGCGCCGCCTGGCCGACCGCCGCGACGCCGGCATCCACCTGGCCCTGGTCTCCGGCCGTGCGCTGACCGACCTGGCCCGGCTGGCCGACGTCCCGGTGGGGACCACCTTCATCGGCAGCCACGGGGCGGAGCGAGCCCGCCTGACCGGGGACGGGCTGGACCGCGCCACCGTCCGCCTGAGCCCCCAGCAGGTCGCCCTGCTGCGGGCTCTGGCGCGGACGGCGGCCCAGGTCGCCGACGCCCACCCGGGAGTGTGGGTCGAGTCCAAGCCCGCGGCGGTCGTCGTGCACACCAGGCGGGCCGACCCGGGCGTCGCCGCCGCCGCGGAGGCCGAGGCGCTGCGGCTCGGGCCGCGGCTCGGTGCCCGGGTGCTGCACGGCAAGCGGGTGGTGGAGCTGTCCGTGCTCGACGCCGACAAGGGCCGGGCGCTGACCGACCTGCGCGGGGTCCTCGGCGCGCGAGACGTCCTGTACGCCGGCGACGACGCCACCGACGAGGACGCGTTCGTCGCCCTCGCCCCCACGGACCTGACCGTCAAGGTGGGACCCGGCCCGACCGCGGCCCGGTACCGGGTGAACGGTCCCGAGCAGGTCGTGGAGGTCCTCCGCGTGCTGGCCGACCGCACGGCACCCGGCCGCTGACGCCCGCGTCCGGCCGACCGGTCCCGACCCCACGGCGGCCCGGTATGGCAGGATGACGACGGGGCCCCGACCACGTCAGCAGCTGCAGCACCGGGCTCCACGTCACGGCCGACACGCTGACACTCTTCACAACGGATCGTCCGGCACGTACCTGCCGGTGAAGGGATCTTCCACCATGGCTACGGTCACCTACGACCACGCGACCCGGATCTACCCGGGCACCGAGCGACCCGCAGTGGACTCGCTCGACATCCACATCGGCGACGGCGAGTTCCTCGTCCTCGTCGGCCCGTCCGGCTGCGGCAAGTCGACGTCGCTGCGCATGCTCGCCGGGCTGGAGGACGTCGACTCCGGCCGCATCTTCATCGGCGACCGCGACGTCACCGACGTCCAGCCCAAGGACCGTGACATCGCCATGGTCTTCCAGAACTACGCCCTGTACCCGCATATGAGCGTCGCGGACAACATGGGCTTCGCGCTGAAGATCGCCGGCCGGCCGAAGACGGAGATCCGCCAGCGGGTCGAGGAGGCGGCCAAGATCCTGGACCTCATGGAGTACCTGGACCGCAAGCCGAAGGCCCTGTCCGGTGGGCAGCGCCAGCGCGTCGCGATGGGTCGGGCGATCGTGCGCAACCCCCGGGTGTTCCTCATGGACGAGCCGCTGTCCAACCTCGACGCCAAGTTGCGGGTGCAGACCCGCACCCAGATCGCGTCCCTCACCCGCCGGCTCGGCGTCACCACGGTCTACGTCACGCACGACCAGACCGAGGCCCTGACCATGGGTGACCGCATCGCCGTGCTCAAGGACGGCGTGCTGCAGCAGATCGACACCCCGCGCGCGTTGTACGACCACCCCGACAACGTCTTCGTCGCCGGGTTCATCGGCTCCCCCGCCATGAACATCGGCACCTTTCCGCTGGTCGACGGCGGCGTGAACCTCGGCGGCTCGCACGTGCCGCTGCCGCGCGAGGCGGTCGCGGGCCTCACCTCGGAGGACAAGGGACAGATCACCTACGGGTTCCGGCCGGAGTCGCTGGACATCGTGCCGCAGGGCACGCCGGGCTCGTTCCCGGTCGTCGTCAACCTCGTCGAGGAGCTCGGCTCCGACGCGTTCGTGTACGGCGAGCTGCCGGCCGGAGCACCCGGTGCCGAGACGGTGACCTCCGGCGCCGGCGAGGCGCAGCTCATCCTGCGCGTCGACCCGCGCGAGGTACCCGACAAGGGCACCACGGTCTACGTCACGGTGCGGCCCGGCGAGCAGCACATCTTCCACGCAAACACCGGCCAGCGCATCGACGTCTGAGCTGTGTCCTCATGACGGAGGGCGGGACCTGATGGGTCCCGCCCTCCGTCATGAGCACCACCCGATCCCGCCGAGGAGGGCCGGCATGACCGCGCTGCCCCAGCGCCTCCAGATCACCGCGAGCTCGCCCGACCCCGCCCTCCTCGACCTCCCGTGGGACCTGCCGCTGGAGGAGTGGCCGGCCGAGGTGCTGGCCGCCCTGCCCCGCGGCATCTCGCGGCACACCGTGCGGTTCGCCCGGCTGTCCGGGCGCGTCGTCGCCGTGAAGGAGATCACCGAGTCCGTCGCCTACCGGGAGTACGAGCTGCTGCGCCAGCTGCGCCGGCTGGACGTGCCCAGCGTCGAGCCGCTCGGCGTCATCACCGGCCGGGCGAGCCGTGCGGGCGAGCCCCTCGAGGCGGCCCTCATCACCGAGCACCTGCCGTTCTCCCTGCCCTACCGCGCCCTGTTCAGCCAGTCGCTGCGCCCGGACACCGCCACCCGGCTCATCGACGCGCTCACCGTCCTCCTCGTCCGGTTGCACCTCGTCGGGTTCTCCTGGGGTGACGTCTCGCTGTCCAACACCCTGTTCCGCCGCGACGCGGAGGCGTTCGCCGCCTACCTCGTGGACGCCGAGACCGGCGAGCTGCACAACCGGCTCTCCGACGGCCAGCGCGCCTACGACCTCGACGTCGCACGGGTGAACATCATCGGCGAGCTGATGGACCTGCAGGCCGGGGAGTATCTCGAGGACGACGTCGACGCGGTGGCCATCGGCGACTTCCTGGTCGAGCGGTACGCGGACCTGTGGGGTGCGCTGACCCATGCGGAGGCGTTCGCCGCCGGCGAACGCTGGCGGGTGGCAGCCCGCATCGGGCAGCTCAACGACCTGGGCTTCGACGTCGGCGAGCTGGACATCACCACCGACATCGAGGGCACCACCGTGCGCATCCAGCCCAAGGTCGTCGACGCCGGCCACCACTCCCGGCGACTCATGCGGCTGACCGGCCTGGACGTCGGGGAGAACCAGGCTCGCCGACTGCTCAACGACCTCGACGAGTACCGCGCGGCCACCGACCGGCAGAACGAGGACGAGGCGTTCGTCGCGCACGATTGGCTCACCGAGGTGTTCGAGCCGGCCGTCCGGGGCGTGCCCCGCGAGCTGCGCCGCAAGCTCGAGCCGGCGCAGATCTACCACGAGCTGCTCGACCACCGGTGGTTCCTGTCCGAGCAGCAGGGCCGGGACGTGCCGATGGCGGAGGCCGTGCACAGCTATGTGAGCACCGTCCTGCCGGCCCGCCCCGACGAGCAGGCGCTGCTCGGTGCCGAGCCCGGAACTGCGGACACCGACGTCCTCCCGGCCGTCGCCGAACCCTGACGTCAGGCCGGCGAGCGCCTGCGCGCCACCTCGTACAGGGCGATGCCGGCGGCCACCCCGGCGTTGAGCGACTCCACGGTCGAGGACAGCGGGATCGAGACCATCGCGTCGCAGCGCTCCCGGACCAGCCGGGACAACCCCTTGCCCTCCGACCCGACGACGAGCACGAGCGGGTCGTCGACGAACGGCAGATCCGCCAGGGCCGTGCCGCCCTGGGCGTCCAGGCCCACCACGAAGCACCCCGCCTGGCGCAGCGACTCCAGCCCGCGCGCGAGGTTCGTCACCCGGGCGACCGGCACGCGGGCGGCCGCCCCGGCGGACACCTTCCAGGCCGATGCGGTGACCCCGGCTGCCCTGCGGGTCGGCACGACGACCCCGTGCGCGCCGAACGCGCCCGCGGACCGGAGCACCGCGCCGACGTTGCGCGGGTCGGTCACGCCGTCGAGCGCCACGATGAGCGCCGGCCGCCCGGACCGTTCCGCGGCGTCCAGCAGGTCCTCCGGGTCGGCGTAGGTGTACGCCGGCACCTGCGCGGCGATCCCCTGGTGCACCGAGCCGTCGGTCAGCCGGTCCAGCTCCGCGCGGGACACCTCGAGCAGGGCGAGCCGGCGGGCCGCGGCGGTCTGCAGGATCTCGCGGGTGCGGTCGTCGGAGTCCAGCCGCTGGGCGACGTACAGCGTCTGGACGGGGACGCCGGCACGCAGCGCCTCGACCACGGCATTGCGCCCTGCGACCATCTCGGTGACCGACCCCGTGCGTCCCTGCGGCCTGTTCGGCCGCCCGGTGTCGCGTTCCGCCGCCGCCTTCCGGCGGGCTGCCGGATGGTTCGGCCGGTCCTCCGCCTTCGGTGTCGGGCCGCGCCCCTCGAGAGCCTGCCGGGAGTGCCCTCCCGTGCCCACCCGGGGCGGCTTCTTGGAACCGGGCTTGCGGATCGCACCAGGACGGCGGGGGGTGCCGGGCATCAGTGGTCCTCCTCAGGACGGGTCGTCGCCAACGACCAGCGGGCGCCGGACGGTGCGTCCTCGACGAGCACGCCCGCCGCGGCGAGGCGGGCCCGGATGGCGTCGGCCGCCGCCCAGTCCCGGGCTTCCCGAGCCGCAGCCCGAGCGTCCAGCTCGGCGGCCACCAGCGCCTCGAGCGCGGTCGCGGCACGGGCGTCGCCGGGCTGGCGACCCCACTGGGCGCCGGCCGGGTCCAGACCGAGCACGTCGAGCATGGCGCGCACCGCGAGCACGGCCGCCCGGACGGCCGGACGGTCCGCCTCGGCGAGCGCCCCGTTGCCGGCGCGCACGTGCTCGTGCACCACGGCCAGCGCCGCCGGGACGTTGAGGTCGTCGTCGAGGGCCGCCGCGAACGTGCCGGGCACGTCGGCAGCGGCGACCTCCTCCGCCCCGAGCGGCCCGGCTGAGTCCTGTCCACGCTGCACGAAGCCGTCCAGCCGGTCCCAGGTGGCCCCCGCCTCGGCGAGGGTGTCCGGCCCCCACTCGAGCATGGAACGGTACTGCGCGGCGGTGAGCGCGTAGCGCAGCACGACCGGGCGCGTGCGCTCGAGCAGGGCGGAGACAGCCAGCGTGTTGCCCAGCGACTTGCTCATCTTCTCGCCGGCCTGGGTCACCCAGCCGTTGTGCAGCCAGTACCGGGCGAACGGGTCACCAGCCGCCACCGACTGCGCCCGCTCGTTCTCGTGGTGAGGGAACCGCAGGTCCAGGCCCCCGCCGTGGATGTCGAACGCCGGACCCAGGTAGCGACGCGCCATCGCCGAGCACTCCAGGTGCCAGCCCGGTCGCCCGCGCCCGTACCGGGTGTCCCACGCGGCGGTCTCCGGCTCCCCCGGCTTGACCGCCTTCCACAGCGCGAAGTCGCGCGGATCCCGCTTGCGCGGGTCGGCGTCCTCGGGGACCGGCGCCATGTCCTCGGCGCGCTGGTGGGTGAGGGCGCCGTAGTCGGGGAAGGACCGCACGTCGAAGTACACGTCGCCCGGGCCGGCCAGGTAGGCGTGGCCGGAGTCGACGAGGCGCTCCATGAGCTCCACCATCGCGGGCACGTGACCCGTCGCCCGGGGCTCATAGGTCGGCGGCAGCACGCCCAGCGCGTCGTAGGCGGCGGTGAACGCCCGCTCGTTGGCCATCGCCCACGCCCACCAGGGTTCGCCGGCCGCTGCGGCCCGGGCGAGGATCTTGTCGTCGATGTCGGTGACGTTGCGCACGAGAGTGACCCGGTGGCCGGTCCGGCGCAACCAGCGGACCAGCACGTCGAACGCCACGGCGGACCGCATGTGTCCGATGTGGGGGGGAGCCTGCACGGTCGCCCCACACAGGTAGATGCCGACCTGGCCCGGGACGAGGGGGACGAAGTCGCGCACCGCCCCGGCGGCGGTGTCGTACAGGCGCAGGCTCACGGGGTCAGGCTACCGGGGGGCTCCGGAGCCACCACCGGCACGACCAGCGCCGCGGCGACCGCGGCGATGCCCTCGCCCCGGCCCGTCAGCCCCAGCCCGTCCGTCGTCGTCGCGGACACCGTCACCGGCGCCCCGGCCGCCGCGGACAGAGCGGCCTCGGCCTCGGCCCGCCGTCCCGCCAGCCGAGGCCGGTTCCCGACCACCTGCACCGCGACGTTGCCGACCACGAACCCTGCCGCGCGAACCCGACGGGCCGCCTCGCCGAGCAGCGCCGCACCCGACGCGCCGGCCCATGCCGGGTCGGCGGTGCCGAACTGGGAGCCCAGGTCGCCCAGCCCCGCCGCGGACAGCAGGGCGTCCGCCGCGGCGTGCGCGGCGACGTCGGCGTCGGAGTGCCCGGCGAGCCCGCGCTCCCCCGGCCAGGCCAGGCCGGCCAGGTGCAGCACCGCCGTCGGGTCCGCGGAGCAGGCGTGCACGTCCGTGCCGATGCCCACCCGGGGCAGCGGGACGCCCGTCGGCCCGGTCACGCGAGACCCGGCGCGAGCGCCTCGTCGGCCTCGGCCCGGGCGAGCAGCTCGGCCACGGCCAGGTCCCGGGTCGTCGTGATCTTCATCGCCATCTCCTCGCCGGCCACCACCCAGACCTGCTCGCCGAGCGCCTCGACGAGCGCGGCGTCGTCCGTCGCCGCGGTCGACTCCTGCGCGGACCGCTCCCGCCCCGCGAGGTGCGCCGCATCGAGCAGCGCGCGGTCGAAGCCCTGGGGTGTCTGCACCACCCGCAGGTCCGTCCGCGGCACCGTGGTCAGCACCGGGCTCGTGCCATCCTCGCCCGCCGGACCGACCTGCTTGACGGTGTCGACCAGCGGCAGCCCCGGGACGACCGCCCGGTGACCGGCGCGGACCTGCGCCTCGACCCGGCGGACCAGGTCCGCCGAGGCGAGCGCCCGAGCTGCGTCGTGCACGAGGACGACATCGACGTCGCTGCCCAGCGCCGCGAGACCGGCCGCCACGGACGCCTGCCGGGACGGTCCGCCCTCGACGACGCGCACCGGAACGCCCAGGCCCGGCCGGACGTGGCCGCCCAGCAACGCTCGGAAGCCCGCGAGCCGCGCCGGCGGTACGACGACGACGATCTCGGCCACCACGCCCGAGGCGGCCAGCCGCCGGGCGGCGTGCACCACCAGCGGCACGCCGGCGAGCTCGACGAGCGCCTTCGGGCCCGGCAGGCCCAACCGTGTGCCGCTGCCGGCGGCGGTGAGGATCGCGGAGGTGCTCATGACCGCGCTGCGCACATGGTCGCGCCCCCGGTGCCGGGCCTCAGGAGGCGAGGACCTCGTCGAGGAGCGCCTCGGCCTGGTCCTCCGGGGTGTGCTCGGCCAGCGCCAGCTCGGAGACGAGGATCTGCCGGGCCTTGGCGAGCATGCGCTTCTCACCGGCGGACAGCCCGCGGTCGGTGTCCCGGCGGGACAGGTCGCGTACCACCTCGGACACCTTGATGACGTCGCCGGAGGCGAGCTTCTCGAGGTTGGCCTTGTACCGGCGCGACCAGTTGGTCGGCTCCTCCGTGTACGGCGCGCGGAGCACCTCGAAGACCCGGTCCAGGCCCTCCTGCCCCACCACGTCGCGCACACCCACGAGGTCGACGTTGTCCGCCGGCACCTCGATGGTCAGGTCACCCTGGGCGACCTTGAGCTTCAGGTAGATCCGCTCCTCACCGCGCATCGTCCGAGTCACGATCTCTTCGATCAACGCCGCACCGTGGTGCGGATAGACGACGGTCTCCCCGACAGTGAAAGTCATCTGTAGGTGTCCCCTTTCGCGGCAGCCTATGCTACCACGAAAAGCCCTCCCGACCGCCGCGCCGTCCGCCATCCGCCCAGGTCAGCGTCCCAGAACGCGGCCGGCCGGTGCGGCGGCTACGCTGGCCGCCACCGGCCGTCATCCCCCCGAGGAGCACCTGTGACCGCATCGTCCTCGCGCCTGCAAGCTGTCGGCCTGGCCGTCGCCGTCGCCGTGGCCGCGCTCGCCGGCTGCTCGGCAACCAACCCCATCACGACGACCCGCCCCTACGCCCCGTCCGACGGCGTCGCCGCCCAGGTCGGCGACGTCCGGGCGGCCAACCTCCTCGTGGTGGCCGCGGCCGCCGACGGCCCCGGCGCCCTGCAGGGTGCGCTGACCAACGCCGGCATGAGCGTCCAGCGGGTCACCGTCGGGTCCGCGGGCGCGCCGGTGGCCGAGGTCGACGTGGCCGCGGGCAGCACGGTCCTGCTCGGGGGGGCCGGGGAGCGGATCGTCTTCACGGTGCCGGACGCCCCGGGCGCGACGACACCACTGACCCTGAGCTCCACCGGGTCGGCGACCACGACGGTCCCGGTCCCGGTCCTCGACGGCACCCTCGCCGAGTACGCGACGCTGGTGCCCAGTCCGTCCGCGACCCGCTGAGCACACTGCGGCGAGCCTGCGGGCCGGCCGTTCGGCGCGAGTCCCGGCGCGGCCGACCACGGTCGGTGCCGGCGCGGCGGATCGGCACCGATCCTCCCCACGCCGGCCGATCAGCCGAACCGGCCCGAGATGTAGTCCTCGGTCGCCTTCTCGTGCGGGGAGGAGAACATCGTCGGGGTCGCGTCGATCTCCACGAGACGACCGGGCTGCCCGGTGGCGGACACGTTGAAGAAACCGGTCCGGTCGGACACCCGGGCGGCCTGCTGCATGTTGTGGGTGACGATGACGATCGTGTACTCGGCCTTGAGCTCGGCGATGAGGTCCTCGATGGCCAGGGTTGAGATCGGGTCCAGCGCGGAGCACGGCTCGTCCATCAGGAGCACCTGCGGCGCCACGGCGATCGCCCGGGCGATGCACAGCCGTTGCTGCTGACCGCCGGACAGTCCCGAGCCCGGCCGGTGCAACCGGTCCTTCACCTCGTTCCACAGGTTCGCGGCCAGCAACGACCGCTCGACGAGATCCGCCGCGTCGGCCTTGGAGATCCGGCGGTTGTTCAGCCGGACGCCGGCCAGCACGTTCTCCGCGATGGACATCGTCGGGAACGGGTTGGGCCGCTGGAACACCATGCCGATCTGGCGGCGCACCGCCACCGGGTCCACGTCCGGTCCGTACAGGTCCACCCCGTCCATCTCGACCGTGCCCTCGACGTGCGCCCCGGGCACGACCTCGTGCATGCGGTTCAGCGTGCGCAGAAAGCTCGACTTGCCGCAGCCGGACGGACCGATGAGGGCAGTGACCGATCGCGGCTCGATGGACATGCTGACATCCGCGACGGCCAGGAAGGAGCCGTAGAAGATGTTCAGGTCCTTGGCGTCGATGCGCTGTGCCATCCGTGGTGTCCTGTCGGTCCGGGGTTCTGGTCGAGCGGTCAGCGGGTCTTCGGGGCGAACCAGCGAGCGACCCCCCGCGCGATGAGGTTGAGCAGCATGACGATGATGAACAGGGTCAGCGCCGCCGCCCAGGCACGCTGCAGGTTGATGTCGGGGATGCAGACCCCCTCCCCCGTGCACGGCACCAGGCCCTGGCTGTACTGCCGGTAGACGTAGACGGGCAGGGTCATCATGCGCCCGTCGAACAGGTTGAAGTTGATCGAGTCGACGACGCCCACCGTGATGAGCAGCGGCGCGGTCTCCCCGATCACTCGGGCGATCGCCAGCATGACGCTGGTCACCAGGCCCGTCGCGGCCGTGCGGAGCACCACCTTGATGACCGTGAGCCACTTCGGGACGCCCAGGGCGTAGGCCGCCTCGCGCAGCTCGTTGGGGACCAGCCGGAGCATCTCCTCGCTGGACCGCACGACCACGGGGATCATGAGGACCGACAGGGCGATCGACCCGACCGCGCCGAGCCGGATGCCCGGGCCGAGGAAGGCGGCGAACAGCGCGTAGGCGAACAGCCCGGCCACGATCGACGGGATGCCGGTCATGACGTCGACGAAGAAGGTCACCGCCCGGGCCAGCGGACCGTGCCCGTACTCGACCAGGTACACCGCGGCGAGCAGACCGATGGGCACGGAGATGACCGTGGCGAGCAGGGTCACCAGGACCGTGCCGATGATCGCGTGGTACGCACCGCCGGCGTCCATGCCGCCGTACACCCCGCGCATGGAGTTCGCCAGGAAGTAGCCGTCCAGGCGGTGGCTGCCGTTCGCCACGACCGTCCAGGTCAGCGACACCAGCGGCACCATCGCGACGGCGAACGCCGCCGTGACGAGCACCCGCATGACCACGTCGGTGCGCCGGCGGCGCGGGTCGACCTGGCGCAGCAGGTCCGCCAGCGGGACGTCGGCGCCGGCCGGTGCCGCCGGAGCAGTGGTGACAGCCATCTCAGTTGGCCCCCGAGAAGTCGCTGCGCCGGGCCACGATGGCCCGCGCGGCCATGTTCACCACCAGCGTGATGACGAACAGCGCCAGGCCGGTGGCGATGAGGGTGGAGACGCCGGTGAGGTTCGCCTCCGGGAACTGCAGGGCGATGTTGGCCGCGATCGTCTGCTGCTGCCCGGCGGCGAGCAGCTTGACCGAGTACAGCATCCCGGGGGACAGGATCATCACCACCGCCATCGTCTCGCCGAGCGCACGGCCCAGGCCGAGCATCGCCGCGGAGATGATGCCGGGCCGGGCGAACGGCAGCACCGCGGTGCGCACCATCTCCCACTGGGTGGCGCCGAGCGCCAGGGCGGCCTCCTCGTGCAGTCGGGGAGTCTGCAAGAACACCTCGCGGCACACGGCGGTGATGATGGGCAGGATCATCACGGCCAGCACCACGGCCACCGTCGCCATCACCTTCGAGGTCGGTGACACGGGGCCGGCGAACAACGGGATCCATCCGAGGTAGCGGCCCAGGAACTCCCACACCGGTTGGACGGCCGGGGCCAGCACGATGCCCCCCCACAACCCGTAGACGACGGACGGGATGGCCGCCAGCAGGTCGACGAGGTAGCCGAGGACGTTCGCCATCCGGCGAGGCGCGTAGTGGGAGATGAACAGCCCGATGCCGATCGCCAGCGGGGTGGCCACCAGCAGGGCGAGCGCCGCCGCCAGCACCGACCCGAAGAGCATCGGCCCGACGAACCGAAGGATGCTGGAGCCCTGGGGGAACCAGGCGACGTCCGTGGACAGGGCGCCCGGCGCGGCGGTCAGCGCGGGCAACGCCCGCAGCACGAGGAACGCCGCGACGGCCGCCAGCACCACGAGGATGAGCACGCCGGACAGGGTGGAGACCCACCGGAACGCCCGGCTCGCACCCCGGTCCTCCCGACCACGAGCCCGGCGTCGCCCGGCTCGCACCGGCGTGCCCGGGCCGGTCGCTGGGGCCTGCGGGCTCTGCACGCTGCTCATGCCGTCTCCCCGATGGATGTGGCTGGGACGAGCCTCGACGGTCGACCGTCCGGTCGACCGTCGAGGCACCGGGACAGCACCAGGGTGCCGTCCCCCCGGTCAGGACACCAGGGTGACGGCGTCGATCACCGCCTGGACGTCGCTGCGCAGCGCGTCCGAGATGGGGGCGGACCCTGCCGCCTTCTCCGCCTCGGACTGGCCCTGGGCCGATGCGACGTAGGTCAGGTACGCCTTGACCAGGTCGACGTCGGTCTGCTTGTCGTACCCCAGGCAGGCCGCCAGGTAGGAGACCAGGATCATCGGGTAGGCCCCGGCCTCGGTCGTCGCACGGTCGATCGTGATGACGATGTCCTGCTGGGAGCGCGCCGTGTCGCGCGGCGACACGTCGAGCACCTTCGCCGCGGCCTTCTCGCTCGGCGCCACCCACGCGTCGCCGACCTTGATGGAGACGATGCCGAGGCTGCCGGCCTGGGAGGCGTCGGCGTAGGTGATGGTCCCGTTGCCCGCCTGGACCGTCTGCACGACACCGGAGGTGCCCTGAGCGGACTCGCCGCCGTCGATCGGCCACTTGCCGGAAGCCTTGTCGGCCCACGCACCGCCCGACGCCTTCGACAGGTAGTCGGTGAAGTTGTTCGTCGTGCCGGAGTCGTCGGAGCGGTGCACCGGGGTGATCGCCGTCGCAGGCAGCTGCACGCCGGGGTTCTCCGCCGCGATCTCCGGGGCGTCCCACGAGGTGATCTTCCCGCTGAAGATCTTGGCGATCGTCGCCGCCGACATGTTCAGGCTCGTGACGCCCTCGAGGTTGAACACCACGGCGATCGGGCTGACGTAGACCGGCAGGTCCACGGCCCCGGTGCCGAAGCAGCGGGTCTTCGCCTTCGCGAGCTCATCAGTGGTGAGAGCCGCATCCGTCCCGGCGAACTGCACGCCGCCCTCGAGGAACGCGGTGCGCCCGCCGCCCGAACCGACCGGGTCGTAGGCGACCGTCACGCCCGGGTTGGCGTTCTGGAAACCGGCCCGCCAGGCCCCTTGTGCCGCCTCCTGGGCGCTCGAGCCGGAACCGTTGAGCTCGCCGGACAGGGTGGACCCTGCCGAGGTGCTGCCCGACGGCTGAGTGGTGCCGGTCGGGTTGTCCGAGCCGCACGCGGCGAGCGTGAGAGCCAGGACGCCGGTCAGGGCCGTCGCCCCCAGCACGGAGTGGGAGAGCTTCACGTGTGATCCGTCCTCTGTCGATCGGTGTGCCGAGCACGTGCGTGCTCGACCACCGTCGACCGTACCCAGGCAGGTGAACCGGCGCGCCGCCCTCGGGTGAACCCCGGGTGAACGGCAGGCGACGACTGCGCGCGGTCCGCGCGTCCGGCGGACGCATCGGCGCGCCCGGCGGCCCCTCACTCGCCGGTCTCGTCGGCCAACCGGTAGCCCAGACCGCGCACCGTGACCAGCTGGACCGGATGGGCAGGATCCGGCTCGATCTTCGCCCGGATGCGCTTGACGTGCACGTCGAGCGTCTTCGTGTCACCCACGTAGTCCGACCCCCACACCCGGTCGATGAGCTGGCCGCGGGTGAGCACCCGTCCGGCGTTGCGCAGCAGCAGCTCGAGCAGCTCGAACTCCTTCAGCGGGAACGCGACGGGCCGGCCGTCGACCAGAACGAGGTGGCGTTCCACGTCCATACGCACCCGGCCGACCTCGATGACCGCGTCGTCCTCGCCGGCCATCGTCGCGGCGCCCCGCCGGCGGAGCACCGCGCGGATCCGGGCGAGCAGCTCGCGGAACGAGTACGGCTTGGTCACGTAGTCGTCCGCGCCCAACTCCAGGCCGACGACCGTGTCGATCTCGGTGTCCTTCGCCGTGAGCATGATGACCGCCACGTCGCTGCGTGCCCGCAGCTGGCGGCACACCTCCGTGCCCGACAGCCCCGGCAGCATGAGGTCCAGCAGCACGAGGTCCGCCCCGGACCGGTCGAACTCCTCCAGCGCTGCCGGCCCCGTGCCGACCGCCGACACCTCGAAGCCCTCCCGGGTGAGCTGGTAGGTCAGCGGGTCGCGGTAGGACTCTTCGTCCTCCACGAGCAGGATGCGCGTCACGGTCGCTCCTCACCGGTGCTCATCGGCGGGCCGGCTCCCCGCCGGCGGGCGTCCGTGGCAGCGACGCCGCAGCCGCGGGCAGCCGCAGGGTGAAGGTCGAGCCCTTGCCCGGCCGCGACCACACCGTGACGTCCCCGCCGTGGTCCGCCGCGACGTGCTTGACGATGGACAGGCCCAGGCCGGTGCCCCCGGTGTCGCGCGAGCGGGCCGGGTCCACCCGGTAGAACCGTTCGAACACCCGGTCCTGCTGGTCGGCGCTGATGCCGATGCCCTGGTCGACGACGGCGATCTGGACCAGGCCGTCCTCCTCCCGCACACCGATGCCCACCCGGGTGGTCTCCGCGGAGTAGGCCACGGCGTTGTCCAGCAGGTTGCGCACCGCGGTGACGAGCAGGTTGTGGTCGCCGAACACCGCCAGCCCGGTCGGCTCGGCCACCACCAGCGTGATGTCCTTGGCCGACGCTGCGGTCCGGGCCCGGTCGACCGCCTCGGCGACCACCGCGTCCACGTCCACCCGCTCGGGCGCCCGGAGCGCCCCGTCGACCTGCAGCCGGGACAGCTCGATGATCTCGTGCACCAGGGCGGACAGCCGCGTGGCCTCCTGGCGCATCTGCCCGGCGAACCGGCGGACGGCCTCCGGGTCGTCCGCGGCGTCCTGCACCGTCTCGGCGAGCAGGGACAGCGCACCGACCGGCGTCTTCAGCTCGTGGGAGATGTTCACGACGAAGTCCTGGCGGACGGCCTCGAGCCGGCGGGCCTGGGTGCGGTCCTCGGCGAGCACGAGCAGGTGCTCCGGCGTCACCTGGGCCACGCGCACCTGGAGCATCGCGGTGCCACGGCCCACCGGTCCGCGGGAGAGCTCGAGCTCCTCGTCACGGATGACACCCGACCGGCGCACGTCCGCCACGAGGTCGCGCACCGCAGCATGGGCCAGCTGCCCGTCGCGCACCAGGCCGAGGGCATAGGCCGGCGGGCTGGCACGGACCACGCGGTCCTGGGCGTCCAGGACGACCGCGGCCGACCGGAGCACCGCGAGCACCCGCACCAGACCGTCGTCGAGCACGGCCGCCGGGCCCGGCGGGACGGTGTGCTGCGCGCGGTCGCTCCACCGGAACGCGAGCGTGGCGACGACGCCGGTGACCAGGCCGAGCAGACCCGCCACGACGACCACGGCACCCTCGATCCCTCCCACGCTCGTCAGGGTACGGTGCGGGCATGGTCCGGCGGCGCGCCACGGCGCGCTCCGTCGGACCGGGCAGGAACTGTTCACCTGGCGTCCGGCCCGCGTTCACGCGCGGGTGCGACGCTGGTCGGCGACCCACGACAGGAAGGTTCCGGCATGCGCGCGATCTTTGCCGCCGAGCTGCGTGCGCTCGGCGACGACCTGGTGGACATGAGCCGCCGGGTCGAGCGGGCGATCACCGATGCGGGTGTCGCCCTGCTCACCAGCGACCTCGCCCTGGCGGAGGCGACCATCGCGCACGACGTCGCCATCGACGACCTCGAGCGGCACCTCGACGAACGGTCGGTCCTCCTGCTCGCTCAGCAGCAGCCGGTCGCCACGGACCTGCGGATCGTCGTCAGCGCTCTGCGGATGTCCGCCAGCCTGGAGCGGATGGGGGACCTGGCCCGCCACGTCGCGGAGATCACCCGCCGGTGCTACCCGGCGTCGGCGCTGCCGCCGGAGGTCCGCCCCACGTTCGTCGCGATGGACGAGGCGGCCGTGCGGGTGGCCAACCGCATCACGACGCTGCTCGTCACGCACGACCTCGACCTCGCGCAGGCCATCGAGCGGGACGACGACCTCCTCGACGGCCTGCACCAGCAGTCCTTCGCCGCCCAGCTCACCGACAGCTGGTCGGGTACCCCGCAGCAGACCGTGGACGTCACGCTGCTCAGCCGGTTCTACGAGCGGTTCGGCGACCATGCGGTGTCCATCGCCCGCCGCATCGTGTACCTCGTCACCGGCGAGTTCGGCCCGGACGACCCGGCGCTCGGCCGCTGACGCACGGGCGGCGCTGACCCACCCGCGCGAGGGCCCGGCACCGCTGCGGCTGGTGCCGGGCCCTCGTCGGACGTCCGACGACCCTGCGGGCCGCCGCCGACTCACTTGCCCTGGTTGGCGACCGCCTCGATCGACGCGGCAGCGGCATCCGGGTCCAGGTAGTGCCCGCCGCGGACCACCGGGCGCAGGTCCTCGTCGAGCTCGTACACCAGCGGGATGCCGGTGGGGATGTTGATCCCGGCGATGGTCTGGTCGTCCACCTCGTCCAGGTGCTTGACCAGGGCGCGGATCGAGTTGCCGTGCGCGGCCACGAGCACCGTCCGGTCGGCCCGCAGGTCGGGGACGATGGCCTCCTGCCAGTAGGGCAGCGCGCGGGCCAGCACGTTCTTCAGCGCCTCCGTGCGGGGGATGGGCTCCCCGGCGTAGCGCGGGTCGGCGTCCTGGGAGAACGGGGAACCCGGCTCGATCTCGGGCGGCGGCACATCGTAGGAGCGCCGCCAGACCATGAACTGCTCCTCGCCGTACTCGTCGCGGATCTCCTTCTTGTTCTTCCCCTGCAGCGCCCCGTAGTGCCGCTCGTTGAGCCGCCAGCTGCGCCGCACCGGGATCCACAGCCGGTCGGCGACGTCGAGTGCGTAGTTCGCCGTCTGGATCGCCCGGCGCAGCAGCGAGGTGTGAACAACGTCCGGCAGCAGACCGGCGTCGGCGATCAGCTTCCCGCCGCGATTGGCTTCCGCCACGCCCTTCTCGGACAGCGCCACGTCCACCCAGCCGGTGAAAAGGTTCCTGGCGTTCCACTCGCTCTCGCCATGGCGGAGCAGCACGAGGGTGTAGGTCATGGGCTCATCCTGCCGCAGCGTCCGGCACGTCGCCGGAGGACGTTCGACCCGCGGACCGGGCGGCGCGGTACACCCGCAGGACCTGCTCGGCCGCCGCGTCCCAGCCGAACCGTTCCGCCCCGACCCGCGCCGCTGCCGCCATCCGGGCCCGTGCCGCGGTGTCGGTGAGCAGCTCGTCCAGCACGCCGGCCCAGCGCCGCGGGTCGTGACCGTGCACCAGTCGACCCGACACTCCGTCGACGACGACCGTGCGCAGCCCGCCCACTGCGGCGGCGACCACGGGGGTGCCGCATGCCTGGGCCTCCGCGGCGACGAAGCCGAACGACTCGCTCCGTGACGGCACCGCGACGAGGTCCGCCGCGCGGTACCAGTCGACCAGCTCCGCCGCCGGCGCCGCCGGGTGCACCCGCACGTGCGGGCCGACGCCCAGCCGGTCGGCCAGCGCCTGCAGCTCCTGCACTGCGGTGGGACGTCCGCTGGCGCCGCCCAGGATGCACAGCAGCGGCACCGGCCGCCCGGCGCGGGTCAGTTCGGCGAGCGCCCGGACGAGCACGTCCGGCGCCTTGAGCGGCTGCACCCGGCCGGCGAACAGCACGATCGGCCGGTGCGCCGGCAGACCGAGCCGGGTCCTGGCCCGCCGCTGCGCGTCCGGGCCGCCGGGGGAGAACCGGCGCAGGTCCACCCCGGGTGTCACGACGTGCGCGCGTGTCGGGTCCGCACCGTACAGCCGCACGAGGTCCTCGGCCTCCTCCGGGGTGCTGGCGACGAGCGCGCCGGCCGCTGCGACGACCTCCTCCTCGCCGAGCACCCGGGCGGTGGGCTCCGGGCTGTCGCCGGGGGTCAGCGCGGCCTGCTTCACCCGAGCCATGGTGTGCATGGTGTGCACGAGCGGGACGCGCCACCGCTCGGCAGCGACCAGACCGACCTGGCCGGACAGCCAGTAGTGCGAGTGCACGACGTCGTACCAGCCGGGCCCGTGCCGGGCCCCGGCCCGCAGCACGCCGGCAGCCATGGCGCACAGCACGCCGGGCAGGTCCTCCTTGTCGAGGCGCTCGAACGGTCCGGCCGGGACGTGGTGGACGAGCACCGGCGCCGGGCCCGGTCCGCCGGTAGGGTCCAGGCTCCGCAGACCGGGCCCGGGATCACCGGCGGCGGGCAACGGCATCGTCTCCGGCAGCCGCGAGGTCGTCGCCCTGGTGAAGATCTCCACCTCGGCGCCGCGCCGGGCCAGCGCCCGGGACAGCTCGGCCACATAGACGTTCATGCCGCCGGCGTCGCCGGTCCCCGGCTGGTCCAGGGGTGAGGTGTGCACCGACAGCATGGCGACGCGGGGCGGCACGGACACGGGCTCCTGAGGCAGGGGACGGCCCGGCGGGTGAGCAGCCGGACCAACCCATTGTGCCTCGTCGACCGCCGGAGACTATGCCACGTCGAGGACGCCGAGCAGGGTCGCTGAGGTCACGAATCGATCACGATGGCCGGACGCGGGCCGGCGGGTGCGCCCGGGGTGCCATCCACCACCCGCCGATGCGCCGGGGGCCGAACCACCACCCGGTCGCGCGCGAGCCCGACAGCGCGCCACCGGGTCGGCACGACGACGAGCGCAGCGTCACAGGCCGAGGTCGGACGCCTGGTAGAAGCCCGAGGCGACGAGGGCCGCAGGCACCTGGTCGGGGGTGACGACCTGAGGTGGCAGCAGGTAGGTCGGGACCAGCTTGACGCCGTTGTCGTAATTCGTCGTGTCGTTGACGTCGACCGTCTGACCAGCGGCGATCTGCCCGATCATGTTCGCCACCTGGTCGCCGAGCATGCGGGTGTCCTTCCACACCGTCATCGACTGCCTGCCGGCGAGCATGTTCATGACGTTCGGCAGGTCGGCGTCCTGGCCGGTGACGATCGGCCAGTTCTTCCCCGGGGCGTAGCCCGCCGCCTCCAGCGCCCGTTCGACCCCGAGCGCCACGGAGTCGTTCGGTGACAGCACGACGTCCAACCGCGCCCCGCCGGGATACGCAGCGGCGAGCCGGTTCGCCATCTCCGCCTGCGCGGTGTCCGAGCCCCAGCCGAGGATGCCCACGCCGGTCCACTCCTCGTTGCTGGCCGGCGCCTTCCCGGACGGCACGACGAGCCGGCCGGACTCCACGTACGGGCGGAGCACGTCCCAGGCCCCCGCGAAGAAGAACTTCGCGTTGTTGTCGTCCGGGGAGCCGGCGAACGGCTCCAGGGTGAAGGGACCCTTGCCGTCCGTCAGCCCCAGCTGCTGCTCGATGAACTGGCCCTGCAGCTGGCCGACCTTGTAGTTGTCGAAGGTCGCGTAGTAGTCGACGTCCGGCGTGGAGTTGATCAGGCGGTCGTAGGCGACCACCGTGACGTCCTTCGCCTTCGCCTGGGCCAGCACGGGCGCCAGCTTGGTGCCGTCCACGGCCGCGACCACGAGGATCTCGGCGCCCTGGTCGATCATCGCCTGCAGCTGGGTGGCCTGGACGTCGGGCTTGTTGTCGGCGAACTGCACGGACGTGGTGAAACCGTCCGCCTTGAGCAGCTCGTCGAGGTGGGCCCCGTCACGATTCCAGCGGTCGAGGCTCTGCGTCGGCATCGCGATGCCGACCAGCCTGCCGAGCGTGCCGGTCCGCTGGTCCTCGTGGCCCGAGCCGGCACAGCCGGCCGTGCCGAGCGTGCACACCAGCGCACCGACGAGCGCGACGCGCCTGACGGCCCTCGTGGCTGACATCCTCGTTCACCCTTCCGTCACCCGGCCGGACCGGACCACCCGACACGTCCTCGGCCCACCGGTGCGGGACCGCAGACGTGCGCTTCCTCCTCTTGTCGGCCGCAGATCGCCGAACTGGAGCGTTGTCGACAGGTTCACCGCAGGAACGTCACCCGTCCGTAGCGCGGAAGGCCGTCGGCGCCGCGACCACGGCTCCCAGCACTGCCAGGGCCGCACCGGTCATCGCCGGGTACTCCCCCGCCTGGGAGACGCTCACCTGCACCGGCGCCCAGTCGGCGAAGATCACGCGGTCCAGCTCGGCCGTCACGGCCCGGTACACCCAGGGATACACCGGCACGAAGGTTCCGCCCAGCACGACCTCGGACACGTCCACAGCACTGACGAGGTTGACCAGCGCCATGCCCAGGGCCGTCCCGGCGTGCTCCAACGCCGTCAGCGCCCGCGCATCGCCGCTGCGGGCCGCCTCGACGAGCACCGACACCTGCACCGACGGGTCCAGGCCGGCCGCCCGCATGAGGGCGTCCTGGCCGGCCTGCTCCTCCAGCGACCGACGCCCGGTCTCCGGTGCGTCGATGACCATGTGCCCGATCTCCCCGCCCCAGCCGTGCCGGCCCAGGTAGATCCGCCCGTCCAGGACGATCGCCCCACCGATCCCCACCTCGCCGGAGACGTAGACGAAGCTGGGGGCCGATCCGGTGGCCCGCCGGCGCACCTGCGCCTCGGCGCGGGCGGCCAGGTTGGCCTCGTTCGCCAGGCGAGGTGGCAGCGCCGCCAGCGCGTGCGAGGCGCCGGTGAGGACGGCGACGACGTCGACGTCGCGCCAGCCGAGGTTCGGGGCGATGCGCAGCGGGCCATCCACCCGGTCGACCAGACCGGGCAGGGCGAGAGCCGTGCCGACCACGCGCACGCCGTCGGCGGCCAGGTCGGCCAGCGTGCGCTCCGCCAGCCGGGCGAGCCGGACGAGCACCGGCCCCGGGTCGGAACCACGGAAGCTGTCCCGCTGGGTCCGCTCCGCGAGCACGTGCCCGGCCAGGTCCACCGCCCGGACGCCCAGGTAGTCGACGTTGACCTCCATGCCCAGGGCGGCAAGGGTGCCGCCGGCCGGGACGAGAGGCACCGCGGGCCGTCCGACCCCACGACCTGTCCGCGGCTCCAGCTCGGTGACCATGCCCGCCCGGACCAGCCAGTCGACGAGGTTGGACACCGTGGCGCGCGCCATGCCGGTGGCGGCGGCGATCTCGGCGCGGGAGACCGGAGCCTCGGCATCGACGACCTGGCGGAGCGTCACGGCCAGGTTGTGCTCGCGCAGCGACTCCTGGCGCAGCGCTCCCGAGCGGGGGGCGGCGCGGCGCGGCGCCGCATCGGGCTCGCCGCCCTGAGGCCCGTCGACCGGCACGGGCTTGACCCTAACGGGTCGCCTGATAAGTTCAGTCGTACAACAAATGCCCGCCGCTCGACGAGGAGAGTGCGTGATGGTGCGCAAGCCAACCCCCGAGGACAAGTTCTCCTTCGGCCTGTGGACCGTGGGCTGGACCGCCCAGGACCCGTTCGGCTCGGCCAGCCGGCCTTGGCTGGACCCGGTGGAGTCCGTGCACCGGCTCGCCGAGCTCGGCGTGGCGCACGTGACGTTCCACGACGACGACGTCGTCCCGTTCGGCTCGGACCCGACGGAGCGCGACCGCATCCTCGCCCGGTTCACCGGCGCGCTGGCGCAGACCGGGGTCACGGTGGAGATGGTGACGACCAACACCTTCACCCACCCCATCTTCAAGGACGGCGCATTCACCTCGAACGATCGCCGGGTGCGCCGGTTCGCCCTGCGCAAGGTGCTGCGCAACGTCGACCTCGCGGCCGAGCTCGGCGCATCGACGTTCGTCATGTGGGGCGGACGCGAGGGTGCCGAGTACGACTCGGCCAAGGATCTCAAGGCCGCGCACGACCGTTATGCCGAGGGCATCGACACGGTGGCTGCCTACATCAAGGACAAGGGTTATGGACTGCGCATCGCCCTGGAACCCAAACCCAACGAGCCACGTGGCGACATCCTGCTGCCGACGGTGGGACATGCGCTGGCCTTCATCGCCCAGCTGACCAACGGGGACATCGTCGGGGTCAACCCGGAGACCGGCCACGAGCAGATGGCCGGCCTGAACTACACCTCCGGGCTGGCCCAGGCACTGTGGTCGGGCAAGCTCTTCCACATCGATCTCAACGGGCAGAAGTCCATCAGGTTCGACCAGGACCTGGTGTTCGGGCACGGCGACCTGTTCTCCGCCTTCGGCACGGTGGACCTCCTGGAGAACGGCTTCCCGAGCGGTGGCCCGCGCTACGACGGACCGCGACACTTCGACTACAAGCCGTCCCGCACGGAGGACGTCGCAGGCGTGTGGGCGTCGGCCGAGGCGAACATGCGCACGTACCTGCTCCTGGCCGAACGCGCGCGGGCGTTCCGCGCCGACCCCGAGGTGCAGGCGGCCCTGGAGGAGGCGGGCGTGCTCGAGCTGGCCGTCCCGACCCTCGCCCCCGGTGAGACGATCGCCGACCTGCTCGCCGACCGGTCCGCATACGAGGACCTCGACGTGGAGTCGGTCGCCGAACGCGGCTACGGGTTCGTGCGGCTCAACCAGCTCGCCCTCGAGCACGCGCTCGGGGCCCGCTGACCGGGGCACGGCCATGCCCCTGGTCGCCGGGGTGGACTCGTCCACCCAGTCGTGCAAGGTCGTCGTCCGCGACGCCGGGACCGGCGCCCTGGTGCGGTCCGGCCACGCCGGGCACCCCGACGGTACCGAGGTCGACCCCGCCCGCTGGTGGGACGCCCTCCAGGTCGCCGTCGCGGACGCGGGAGGGCTGGATGACGTCGCCGCGCTGGCCGTCGGCGGCCAGCAGCACGGCATGGTCGCCCTCGACGCGCAGGGCACCGTGGTCCGCGACGCCCTGCTGTGGAACGACACCCGCTCCGCCGGCTCGGCGGCGGACCTGGTCGCCGAGCTGGGCGCCGGCGACGCCGCGGCCGGGGCACAGGCCTGGGCGGACGCGGTGGGCTCCGTGCCCGTCGCGTCGCTGACCGTGACCAAGCTGCGCTGGCTGCGCGATCACGAGCCGGAGCGCGCCGCGCGGGTGGCAGCCGTCGCCCTGCCGCACGACTGGCTCACCTGGCGGCTGGCCGGCCACGGCGAGGATGGCGCGCTCGACGCCCTCGCCACGGACCGTTCCGACGCCTCGGGCACCGGCTACTGGTCACCGGCCCAGCAGGCCTACCGCCACGACCTGCTCGAGCGGGCTCTCGGGCACGACGCGGGCGTGCCGCGCGTGCTCGGCCCGGCCGACGCCGGCGAGCGCGCGGTGCGCTGGGCGCGCCCCGTGCTCGGCCCGGGCGCGGGCGACAACGCCGCGGCCGCCCTCGCGCTGGGGCTCGTTCCCGGGGACGTGGCCGTCTCGATCGGCACGTCCGGCGTCGTCTCCGCGGTGAGCACCCGGCCCACGGCCGACGGCTCGGGCCTGGTCACCGGCTTCGCCGACGCCACCGGTGCATACCTCCCGCTGGCCTGCACGCTCAACGCGGCCCGGGTGCTCGACGCCACCGCCGACATCCTCGGTGTGGACCTCGCCGGCCTGTCCGACCTGGCGGTGTCCGCTCCGTCCGGTGCGGGCGGTCTGGTCCTCGTCCCCTACCTGGAGGGCGAGCGCACACCGGACCGGCCCGACGCTACCGGCGCGCTGCACGGCCTGCGGCTGGACACCGCGACGCCCGCCCACGTGGCCCGCGCCGCGGTGGAGGGCATGCTGTGCGGCCTCGCGGACGGCCTGGACGCGCTGCGCGTCCTGGGCGTGCGCGTCGACCGTGTGCTGCTCATCGGTGGGGGCGCCCGGTCCGAGGCGGTGCGCCGCATCGCACCGACGGTGCTGGGGCTGGACGTCACCGTGCCGGCGCCGGCCGAGTACGTCGCCGACGGTGCCGCCCGCCAGGCCGCCTGGGTGCTGTCCGGCGCGGACTCGCCGCCCCGGTGGGACCTGGCGGCCGGGGCCCGCGTCTACCGCGCCGACCCCGAGCCGCACGTCCGCGCGCGCTACGCCGAGGTGCGCGAGATGACCGCCAGCCGGCCCTGACGGGCCGTGCCGCCGCCGGCCCGGCCGGGACCGTACCGGTTCGCCCGGCACGCGGTCGGGGTCCGGCACGCGGTCGGGGTCCGGCACCCTCAGGGATGCCGGACCCCGCCGACGTGCTACGGACGGCGACCGGTCAGTGCGCGGCCTCGTAGGCGGACCGGACCTGGGCGGAGATGCGACCCCGCTCGGAGACCTCATAGCCGCTCGCCCTGGCCCACTCGCGGATCGCGCCGGCGTCGCTGGCGGTCCGCGACGCCGGACGTGACCGTCCGGTCGCGGCGCGGCCTGCGGACGTCCGGCCGCCCAGCTTGCGGGCGTGCCCGACCCACTGGGCGAGTGCGTTGCGCAGCTCTGCTGCATGGGCGCTCGTCAGATCGATCTCGTAGGACACGCCGTCGAGGGAGAACGAGACTGTCTCGTCCGCCTGGCCGCCGTCGATGTCGTCGAACAGCACAACCTGAACCTTCTGGGCCATGAATGCCCCTCTCCAGGGCGAATCGTCGAGGAACGCGGACGGGTCAAGCATCGCACATCCCAGATTAGCCCGTCAAAAGAAACACCCACGGGCCACGGCGTCAGCGGCCAGTTTGCTCTTGGGGTTCGGTCGTGCCGGTGCCGGGCTCGGCGGTCCGCGCATCCATCCGCGCCAGCGCCGCACGCTCCGAACGGTCCGCATTCATGATGGCACGGATCGCCCACCAGAACAGCAGACCGACGCCGACCGGCGGCGCGAGCGCGCCCAACGCCAGGAGCACACCGCTCATCCCGACCTCCCTGGCCCGACCGGTCAGTCCAACGGCTTGACCAACGGGAACAGGATTGTCTCACGGATACCCAGGCCGGTCAGCGCCATGAGCAGCCGGTCGATACCCATTCCCATGCCTCCGGTCGGTGGCAACGCGTACTCCATGGCGGTCAGGAAGTCCTCGTCGAGCCGCATGGCCTCCTCGTCGCCGGCCGCAGCCAGCGCCGCCTGCGCCTCGAAACGCCGCCGCTGGATCACCGGGTCCACGAGCTCGGAGTACGCCGTCGCCAGCTCGAAGCCGCGCACGTACAGGTCCCATTTCTCCACGACACCGGCGACGGTGCGGTGATCGCGGGTCAGCGGGCTGGTGTCCACCGGGAAGTCGCGGACGAACGTCGGGGCGTGCAGGTGGCCCCCCACCGCGTGCTCCCACAGGGCCTCGACGAGCTTGCCGTGACCGGCCCGCCGGGGGTCGACGCTCACGCCCAGCCGGTCGGCGAGCCGGCTCAGCCGGTCCACCGGCATGCCGGGCGTGATCTCCTCGTCCAGCGCTGCCGACAGCGACCCGTAGAGCGTCATCGACGGCCACCGGCCCCCGACGTCGTACTCCTCGCCGTCCGCCAGGACCAGCGTCGTGCTGCCGAAGGCGTCCCGGGCGGCGTTCTGCACGAGCTCACGGGTGAGCTCGGCCATCGTGTCGTAGTCGCCGTAGGCCTGGTACGCCTCGAGCATCGCGAACTCCGGCGAGTGCGTGGAGTCCGCGCCCTCGTTGCGGAAGTTCCGGTTGATCTCGTACACCCGCTCCAGACCGCCCACCGCAGCACGCTTGAGGAACAGCTCGGGGGCGATCCGCAGGAACAGGTCGATGTCGAACGCGTTCATGTGGGTCGTCGAACGGCGCGCAGCGGCACCGCCCGGGCTGCGTCTGCAGCATCGGCGTCTCGACCTCGACGAAGCGCTCGCGGTGCAGGGTCTCCCGCAGCGACCGGAGCACGGCGGCCCGGCTCCGCACGACGTCGCGGGCCGCAGGGCGCACGATCAGGTCGACGTAGCGGCGGCGCACCCGGGCCTCCTCGGACAGCTCGGTGCCGCCGTAGAGGTTGGGCAACGGGCGCAGCGCCTTGGCCGCGAGCGCCCAGGAGTCGGCCATCACCGACAGCTCCCCGCGCCGCGACCGGACGACCCGGCCGTGCACGAAGAGGTGGTCGCCGAGGTCGACGTCGGTCTTGAAGGCGGCCAGCGGCTCGGCTCCGACCTCGGCCTGGCTGAGCATCACCTGTAGCTGGCCGCTCGCGTCCTGCAGGGTCGCAAAGCACAGCCGCCCGGTATTGCGGAGGAAGACCACCCGGCCGGCCACCCCGACGACGTCGTCGGTCTCCTCTCCCGGCGCCAGGTCCGGGTGCGCCGCGCGGACGTCCGCCGCCGTGCGGGTGCGGGGCACGCCGACCGGGTAGGGCTGCACCCCCTGCGCCAGCAGCCGCGCACGCTTCGCGCGGCGGACCCGCATCTGCTCGGGAAGGTCGTCCTCGGGACGTTCGCCGCTGGCGGCCCGGTCTGTCACCGGACGATCCTACCGAGGGGGCCCGGTCGGCCCGGCTGTCACCCAAGGCCGCGCCCGCCGCGCACCCACCCGGTCGCTGATACCCTGGGGGGTATCAGCGACACTGTGCGCCGCTCCAGCCGTCCAGGAGGAACCTCATGCAGCTCGACCCTGCCGACCTCGGCCGCGTCGTGATCCGGCTACGCCGCGCCCACGGCCAGCTCGGCGGGGTCCTGCGGATGCTCGAGGAGGGCTCGGACTGCGCCGACGTGGTCACCCAGCTCGCCGCGGTCTCCAAGGCGCTGGACCGGGCAGGCTTCGCGATCATCTCGGCCGGCCTCACCCAGTGCCTCACCGAGGGGGAGGAAGCGGCCGGCATCGACCGCGCCCGCCTGGAACGACTGTTCCTCTCGCTCGCCTGACAGTCCCGGCCGACGCGCCCGGTCGTCCCGGCCGAGGGGCCCGGTCGTCCCGGTCCGCCCGTCGGCGTCACGAGCCGGGCGGGCGACCGGCCCGGCCGGGTCCGGTGCCGTCGGCGGCGATCGCATCCAGCACCTCCTGGACCGCACCGGGGCCCAGCAGGCCGGCGGCCAGGGCTCGCTGGGCCGCGGCGCGCGCCAGGTCTCGGTAGGCGGTGACCACGTCCACCGCGCCGGTGCGCGCCGCCAGCCGGCCGAGCTCCCGCAGATGGCCGGCCACCGCCGCCGCATCCCCTTGGCGCACCGGCCCGGCGAGGGCGCCCACGGCGCCGGTCGGCCGGGCGGCCGCCTCCGCGTCGGGGTCCCTCCCGCCCGGCGCGGCAGCCGTGTGCTCGGCCCGCAGCGCGGCGTCGAGCGTGGCCGACAACGTCGGCGCCAGCAGGTGGGCCGGGTCCTCCACGCCGGCGGCGCTCAGCGCGTGAGCCGCCTGCGCGACGAGGACCACCAGGTGGTCCGTCGCGTGGGTGAGGGCCGCGTCGTACAGCGGCCGCATCTCCTCCGCGACGACGACGGGCTCCCCGCCGATCTCCACGACGAGGGCCTGACCGATGGGCAGCACGGGGGCCGGCGCGGTGACCGCCACCGGACAGCCGACCAGGCGCACCAGGTCGAGCGACGTGCCGGTGAAGGCCATCGCCGGGTGCAGGGCGAGCGGGATCGCGCCGAACCGTCGCGCCGGCTCGAGGACCCCGGTGCCGTACCGCCCGGCGGTGTGCAGGACGATCTGGCCCGGCTGCCAGGCTGCCAGCCGGGCCAGCCCCGCGACCACGTCCGCCAGCACGGCGGACGGCACGCAGACGGCGACGAGCTCGGCGCGCCGCACGACCTCGGGGACGTCGAGGACCGGCACGCCCGGCAGCAGCGTGGCGGCACGCTCCCGGGAGTCCTCGGAGACCGCGCTGACCCCGACGACGCCGTGGCCCACCGCCCGCAGCGCGTTGCCGAGCACCGCGCCGACCCGGCCCGCACCGATGATCCCGACGCCCAGACGACCGGGCCGCTGCGCGGTCACGGCACCTCCCGCAGATCGGCAGGCACGGTCGCGCGCGGCTCGACGCCGGTCACGGTCCCCGTGGGCCCCCGGGGGTCCGACCGCACGGCGGGACCGGGCCCCGCGTGCTCGTCCCCGGCCCGCGCCGTCCCGGCACGCTCGGCTTCCTCCATGACCAGGCGCAGCGCCTGCGCCGCGGCCAGGTGGGACGCCACCGGGATCACCGGCCCCGGGGTGGAGTGCACCTGCACGGATGCCAGCCCCAGCCGCCGCTGCAGCGGACCGCGCCGCAGCGCCACGGACTGCATGCGCTCGTGCGGGACGATGACGAGCCGGCGGACCAGGCGCCCGGACCGCACCAGCAGCGCGCGGTCGGTGACGGCCACGGCGCGGCGGCGCCAGCCCCACGGGTCGACCCACCGCGCGCCCGGGGGTGACGTCCGCAGCACGTCGGGTCCCTCCCCCGACCACGCACCGTCGGCGGTCCGCACCCCGGACAGAGCGCGCTCCAGCAGACCGCGCGGGTCGGAGGTGCCCAGGTCGGGCAGGACGAGCCAGACGGCGAGGACCGCCTCCTCGCGGCTCGCCACGGGGAGCAGCACGGTCTCCTCCACCTGTTCCCCGCTCATCCCGTAGCCGGCGACGTTCATCTCCACCCGCCACCAGTCGGGGCGCCGCCAGCACGGCCCTTGAGTGAGCCGGAGCGCCTGCACCCGCCGCGGCGGCAGCGACTGCGTGCGCGTGTCCATCAACCCGTGCCGCAGGCGGATGCCCTGGTCGGAGATCGAGACGGCGAAGTTCACGCCGTGGTTGACGCGGGACCACAGGAACCCGCCGAGACCGAGCAGCACAGGCAGCATGGCGCCGGCGACCACGCCCGGCTGGTCGGTGGCGACGGCCAGCACCACGATGCCGACGGTGACGAGCACCAGCCCGGCGGCGGAACCCGACCGCAGGGTGCCGGCGACCACCCGACCCGGCGGCACCTCCACGAGCACACGTTCGTCGGGCTCGGCCGAGCTCGCGAGCCCGCCGTCCCCCGGGTCGCCCGGCCCGGCCGCACCGGGACCCGGTGCCGAACCTGTCACACGGGCGCGCGCGCCGGCCGCCCGGGCGAGCAGCTCGCGGCGCAGGGCCACGGCGTCGGCCTCACGCAGGTAGGACAGCACGACGGCCGACCCGGCGCCGCCGGCGACCTCCAGCCGCAGTTCGGCGAGCCCGACGAGGCGTGCCAGGAACGGCTGGACGACGTCGACCGCCTGCAGGTGGTCCAACCGGGCGCGGCGCTGTTGGCGGAACAGCACGCCCCAGTGCAGCGACACCGCGTCGTCGGTCACCGCGAACCGGGTGGCCCGCCAGGCCAGCAGCGCCACCACGAACCCAGCGGCGGCGAGCGCGGCCACGGCGCCACCGACGATCCCGCGCTCGTCAGCGACCAGGTCGGCGACCTCCCGTGGGTCGTCCCGGACGTTGACGGCCACCACGGCGAGCACGCCGACGACGAACTTCCAGCCGCGCAGCACGGGCGTGGCGGGGTGCATCCGGCGCCACCGGACGGCCGCAGCACCATCGGGGACGCTCACAGCCCTGCCAGCCTGGCCTCGCCACGGGCTGCGAGGTGGTCGCGCAACAGGGCGGCCTGCTCCGGCGGCAGGCCGTCGATCGTCGCGTCCGTGCCCGGCGATGCGGTGTGCAGCTGCACCGAGGCGATGCCCGCCCAGCGGGCCAGCGGACCGGCGGTGACGTCGACGTACTGCAGGCGCCCGTAGGGGACGACGAGCAGCGAGCGGACCAGGATGCCGCGGCGCACCAGGAGGTCGTCCGCACGCTCCGCGAACGCCATCGCTGCCACCTGCCGAGGGATCAGCACGGCGACCCACCCCGCCGTGACCACGACGACGCCCACCGGCAGCCAGGCCCACGGTGAACCGATGAGGACGGCCAGCCCGATCGCGACCACCAGCGCGACGAGGGTCACGACCCCCAGGACCAGCCACCGGGCGCGGGCCAGGCGCCGGGACACCGGCACCCACACCACACCCTCGGGCGTGCAGGGCTCGCCGGACGCCGGCGCGCTGACTGTGGTCACGGCGTCATCCTCGCATCCGGGCGTTGGCCGGGCTGCGGCACGCGGGACGCCAGCCGGCATCCCGCACGCCGGGCCGCCGAGCGCGGGCCGCGGGTCACGCCTCGGCGGGCTCCGCGCCGCCGTCCATGCCGGGCTCCGCAGGGCGCCCGCCCTTCGGTGGCCGGATGCTGCAGAACCACTCGGCGAGCAGCCCCACGCCGGCGAGCACCAGCGAGCCGAGCACCGCCAGCCCGGCGGCTGCCGCCCGCTCCCGCGGGCCGGCCGCGTCCAGGTCGGGCAGCGCGACGAGGGCCTGGCCGCCGTACCACCCGGCGAGCAGGGCGCCGGTGTAGCTGGCGGCCTTGGCCAGCGCAGCGGTGCGGGCGGCACGCAGCGGGGAGAGCGTGGGCCGCTTGCCCTGCTGGTACTGCCGGACGCCCCAGCCGAGCACGCCGACGACCGCGGCGATGAGCAGCAGGACCGCCGTGACCAGCCACGGCACCGGCGGCGAGGTCACCCCGCGCGACGCCAGCGCCCGGAACAGCGCCCACGACACCGCCGTGGTGACCACCAGGACCGCCGCCAGCACCCGCCACCTCGTCCTGCGGATCACGCCGGTCCCCGCAGGTCGACTGCGCTGGGCACCGGGGTGGTCAGCCAGTCCAGCGCCAGCCACCGGATCCCTCCGGCGTCCGGTGCCGTGGCGGCCAGGGCCGCCACCGGGCCGCCGCCCAGCCCGGGCAGCACCACGTCGGGGTCGATCTGCACCCACGGTTCGAGCACGAAGGCGCGCTCGTGCGCGCGCCGGTGCGGCAGGTGCAGGTCGTCGGCCACGGTGACGACGCCCTCGTACGTGATGATGTCGATATCGAGTGTGCGCGGACCCCAGTGCGTCGTGCGGACCCGCCCGTGCTCCTCCTCCACGCCTTGCACGGCGCGAAGCAGCTCCCGCGGCGACAGGGTCGTCCGCGCGATGAGCACCGCGTTGAGGAAGTCCGGCTGCTCGGGGCCGCCGACCGCGGCGGTTCGGGCCAGCGGGGAGACCGCGACGACGTCCACGCCGGGCAGGCCGGCGAGCTCACCCACGGCGTCCCGGAGCGTTCCCAGGGCGTCGCCCAGGTTCGCGCCGAGGGCAAGCACCACCTTCGCGGGTGCCGCCGGTGCACGGTCGAGCACGTCGGGGGCCTCGCCGAGGAGGTCGCGCCATAGACGAGCACGGTGCGGCGGCCACGCATGGACGCGGGCCAGCGCTCGCCGGCATAGCCGCGATAGTCGTCATGCGTGCTCGACCAGATGTGCTCGAGCCGCTCATCGCGCGTCATGGCGCGAACCGGCCGCGACTCGCGCTCGATGATCGCTGCCTTCATCCGCTCCGGCGAAGTCCGATCCGAGAGATCGCAATAGCCGTGAAACCAGCGTCGCCGTCCGTCGATGGCGAGCGCGAAGAAGACGCTGGTGACGCTGCCGGTCATGAACTCACGCATCGCGAATAGATCGCCGCGCAGGAACAGCGGCGGCAGGATCTCGAGCATGTGATCATGCTCGGCCTCGGCGATCTCGAACCACTCGCCGGCGAAGAGATGCGCGGCGTCGCCGGCAGCCCAGGTCGGATCGCCACGATGGCGGTTGAACATGCGATACATCTCATGGCGCGTGGCGACGCCCTGGAAGATCTTGCGGATTGTCGGGAGGGTGTGCATGGCGGCTCCTTTCGGCCTTGGCGGGCTGAAGCGCGAGCGATCCGCGTGATCCCTCATCACTTCAGCCCTTCATCACGCCTCTCCGGCGGGCCGCCTCTCCGGTCCGGCGGGTCAAGGGCCGCGGCACGCGGGCGAAGCGCACCCTTGACGCGCCGGCCGGGCATGCGGCATCGCGCCTTCATTCCTTTCATTTTCTTCTTTTTTGCTCTTTCTCGGTTTTTGGTCTCCGATCCGCGCGAGCGAATCCGCCGCACTTCGTGGCATCCTTTGAAACGGTGAACCGAACCGCATCACCAATCGTGGCTCGGCAAGTCTTCGATAAGATCGCCATCACAATCGAAGAGGATGTAGT
>CAVPEV010000020.1:0-8733 GCA_963703555.1 uncultured Actinomycetota bacterium | reverse complement strand
CTGATTACCTTACAGGCCGCTCGGGTCCAGCGTCAACCTCGCGCTGGGCCGCAACGGGCTCCGCGTCCGTCGGCCTTCCCAGGTCCGGCAGATGGCGAAACTGCCGCCCCGGGACCGACCACCGTCCTGCGGTGTTCGTTCCTCCCGGTCGGGCGGCGCGCCACACGGTATCCGCGCCGACGGTTGAGGGTCAAGCCGGCGCTGTCGTGCCGACCCGTCGAAGGGTCAGCGATCGACCTGAGCCACTGCCAGGGTGCGCTTGCCCCGGCGGAGCACCGCCCAGCGCCCCGCCAGCAGGTGCTCCGGCCCCAGCCGGGCGTCGAGGTCGGCGAGCCGGGCGTTGTTGACCGAGACACCGCCCTCGACGATCACCCGGCGTGCGGCTGCCTTGCTGCCGGCGAGGCCGGTCGCCGCCAGCACCTCCACGAGCGGGTCGCCCAGGTGCACGACGGCCCCCGGCAGCTCCGCCACGGCCGCGCCCAGCGTGGCGACGTCCAGGTCCTCCAGGCGGCCCGTGCCGAACAGGGCCGAGCTGGCCGCCTCCACCGCCGAAGTCGTCACCGAGCCGTGCACCAGCTCGGTGACGTCGTGGGCGAGGACGCGCTGGGCCCGGCGGGTCCCGGGTCGTGCGGCGACGGCCTCGGCCAGCTCGCCGATCTCCTGTCTGCTGCGGAAGGTGAAGATCGCCAGGTACCGCACGACGTCGGCGTCCTCGGTGTTGAGCCAGAACTGGTAGAAGGCGTACGGCGTGGTCAGCTCCGGGTCCAGCCAGACGGTGCCGGACTCGGTCTTGCCGAACTTCGTGCCGTCGGCCTTGGTCACCAGGGGCGTCGTGAGCGCGTGCACCGCGACGCCCTCCACCTTGTGCACCAGCTCCACGCCGGACAGCAGGTTTCCCCACTGATCGTTGCCCCCCACCTGCAGGACGACCCCGTGCCGGCGGTACAGCTCGAGGAAGTCCATCCCCTGCAGGACCTGGTAGCTGAACTCCGTGAAGCTGATCCCCTGCGCGCTCGCCAGCCGGCGGGCCACCGTGTCCTTGGCCAGCATCGTGCCCAGCCGGAAGTGCTTGCCCACGTCCCGCAGGAACCCGATCGCCGACAGCGGCGCGGTCCACTGCAGGTTGTTGACCGTTCGCGCCGCGTTGGGTCCGGCCAGGTCGAGCAGGGGCTCGATCTGGCCGCGGATCCGCTCCACCCAGCCGGCCACGACGTCGGCGTCGTTGAGCGCGCGCTCACCGGTCATCTTGGGGTCTCCGATGAGGCCCGTGGCGCCGCCGACGAGCGCCACCGGGCGGTGCCCCGCGAGCTGCAGCCGCCGCAGCACGAGGATCTGCACCAGGTTGCCGATGTGCAGGCTGGGAGCCGTCGGGTCGAAGCCGCAGTAGCAGGACACGGGCCCCTGGCGCAACGCTGCACCCAGCGCCTCCCTGTCGGTGGACTGGGCGACGAGGCCCCGCCACTGCAGCTCCTCGAGGATGTCGGTCACTGACCTGCCTTCCTGTGCGATACGGGCGAGCTGGGCCGGCTGACGCCCCGGGGGGTGGCCGGCCGCCGAGCACTGCGAGTCTGCCCCAGCCGCGTGGTCAGGGCCGGTGCGCCCCCGCGGCGGTCGGCGCCGTCACGCGCCGGTAGGCCGGCCGGTAGGCGGACACGGTGGCGTCGCCGGTCAGCCACAACCGCCACGGGAACCGGGCCGGGTCGCCGCCCGGACCCCCGATGCCGACCCGCGGCCCGGCCGCGCCGGGCGGCACGGTGGCCGTCTCGACCCGGTGCACCACGACGCGCCCCGACGGCTCCGTCACATCCTCCCCGTCGGCACTCAGGTCCAGGCCGAGCGCCACGGCGAGCCTCGCCGGGCCCCGGGCCAGCTGGCGGGCCGAGTCCACGGCGCCGACAGCCCGTCGGCGCGCCCAGGCCAGCTCGCCGCCCTCGACGACCTCTCCGGCGCGCAGCAGCACGGCCGCCGGCGAGCCGGTCGGAGCCGCGACGACGTTCACGCAGTGGTGCAGACCCAGGTGGCGGTACACGTACAGCCGCCCGGGCTCGCCGAACATGGACTCGTTGCGCTGGGTGCGGCCCCGATACGCGTGCGACCCGGGGTCGCTCGCACCCGCGTAGGCCTCCACCTCGGTGAGGCGGATCGTCACGTCGCCGTCCGGCGATCGCCCGGTGATCAACGCCCCCAGCAGGTCGCGCGCGAGCGCCAGCGCGTCCCGCGCGTACCAGCCGCGGGCGGGCACGACGCCCCGCGGGGTCGCCGGTGTGCCCATGGCCGTCATGGTCGCATCCTCCCCCATTCGTCGAGGACGACGTCCGCTCGTCCCCGGGTGCCCTCCCGGGCGAAGTGCACGTCCTCCTGCGCCATCCAGCGCAGCCAGTCGGCCCGCGCCTCCTGCCCGTCCCGGGCCAGCCCGCGACTCAGCCGGAGCTCCCCGGCGGCCTCCACCCAGACCAGCACGCAGGCGTCCACCGCCACGGACCGCCGACCGGCGCCGCAGCCCTCGACGACGAGGACGTCAGCGGCAGGCACGTCGACCCAGCCGTCGAAGGCCGCCGCGGCCCAGTCGTAGCGCTGAAACCGCGCCGGCTGCCCGTGCCGCAGGGGCTCGAGGACCTGGTTGCGCAACCGTGGCTGCACTCCCTCCAGACCGTTCCAGCCCTCGTAGAGGTCGTCCAGGTGGACGATGGCCGCCGACAGGTGGCACCGTCCCAGTGCCACCGCGAGCCGAGCGGCGAACGTCGTCTTGCCCGACCCGGCCGGCCCGTCGACGCACACCAGCCGAACCGTACCCAGGCTCGCCGGCCGGTCTTGTACCAGCTCGGCCACCTGCACCACGCCGGCGTCCGCGCCTGCCGGGACAGCGGGCCCGACCTGCCGTCCGTCGACCCCGCGCGGGCGCCGGGCCGGACCGGCCGGACCGGCCGGACCGGCCGGGTCGGTCACCCGGCCCATGCCCGCAGCTGCCCCGCCCGGGACCGCACCCGGACCAGCTGCTCGGCCACCCGCGCGGGAGCCGTCCCGCCGTACGACGAGCGCGAAGCGATGGATCCCGCGACCGTGAGCACGCTGCGCACCTGCGGGGTCAGCTCGGTCGAGATCGCCGCGAGCTCGTCGTCGGTCAGGTCGGCGAGGCCTATCGCAGGCTCGTGCCGCTCGCAGGCGCGCACGCACGCCCCGGCGACCTCGTGCGCCTGGCGGAACGGCACGCCGCGCCGCACGAGCCACTCGGCGACGTCGGTGGCCAGGGAGAAGCCCGCCGGGGCGAGCTCGGCCATCCGCGCGGTGTCGAACCGCAGCGTGGCTACCATCCCGGTCATCGCCGGCAGCACCAGGCCGAGCTGGTCCACCTGGTCGAACACCGGCTCCTTGTCCTCCTGCAGGTCGCGGTCGTAGGCCAGCGGCAGGCCCTTGAGCGTGGTCAGCAGGCCGGCCAGGTCACCGACCATCCGCCCGGCCTTGCCCCGGGCCAACTCGGCCACGTCGGGGTTCTTCTTCTGCGGCATGATGCTCGAGCCCGTCGAGTACGCGTCGTCCAGGCGGGCGAACCCGAACTCGTGCGTGCACCACAGGATGACGTCCTCGGCGAGCCGGGACAGGTCGACCCCGGTCATCGCCCCGACGAACGCGAACTCCGCGACCACGTCCCGCGAGGCGGTGCCGTCGATGGAGTTCTCCACCGGCCCGGCGAACCCGAGGTCCGCTGCGACGGCGACCGGGTCGAGGCCGAGGGAGGAGCCCGCGAGCGCGCCGGAGCCGTACGGCGACAGCGCGGCGCGGTCGTCCCAGTCGACCAGCCGCTCGACGTCGCGCAGCAGCGGCCAGACGTGCGCGAGCAGGTGGTGCGCCAGCAGGACCGGCTGCGCGTGCTGCAGGTGGGTGCGCCCCGGCATCGGGGCGTCACCGGCCGCCGCTGCCTGGCCGGCGAGCGCGTCGACCAGGTCGAGCAGCAACCCCGCCAGCACACGGGCCTGCTCGCGCAGGTACATGCGCACCAGCGTCGCGATCTGGTCGTTGCGGGACCGCCCGGCCCGCAGCCGGCCGCCGAGGTCGAGGCCCACCCGCTCGATGAGGCCGCGCTCGAGCGCGGTGTGCACGTCCTCGTCGCCCGGCCCGGGACCGAACTGCCCGGACCCGATGTCCGCAGCGAGCGCGGCGAGCCCGGCTCGCATGGCGTCCAGCTGGGCGTCGTCGAGCAGGCCCGCGGCGTGCAGGGCGCGGGCGTGGGCCATCGACGCGACGACGTCGAGGTGGGCCAGCCGCCAGTCGAACTGCGTCGAGCGGGACAGGGCGGCCAGCGCAGGTGCCGGACCGGACGCGAACCGCCCGCCCCACAGCGCCAGGTGCTCGGGGGCGTCAGGCACCCGTGATCCCTCCCCGCGTTCCGAGGTCCACGCCGTGCCCGAACCGCACGTCCCGGGCCGCGGCGAGCCGGGAGCTCAGGCCGTAGATCTCGATGAAGCCCTTCGACGCGGACTGGTCGAACGCGTCGCCGGTGTCGTAGGTGGCCAGGCTGAAGTCGTACAGGCTGGCGTCGGAGCGGCGGCCGGTGACGGTGGCACGCCCGCCGTGCAGCACCAGGCGCACGTCCCCCGACACGTACCGCTGGGTGTCCTCGACGAAGGCGTCCAGCGAGCGCTTCAGCGGGGAGAACCACTGGCCGTCGTAGACCAGCTCGGTCCAGCGCTGCTCCACCTGCTGCTTGAACCGGGCCTGCTCACGCTCGACGGTGACGTGCTCCAGCTCGGAGTGCGCGGCGATGAGGGCCATCGCCCCCGGGGCCTCGTACACCTCGCGCGACTTGATGCCCACCAGGCGGTCCTCGACCAGGTCGATCCGGCCCACGCCCTGGGCGCCCGCCCGCCGGTTCATCTCCTGCACCGCCTGCAGCGGGGTGACGGGCACGCCGTCGATGGCGACCGGGACGCCCTGCTCGAACGTCACGACCACCTCGTCGGCCACCGGCGGGAAGCTCGGGTCGTCGGTGTAGGTGTACACGTCCTTGGTCGGCGCGTTCCAGATGTCCTCCAGGTACCCGGTCTCCACCGCACGACCCCAGACGTTCTGGTCGATCGAGAACGGGTTGTACTTCGTCGTCGCGATCGGCAGCGCGTGGCGCTCGGCGTACTCGATGGCCTTGTCCCGCGTCATCGCCAGGTCCCGCACCGGAGCCAGGCAGGTCAGGTCCGGCGCGATCGACGTGATGCCCACCTCGAAGCGGACCTGGTCGTTGCCCTTGCCGGTGCACCCGTGCGCCACGGCGGTCGCGCCGAACTGGCGCGCCGCACGGACCAGGTGCTTGACGATGACCGGTCGGGACAGCGCCGAGACCAGCGGGTAGCGGCCCAGGTAGAGCGCGTTCGTCTTGAGCGCCGGCATGCAGTACTCGGCGGCGAACTCCTCCCGGGCGTCGGCGACGTACGCCTCGACCGCGCCGCAGTCCAGCGCGCGGCGACGGACGACCTCGAGGTCCTCCCCGCCCTGGCCGACGTCGACGGCCACCGCCACCACCTCGGCACCGGTGGCCTCGGCGATCCAGCCGATAGCGACGGAGGTGTCCAGCCCGCCGGAGTAGGCGAGGACGATCCGGTCAGTCATGAGTCTCTCTTCCCGTGCGTGATGGTGAGGGTGCGAGGCGGGGGAGTCAGCGGTCCTGGGCGAGGGCGAGGAAGCGGGCGACGAGGCCCGAGCCGCTCGACTCGCCCTCCCGGGTGACGACGAGGATCGTGTCGTCCCCGGCGATCGTGCCCAGCACGGTCGGCAGCACCGAGTGGTCGATCGCCGAGGCGAGCAGATGCGCGCCGCCGGGCGGCGTGCGCAGCACGACGAGCGAGCCCGACGCCTCGGCCGTCACGAGCAGCTCCGCGCACAGCCGGGCGAGCCGGGCCGCGAGCATCTCGGCGTCCGTCGCCGGCGCCGTCGCGCGGTCCCCGCCCTCGCCGGGCACCGCGTAGGCCAATGAGCCGTCGGGCGTCCGGACCTTCGCCGCGCGCAGCTCGACGAGGTCCCGGGACAGCGTGGCCTGCGTGACGGACACGCCGGATGCCGCCAACGCATCGGCGATCTCCGCCTGGGACCGCACCGTGCTGCGCTGCAGCAGGTCCGTGATCAGGGCGTGCCGGGCAGCCTTCGTCGCCGGCGCGGTGCCCCGGCCCACGGGTCGCTCGGTGCGTGCCGACTCGCTCATGCCGCCCCCAGGACGAACGCCAGCAGCGCCTTCTGCGCGTGCAGCCGGTTCTCCGCCTCGTCCCAGACCACCGATGCCGGGCCGTCGATGACGTCGGCTGTGATCTCCCGGCCGCGGTAGGCGGGCAGGCAGTGCAGCACGACGGCCGTCGGGGCGGCCTGCGCGAGCAGGGCCGAGTCCACGCGGTATGGCGCGAACGGTCGCGAGCGCGCCTGGGCGTCGTCCTCCTGACCCATCGACACCCAGGTGTCGGTGGCCACGGCATCGGCGCCGGCCACCGCCTCGATGGGGTCACCGGTCACCATGACGGAGCCGCCCGTGCCGGCCGCGACGGCGGCAGCCCGCTCGACGACCCCGGGATCCGGGGCGTAGCCGGGCGGCGTGCCGATCCGCACGTGCAGTCCTGCCGTCGCGCCACCCAAGAGGTAGGAGTGCGCCATGTTGTTCGAGCCGTCGCCCACATAGGCGAGGGTCCGGCCCGGCAGGGCAGCCAGGCCGCCGGCGGTGTGCTCGGCGACGGTGAGCAGGTCCGCCAGCACCTGACAGGGGTGGAACTCGTCGGTCAGGGCGTTGACGACCGGCACCCCGGCGAACCGCGCCATCTCCTCCACCCGGGACTGGGCGAAGGTGCGCCACACGACGGCGGCGACCTGGCGGCCCAGCACCCGGGCGGTGTCCGCCACCGACTCGCGCACGCCGATCCGGGCCAGCGCGCCGTCGACGACCAGGGGAAGGCCGCCGAGCTCGGCGATGCCCACCGTGAAGGACAGCTGGGTGCGCAGCGTCGGCTTGTCGAACAGCACCGCCACGGCGCGGGGACCGGCCAGGGGACGCAGCGCGTACCGGTCGACCTTGAGCCGGGCCGCCAGCTCGAGCACCCGGGTCTGCTCGGCAGGGGTGAGATCGTCGTCGCGCAGGAAGTGGCGAACCATGTCAGGCCTCCGCGGGAGGTGCAGCGGGTGGGGACAAGGACGCGCCCCGCGGCGGCACGCCGGGCCCGCCGGACGTCCGTCCCTGCGGGCCATCGTCCGGCAGGTCCGCCAGGAAGCCGGTGAACTCGGCCAGCTGCTCGGCGGTGACCAGGTACGGCGGTGCCAGCCGCACCGCCGCGGGGGTGCAGTCGTTGACGATGATGCCGGCGTCCAGCGCGCCGGCGGCGACCGCGGCAGCGACCGGCCGGGTCAGCTCGACGGCGACGAGCAACCCCTCGCCGCGAACCTCCGCGACCAGCGGATGACCCAGAGCCGCGAGGTCGGCGCGCAACCCGGCCCCCACCTCGCGCACGTGGGCGAGCAGGCCGTCGCGCTCGATGACGCGGATGGTGGCCAGGGCCGCCGCCGCCGCGACCGGGTTGCCACCGAACGTCGTCCCGTGCTGGCCCGGGGCGAGCAGGCCGGCGGCCCGCTCGCCGTAGGCCACCACGGCGCCGATCGGCAGCCCACCGCCCAGGCCCTTGGCGAGCGTCACGATGTCCGGGACGATGCCACCGCCGACCTGCGGCAGGTGGTGGGACAGCCAGGCGCCGGTGCGCCCCATCCCGGCCTGGACCTCGTCCAGGACGAGGAGCGCGCCGTGCTCGGCGGTGAGCTCGCGCGCCCGGACCAGATAGCCCGGCGGCAGCGGCCGTACCCCTGCCTCGCCCTGGATCGGCTCGGCGAACAGGGCGGCGACCTGGTCGCCCGCCGGTCCGTCGAACGCCGCCTCCAGCGCGGCCACGTCCCCGAACGGCAGGAACTCGACGCCCCCCGGCAGCGGCTCGAACGGCTCGCGGTAGCCGGGCTTCCAGGTGAGGGACAGCGCGCCCAGGGTGCGGCCGTGGAAGGCACCCTCCAGGGCCAGCAGGCGCGGGCGCGGCATGCCGTCCGGGCGGTTGCGCCGCGTCATCTTGACGGCGGCCTCGTTGGCCTCCGTCCCGGAGTTCGCCAGGAACACCCGTGACCCGGCGGGCGCACCCGTGAGCTGCAGCAGCCGCTCGGCGAGCTCCACCTGGGCCGGGCTGGTGAAGTAGTTGGAGATGTGGCCGAGGGTGGCCAGCTGGGTGCTGACCGCCGCCACGAGGTCCGGGTGCGCATGCCCGAGGGCGTTGACCGCGATCCCGGCCAGGAGGTCGAGGTAGCGGTTCCCGTCGGCGTCCCACACGTACACGCCCTTGCCGCGCACGAGGACGCGGCGCGGCGAGCCGAACGTCGGCAGGACCGCGTCGGCGTACCGGCTGGCCCAGGCCGCCCCGGCGCCCGCCGAGCGGGGCGCCTGCGGGACGGGACCGGGGACCACCCCGGGCCCGGTCACCGCGCGCCTCCGGCACCCGACCGGGCCGCGGTGCGGCCGGGACCGGTGTCCTCGTCCTCCGGCAGCACCATCGTGCCGATGCCCGCAGCGGTGAACACCTCGACCAGGATCGCGTGCGGCTGCCGCCCGTCGATGACGTGCGCGCGCTCGACCCCGCCCGTGACCGCCCGGTAGCAGGCCGCCATCTTCGGGCGCATGCCCGCGTCCAGGCCGTCGAGCATCGCCGCGAGCCGGTCCGCACGGATCTCGCTGACCAG
>CAVPEV010000019.1:0-6590 GCA_963703555.1 uncultured Actinomycetota bacterium | reverse complement strand
CGCCGGTGACCACCAGATCGCTGACGCCGGTCTCGCGCTCGATGCGGGGCGCGGCGTCGCGGATCTCCTCCACCAGCGCATGGGTCTGCGGGTCGCTCTGGGCGGACTCCGGGATGATCCGCACCAGTGCCATGTCCGCACCGGGGTTCGCGGTGGCGCGCGTCACCGTGGCGACGCCGTCGAGCCCGCGGAGCTCGTCGGCGAGGTGGTCGACCGTTCCTCGGGGATCGGTGGACGTGATCATGTCGGCCGTCACGATCAGCGGCGCGTTGTAGCCGGGCCCGAACGCGTCGGCGATCAGGTCGAACGTCTCACGGGCCGGTGTCCCCGGTTCGCTGGTCCCGTTGTCCGGAAGGGCCAGCTCCAGGTCCGTGACCGGGATCGCCACCACGAGCAGGGCGAGCACCGTTCCGGCCAGCACCCACCACGGGCGACGTTCGATCAGCCGGGTCCACCGCGACGCCCCCCGTGGCTTCCGCGTACGACGAGACGGCGTCGGTCGGTTCCTGGGCCGCAGGCGCGCGCCGAAGGCACGCAAGGTCGCCGGGAGCAACGTCAGGGCGCCGGTGACCGCGACCAGGACGGCGGCCGCCGCGGTCAGGCCCATCACGGCGAGGAACGGGATGCCGCCCAGGGTCAGCCCGCACAGCGCGATGATCACCGTGGCGCCGGCGAAGATGATCGCCGAGCCCGCGGTGGCCATCGACCGCGCGATCGCCTCCGACACCGGCACGTCGTCGGCCAGTTCGGCGCGGAACCGGGAGACGATGAACAGGCCGTAGTCGATGCCGACGGCCATCCCGATCATCAGCGCCAGGCTCGGCGCGCTCGTCGACACGGTGGTGAACGCGGCCAGCAGCCCGATCCCGGCCAGCGAGATCGCCGAACCCAATCCCGACATCACGAGTGGCAGCCCCGCCGCGAGTGCCGACGAGAACGTGATCAGCAGGACCACGAATGCCACCGCGACACCCACCAGTTCGGTCAGGCTAATGTGCGCGCCGCGGTCGCCGTAGATCTGCCCGCCGAGGTTCACCGTCAGCGGTCCCTCGACGTGCGCCGCGTCCTCGAGGTCGGACACGGTGCCGTCCTGGAGGGTCGAGATCGACTCGTCCAGCTGCACCACGCTGAGCGCATAGCGTCCGTCCGCGGAGATCGACCCGGTCGAGGCGTCGGCGTACGGGTCTTCGACATCGACGACGTGGTCGAGATCCGCGATCCGGCCCAGCATCGCGCCGACCTGGTCCCGGTAGTCGGAGATCTGCTGCCCCTCAGGGGCCCCGACGACGATCTGCCCCGTAACCCCGGACGCCTGGGGGAAGCGGGTGTCGAGGTTGTCGATGCCCTGCTGCGACTCCGACCCCGGAATCGAGAAGTCGTCCTGGAGCACCCCCCGCATCGAGACCGACGCGGCGAGGATCGCCAGCACGGCGATCAGCCAGATCACCAGCACCCGGCGGTGGTGGGCCGCGATCCAGTGGCCCAGGCGGTACAGGGCGATCGACATCAGCAGGCCCTTCGGAAATCTCGGACACGTGGACGGACGGACAAGCGCAGTGGAACGACCGCGGTCAAGGTGAGGCGCCCTGCCGAAGGCCCGACGCGGCGTTCGCGTCGGCGGAGGCGTGCAGCACCAGGTCCTCGCCCGCGACGTCCGCGCCGGTCAGAAGCACCCCGTCAGGCAGATCCCCCAGGTCGACCTGCCGCGGCTGGGCCAGGCCGGCCAGCTCGCCGCGGCCGGCGAGGAGATCGACCGACAGCGTCGTGCCCGCCACCTGGACCGCGGTGGGGACGATCTGCAGGACGCCGTCGCTCACCTCGGGGCGGAGGGTGACGACCACCGGCAGTGCCGGACCGAGCATGCGCAGGGTGGTCGAGGCGACCAGCAGTCCGCCATCGGTGGACAGGGTCGTCGCGTCGCGGCCTTGGCCGTCGGCGGCCCACGCGTTGCCGAGCTGGGCAACGGGGACCGCGACATCCAGCCCCACTCCGTCGCTGCGGCCGGTGACGAGCGCCAGCAGAGCGGACCCCGCGTCGAGGTGTGCCGTCACGGTCGCGTCGTACCCGGAGCGGGCGGCGATCTGCTGCTCGAGGGAGCTGGCGATCCGGTTCTCGACGACCCGCCGGACCGCGACGTCGGCCACCACCAGCCCGCCGGCCACGACGACGGCCGTCACCGCCAGCATCAGCCACCGGCGGTTCCGCCGCTCGCCGAGCCGCGGCGCGACCGGGGGGCGACGTCTCATGCCCGCAGTGCACAGGTTCGGCCTGACCGGGCGCTGCCGCGCACCTGACGACGGGCTGACGGGTTGCTGACGGTCAGTCCGTGGGCGGTCCTCCGGCCGGCAGCTCGACCGCGGCGGTGGTGCCCCGACCCGGCACCGAACCGATGTGCACCGTTCCGCCATGCGCCTGGACGATGCCCTGCACGATGGCCAGGCCGAGCCCCGAGCCGACTCCCGAGGGACGCGACCGACCACGGTAGAAGCGCTCGAAGACGTGGGGCATGTCCTGGGGCGGGATGCCCGCACCGTGATCCTCGACCTCCAGGACGGCGATGTCGCCATCCGTCCGGACACGCACGTCGACCGGCGACCCCGGTGGGGTGTGCTGCATCGCGTTGCCCACCAGGTTGCGGACCACCTGGGCGATGCGTTCGGCGTCACAGCGCACCGGCACCTGCTCCCGACCGGTGAGGTTGCGCGCCGACAGCGGGCGCTCGGGGTCGACCACCCGGGCGTCCTGGACGGCCTCCACGGCCAGCTCGAACAGGTCGACCTCACCGACGCGCAGGGGCAGGCCCGCGTCCGTCCGTGCCAACAGGCCCAGGTCGTCGACGATCCGGCGCATCTTCGTCGCCGAACGTTCGATGCGTTCCATCGCGTCGTCCACGCCCGAGGGTGGCAGGCCGCCCTGGAGATACAGGTCGGCCCAGCCCTGCACGCTCGTCAGCGGCGTGCGCAGCTCGTGAGAGGCGTCCGCCACGAAGGACCGCAGCCGGTTCTCCGCCGCCTCACGCTCGTCGAGGGCCGCATTGACCGCCTCCGCCAGGTCGCCGGCCTCCAGCGACCCCTGGGCGGTGGGCAGCCGGGCGCTCGGGTCGCCCGTCGTGACGCGCCGTGCCGCATCGGCCATCGCCGTCAACGGCGCCAGACCACGGCGCAGGAGCCCCGCGGCCAGCAGACCCGCCACCAGCGCGACGACCAGACCCGCGACGGCCTCCGTCAGCCCCAGCCGCGCGACCGTCGCCCGGTCGGACGCCATGTCGATGGCGAGCACCGCCGACTGCACCACCACGGGACCGCCCGGAAGGCCGTCGACCGAGACCTGGACCTGCGGCATCGGCACCGCGATGGCCTGTAGCCAGACCATGCCGTCGCGGTAGCCGGTCGGCGTCGCCGACGGATCGTCCAGAGCCGCCGCCGGCAGCACGGGCGCGTCCGCGGCATCGGTCGCCAACGCGACCGCGACGCCGCCGCCGGCCCGCATCAGGTACACCACCGAGTGCGCAGGCATGACGCGCCGGATCGTCGACTCGCCCAGCACCGCCGGCCGGTCGCGGGACTCCCCAAGCACCGCGATCCGCTCCCGCATCGCGACCAGCTGATCGTCGGCCCGCTGCACGAGGAACCCCCGCACCAGGAACACGCTCGCCCACCCGGACACCGTCAGGCCGACGACCAGCACGACGATCATCCACACCGTCAACCGGACACGGATCGACCGAGGCCGCGCGGCGCTCACCTCGCCCCCGGAGCCCGAAGGCAGTAGCCGAAGCCTCGCACCGTCTCGATCAGCGACTCCGTCCCCGCCGGCTCGACCTTGCGCCGCAACGTGGAGACGAACTTCTCCACCACTCCCACGTCGCCACCGAAGTCGTAGTGCCACACCCGATCGAGAATCTGCCCCTTCGACACCACGCGACCCTCGTTCGTCATCAGGTACTCCAGCAGCCGGTACTCCGTCGGAGACAGGTCCAACGGATGGCCACCCCGCGACACCCGCTTCGTCGCCGGCGTCAGCACAAGATCCGCACACCGCATCACGTCGCCGTCCGGCTCGTCACCCCTGCTGCGGCCGCTGCGCCGCAGCACCGCCCGGACACGAGCGATCACCTCGCCGATCGCGAACGGCTTGGTCACGTAGTCGTCCGCCCCCGAAACCAACCCGCAGATGCGGTCAGCCGGCGCATCACGGGCGGTGAGGAACAGCACCGGGATCTCATTGCCCTGGGACCGGACCAGACGCAGCACGTCGACGCCGTCCGCATCCGGCAGCATCACGTCGAGCACCACGACGTCCACGCTCTGCTCACGCAGGATACGCAGGCCGGCCGCGGCATCTGCGGCGAGCACCACCCGATGGCCGGCGAACTCCAGCGCAGACGACAACAGCTCACGGATCCCCGCATCGTCGTCCACCACGAGCACGGTGGTCGGCGAGGACTCGGCCACGACCATGGGTGCCAGTGTGCCAGGGCACGCTCGGCGGAGGCGATCCCGCCGCCATGGCGCGAGTCAGGATCGGCGACAACGGTCAGGCGGGTTCGTGCTCACCGGCGAGCCGACCGTGACACTGCCGGGGCTGACCCCGACGCAGGTGCGGGACTTCGTCGCGCAGGCACACCGGATCTGTGCCTGCTACCGCAACGCCACTGGCGGCAACGTCGACGGCACGCTGCCCACGCTCGTCCGAGCCCGCCGACGCGACGATCGGCGGGGGTCCCCGGTGGCCGCCCCGTGGAGACGCGCGCGTCTGGCTCGGAGGTCGGGTTGGGGGAGCGCAACGTCCGTAAGGACGTCAACGCACTCCAGCCCGACCCAACTCGTCGATCGAGACCCCCCCGGCCTCGTCCGGCGGGTTCAGGCACAGGCCGATCACGTCGCGGACCTCGGCCTCCGGCTGCGGGTCGGTGGAGAACCTGAACGTCTCGCGCCGCCAGGCTGTGCCACCCCAGGGCCTCTTCAAAGCTGACCTTGCCGTGATGTGAGAATGGTTCGCGGTTCGGGATCGATGACGGTCAGGACGCGGTGGACGCGTCGGGACGGTGCGGCCGTCGCGGTGGAGATGTTCGATGCGCCGGCGATCCGCAGCAGTGCCAGGACGGTGTGGCGCAGCGTCGCCATGGCCTGTGGTGCGGTCCCGGTCCGCAGCTGATGAGCGTCCTCGCCGAGGGTGACGTCGCGGATCCGGTGCAGCTGGTTCTCGATGACCCGGTGCCCGCGGACGAGCTCACCGATACGGCGGGCGGCGGGTCATCGCCGGTCAGGTCGCCGATCGCGTAGACGACCTCGCGGGTGCGGGTCCCACTCGCGCTGGTGCGGGTGCGCACGATCCGGGCGGCCAGCCGCGCGTGCGGGAACCCCAGTCGTGGCAGCACGGCGCTGATCAGCTGGACGGCGCGGTGCTCGGTGCGTCCGTGTGCGCGCTCGGTGCTGGTGTGACCGACGGGCACCTGCGCCCAGGGCAGGCCAGCCAGGCGGGCGTGCCGGGTGGCTTGGTTGGGCCCCTCATGTCCCGCGACCGCCCGGCGCGTGGTGCGCTCCGAGCCGGTGAACTCCAACGCGACGAGCTTGTCGTGGGCGACGTCGGCACGGACCTTGCGCGCCGACCGCTCGACCCACTCCTCGACCTTGGGCAGGTACTCATCGATCAGCCGCGCACGAGCCGCCGCCCGGCCAGACAACACGCCCGCGTCGCGGGCCGCGACATACCTCGCGACGGTGTGGTGAGAGACCCCGGCGAGCTAGCCCTGGGCCCCTGGTCCGGAATCAATCGCTCACCTCAGACCGATCTCGACAACGTCGCCTACCTGCTCAACACACGAACCCGCGAAACCCTCAACTGGCTCAAGCCAGCCGAGAAGCTCGACCTGCTACTGATTGGAATCAGGCGACGCACTCACCGGCTGAAATCGCCCTCTCTCGTCCAGGAACGCGTCATGAGCCGGGAGAGCTGGGTCGCTTGGCAGGTCGAGTCCGTGGCGGCACTGACCGGCCTGGTCGGGGTCGTTGCCGCGTGCGCCCTGGCCGGGTTGTCGCGTGCGACGCACCACCGGATCGTGGCCCCGAAACCGAAGGCGCACGGCCCGCGTGAGGCGCCCCGCCCGCACCCGGCAGCGTTGAGTCAGGCCGATCGCGCCCAGGTGCTGGGGTGCTGGACAATGACCACTACGCGACCGTGTCCGTCGCGCAGGTCTACGCCCGCGAGCTCGACGAGGGCCGCTACTGGTGCTCACCGCGCACGATGCACCGCATCCTCCACGATGCCGGGCAGTCCGGGGAGCGGCGCCGGCAAGCGACCCACCCGCCCCGGACGATTCCCGAGCTCGTCGCGCACGCCCCCGGGGACGTGTGGTCGTGGATATCACGAAGATGCGCGGCCCGGGCAAAAGCTGCTGGTTCCACGCGTACGTGATCCTGGACATCTTCTCCCGCTATGTCGTGGGCTGGCGCATCGAGCACGTCGAAGACGGGCGCCTGGCCGCCGACCTGGTCGAGCAGATCATCGCCGACACCGGGCGCCGGCCCGGGTGGCTGCACGCCGACGGCGGTGCGGCGATGACCTCCAAACCCCTCACCTCACTACTG
>CAVPEV010000018.1:0-19611 GCA_963703555.1 uncultured Actinomycetota bacterium | reverse complement strand
TGTTCTTCGCCCTGTACTTGGTTCGGTTGGTCTTGCTCGTCCGCAACCTCTCCGGCGCGACTAGCCGGACCCTCCCCGGAGGGCCCACGCGCCGTCGTGGTGGTGACCCACCGGCTCGCTCCCCTCGACGCCGCCGACGAGGTGCTGCTGCTCGGCGGCGGCCGGCTCGTCGCGCGGGGCCGGCACGCCGACCTGCTGTCCGAGGTTGCGGGCTACCGTGACTCGTACCGCCAGGAGCAGGAGGCCTCATGAGCCATGGTGCCGTGATCAGGACCGTCGAGCCCGCGCCGTCCCCGGCGAGCCCCGAGGAGGGTCTCACCGAGCTGTTGCAGGCCGTGCTCGCCGTGGCCGGCGAGCTGGACCTGCCGGCCGCCCTGGAGCGCTTCGTCCGGGTCAGCGCCGAGCTCACCGGGGCGCACTACGGCGCCATCAACGTCCTCGACCAGCGCGGCTCGTCGACGATGTTCGTGCAGACCGGGGTGCCGGCGGCACTGGCCGCGCTGATGTCCAACGCACCGCACGCCTCCGGCGTCCTGGGCGAGATCCCCGACCAGGGCGTGCTGCGGCTGGACGACCTCACCCACCACCCGGCCTTCCGAGGGTTCCCGGCCCACCACCCGCCGATGGGCTCGTTCCTCGGCGCCGCGGTGCGGGTCCGGGACCACGTCTTCGGCTACCTGTACCTGGCGGACAAGCCGGGCGGCTTCGACGACCACGACGAGGAGATCGTCCTGGCCCTCGCGGCTGCGGCCGGCGTGGCCGTGGCCAACGCGCGGCTCTACGCCGACGCCGCCCGCCGGGAGCACTGGCTGCGGGCCGGTCAGGACATCACGACCATGCTGCTGTCCGGTGTGGACGAGGAGGACGCCCTCGCCCGGATCGCCGCCACCGCTCGGGAGGTGTCCGACGCGGACACCGTGGCCCTCGCTCTGCCCAACGTGGGCTCGGAGCTCGTCATCGAGCTGGCCGACGGGCACAACGCCGACACGCTGATCGGCTGCGTGCTGCCCTCCGGCGGTCAGCCGTGGCGCCGGGCCGACGACGGACGGGGGCTGCTGATCGACTCGCTGTCCAGGTCCCGCGTGGTCCGGGTGCCGGAGCTGCGGGCGTTCGGCCCGGCGCTCTTCGCGCCGCTGCGCACGGAAGGGCACGGCCTGGGGGTGCTCATCGTGCTCCGGCGGATCGGCGCCCGGTCGTTCGAGGACAACGACCTCGTCACGGTGCAGTCGTTCGCGGCACAGGCGGCGCTCGCGTTCGTGCTCGCCGAGGCCCGGCACGCCCAGGACGTCGCGGCCCTCGTCGAGGAGCGCGAGCGGATCGCCCGCGACCTGCACGACCTGGCCATCCAGCAGCTGTTCGCCACCGGGATGCAGCTGGAGAGCGTGCGTCGCCGGGCCGGTGACGGCGTGAGCCCCGGTGAGCTGGCCGCGATCCTCGACGAGGCGCTGGACAACGTCGACGCCTCCGTCCGGGAGATCCGCAAGATCGTGCACGCCCTGCGGGACCCCGACGCGGCGGCCGCACCCGTCGAGCGGCTGCGCCGGGAGGCCTCCTTGGCGCGCACCGGCCTGGGTTTCGCGCCCTCGCTGGTGGTCACGGTGGACGGTGCCCCGCTGCCCTCCGACGACGACCAGGCCGCCACCCACCTGGACGAGCTGCTCGCCGACGACCTCGCCGACGACGTCGTCGCAGTGGTCCGCGAGGGCCTGGCCAACGCCGCTCGGCACGCCCGCGCGTCCTCGGTGTCGGTGCACATCGACATCCGGGGGCAGCGGCCGACCGGCCGGGTGCTCGTCGAGGTGCAGGACGACGGGGTCGGCCTGCCGACGGTCCGGGACCGCCGCTCGGGCACCGGCAACCTCGCGGCACGGGCGCGCCAGTACGGTGGCACCTTCAGCATCGGGGCGGCGCCGAGCGGGCGCGGCACCCTGCTCACCTGGCAGGCACCGCTCACCTGAGCCACCAGGCGTCGGCCAGGGCTACCAGGCGTCAGCCGGGGCTGCCGGGCGTCTACCGGGGCTAGCAGGCGTCGGCCGGGGCTCAGTGCTGCGGTCCGGCCCGCCAGCCGGAGGACTTGCGGGTCGCGACCCACGCGGCCACCTGGGTCCGCCGTTGCAGACCCATCTTGGCCAGCAGCGACGTGATGTGGTTCTTCACCGTCTTCTCCGCCACACCGAGGCGCTCGGCGATCTCCCGGTTCGACAGTCCCTCGCCGATCAGGTCGAGCACCTTGCGCTCGCTTGGTGTGAGGTTCTCCGTCGGGTCGTCGTGCGTGGCACGCCGGCGGGTGACCGTGCGCTCGTCGAGCAGGGTCCGCCCGCCGGCCACCGCACGGATGACGTCGGTGATCTCCGCCCCGCGCACCGACTTGAGCAGGTAGGCGGTGGCACCGGCCTCCAGCGCGGCCGCCAAGGCGTCGTCGTCGTCGAACGACGTGAGCACGATGGCCCGGGCCTCGGGCAGCTCGGCGCGCACCTGGTGCATGAGGTCGATGCCGGTGCCGTCCGGCAGCTGCAGGTCGACGAGCATGACCTGGGGACGGACCAGGGTGGCGCGGCGGACGCCGTCGGCGACGGACCCCGCCTCGGCCACCACGGTCATCCCGTCGGCCCGTTCGACGACCTCGGCGATGCCCCGGCGCACGACCTCGTGGTCGTCGACGATCATCACCGTGATCGGCCTGTCCGCCTGAGGCGTCATCGCTGGCACGCCCCGCATGCTATCGGGTGCCCGGGCGATCACCGCGCTGCGCGACGCGGGCGCCGCTGACACCGCGGGCACAGGAAGGACGACCGGTTCATGAACGCCTCCCGGCGCACCGGGGTCCCGCACCGCGGGCACGGCCGGCCCTCCCGGCCGTACACGGCGAGCGACCGGTCGAAGTACCCCGACCGGCCGTCGACGTCGGTGTACAGCGTGTCGAAGCTCGTCCCGCCGGCCGCCAGGGCGTCGCGCATGACCTCCTCGACCCCGGCCAGGGCGGCTGTCAGCTCGGTCCTGCGCAGGGTGTCGGTCGGCCGCGCGTAGTGCAGGCCGGCCCGCCACAACCCCTCGTCGGCGTAGATGTTGCCGATGCCGGACACCAGGGTCTGGTCCAGGAGCACCCGCTTGAGGCCGCTGTGCCGGGCCCGGACGGCCGCGACCAGCGCCACCCGGTCCAGATCCGGGTCCAGCACGTCACGGGCGATGTGCGCGACCGGCACCGGCAGCGCCGCGACCACGGACCCCGCGCCGCCCGGTCGCCCGTCCGCGGTCGGCACCAACGGTGCGAGCCCCAGATGACCGAACGTGCGCTGGTCGACGAAGTCGAGCGCGCTGCCGTCGTCGAGGAGCAGCCGCACGCGCAGCTGGGGGTGCGCCGCAGTCCTGGCGACGTCCGCCGCGTCCGCCCGGACGCGGAGCTGACCGCTCATCCCCAGGTGCACCACCAGCGCGCGATCGGCCGGCACGGGGTCGCCCAGCGGCAGCCAGAGGAACTTCCCCCGCCGCACCGCGGCCGTCAGCTCGGACCCGGCCAGCCGCTCGACGAGGTCACCGGCTCCCCCGGGGTGCCGGCGCACGGAGTACTCCCGGCGCACCTCGACACCGCGCACCGTCCGACCCACGACGAGCCGGGCCAGGCCCGCTCGCACGGTCTCGACCTCGGGCAGCTCGGGCACGTCAGGACGCCCCGGCGACCTCGTCGACGTCGTGCGCCGCGTGCTCGTCGGCCAGCAGTGCACGGTAGGCGTCGGCCGCCGCCTCCTGCTCGGCGAGCTTCTTCGCGCTGCCGGTGCCGGTGCCGCGCACCTGACCGCCGACCACCACGCGAGCGGTGAAGGTGCGCGCGTGGTCGGGACCCGCACCGTCGGCCTCGTACACCGGGGCGCTGAGCCCCGTCCGGGCGGCCAGCTCCTGCAGGCTGGTCTTCCAGTCCAGCCCGGCACCGAGGCCGGCAGCCTCGGCCAGCGTCGGTCCGACGAGGTCGAGCACGACCCGCCGGGACGTGGGCAGCCCATGCGCCAGGTACACCGCGCCGAACAGCGCCTCCAACGTGTCGGACAGGATCGAGTCCTTGTCCCGGCCCCCGGTGACGAGCTCGCCCTTGCCGAGGAGCACGTGGTCGCCCAGGTGCAGCGCGCGGGCCACCTGGGCGAGCGGCCGCTGGGACACCGTCGCAGCGCGCATCTTGGCGAGCTCACCCTCGGAGCGGTCGGGGTGGCTGCGGTAGAGCTCCTCGGTGACCACCAGGCCGAGCACGGTGTCGCCGAGGAACTCCAGCCGCTCGTTGGTGGGTAGGCCGCCCGCCTCGTGCGCGAACGAGCGGTGGGTCAGCGCGAGCACGAGCAGCTCGGGGTCCAGGGTGACCCCGAGCTGCTGGAGAAGCTGGTCGGCGGCAGCCGTCACGCCGCACCGCCGCGGCGCGGACCTCGACGCCCGGTCATCGCAGCGCCGACGTCAGGCGTGCTCGGACCGGATCGCCTCGGCGTACTGCCGGTGGTTGTAGTCGCCGCAGGACGGGCATGCCACGTGCGGGCGGCGCTGCGCGCCGCACCGGGGGCAGACGACCAGCGTGGTGGCAGTGGTCTTCCACTGCGACCGGCGCGCTCGGGTGTTGCTGCGCGACATCTTGCGCTTCGGGACGGCCACGGTCAGCTCTCTCTCTCGTCGTGGGAGGTGCTCGCCAGGCCGCCGAGGGCGGCCCACCGAGGATCGGTGGTGTCGTGCGTGTGGCCCGGGTGATCCGCCAGCCGGGCCCCGCACTGCGGGCACAGGCCCGGACAGTCCGACCGGCACAGCGGCTGGAACGGCAGTGCAGGCACCACCGCGTCCCGGATCGCCGGCTCGACGTCGACCAGGTCGCCGTCGAGCTCCAGGTACTCCTCCTCGTCGCCGTCCTGCACCGCCACTGCCGCGCGGTCCGGGTAGAGGTACAGCTCCTGGATGCTGACATCGATGTCGTCGACGACCTCATCCAGGCAGCGCACGCACTCCCCGACCGCCGTGCCGTGCACGGACCCGGAGACCAGGATCCCCTCCGCGACCGCCTCGAACAGGAGATCCAGCTCGAGGTCGCTCCCGGCGGGAACGCCGATCACGGCGGAACCGAGCATCTCGGGGGCGGCGACCGTCCGGTGCAGCCTCCGCATCGATCCCGGACGGCGCGCCAGATCGTGCGTGTCCAGCACGAGGGGCGACCGGGGATCCAGGTGGAGTGCGTGCTGCACGGTCCAGGTCCCGTCGACGAGGTTCTCGGTCCACGTCGCGACCGACTGGACCAGTGGGCAATCGTACGGCCCCGTCCGGCCGGTCCCAAATCCGCCGGTGGTCAGCCCAGCGGTGGACCCAGCCGGCCCGCCAGCCGGGCCCGGCCGGCCTGCACCTGGGCGAGCACCCGGCCGAGCTCGATCTCCAGGTCGGCGAGCCGCCGGTCGGAGTAGTCGTCGGCGCCCCGGCGGAGCTCCTCGGCCAGCTGCTGCGCCTCGGCGACGATCTCCGCAGCCCGCCGTCGAGCCTGCTGGACCAGCGCGTCCTCCTCGACCAGCTCCGCCGCACGGGCCCGTGCCTGCGCGACGATCCGTTGCCCGTCGGCCACCGCCTCGGCACGCTCCGCGTCGGCCGCCGCGAGCACCTCGTCCGCCCGGGTCAGCTGGCGTGGCAGCCCCTCGCGCGCCTGGGACACCAGGTCCGACAGCTCGGCGCGGTTCACCAGCACGCTGGAGGACATCGGCAGCGGCCGGGCGGCGCGGAGCGCGGCGTCCAGCGCGTCGAGGATGCCGGTGATCCCTCCGGGTGCCGGCTGCTGCTCGGTCACGATCCGACCCTCCTGCCGTCGGCCAGCGCCTGCCGGACGGCGCGGGCGACCGCCGGCGTGACCAGGTCGTCGATCACCCCACCGTGCCGAGCGACGTCCTTGACCAGCGAGGACGCCACGTGCTGCACCGTCGGGTCACCGAGCACGAACACCGTGTCCACCCCGCTGAGGTGTCGGTTCAGCAAGGCCATCGGCACCTCGGCGTCGACGTCCGCCGCCCCGCGCAGCCCCTTGACCACCGCCACGGCGCCGCACGCCCGGACGAAGTCGGCAAGCAGCCCGCCCACCGGCTCGACGCGCACCCCGGGCAGCCCGGCCACCGCGTCACGGGCCAGCGCCACCCGCTGCTCGAGCGGGAGCAGGGCGGCCTTCGCGGAGTTGTCCGCCACCGCGACGACCACCTCGTCGAACATGCGCCGAGCGCGCCGGACGACGTCGAGGTGACCGAGGGTGATCGGGTCAAACGAGCCGGGGCAGACTGCGGTGCGCACGGTGCCCAACCTACGGCAGGCCGGACGAGCCGGCCCCGAGCCGGGTGGCCGGGTCCGGCTCGGCGAACCACAGCCGGGTGTCCCCGTAGGCCCGCGAGTCGAGCCCCACCAGCCCCGCCGGCCAGTCCGGCTCCGGGTCCCGCACGGAACGCTCGACGACCACGACGGCGCGGTCGGCCAGCGTGGGCGGCAGCGCCGCCAGCACGCCGCCCAGCTGCTCTCCGGTCAGGGCGTACGGCGGGTCCACCAGCACCAGGTCCCAGCGCCACGGCGGCGGCACGGCCACGAACCGTTCCGCCCGGTCGCCGACCACCGTGGCGACCTCGGCCAGACCGAGCGCCTCGACGTTGCGCCGGCACGCGTCCACCGCCGGCCGGGCGGACTCGACGAGGACCACTCGGGCGGCGCCCCGGCTGGCCGCCTCGATGCCGAGTGCGCCGGAGCCGGCATACAGGTCGAGCACCTGCGCGCCGCCCACCACACCCAGGTGCTCCAGCCGGGAGAACAGCGCCTCCCGGACCCGTTCGCTCGTCGGGCGGGTACCACGCCCGGGGACGGCGAGCGTCCGGCCGCCCCGCGAGCCAGCGACCACCCGGGTCACCGGTGCCCCAGCCCCGGGTGGCCTGCAGCCCGGTCGCTGCGCCGGCCCCGGCGGTTGGGGGCGGCAGCCGTGCGGGACCCGAGGAGCATGCGGGCCAGCCTAGGGTCGGACGGTCAGGACCGGTCGATGAACTCCTCGCGGTCGCCGGCCAGGGTCCGCTCGATCGCCGCCCGCAGGGCGGCGTGCGCGCCGAGCGCCGGGTCCGCGGCCACCACCGCCCGGGCGTCCTCCCGCGCCGCCTCGATGATCTCGACGTCGCGGGTGACCCGCAGCAGCCGCAGGGAGCTGGCTGTGCCCGACTGTGCGGCCCCCAGGACGTCCCCCTCCCGGCGCAGCCGCAGGTCGGCCGCCGCGAGCTCGAACCCGTCCGTGGTCCCCGCCAGCAGGTCCAGCCGCGCGGCCGCCGGCGAGCCCGGTGCGGCGTCGGCCACGAGCAGGCACACACCGGGCTGCGCGCCGCGCCCGACCCGCCCGCGCAGCTGGTGGAGCTGGGACAGGCCGAACCGGTCGGCATCGAGGACCACCATCGCGGTGGCCTGCGTGACGTCCACGCCGACCTCGATGACCGTGGTGCACACGAGCACCGGGACGCGCCCCGCCGTGAAGTCCGCCAGGGTGCGGTCCTTGTCCTCCGGCGGCAGGCGCCCGTGCAGCTCACCGACCGGCACGCCGGCCAGCTCGGGCAGGGCACGCAGGCTCTCGGCCACCTCGTGCACGGCGCGCAGCGGGCGGCGCGCCCGTACGGCCACCGCCGCGCCGCCGGACGCTGCCCCGTCGTCGCCGCCGTCGTCGCCGGACGCAGCCTGGTCAGGGTCCTCGACGAGGTCGACGAGGTCCTGGTCGGCGTCCTGCACCCCGTCGCCGTCGATCCGCGGGCACACCACGTAGACCCGCCCGCCGGCGTCCACCTCCTCGCGGACCCGTTGCCACGTCCTGGCCAGCCACGCCGGCCGGTCCGCCGGGACGACGTGCGTGCTGACCGTGGCTCGGCCCGGGGGGACCTCGCGCAGGGTGGACACCTCCAGGTCCCCGAACACCGTCATGGCGACGGTGCGCGGGATGGGCGTCGCCGTCATGACGAGGACGTGCGGCGCCACCCGCGCCTTGCCGCGCAGGACGTCACGCTGCTGGACGCCGAACCGGTGCTGCTCATCCACCACGACGAGCCCGAGGTCGGCGAACTGGACCTGCTCGGACAGCAGCGCGTGGGTGCCGATGACGATCCCCGCCCGGCCGCCGGCGGCGTCCGCGAGCGCCTGCCGGCGAGCGGGGGCGCCCTGGGACCCGGTGAGCAGGGCGACGCCGGTCGACCGCTCCGGGGCCCACAGCGCCCCGGCGTCGGCGAGGTCGCCCAGCAGGGCACGCACGGTCTGCGCATGCTGACCGGCCAGCACCTCGGTGGGCGCCAGCAGAGCCGCCTGTCCGCCGGCGTCGATCACCTGGAGCATCGCGCGGAGCGCCACCACGGTCTTGCCCGACCCGACCTCGCCCTGCAGCAGCCGCTGCATCGGGTGGGCCCGAGCCAGGTCGGCCTGGATCTGCGCGCCGACGGCGCGCTGGCCGGACGTGAGGGTGAACGGCAACCGCGCGTCGAACGCCTCGAGCAGCCCGCCCGGCACCGGCGGGCGTGCGACGGCGTCCTGCGCCCCGGTCGTCGCCCGACGCCGGGCCAGCTCGGCCTGCAGCACGAAGGCCTCCGAGTACCGCAGGCGGTGCACGCCCCGCTCGACCTGCTGCTCGGAGAACGGTTCGTGCACGTCCACCAGCGCCTGGCGCAGCCCCACCAGGCGCCGAGCCGCTCGCACGTCGGCGGGCACCGGGTCGGGCAGGTCGGCGTCGGTGAGCGGGCCGAGCACGGTCCGCACGCAGCGCTGGATCTGCCAGGTCGGCACCCCGGCGGCCGAGGGGTAGATCGGCAGCGGCCGGCCCGCCTCGACCAGCGCCTCGGCCTCGTCGTCGACGTCCACCCCGACGAGCTGGTAGTCCGGGTGGGCGAGCTGCAGCTCGCCGCGGTAGCGCGTGAGGTCGCCCGTGAACAGGCCGGTCGCGCCGACCGCCAGGCGCTCCTCGTGGCGGCGCAGGGCACCGCGGTGCTTGGCGAAGAACGTCAGGTGCAGCCGGCCACGGCCGTCGGTCACCACGGCCTGGAGCATGGCGCCCTGCCGGGCGCGCATGTCCCGGACCCGGACCTCGGCCACCTGGGCGATGACACTGACGTGCTCGCGCTCGCGCAGGTGCGTCAGGTCGGTGAGCTGGCCCGGTGGCGCCCAGCGGCGCGGGTAGTGCGCCAACAGGTCACCGACGGTGCGCAGGCCGAGCCGGGCCAGCGCGGCCGCCGTGCGGGTGCCCAGCACCCGGGACAGCGGCTCGTCCTGCGCGGCGAGCGCAGCCTCGACGTCGTCCACGGCACGCATCACCGCGACCCGGTCCCGCGCGCGCGCCCGCCACGTCGTCTGCTCACCGCTGACCGCCCTCCCGCCGCACACCGAACGACACCCAGGATGCCCCCCGGCTCCCACAGCCGGCGGGCCGCGTCGACGCGCCGAGCTGGGCTGCACCGCGGTTTGGGCCGCTGCGGCCCATGGGCTAGTCTGAACCGGTTGCCCGGACCTCACCGGGTGTCGGCGGCACGCCGCCGACCAGGACTTCGCCGCTCAGCGGCGTGCAGGACCGACCCAGGAGAATCACCGTGGCTGCCAACTGCGACGTCTGCGCCAAGCACCCGAGCTTCGGGTACAGCGTCTCGCACTCGCACGTGCGCACGAAGCGTCGCTGGAACCCCAACATCCAGCGCGTCCGGGCGATCGTCGACGGCACGCCGAAGCGGCTCAACGTGTGCACGTCCTGCCTCAAGGCCGGGAAGGTGCAGCGCGCCGTCTGACCCGACGCAGCACCGTCCGACCGCCGCGGCGCACGAGGGCAGGACGACCGCGCCGGGCCGGACCGGTGCGTGTGGCATCGTGGTCGCATGACCGAGCCCCTCGACGAGGTGACCATCCGACCGGCGACGCCGGCGGACGCCGACCCGGTCGCCGCCGTGCACGTGCGGTCCTGGCGGCAGGCGTATGCGGGCGTGCTGCCCGCCGAGCTGCTCGCCGCGCTGGATCCCACCGAGGCGGCGCGGCGCTGGGCCACCGACCTGGCGGACGGGCCGCAGGACGGCGTGCGCACCTGGCTCGCCGAGTCGGCCGGCCGGGTGCTCGGCTTGGCCACCGCCGGGCCGGCCCGGGACGACGACGCCGACCCGGGTGTGCAGGAGATCTACCGGATGTACCTCGACCCGGACCAGTGGGGCACCGGCGTGGCCCGTCAGCTCGTCCGCTCGGTGCTGGACGCCATCGGTGAGCAGGCCACGGTCACCCTGTGGGTCGCCACGGACAACCAGCGGGCACGCCACTTCTACCGGCGCCACGGGTTCGTGCCCGACGGCACGGAACGCACGCAGCCGGTCCGCGGTGCCGAGCTCGCCGAGGTCCGCTACCGCAGGCACTGATCCCCGCCGCGGCAGCCGGCCGAGCTCAGCCGTGGAAGTGGTCCCAGCCCGTCGGCCCGCTCGGCGCCTCGCCGGCCACCAGCACACCCGCGCCACCCACCGCCGGGTGCACCGTCCCGATCGGCCGGAACGGCTCCGGCAGCACCGAGCCGACGGGGAACGTCGCCAGCAGGCCGTGGTCCTCACCCCCCGCGAGGACCCACCGCCGCGCATCGATGCCCGTGGCCCGGGCGGCGCCCGCAAGCCGGGCGAGGTCGGCCGCGAAGCAGCACGCCGGATCGGTCAGATCCAGCACCACACCGCTCGCCCGGGCCATCCGACCGGCGTCCCGCAGCAGGCCGTCGGAGACGTCGAGCATCGCCGTCGCACCGGCCCGAGCCGCAGCCGGACCCGCGGTCAGGGGTGGGTCCGGCACCCGGTAGGCGGCGACCAGCCCCGGGTCCACCGCCTCCTGGCCGGCCTCGAGCAGCGCCAGGCCCGCCGCCGACCACCCACGGACCCCGGCGTGCGCGACGACGTCGCCGACCCGCGCACCGGACCGACGGACGGGGGCACGACCGTCGAGGTCACCGAGCACCGTCACGGACACGGCGACGCACGGACCGGCCGACAGGTCGCCCCCGACCACCCCGACCCCGAGCGGTGCGCACGCCGCGGCAAGACCGCGCGCCAGCGCCTCCACCCACGACACCGGCAGGTCGAGCGGGACGACCAGCGTGACGACCAGTGCGGTCGGCACGGCGCCCATGGCGGCGACGTCCGCCAGGTTCTGCACGGCGGCCCGCCGCCCGACGTCCTCGCCCGTCGACCAGGCCCGCCGGAAGTGCCGGTCCTCCACGAGGACGTCGGCGGAGACGACCACCCGACCGTCCGGGGACGCCAGCACGGCCGCATCGTCCCCGGGCCCCAGCAGCGTCCGTGCGCCGTCCGGCAACGACGGCACGAACCGCGCGAGCAGCTCCTCCTCGGTGAGGTCCGCCACCCGCAGCTCGTCCACCCGCCGACCCTACCGGCGGTGCGGATACCGTGGACGGGTGCCGCTGCCTGCCGCCACCCCCCGCGTCCGCCGCTGCGCCGCGGCGCTGCTGCTCGGCCCCGCCGCGCTCGCCGGCTGCACACCCGGCGTGCCCGTCGCCGTCGCCAGCCACGCGACGGACCCCACGTGTGCCGACGTGGTGCTCGCTCTGCCGCAGGACCTGGCCGGGATGCCACGGCTGCGGACCGCCGCCCAGGCGACCGCCGCATGGGGCACGTCCGCCGACCCGGTGGTGCTGCGCTGCGGGGTGGAACCACCGGGCCCGACCACGCAGCACTGCGTCACCGTGCAGACCCCGGACGGCCCGTCCGTGGACTGGCTGGTCCGCGCGGAGCAGCCGGGCACGGGAACCGCGCTGCCGGCGGGCGCCACGAGCCAGGACGCCGACTGGACGTTCACCACCTACGGCCGGGACCCGGCGATCGAGGTGCACGTGCCGGCCGCGGTGGCGGCCCAGCGCTCGACGGCGTTCCTCGACGAGGTCGGCCCGGCGGTCGCTCGCTCGCCGCAGACCCGCACCTGCCTGTGACCGGCGCCCGGTCAGCGCCCACCGGTCCGGTGGGTCGGCGCCCACCGGCCCGGCGGTTCAGCGCAGACCGGTCGGGCGGTCCAGCGCGAGCCGGAGCAGCTCGTCGACGAGCTCGGGGTAGCCCGTCCCGGTGGCGGCCCACAGCCGGGGGTACATCGACGAGGGCGTGAACCCGGGCATGGTGTTGATCTCGTTGACCACCACGGAGCCGTCGGCGGTGACGAACAGGTCGACCCGCGCCAGGCCCTCGCAGCCGATGGCCTCGAAGGTCCGCACGGCGGCCTCGCGAACCCGCGCCGTGACGTCGGCGGGCAGATCCGCCGGGCAGCGCAGGTCGACGGCCGCCTCGTCGAGGTACTTGGCCTCGAAGTCGTAGAACCGGTGCCGGTCGTCGGTGACGACGATCTCCCCGGGCAGCGAGGCGCGGGCCGGCGCGCCCTGGCCGGCCCCCAGCACGGCGCACTCCACCTCCCGCCCGACGATCCCCGCCTCGACGACCACCTTCGGGTCGTGGCGCGACGCCTCCGCCACGGCCGCGGGCAGGTCGGCAAGGTCGTCCACCCGGGAGATCCCCAGGCTCGAGCCGGCCCGGGCCGGCTTGACGAAGACGGGCAGGCCGAGCGCGCGCACCCGGTCGGTCACCCCGTGCGGGTCGCGCTCGGCCTCGCCGGGCGCGATCACGGTGAACGGTCCGACGGGCAGGCCCTGCGCACCGAGCACGAGCTTCATGAAGTGCTTGTCCATGCCGACGGCGGAGGCCAGCACCCCGGCACCCACGTAGCGCACGTCGGCCAGCTCGAGCATGCCCTGCAGCGTGCCGTCCTCGCCGAACGGGCCGTGCAGCAGCGGGAAGACCACGTCGACCGGGCCGAGCCCGCGCGGCAGCGCCCCCGGGGCCAGCACCCGCAGGTCGCGGTCGTCGACCGTCTGGGGCAGGAGGACCTGCTCGGCGGTCTCCGCCACCTCCGGCAGCCGCCCGTCGGCGATCGTCCACCGGGCCGGGTCGTCGTCGGCCAGCACCCACCGCCCGGTCCGCGTGATGCCCACCGCGAGGACGTCGTACCGGGTGCGGTCGATGACACCCAGCACGCTGCCCGCGGTGACGCAGCTGATCGAGTGCTCGCCCGATCGCCCGCCGAACAGCACGAGGACCCGGGGGCGGGCCGAGGACGCGGTGGTCGGCAAGGGGGTGTCCATCAGCCGCGAGGCTACTCGACGTGGGTCCCCGGGGCCGATCCAGCGGCCGCCGGGACCGGCACCCGGCACGCGCGACGGCCCTGCACCACCGGCTCGGCCCCGCCGGTCGCTAGCCTGCCGGGCGTGACCACGCCCCGGCGCCCCGTCTCCCCTGTCGCCCCCCTGTCCCCAGCCACCCTCGTCGTGACGGCGGGTCGCCCGCCCCGAGCGCCCGGTGCGCCGGTCAACCCACCGGTGGTGCTGTCCTCCACGTACCACTCGCTGGGCCGGCCCGGCCCGGACGAGCTGGTGTACGCCCGCACCGACACCGAGACCTGGCACCCGTTCGAGGAGGCCCTCGCCGCCCTGGAGGGGACGGCCGTGCCCGCCCTGGTGATGGCTTCCGGGCAGGCGGCCGCGGACGCGGCACTGGCGCTGCTGCCCCCCGGCGGTCGCCTCGTGCTGCCCCGGCACGCCTACCACGGGGTGCTGGCCTGCGCGCGGGACGTCGCCGAGCACACCGGGGCCGAGCTGGTCGAGGTGGACGTCGCAGATACCGCGGCGGTGGCCGCGGCGGTCCGCGGCGCCCCCGGGCGCCCGGCGGCGATGCTGTGGGTGGAGTCACCGACCAACCCGATGCTCGAGGTGGCCGACCTGCCGGCCCTGGTCGCGGCCGCGCACGAGGTCGGTGCGCTCGTCGTGGTGGACAACACGTTCGCCACGCCGCTGGTGCAGCGTCCGTTGCTGGCCGGCGCGGACGTCGTCGTGCACTCGGCGACCAAGTACCTCGCGGGCCACTCCGACGTGGTGCTCGGCGCGCTGGTGGTCACCGACCCCGGCCTGCGGGACCGGCTGCACCGTTCTCGCACGCTGCACGGCGCGGTCCCCGGTCCGGTGGAGACCTGGCTCGCGCTGCGCGGCCTGCGCACGCTCGCGCTGCGGGTCGAGCGCGCCCAGGCCACCGCGGCCGAGCTCGCCGCTCGCCTGGTCGCGCACCCGAGCGTGGTCGAGGTGCGCCACCCCAGCCTGCCCGGCGACCCGGGGCACGACCGGGCCGCCGCGCAGCTGGCCGGCTACGGGTCGGTGCTGGCCGTGCGGCCGGCGGGCGGACCGGCGGCCGCGGACGCCGTCGTCGAGGCCGTGCGGCTGTGGCTGCCCGCGACGAGCCTGGGCGGGGTGGAGTCGAGCCTGGAGCGGCGCCGCCGGTTCGACGACGAGGCACCCTCGGTACCGGAGGACCTGCTGCGGCTGTCCGTGGGGATCGAGGACGTCGAGGACCTGTGGACCGACCTCGACCGGGCGCTGCGGGTGGCGACCGGACGCTGACCGGTCCGGCCGGGGGCCGGGTCGGGCTCAGACGTGCTCGGACCGGTGCGGACGGGCCAGCAGCCGGGCGACCATGGTGTCGACCGGGACCCGATGCCCGACCACCCCCACCACGGCCCGGGTGATCGGCATCTCCACACCGACCCGGATGCCCAGGTCCAGCACGGACCGGGAGGTCTTCACACCCTCGGCCGTGCCCCGCACGGTGGCGACGGCCTCGTCGAGGTCCATGCCCTGCCCGATGCGCACCCCCAGCGCGTGGTTGCGCGACTGGGGGGAGGCGCAGGTGGCCATGAGGTCGCCCAGCCCGGCCAGCCCGGCGAAGGTCCGGGCGTCGGCGCCGAGCGCCAGCCCGAGCCGGGTCATCTCGGCGAGCCCTCGGGTGACCACGGTGGCCACGGTGTTGTAGCCCAGCCCGCGTCCCTCGGCGATGCCGACGGCCATGGCGATGACGTTCTTCACCGCGCCGCACAGCTCGACTCCCACGACGTCGAGGGTGCTGTAGGGACGGAAGTAGGAGGTGGCGCAGGCATGCACCACGGCCCGCGCCGTGGTCCGGCTCGTCGAGGCGACCACCGTGGCGGTCGGCTGCCGCAGGGCGATCTCGCGGGCCAGGTTGGGGCCGGACAGCACGGCCACCCGCCTCGCCGGCAGGTGCAGCGCCTCGGCCACCACCTCGCTCATCCGCCGGTCGGTGGCCAGCTCCACCCCCTTCATCAGCGACACGGCGATCGCCCGGTCCGGCACGAGGTCGGCGAGCGGCTGGAGGATGGCCCGGGCCGCCTGGGACGGCACGGCGATGGCGACGACGTCCGCGTCGGCGAGCACCTCGCCGGGATCGGTGGACGCGGTGACCGCCTCGGGCAGCCGGATCCCCGGCAGGTACGTGCCATTGGTGTGCTGTTCCGCGATCTCGGCGCACCGGTCGGCGTCGCGGCCCCAGACCCGCACCGCGCACCCTGCGTCGGCCAGCACCGCGGCGAACGTCGTGCCCCAGCTGCCGGTGCCGACCACCGCCGCCCGCAGGCCGGTCACCGTCCGGCCTGCCCGGCATCGGTCCCGCCGCGGCGCAGGTCGAACCGCGGCACCGGGGCGGGCTCGCCGCGCACCCCCTCGAGCAGTCCGGTGATGGCATCGGTGACCCGGTCCGTCGCCTCCCGCAGCACCGCAGCATCGAGGACCCGGTCGTACAGGTCGTCGAGGACGACGGGGGGCCCGGCGACGACCGTCACGGTCTTGCGCGGCACCGGCCTGAGCACCTTGCCGTAGCGGGGGAGCAGGTCCTGCGCCCCCCACTGGGCGACCGGGACCACCGGCACCCGGGTCGCCAGGGCCAGCCGCGCCACACCGGTACGGCCCACCATCGGCCACAGGTCCGGGTCGCGGGTCAGCGTGCCCTCGGGGAACACGACCACGCAGTCCCCCGCGCGCACCGCGTCCTCAGCGGCCGCCAGCGAGTGGCCGGCCTCCGCGGTGCCCCGGCGCACCGGGATCTGGCCCGAGGCGGCCAGTGCCCGCCCGACCACCGGGACCGCGAAGAGGGAGTCCTTCGCGAGGATCTTCGGCGCGTGCCCGTTGTCCCACAGGTAGAGCGCCAGGGTCAGCGGGTCGATCATCGACACGTGGTTCGCCGCCACGAGGAACCCGCCGGCGGCCGGCAGGTGCTCGGTGCCGGACCACCGGCGCCGGGTCATGGCGAACAGCGCGGGCCGCACGACGCGGGCAAGGGTGCGGTAGGCGCGCGTCGAACGCGGCGGTGCTGGCACGGGAGCCGATGGTAGCCCGCTGCCATCGTCACCTCGGGTGGCACGCCTGCGCGGGCTCCACCCGGGCGGCACCGTCGGCATCGTGCCCGCACCGATCGCCCTCGGTGCAGGCCTCGCTGCTAGCCGCGCGGACCGGTTCGGCCGGGTGCGACCGGCCGGGCGGACCGCACCTCGACCTCGGGCAGGTGCTTGGCCGGCAGGGTCCGCGGCCGCCACGCCTCCCGACGCTCCTCGAACACCGCGATCCGGTCGGCGTCCTGCATGGTCAGGCCGATGTCGTCCAGGCCCTCCATCAGCCGCCACCGGGTGTAGTCGTCCACCTGGAAGCCCAGCACGACATCCTCGCAGGTGATCGTCCTGGCCGCCAGGTCGACCGTGACCTGGGTGCCCGGCCGCTCCTCGAGGATCTTCCACAGCAGCTCGACGTCCTCCTGGCTGACCTGGGCGGCGAGCAGACCCTGCTTGCCGGCGTTCCCGCGGAAGATGTCGGCGAACCGGGGCGACACGACCACCCGGAAGCCGTAGTCGTTGAGCGCCCACACGGCGTGCTCGCGCGACGACCCGGTGCCGAAGTCCGGCCCGGCGACCAGCACGGACCCGGACCGGTAGGGCGCCAGGTTGAGGACGAACTCGGGGTCGGCCCGCCAGGCCGAGAACAGCCCGTCCTCGAACCCGGTCCGGGCGACCCGCTTGAGGTAGACGGCGGGGATGATCTGGTCGGTGTCGACGTTGCTGCGACGCAGCGGGACGCCGACACCGGTGTGCCGGGTGAACTTCTCCATGGTGGTGTCGTCCTCGTTCGTTGTCAGGCGGACCGGAGGTCCGGCTCCAGCGGGCTGCCGTCCGGTGCGACCACGTCCGGCCCCAGGTCGCTGACCGACGACAGCGTGCCGCGGACCGCCGTGGCGGCGGCGACCAGGGGGGACACCAGGTGGGTGCGTCCGCCCTTGCCCTGGCGACCCTCGAAGTTGCGGTTCGACGTGGAGGCGGACCGCTCCCCGGGCGCGAGCTGGTCAGGGTTCATGCCCAAGCACATCGAGCACCCGGCGTTGCGCCACTCGGCACCGAAGTCCAGGAAGATCCGGTCCAGGCCCTCCGCCTCCGCCTGCAGCCGCACCCGCGCCGAGGACGGTACGACGAGCACCCGCACCGAGTCCGCCTTGCGCCGGCCCCTGACCAGCTTCGCGACGGCCCGCAGGTCCTCGATGCGACCGTTGGTGCACGAACCGATGAAGACCGTGTCCACGGCGATCTCGCGGAGCGGCTGGCCGGGGGTCAGGCCCATGTAGGCGATGGCCCGCTCGGCGGACACCCGCGCGTTCTCGTCGGCGATCTCCTCGGGGACCGGCACGCGGCCGGACAGCGGCAGGCCCTGGCCGGGGTTGGTGCCCCAGGTGACGAACGGCTGGATCTCGGCGGCGTCCAGGCGGACCTCGGCGTCGAAGACCGCGTCGTCGTCACTGCGCAGCGTCCGCCAGTAGGCCACGGCGGCGTCCCAGTCCGCACCTACCGGCGCATGCGGGCGCCCGGCCAGATAGGCGAACGTCGTCTCGTCAGGGGCGATCATCCCGGCCCGCGCACCGGCCTCGATGGACATGTTGCAGATGGTCATGCGCGCCTCCATGGACAGCGCGCGGATCGCCTCCCCGCGGTACTCCAGGACGTACCCCTGGCCGCCGCCGGTACCGATCTTCGCGATGATCGCCAGGATGACGTCCTTGGCCGTCGAGCCGGCCGGCAGGGTGCCGTCGATGGTGATCGCCATGGTCCGCAACGGCGCGAGCGGCAGGGTCTGGGTGGCGAGCACGTGCTCGACCTCGCTGGTCCCGATGCCGAACGCCAGGGCGCCGAACGCGCCGTGGGTGGACGTGTGCGAGTCGCCGCACACGACGGTCATGCCCGGCTGCGTCAGGCCGAGCTGCGGGGCCACCTGGTGGACGATGCCCTGGTCCGCGTCGCCGAGGGAGTGCAGACGGATGCCGAACTCGGCCGCGTTGTTCCGCAACGTCTGGATCTGGGTGCGGCTGGTGAGGTCCGCGATCGGCAGGTCGATGTCCAGCGTCGGGGTGTTGTGGTCCTCGGTGGCCAGGGTCAGGTCGGGCCGACGGACCCGCCGGCCGGCCAGCCGGAGCCCCTCGAACGCCTGGGGGCTGGTGACCTCGTGCACCAGGTGCAGGTCGATGTAGAGCAGGTCGGGTGCGCCGTCGGTGCCCCGTCGCACGATGTGGGCGTCCCAGACCTTCTCCGCGAGCGTGCCGGTCATCGGGTCCCCTCCCCCGGGCCGGTCGGCCCGGTGCTGGCAAATGCTCCTTGCGTCTCAGCCACCGAGACGGCAATATCGTCCTATGGACAACTCTAGCGGAGTCGGCGTCCTGGACAAGGCCGCAGCCGTGCTCGGCGCGCTCGAGGCCGGACCGGCCACCCTCGCCCAGCTCGTCGCGAGCACCCACCTGGCCCGTCCGACGGCGCACCGCCTCGCGGTGGCCCTCGAGCACCATCGCCTCGTCGCCCGCGACCTGCAGGGTCGGTTCGTGCTCGGGCCACGGCTGTCCGAGCTGGCCACCGCGGCCGGCGAGGACCGGCTGCTCGCAGCGGCGGGACCGGTGCTGGCCACGCTGCGGGACCACACCGGGGAGAGCGTGCAGCTGTACCGCCACCAGGGCGACCAGCGCATCTGCGTCGCCGCGGCGGAGCGCCCGATCGGCCTGCGCGACTCGATCCCGGTCGGGGCGACGCTGACCATGCTCGCCGGCTCCGGCGCCCAGGTGCTGCTCGCCTGGGAGGAGCCCGACCGTCTGCACCGTGGCCTGCACGGGGCGAAGTTCACCGCCACCGTACTGTCCGGCGTGCGCCGGCGCGGCTGGGCCCAGTCGGTGTCCGAGCGCGAGGTCGGTGTGGCGTCCGTGTCGGCGCCGGTGCGCGGCCCGTCCGGTCGGGTGGTGGCCGCCGTCAGCGTCTCCGGCCCGGTCGAGCGGCTCACCCGCCAGCCCGGGCGGCTGCACGCCGGCGCCGTGATGGCCGCGGCGAACCACCTCACGGACGTGCTGCACCGCACCGGCGACTGACCGGACTTCCCCACACGATGGGCACCTGAGCGCTGTCTCGAATGCGTGCCCAGAGGCTTATGCGAAACCCTGACGGCATAGGACGGGCCAGTTCCTTCCAAGGAATTGCCGGACAATAGCGACACGCCGCGACACATACGTGGCAACGGCTTCTCCGATCGATGCAAAGGAGGTGAGTGCCACCCTCTGATGACGGGAGAAGCCGTTGCGGTTCGAGCGCATGTCAGGACTGGACGAAGAGCAACTCGACGAGTTGGAGCGCCAGTCACACGATTGCTCGATCGGCCGTGGGACAAAGGTGAGGGGCGCCCACGTGAACTGTCCCTGCGAGGTA
>CAVPEV010000017.1:0-89624 GCA_963703555.1 uncultured Actinomycetota bacterium | reverse complement strand
GCTGTGCAAATCCGGCTACGAGTGGGGGCCAGCATGTGCTGATCGGGTTGGAATGCGATCTCAATGCGGCCGAACGACAGTGATCAAGCAAGGCGCGGATGCGCCCGGCTGGACGCGCGCGGAGAGCCTGTTGTTGCGCGCGACCGACGAACTCCATGCGGATGCCTTTATCACCGATGCGACCTGGAAGGGTCTCGCCGAGTTCTATTCCACCGAGCAGTTGCTGGATATCGTGTTCACCGTGGGCCAGTACAACCTGGTGTCCATGGCGCTCAATACCTGCGGCGTGCAGCTCGACGAAGGCATGACGCTGGATCCGCAGCTCTGCAAATAGCAGAGGCTGCCACCACCACTTTTTCATTCACAAGCTACCCGGGAGTCACCATGAACTATGCCGATTACCAGCACCTGTTGTTCGAGCACAAACCCAAGGGCGTGCTGCTGATAACCATCAACCGTCCCGAAGTGATGAATGCGACCAACGGCCGCCTGCACTGGGAGCTCACCCAGGTGTGGGATACGGTTGCCCGCCCCCGACGATCTACGGGCGGACCCGCAGATCTCGGCGCGTGTGCTGTTCTCCCTGGTCGCCGGCCTGGGCCCGCCGCAGGCGGTCCTCGACGGCATGCTCGACCCCGAGCTGATCGCCGACGTCGCGCTCGGCGGTCTGTGTTCGCTCCCGCCAGGTCCGCCATCGGCCCGCGCGGACCGACCACCCGCTGGGGGCGACGCCCAGCGGTGCGACCCCGCTGCGCCCGCCGCGACCCGGCCCGCACTCCAGACCCGCTCCTGACACCCCGAGGACGCCATGCTCTTCCGACTGCTCCGCACCTACCTGCGTCCGTACCGCGGGCCGCTCATCGCGGTCGCGGTCCTCCAGCTCGCCCAGGGCATCGCCAACCTGTACCTGCCCACGCTCAACGCCGACATCATCGACAAGGGCGTGACGGTCGGTGACACCGGCTACATCATCCGGACCGGTGGGATGATGCTGGCGATCACGCTGGTGCAGGCGGTGTGCTCGGCCACCGCGGTGTACTTCGGCGCGCGGGCGGCCATGGCGCTGGGGCGGGACCTGCGGGCCGGCGTGTTCTCCCGGGTGCAGGACTTCGCCGCCCAGGAGATGGCCAGGTTCGGGGCGCCGTCGCTCATCACCCGGTCCACCAACGACGTCCAGCAGGTCCAGATGGTCGTCCTGCTCAGCCTGGTCGTCCTCATCACCGCGCCGGTGATGGCGATCGGCGGGGTGGTCATGGCACTGCGCCAGGACGCGCCGCTGACCGCCATCCTGGCGGTGGTCGTGCCGGTCCTGCTCGCGGTCGTGGGGTTCGCGGTCAGCCGGATGCGCCCGCTGTTCCGAGCGATGCAGACACGCATCGACACCATCAACCGGGTGCTCCGCGAGCAGATCACCGGGATCCGCGTCATCCGTGCGTTCGTCCGGGACGACGCCGAGCGTCTGCGGTTCGCCGGCGCCAACGACGACCTGCGCCAGGTGGCGGTCGGCGTCGGCCGGCTCATGGCGCTGCTCTTCCCGGCCGTGATGCTGGTGATGAACGTGTCCAGCGTGGGGGTGCTGTGGTTGGGTGGTCACCGCATCGACGCCGGCTCCATGCAGGTGGGCTCGCTGACCGCGTTCCTCACCTACCTCATGCAGATCCTCCTGGCGCTCATGATGGCCACGATGATGTTCATGATCGTGCCGCGCGCGGAGGTCAGCGCCGAGCGGATCAGCGAGGTGCTGGACACCGAGCCGTCGATCCTGCCGCCGAAGGACGGCGTGGTGGCCTTCACCGGGCGGGGCCAGGTGGAGCTGCGCGGCGTGAGCTTCCACTACCCGGGCGCCGAGGCCCCGGTGCTGGAGGGGGTGAGCCTCGTCGCCCGGCCCGGGGAGACGACCGCCGTCATCGGTGCCACCGGCGCCGGGAAGACCACACTGCTCCAGCTGGTGCCGCGGCTGTTCGACGCGACGGGCGGCAGCGTGCTGGTGGACGGCGTGGACGTGCGGTCGGTGGACCCGCAGGCCCTGTGGTCCCGGATAGGGCTCGTGCCGCAGCGGCCCTACCTGTTCACCGGCACCGTCGGGTCGAACGTCCGGTACGGGCGCTCCGACGCGAGCGACGAGGACGTCTGGCACGCTCTGGAGGTCGCCCAGGCCGTCGACTTCGTCCGCGAGATGGGTGGGCTGGACGCGGAGATCTCCCAGGGCGGGACCAACGTGTCCGGCGGCCAGCGGCAACGGCTGGCCATCGCGCGGGCGCTCGTGCGTGGGCCGGAGATCTACCTGTTCGACGACTCGTTCTCCGCGCTGGACTTCGCCACCGACGCGGCCCTGCGGCGCGCGCTCGCCCCCGAGACCCGCCAGTCCACCGTGCTGCTCGTCGCGCAACGGGTCAGCACCATCCGGCACGCCGACCGGATCGTCGTGCTCGACGACGGTCACGTCGTCGGCGTCGGAACCCATGAGGAGCTGATGGCGGACAACCCGACCTACCGGGAGATCGTGCTGTCCCAGGTCACGGCGGATGAGGCGGCATGAGCACCGAACGGACCCAGCGCCCTGCCCAGCGCCCTGCCCAGCGCCCCGCCCCCGGCCCCGGCCCTGGCCAGCGCCGGGGCCCCGGTGGGGGCGGACACGGCGGGCGGATGATGCCCGGCGAGAAGCCCATGGACTTCTCCGGTTCGCTCAGGCGCCTGCTCGGGGTGCTGCGACCGGAGCGGCTCGTCCTCACCGCGGTGATGACCATCACCGCGGTGAGCGTCGCCCTGCAGGTGCTCGGCCCGAAGCTGCTCGGCAACGCCACGAACATCGTCTTCGAGGGGGTCGTGGGCCGGAGGTTGCCCGCGGGGGTCAGCCAGCGCCAGGCCGTCGACGGGCTGCGCGCGCAGGGCCAGGACAAGCTCGCCGACCTGCTCTCGGGGATGCACGTGGTCCCCGGTCAGGGCATCGACTTCGCCCGGCTGGGCACGGTGCTCATGGCGGTGCTCGCGCTGTACGTCGGGGCGTCCGCGCTGGGGTACCTGCAGGGCCTGCTGACCACCGGCCTGGTCCAGCGCACCGTCTACCGGCTGCGTCAGGCCGTGGAGGACAAGCTGGCCCGGCTCCCGCTGCGCTACTTCGACCGGCAGTCCGTCGGTGAGGTGCTGTCCCGCGTGACCAACGACATCGACAACGTCGCGCAGACCATGCAGCAGACGCTGAGCCAGCTCATCACCTCGGTGCTGACCATCATCGGCGTGCTGGTCATGATGTTCTGGATCTCGCCGCTGCTGGCCGTCATCGTGCTGGTGACCGTCCCGGTCTCGGTGGGCATCACGGTGGTCATCGCGCGTCGGTCCCAACCGCAGTTCGTCCAGCAGTGGGCGTCCACGGGCGTCCTCAACGCGCACATCGAGGAGATGTACACCGGGCACGCCCTGGTCAAGGTGTTCGGCCACCAGCGGGAGGCGGAGGAGACGTTCCGCGTCGAGAACGAGAAGCTGTACCAGGCGTCGTTCAAGGCGCAGTTCATCTCCGGGCTCATCCAGCCGGCGATGATGTTCGTCTCCAACCTCAACTACGTCGTCATCGCGGTGGTCGGCGGCCTGCGGGTCGCCTCCGGCACCATGAGCCTCGGCGACGTGCAGGCGTTCATCCAGTACTCCCGCCAGTTCAGCCAGCCCATCACGCAGGTCGCCTCGATGATGAACCTGCTGCAGTCGGGTGTCGCGTCATCCGAGCGGGTGTTCGAGCTGCTCGACGCCGAGGAGGAGTCGCCCGACCCGGAGCCGGCGGCTGCCGTGCCGGACCCGGTGCGCGGACGGATCACCTTCGAGCACGTGTCCTTCCGCTACGAGCCCGGGACCCCGCTCATCGACGACCTGTCGCTGGTGGCCGAGCCGGGCCAGACGGTGGCGATCGTCGGCCCGACCGGGGCGGGCAAGACGACCTTGGTCAACCTCATCATGCGGTTCTACGAGATCGAGTCCGGCCGGATCACCCTCGACGGGGTCGACACGACCCGGATGCGCCGGGCCGACCTGCGCGCCCAGATCGGGATGGTGCTGCAGGACACCTGGCTGTTCGGCGGGACGATCGCGGACAACATCGCCTACGGGGTCGGTCACGCCGACCGCGAAGAGATCCTCGCCGCCGCGCGGGCCACGTACGTCGACCGGTTCGTGCACATGCTGCCGGACGGCTACGAGACCGTCATCGACGAGGAGGGCTCCAACGTCAGCGCGGGGGAGAAGCAGCTCATCACCATCGCCCGGGCGTTCCTGGTGGACCCCCCCGTCCTCATCCTCGACGAGGCGACCTCCTCGGTCGACACCCGCACCGAGGTGCTCGTGCAGCGGGCGATGAACGCGTTGCGGGCCGGGCGGACGTCCTTCGTCATCGCCCACCGGCTGTCCACCATCCGTGACGCGGACGTCATCCTCGTCATGGAGCACGGCGCGATCGTCGAGCAGGGCTCGCACACCGACCTGCTCGCGGCCGGCGGGGCCTACGCGCGGCTGTACGCCAGCCAGTTCGAGGCGGCGGCCGCACCGCTGGACTGACGGCCGCACCGCTGGACTGACGGGTGGCGTGCCGACCGGTCCGCGCCGAGCCCTAGGCTCGCTGACGTGACGACGAGCATGCCGGTCCCGGTGCAGCTGCACCGGGACCGGCTGACCCTGACCCTGTACGGCTGGTTCGTCGTCTGGGGCTGGATCCTGTACGCGTTCAACCCCAGTGTGCCGCGGCTGGCCGCCGAGCTCGGCATCAGCCGGGCCGCGGCCGGCCTGCACGGCACCGCCACCGCGGTCGGGGTGGTGCTGGCCGGCCTCGTCACGGCCCGGCTGGTGCGCCGCAACGGCCGCCGGTCGACCCTCGTGGGCGCCGGCGTGCTGACGGCGACCGGCGTCATCGTGCTGGTCACCGGGCAGGTGTTCGCGCAGACGCTCGCCGGGGTGCTGGTGCTCGCCGTGGGGGCCAACGTCGCGGTCACCGCGACCCAGCCCGCCCTCGCCATCCATCACGGTGCGGCCAGCTCGGCGGCCCTCACCGAGGGCAACGGGGTCGGTTCCGGCCTCGCCCTGCTCGGGCCGGTCGTCGTCGGGCTGTGCGTGTCGGCCGGCTGGGGCTGGCGCCCCGGGGTCGCCGTTGCGGCGGTGCTGGCCCTGGTCACCACGGCGCTGATCGCCCGGCTGCCTGCCGACGGTGCGCTCGGTCGTCCGGAGCCGGAGACGGCCGTCCCGGCTCGTCGGCGTCGCGACCCCGTCGGACAGCCGCAGGCGCGCGCCGCCACGGCCTTCCTCGTGGCGCTGGTCGCCGCGATCGCCGTGGAGACGGCCACCACCTTCTGGACCGCGGACCTGCTCACCGAGCGGGTCGGCACCGCCGCCGGGGTCGCCACCGGTGCCACCGCAGGGCTCGTCGGCGGGATGACCGCGATCCGGTTCGTCGTCGGACCGCTGACCCTGCGGATGCCCCCGGCCCGGATCCTCGTCGCGGCGTTCCTGGTGGCTGTCGGGGGCTGGGCGGTGCTGTGGACCGCCACCACCACAGGCGGGGCGCTGGCCGGCCTGGTCATTGCCGGTCTGGGTTACGGCGCCCAGTACCCGTTGTCGGTGGCGCTCCTGCTGGAGGCCTCGCCGGGGGCGGTCGACCGCGCCCAGTCGCACGCGACGTTCGCCGGGGGAGCCGCGATCGGCATCGCCCCGGTCCTGCTCGGCGGCCTCGCCGACCAGGTGGGAACGCACACGGCGTTCGTCGTGGTGCCGGTCCTCGCCGTGCTCGGCGCGGCGGCCGCCGCGGTCGGCGGACGGGCGGTCCGGGCCGGCCTGGCCCAGGTGGTCGCCGAAACGCTGCCGCGGTGATCGCGTCCGACGTCGTCGAGGTCACCGACCCGCAGGACCCGCGCCTCGCCGACTACGTCGCCCTCACGGACGTCGCCCTGCGCTCCCGCCACGAACCCGCCGCCGGGCTGTACATCGCGGAGGGCTCCACCGTCCTGCGCCGGGCGCTGGAGGCGGGGCACCGCCCGCGGTCGGTGCTGTGCTCGCCCCGCTGGCTCGCCGACGTCGAGGCAATGCTTGCCGCCTGCGCGCCCGTCGGGCCCGGGATCGTCCCGGTCTACTGCGCGCCCGCGGACGTGCTCGACGGGGTCACCGGGTTCCACGTGCACCGCGGCGCGCTGGCCGCCATGCACCGCCCGCCGCTGCCCGACGTGCCCACGCTGCTCCGCCAGGCCCGCGGTGGCGCCGGGGCTCGCCGGGTGGCGGTCCTGGAGGACGTCGTCGACCACACCAACGTCGGTGCCGCGTTCCGCAGCGCCGCCGGTCTCGGCGTGGACGTCGTGCTCGTCACGCCGCGGTGCGCGGACCCGCTGTACCGACGCAGCGTGCGGGTGTCCATGGGCACGGTGTTCCAGGTGCCGTGGACCCGGATCGACCCGTGGCCGGCCGGGATGGACCTGCTGCGCGCCGAGGGATTCGTCACCGCGGCGCTGGCGCTGCAGGCCGACGCGGTGCCGCTCGACGACCTGGCGGCGGATCCCCCGGGACGGCTTGCGCTCGTGCTGGGCGCCGAGGGGGACGGTCTGAAGCCGGCGACCGTCGCCTCCGCGGACGTCACAGTGCGCATCTCGATGGCCGGCGGCGTCGACTCGCTCAACGTGGCGGCGGCGGCTGCCGTCGCCTTCTGGGCTACCCGGGTGGCTGCCGGCGGGTGAACAGCGGCGTCGCCGCCGTCAGCAGCAGCGGGCCTCCGGTTGGCGCTCCGTCGCCGCGTACCGTGCCCGCCAGAACTCGGCCTCGTCGAGCGGGTCGACGTCCGGGTGCTCGCGGTGGTGATGCAGGACGTACGCGCCGTACGCGTCCGCCCCTGCGGCGCCCCGGACGAACATCTGCGCCGCCTGCCACATCGCCCGGAGCCCGGCCGCAGCCCGGCCGCTCGCCCGTGCAGCGGTGCGCCGCCCGAGGACCACGGCGGCGGTCATCGCCGGCCGTCACTCACGAGCAGCTGCTTCTCGGGCGGCAGGGCGGACCACGCCTTGTCGAGCTCGTGCTCCTGCGGCCGGACGATGATCCCGGCGGGTGCATACGTGGCCGAGACCACGGGGACGTCCTCCGTCGTGGGGCCGCCGTCACGGCGCCAGGCCCGCACGATCGCGGACACGGTCGAGACGAACACGATCACCGTGAGGACCGCGAACACGACCGACAACGTGCCCTGGACCGCGGTGTTGCGCACGACCGCCCGCATCGCCGCCACGCTGCCCGCGTTGCCGAACGAGGTCTTCCCGGCGTCCAGCGCGGCGGAGAAGGCGTCGTTCTGGGCCCAGTACCCGACCTTCGGGTTGTTCGAGAACACCTTCTGCCAGGACCCGGTCAGGGTGACCACCAGGTCGAACAGCAGCGGGACCCCCGGGATCCACAGGTACCTGAACGCCCGGCGCCCCTTCTTGGCCACCACGATCGAGACGACCATGAGAGCGATCGCCGCGAGCAGCTGGTTGGAGATGCCGAACAGCGGGAAGAAGGTGTTGATCCCGCCGAGCGGGTCGGTGACGCCGAGGATGAGGATGTACCCCCAGCCGGCGACCATGATGGCGGTGGTGATCCACACGCCGGGACGCCAGTTCAGGTCGGCGAACCGCGGGATGACGTTGCCGATCGTGTCCTGCAGCTGGAAGCGCGCGACGCGGGTTCCGGCATCCACCGCGGTGAGGATGAACAACGCCTCGAACATGATCGCGAAGTGGTACCAGAAGCCCGCCATCCCCGAGCCGGTGATGCCCTGCATGATCTGCGCGATGCCGACCGCGAGGGTGGGTGCACCGCCGGTGCGCGAGACGATTGAGCTCTCCCCGACGGACTGGGCGACCTGGGTCAACATGTCAGGGGTGAGGTTGACGCCCGCCAGGCCGAGGGAGTTGACGAACGTGGCTGCCGTGGTCACAGCGTTCCCGGTCGACGAGGCCGGGGAGTTCATCGCGAAGTAGATCCCGCGGTCGATCGACAGCGCGGCGACGAAGGCCATGATCGCCACGAACGACTCCATGAGCATGCCGCCGTAGCCGATGAACCGGACCTGGCGTTCCTTGTGGACCATCTTCGGGGTCGTGCCCGAGGCGATGAGGGCGTGGAACCCGGACAACGCCCCGCACGCGATCGTCACGAAGAGGAACGGGAACAGCGAGCCGGACCAGACCGGCCCGTCCTCCCGCGAGGCGAACTCGCTGAGCGCCGGTGCGTAGATCGTCGGCCGGACCACCACGATCGCGACGGCGAGCATGACGATCACGCCGATCTTCATGAACGTCGACAGGTAGTCGCGCGGGGCGAGCAGCAGCCAGACCGGCAGCACCGCGGCGACGAAGCCGTAGATGATGATCGCCCAGGCGATGGTCTGGCGGTCCAGCTGGAACAGCGACTGCCCCCAGCCGGTCTGCGACACCAAGCCGCCGCCGACGATCGCGGCAATGAGCGCCACGAAACCGATGACCGAGACCTCCAGCACCTTGCCAGGGCGCCACCGACGCAGGTACAGGCCCATCAACAGGGCGATCGGGATCGTCATCCCGACCGAGAAGACGCCCCACGGGCTGTCGCCGAGAGCATTGACCACGACGAGGGCGAGGATCGCGACGATGATCACCATGATCGTCAGCGTCGCCAGGATCGCCGCGGCCCCACCGATCCGACCGAGCTCCTCGCGGGCCATCTGGCCCAGCGAACGTCCGCCTCGGCGCATCGACAGGAACAGCACCATGTAGTCCTGCACGGCACCGGCGAGCACCGCGCCGACGATGATCCAGATGGTTCCGGGCAGGTAGCCCATCTGCGCGGCCAGCACGGGCCCCACCAGCGGCCCGGCGCCGGCGATCGCGGCGAAGTGGTGCCCGAAGAGCACCCGCCGGTCGGTCGCGACGTAGTCCTTGCCGTTGGCGTCATACTCGGCCGGGGTCGCGCGGCGGTCGTTCGGCCGGAGCAGGCGCCGCTCGATGTACGTGGAGTAGAACCGGTAGCCGACCAGGTAGGTCGCCACGGCGGCGAACACGAACCAGATGGCGTTGATCGTCTCCCCGCGACCGAGCGCGATGAACGACCAGGCCACGGCGCCGATGAGGGAGATCGCGACCCATACGACGATCTTGGCCGGTGTCCACCGGGGGTGGTCGAGCACGTCCGGGTCGACTGCGACGGGTGGGAGCGTGGCGTCCGGCTGCAGGGTCGACTCGTCCCACTCGGTGGGCGGTGTGGTCCCCGGTCCGGTCTGACTGGTGCGTGACATGCGTCCCCCCGACGACGTCCTCGCGCACGGCACCGTGCGCCGGGGCCGAACGTAGCATCAGGCCGAGCCGTCGTCAGGCCAGACCGAGCCGCTCGACGACCGTCACACCGGGCATCCGGGCGAGCAGCGAGCCGGGCAGCGCCAGCTTGGACCGGCGCACGCCCGAGCCGACGACCACCGGGTCGTCGCTGCCGGCGATGGCGGCGTCCACCAGGACCTGCCAGGCCGGCGGCAGCCCGACGGGGGTGATGCCGCCGTACTCCATGCCGGACTCCGCCGTGGCCCGGTCCATCGGCAGGAAGGACGCCTTCCGCACGTCGAGCAGGTGCCGGACGGTGGTGTTGACGTCGGCCCGGGTGGTGGCGCGCACCACCGCGGCCGCCACCCGCTCCTGCCCGGCCCGGGCGCCGGCGACGACGACGCAGTTGCCGGACGCCTCGAGCGGGAGGGCGTAGGCCTGGGTCATCGCGGCCGTGTCGGCCAGGGCGGGGTCGATGGGAGTGACGACGACCGCGTCAGCCACCGAGGGGTCGGCGGCGGCCCACCGGCCGAGGGCGGCGTGCGTGGCCTCGGCGAGCAGGTCGGCACGGTCCAGGGCGCGCTCCCAGGTCAGGGTCCCCAGGTCGAGCAGGCTCATGGGCCCGCAGGGTAGCGCGCTGTCAGCTCAGCGGGCGTAGACGGGGGCCAGGGTGGCCCGGGCCAGGGTGTGGAAGAGCGCCTGGAAGGCCACCGCCGTCGGCGTGGTGGTGGGGGTGACGTCGAGGTGGTCGACGTCGAGCGCGTGGACGGCGAACACGTACCGGTGGGGGCGGTCGCCGGCCGGGGGAGCGGCACCCAGGTAGCCGGGTTCGCCGCCGTCGTTGCGGACGTGGAACGCGCCGACCGGCAGCGCGGAGCCGTCCGGGGATCCCGCTCCGCGGGGCAGCTCGCCCGTCCGGGGCACCTCGCCCGTCCGGGCCGGCACGTCGACGGCCGTCCAGTGCCAGAAGCCGGCCGGGGTGGGTGCGTCGGGGTCGAAGCAGCTGACGACGAAGGAGCGGGTCTGCTCGGGGAAGCCGGTCCAGGCCAGCTGCGGGGAGGTGTTCGCGCCGCTGGCGACGAAGGTCGCGGCCATCGGCTCGCCGGCGGCGACGTCGGTGCTGGTCAGCGTGAAGGCCGGGACGTGCGGGAGCAGGGAGTACGGATCGGGTGCGACCGGACGGTCGAGCAGGTTCACGGGTCCTCCTCAGGTGTCGGGCGGCGGTCTGGCCGTCGGGTTCCCCTCCATCGTGCGCCCTGACGGGAGGTGCGGCGAACGGATTGACACCCGGTCCGGTGCCGGCGTTCACTGGCCTGATCGAACAGATGTTCGATACCGGTCGACGGGGTGTCGGCGGGTTCCGAGGGGAAGGGCGACGGCCGTGACGGTGCCGGAGGAACGCGCAGCGGTGGCTCGCGCCACGCTGGCCCGGGCCGAGCTGCGGACCGGCGCGCCGCTGCTCACCCGGGAGCGCCCGGCCCTGCCCGTCCCTGCGGAGCTGCTCCCGCTGCTGCCGACCGGCCTGCGGCGGGGCGGCGTCACCGTGGTGACCGGGTCCACGTCGCTGCTGCTGGCCCTCGTCGCCGCAGCCTGTGCCGGCGGGGCGTGGGCGGCCGCCGCGGGGCACCCGACCCTCGGCCTGCTCGCGGCCGCGCAGGCGGGGGTCGCCCTGGACCGGTTCGCCCTCGTGCCGGACCCGGGTCCCGACGCCGCCCGGGTGGTGGCGGCCCTGGTCGACGGCATCGACGTCGTCGTGGTCGGCCCGCAGGCACTGCTCACCGACGCCGACCGCAACCGGCTGACCGCCCGGGCCCGGGAGCGCGGGGCGGTCCTGCTGGCCGGCGCGCCCTGGCCGGGGGCGGCTGCGGTGCTCACCGCCGTGCCGGGGCGGTGGACCGGGACCGGCACGGGTGACGGACGGCTGCGTACGCACGAGTTGCAGGTGACCCGTACCGGGCGGGGCGGTGCCGGGGCGCCGGCTCGGGTGGACCTCGTCCTGCCGCTGTCGACGCCGGACCGCGACCGGTCGGCGGCGGGCCGGCGGCCCGAGCGGGCCGGAGGCCGGGCGCCCGCCCCGGCGACCGTTCCACCGAACCCGGCGCGGCTGGTCGGATGAGCACCGGGATGCGCACCACCGTCGTGTGGGTCCCCGACTGGCCGGTGGCGGCCGCGGTCCGCACCGGCGGCCTGGACCCGGCACGGCCCGTTGCCGTGTACGACGGCCACCGGCTCACGGCCGTCTCCGCGCTCGCCCGGGCGCAGGGGGTGCGCCGCGGGATGCGGCAGAGGCAGGCCCAGGGGTGCTGCCCCGAGCTGGCCCTGCTGGCCGCCGACCCGGTGCGGGACCTGCGGGCGTTCGAGCCGGTGGCGGTGGCGGTCGAGGAGGTCGTCCCCGGGATCGAGGTCGCCCGGCCGGGACTGCTCCTGCTGCCGACGTCGGGGGCCAGCCGCTACCACGGGTCCGAGGATGAGCTGGCCGACCGGATCGTCACCGTGGTGGCCGACCATACCGGTCACGAGTGTCACGTGGGGATCGCCGACGGGCTGCTCGCCGCAGTGCTCGCCGCCCGGTCCGACCTGCTCGTCCCGGCGGGCGGATCACGGGCGTTCCTGTCACCGCGCCCGGTCGCGGACCTGGGGCATGGCGCGGTCCGGGACGGAGAGATCCAGCAGGTCGACATCCTCGTCGACCTGCTGGACCGGTTGGGGGTGCGCACGCTCGGCGCCCTGGCCGGCCTGCCGGAGGCCGACGTGCACGCCCGGTTCGGACCGGTCGGCGCCTGGGCGCACCGGCTGGCCCGGGGCGAGGACACCCACCCCCCGGTGCGGCGCCGGCCCGAGGCGGACCTGGAGGTGACCTGCGAGCTCGACCCCCCCGCGCAGCGGGTGGACATCGCGACGTTCGCCGGACGCCGGCTCGCCGAACAGCTGCACGCCGTGCTGGTGGACCGCGGGGTGACCTGCGGGTCGCTGCGGATCGCCGCGCGGACCGGCAGCGGGGACGAGCTCGTGCGCACCTGGCGGACCGACCTGTCGGGAGGGCTGTCCCCGTCCCGGATCACCGACCGGGTGCGCTGGCAGCTGGAGGGCTGGCTCACCGACACCTCCGCCGGGCGAGTCCCGAGCCGCGCGGAGGATCCCGAGCCGGGGGCGCTCGTGCGGCTCACCTTGACCGCCCAGGAGGTCGCTCCGGCTGGTGCCGAGCAGGGGCGGTTGTGGGGTGGCCCGTCCGGGGGAGACCTGCGGGCCCACCGCGTCCTGGACCGGGTGCAGGCCACGGTCGGCGGCGACGGGGTGCTCACCGCGGTGCTCCAGGGTGGCCGGGACCCACGGGCGCAGGTGCACCTGCGCCCGTGGGGGGACCGCACACCGCCGCCTCGTCCGGTCGACCGACCGTGGCCGGGCCGGTTGCCCGCACCGGCCCCCGCCACGGTCCCGGTGGCCGCGGAACCCGTCGACGTGCTGGACGCCGGTGGGGCACCGGTGCGCATCGACGACCGGTGGCTGCTCAGTGCCGCCCCGGCCCGGGTGCGGGTGGGGGATCGTGACGTCGGTGTGGTGGGGTGGGCCGGCCCGTGGCCGCTGGCCGAACGGTGGTGGGCCGGCGGACCGCGGCGGGCGTACGTGCAGGTCGCCCTCGACGACGGACGGGCCCTGCTGCTCGCTGCCGGTACGGACGGCTGGGCGTGCGAGGCGACCTATGACTGAGCCGCGCTACGCCGAGCTGCACGCACACTCCGCCTTCAGCTTCCTCGACGGCGCCAGCCAGCCCGAGGAGCTCACGGCGGAGGCAGCCCGGTTGGGCCTGTCCGCGCTCGCCCTCACCGACCACGACGGCCTGTACGGCGTGGTGCGGTTCGCCCAGGCCGCCCGGGCGGTGGGGCTGCCCACGGTGTTCGGTGCGGAGCTGCGTCTACCGGTACCGGCCGGCGGGCCGAGCACGGGCCGCCCCGGTCCGGCCGTGCTCGACCCGCCCACCGGGGTGCCCGACCCGCGCGCCACCCACCTGCTGGTCCTGGCCCGTGGACCGGATGGCTACCGGGCGCTGTCCCGGGCGATCGCGACGGCCCACCTGGCCACCGGGACCAAGGGGATGGCCGCCTACCACTGGGAGGAGCTGGCCGAGCAGGCCGCCGGGCAGTGGCTCGTGCTCACCGGCTGTCGCAAGGGGTCGGTGCGCCGGGCGCTGGCCGCAGGATCTCCCGACGGCGGCGTGGGTCCCGGCGGCGCTGCCGCAGCCGGGGCAGAGCTGGACCGGCTCGTCGCCCTCTTCGGGCGGGACAACGTCGCGGTCGAGGTCACCGAGGCCGGCGGCCCGGCCGACTCCGAGCGCAACGACGCCCTGACCGACCTCGCCCTCGCTGCCGGCCTGCCGCTCGTCGCCACCGGGGGGGTGCACTACGCCACCCCGCGGGACGCCGACCTGGCCGCCGCTCTCGCTGCGATCCGGGCCCGCTCCGGTCTGGACGAGCTCGACGGCTGGCTGCCCGGTGCACCCACCGCCCACCTGCGCTCGGCGGCCGAGATGCTCACCTGGCACCGTCGGCACCCCCAGGCGGTGGCCACGGCGGCAGCACTAGCCGCCGAGTGCGCCTTCGACCTCGCGCTCGTGGCACCCCACCTGCCGCCCTACCCTGTGCCGGACGGCCACACCGAGGCCTCCTGGCTGCGCGAGCTGGTACGGCGCGGTGCGCTGGAGGTCTACGGGTCGCCCGACGCCGAGCGGGTGCCGGGCGCCTATGCCCAGCTCGCCCACGAGCTGGACGTCATCGAACAGCTCGACTTCCCCGGGTACTTCCTCGTCGTCTACGACATCGTCGACTTCTGCCGCCGCAACCACATCCTCGCGCAGGGCCGTGGCTCGGCGGCGAACTCCGCGGTCTGCTACGCGCTGCACGTCACCGCCGTGGACGCCGTCGCCCACGGGCTGCTGTTCGAGCGCTTCCTCGCCCCGGAGCGCGACGGGCCCCCGGACATCGACGTCGACATCGAGTCCGGCCGACGGGAGGAGGTCATCCAGTACGTCTACGCCCGACACGGGCGCGAGCACGCCGCCCAGGTCGCCGACGTCATCTCCTACCGGCCCCGGTCCGCCGTGCGCGACGCCGCCCGCGCCCTCGGCCACGACGTCGGGCAGCAGGACGCCTGGAGCAAGGGGATCGAGCGGTGGTCCAGCCTGCGCGGGACCGACCCGGCCAGTCCCTGGTGGACCGTGCACCGGTCCGCTCCCGTCGCCCCCGACCGCCACGACGTCCCTCTGGCGATCTCCGCCACCGACGGGGGCGAGCTGGCCGAGATCCCCGAACCGGTCATCGACCTGGCCGAGCGTCTGCTGCGGTTGCCCCGGCACCTGGGCATCCACTCCGGGGGCATGGTCATGTGCGACCGGCCGGTCATCGAGGTGTGCCCGGTGGAGTGGGCACGGATGCCCGGGCGCACCGTGCTGCAGTGGGACAAGGACGACTGCGCCGACGCCGGCCTGGTGAAGTTCGACCTGCTGGGGCTGGGCATGCTCACCGCCCTGCGGCTGGCGTTCGAGCAGATCGCCGAGCACGAGGGGGAGGATCTGGAGCTGCACGGCCTGCCGCAGGAGGACCCGGCCGTGTACGACCTGCTCTGCGCGGCCGACACCGTGGGGGTGTTCCAGGTGGAGTCCCGGGCCCAGATGGGCACCCTGCCGCGTCTGCAGCCCCGTGACTTCTACGGCATCGTCGTCGAGGTCGCCCTCATCCGGCCCGGCCCGATCCAGGGCGGTTCGGTGCACCCGTACATCGAGCGCTACCAGGGCCGGGAGCCGGTGACCTACCCGCACCCCCGGCTGAGGAGAGCCCTCGAGCGCACGCTGGGTGTGCCGTTGTTCCAGGAACAGCTCATGCAGATGGCGATCGACGCCGCGGACTTCACCCCGGCCGAGTCCGACCAGCTGCGCCGCGCCATGGGGTCCAAGCGTTCGGCGGAGCGCATGGCGGCGCTGCGGGACCGGCTGATGGCCGGCATGGCTCGCAACGGCATCGACGCCGCTGCCCGGGAGGAGATCTACGACAAGCTCAAGGCCTTCGCCGACTTCGGCTTCCCCGAGTCGCACGCCTACTCGTTCGCCTACCTCGTCTACGCCAGCGCGTGGCTGAAGGTGCACCATCCCGCCGCGTTCTACGCCGGGGTGCTGGCCGCACAACCCATGGGGTTCTACACGCCGCAGACCCTCGCGGCCGACGCCCGACGGCACGGCCTGCTGGTGGCGCGCCCGGACGTACAGGCGTCCGGCGCGCAGGCGCAGGTCGAGCGCCTGCGTCCGACGGCTCCTGGCGGTGAGCCGGCCCTGGTGCCGCTACCCCTGGCGTCCGGTGACGGCGGTGCGGACCGTTCGCCAGGAGCCCGTGCCGCCGGGTCGGGCCGTGCGGGTGCGGGGCCGGCGGGACCGGCCGCCCCGCCGGGGGAGCGTGCGACGCCCCGCTCCCTCGGGGTGCGGATGGGGCTGGCGGCGGTCCGTGGGATCGGTGAGGACGACGCGCGGCGGATCGTCGAGGAGCGCACGGCCCGCGGGCCGTTCGCCGACCTACGCGACCTGGTCCGCCGGGTGTCCCTGTCCACCGCCCAGGTCGAGGCGCTCGCCACCGCGGGTGCCCTGGACAGCCTGGGCGCGACCCGGCGGGAGGCGCTGTGGGCCGCAGGGGCGCTCGCCCAGGAAGGTCCGCACACGCTGCCGGGCGTGTCCGTCGGTGTGCAGGCGCCCACCCTGCCGGGGATGAGCGACGTCGAGCTCGCCGTCGCGGACGTGTGGGCGACCGGTGTGTCGACCGACTCCTACCCGACCCAGTTCGTCCGCCCGGGCCTGGACGCCGCCGGCGTGCTGCGGGTGGTGGACGTGTACCGGGGTGCCGCGGACCGGCGGGTCGCGGTGGCCGGCGTCGTCACCCACCGCCAACGGCCCGGCACCGCCGCAGGCGTGACGTTCCTGTCCCTGGAGGACGAGACCGGGCTGCTCAACGTCGTGTGTTCGGCGGGGCTGTGGCGGCGGTTCCGACAGGTCGCCCGGTCCTCCCCGGCGCTCGTCGTGCGTGGCCGGGTGGAGCGGGCGGACGGCGCGACCAACCTGGTCGCCGAGCACCTGGCGCCGTTGTCGCTGCGGGTGCCCACCGCCTCCCGGGACTTCCGCTGACCCGCGGGCCACCCGGCCGACGGCCCGGGACGCCGCTACGGTGGGGACGTGCCGCTGCTTGGAGCCGTCGTCGCCTTCCTGCCCACCCCGCGCACCCCGCAGGGAGAGGTCGGTGCCGAGGCGCTGGCGGCCCTCGCCGACCGCGCCGTGCGCACCGGTGTGGACGGCATCGCCCTGCTCGGTAGCACCGGCGGGTTCGCCTACCTCGACCGCCGCCAGCGTCGGCAGGTTGTCGAGACGGCGGTCGGGACGGTCGACGGGCGAGTGCCCGTGCTAGCCGGAGTCGGGGCGCTGACCACTGAGGGGGTGCTCGGCTATGTCGACGACGCCCAGCGCGCGGGCGCCGACGCCCTCCTGCTCCCCACGACGTCCTATCTCCCGCTGACCGCCCGGGAGGCGGTCGAGCTGTACCGGGCCGCCGGCGCCGCCGCCGACCGACCGGTCTGGGCGTACCACAACCCGTCGGCCACCCGGGTCGAGCTGGACCTGGCCACGCTGGCGACGATCGCGGCCCTGCCGGGGATCGGTGGCATCAAGGACCGCGGCTCCGATCGCGACGACGTGCGGGCGCGGGCCCGCTGGCTCCTCGACCACGTGCCGGCCGGCGTGGAGGTCGGGTTCAGCGGGGACGCGCACGCCTACCAGGCCCTTCTCGTCGGAGCGCGGACGTGGCACTCGGGCCTGGCGTCGGTGCTGCCCGGTCCGTGCGTCGCGCTGGCCCGTGCCGCCGGTGCCCGGGACGCGGCGGCCGCCACCGCGGCCGCCGCCCTGCTGGCCCCGGTCATCTCGCTGGTCGACGCACACGGCGGACCGCGCATCCTGCACCTCGCCGGGGAGATCCTCGGCCTGCACACCGGGGCACTGCCCGCCCCGCTGCTCGTACCCGGGCCGCAGGCACGTGCCGACCTGGAACGAGCCCTCGCCGACCTGGCCGCACAGGTGCCGCTGGCCGGCTGACGCGCGCGAGCGGTGGTCGGCCGGCAGGACCGTCCACCACCCGGGCGGCTCACCGGTCGGAGCCGGCCGCCACGCCGTCCGACCCGGCGAGCCCGTCCCCGGCCGGCCCGTCGGTACGCACGACCAGCGGCTCGTCGTCCGGGTCGTCCTCCTCCTCGGGCTCCGGCTCGAGGGGACGCAACCGGGAGAACACCGACCAGACCACCGCCACCAGCGGCACCGCGATGACCGCACCGAGGATGCCGGCCGTCAGGGTGCCGCCGGCCACCGCGAGGGCGACCACGACGGGATGCAGGGCCACCTGCCGGCCCATCACCAGCGGCTGCAGCACGTGCCCTTCGAACTGACCGATGAGGGCGATGCCGATGCCGACCATGGCGGCCTTGATCACTCCGCCGGTGGCCAACGCGACGATCATCGCCACGACCATCGCGGTCGGGGCCCCGATGAGCGGGATGAATGCGCCGAGCAGGACCAGAACCGCCAGCGGCGCGGCCAGCGGCACCCGGATGACGGACAGCAGGATGAAGGCGAGCAGCCCGTCGGACACGGCGACGATCACGGTGCCGCGGGTGTAGCCGGAGAAGGTGTACCAGCCGGCGGTCCCTGCGACGCGCCAGGGCCTGCGGTGCCGGTGCGGCAGCTGGGCGAGGAACCACGCCCACATGTCCTGGCCGCGGGCCAGGAAGAAGACTGAGCAGAAGACTGCCAGGGCCAGGGCGGTGAACGCCTCGGCCACGGAGCCGATGCTGGAGGCGGCCTGCGACGCGATCTGGCCCGAATGCTGGGTGACCCAGGCCTGGCCCTGGCTGATCCAGCTGTTGATCTGGTCGTTGGTGATGGTGAGCGGCAGCGGACCGTGCTCCAGGAAGTCGATGATCTGGCTGATGCCGGTGGTGAACTGGCTCGACAGGTCGTTCCACTGGTTGGCGACGGAGAACCCGACGTAGGTGAGCATCCCGGCGAACACCACGAGGCCGAGCAGCAGACCGAGGGCGGTGGCGAGGAAGCGCGGCATCACCCGGGCCATCCGGTCCACCGCGGGTCGCAGCACAGCGGTGAACACCAGGGCCAGGAACACCGCGATGAACAGCAGCGTCACCTGGGACGTCGCATAGAAGACCAGGGCGACGGCGGCGACGACCACCAGCAGCCGCCAGGCCACCCCGGCCATGGTCCGCAGCCAGCGTGGCACGTCCTCGCTGCCAGGCCCCATGCCCGACGCTGCTACCGCGGCGACCCGGCGCTCCTGCGGACGGTACCCGGCGACGCGACGGGGGGGCACCGGGTGCTCCCCAGGGCCGCGGTAGATGGTCATCACTCCTCCTGTCTGGGCACAGTCTGCGCCGGTGCTGCCCCCCGTGCCGGACCAACGCCCCGTGGTATGTTGCAGCCCGCGCCCGAGGGGTCGCGTGGCTCGTCCGCGCGCTCGGCGGGGCACACCCGTCCGGGTGGCGGAATGGCAGACGCGCTAGCTTGAGGTGCTAGTGCCCGTATAGGGCGTAGGGGTTCAAGTCCCCTTCCGGACACACTGTTACCGCAGGTCAAATCCCCGCAGCGTCGGTTCAGCACGTTCTTCTGCAGCAGGGCGAAGAAGACCTCCGTGGCGGCCTTGTCCCCGTTGGCCCCGACCCGGCACATCGAGCCGGTGACGCCGGTGTGGCACAGCACCCGCAGGTAGGACCCTGCTCGAAAGTGCGACCCGCGGTCCGAGTGGCAGATCGTGCCCGGCCCGTTCGGCCCGGCGGGGATCACCGCGCGGCGGAAGGTGCGCTGCACAAGGTCGTCGTGGACGGCCGGGCCGGCCCTCGTGCTTGCCCGAGCGTCGCCGGCGGTGGCCGCACCGTCGCACGACTCGAACTCTTCAGATTCGGATGGTAGGCGCCGTGAATAACACCCTGAGACGCGCCCAGTTGTGAACCGCAGCGGTTCCTCCCGGGCACAATCCGTCGCCTGCCCTGAACCAGTCCACCACCGGCACGCAACCCACCACGACGGGCCACTCACGATTGTGCTTTATCAGGGCCGTATCAGCCGCCGATGGCGCTCATCGGGCGATGGGGCTGCAGGAAGCCCGGGTCGTCGATGCCGTGCCCGGCGCGCTTGCTCCACATCGCGGCCCGCCAGGTGTCCGCGATCGTGTCGTCATCCGCGCCGGAGCGCAGCAGGCCGCGCAGGTCCGTCTCACGGTCGGAGAACAGGCAGTCGCGGACCTGGCCGTCGGCGGTGAGCCGGGTGCGGTCGCAGTCGGCGCAGAACGGGCGGGTGACCGCGCCGACGATGCCGACGGTGGCGGGTGGTTCACCGGTGCCCGCGACCCTCCACGTCTCGGCGGGGGCACCCGCGCGAACGTGCGGGTCGAGGGGGACGAGGTGGTAGACCGCGGACAGACCGGCAAGGATCTCCTCGGCGGTGACCATCTGCGACCGGTCCCACGTGTGCACGGGTCCCAGCGGCATCTGCTCGATGAACCGCAGGTGATAGCCGTGCTCGATGCTCCAGCCGAGCAGATCGACGGCCTCGTCGTCGTTGATCCCGCGCATGAGCACCGTGTTGACCTTGATCGGGCGCAACCCCGCCGCGTCGGCGGCACGCAGGCCGGACAGCACGTCGGGCAGACGGTCCCGGCGGGCCAGGGCGGCATAGCGTTCCCGGCGCAGGCTGTCCAGCGAGACGTTCACCCTGGTCAGGCCCGCTGCAGCCAGCCGGGCCGCGCGCTTGTCCAGACCCAGCCCGTTCGTCGTGAGCGAGGTCTCGGGCGGCAGGCCGTCCACGGTCCGCAGCGCGGTGGTGGCGGCGACGATGCGCTCCAGGCCCTTGCGCAGCAGTGGCTCACCGCCGGTGAACCGCACCTCCCGGACCCCGAGCCGGGTGACTGCGACGGTGACGAGCCGGATGACCTCCTGGTCCGTGAGCGCCTGCTCGTGCGGCATCCACTCGAGGCCTTCGGCCGGCATGCAGTAGGCACAGCGCAGGTTGCACCGGTCGGTCAGGGAGACCCGGAGGTCACGTGCGACGCGCCCGTACCGGTCGACCAGCCCGGACTCCTCCGGACGGTGGACCAGCGCCGCGCTGAACGCCGGGACGGTGCGCACTGATGTCACCTGTCCCATGGCACCCGAGGATATGCGCCGGGGGCCAGGACGTTGGGCCCGACATGGCCTGCGGCTGCACGGGACCGGGGCGCGTCGCGCGAGGAGCTCGGCACCTCATGGCGCCGCGGAGTGTCGCTCTGGGCTGCAGAAGCGCGCTCGTCGGTGCGGCCGACTGGGCCTTAGGTCCGCAGTGCCGCCGAGGACTGGGACTGAGACTTCCAAAGATGCCGGCGTCTGCCGGCGCCCGTCGTCCGGAGGCCGGTATGAGTGCACCGTCGTTGATCGAGCGGGAGCGGACCTACGACCGCTTCGCCCTGCACCTCATCCCTCAGCCGTACTGGCACGGGGCTCACGCACTGTGGTTCTGGGCGATGGGTCTGGGTGCCGGCACGTTCATGGTCCGTCACCTGTACTCCCTGGTGGACACGGGCACGGTGCTGAGGTTGCCGTTGCTGGACGTCATCGGTCTGGTGCTGGTGGCGATCGGTGGGTTGATCCTGATCCTCGACCTGGGTCGCCCGGAGCGGGTGCTGAAGGCCCTGAAGCGTCCGGACCGGTCATGGATCTCCCGGGGCGCGATCGCGGACTTCGTGTTCCTCATCGTCGGGGTCATCTACGTGCTGCCAGGCTGGTTCGGTGGCCTGCCGTGGACGGATGCCCCGTTCCTCGAGGCGAACCTGACCGGCAAGATTCTCATCTCGGTGTGCTTCCTGGCGGCGGCGTTGATCATCGCCTACCCGGGGATGGTCATGTACGAGTCGCTGTCGATCCGGCTGTGGCACTCGGCGTTGGTCCCGGCGCAGTTCATCGCGCACGCGATGACCACGTCGCTCGGTCTGACGATGCTGGTGCTGGCGGTGAACGGGACGTTGGGGGAGTACCAGACCCCGTTGGCGTTGAGCTTCCTGGTCGGCCTGGTCGTCACCCTGGGCCTGACGCACATGTACGTCATCGAGCGGCGTCTGGAGCACGCCCCGGCGGCTCGGGCCGGTCTGGAGCGGATGCTGCGCGGGAAGATGGCCGGTCATTTCTGGATCAGTGTCGTGGTCGGGTTCGGGGTGCCGGTGGTGCTGACCCTTGTCGCGCTGGCGTCCACGTCGGCTGCTCCTGCCCTGCTGTCCATCGGTGGGGTGCTCAGCGTGCTGGGCAGCCTGCAGTTCCGTTACGCCCAGCTGCGCTCGGGCATCAAGGTCAGCCCCCTCGGCTGAGCCCCCCATCCACGATCACAAGGAGTCTTCACCATGGCACTGACGGCATCCCTGCCGCTGTTGCCCGCCGAGGGTGAGCAGGTCTTCTCCTCCGCGTGCACGCCGAACTGCTGGATGAACTGCCGGATCTACGCCCACGTCCGCGACGGCAAGCTCGTCGAGACCACCGCGGCCCCGTTCCCGGACCCGCGGTACAACCGGATCTGCCTGCGGGGGCTCAGCCACCCGCAGCGGGTCTACGGCACCGAGCGCGTCACCACCCCGCTGAAGCGGGTGGGCACGCGGGGGGAGAACCGCTGGCAGGAGATCAGCTGGGACCAGGCCCTCGACGAGATCGCCGCGAAGTTGGCCGCCATCCAGGAGAAGCATGGAAAGAAGGCGGTCTGCGTCGCGCCGCTGTCCGGCAGCTACTCGATCATCAATGGCGCCATCGCCGGAGCCGGCCACCGGTTCGCGAACCTGGCCGGGGCGACGCTAGGCGCCGACGCGATCGACCTGGGGCTGGCTACCGGCGAGACCCAGGTGATGGCCAACTACGCGAGCGGCATGGCCGCCTGGATGCTGGCCCACCAGCCCGAGGACATCGCCAACGCGCGGACCATCGTGGCCTGGGGCACCAACGTCACCGAGTCGCAGATTCACAACTGGCACTTCTTCTCCGACGCCCTCGAGGAGGGTGCCAAGCTCATCGTCATCGACCCCCGGTACTCTGAGGCCGCGGCGAAGGCCGACATCTGGGTGCGGTTGCGTCCCGGGTCGGACTCTGCGCTGGCCATGTCGATGATCCACACGGTCATCGAAGAGAAGCTCTACGACGAGACCTACCTGCGGACCCACACCGTGGCGACCTACCTGGTGCGGGCGGACAACGGCCTGTTCCTGCGCACCACGGACCTGGACCCGACCGCGGAGGCGGCCGTGCTGGGCATCGACCCGCAGACCGGGCTGCCGGTCCCGGCGGACGCGAACACGGCCACCGCGGCGATCTTCGGCACCTACCAGGTGGACACCCCGGCCGGTCCGGTCACCGTCCACCCGGCGTTCCAGCTGCTCGCCGACACCGCGGCGGAGCACACCCCGGAGGCGATGGAGGAGATCACCGAAGTAGCCCCCGATCTGGTCCGCAGCATCGCTCGGCGGTACGCCACCCAGGGCCCGACGTTCGTCTACTCGGGGATGGGCATCGACCGGTGGGACAACGCCGACCTCGTCGGACGCGGCATCGCCACGTTGGGCGTGATCACCGGTCAGCTCGGCAAGCCGGGCGCGACGCCGCTGGGCTCCCTCATGGGCGGCACCGCGATGAGCGTGATGTTCACCCCGGGGATCCTCGACGAGTGGACGATGCCGACGGGCACGCCCACCACCAAGCTCAACTACCTGCTGCTCTACGACGCCGTGACCAAGGGCGTCATCCAGCAGTGGGTGCCGGCCGACCCGAAGAACGGCTTCGCCGGGCCCCGCTCGTCGACGCCCGAGCCGGTGGAATGGCCCATCAAGGCGATGATCCTCAACTGCTCGAACTTCGTGAGCAACTTCCCCAACCAGAACCGCATCCGCAAGGAGATGCTCACCGAGGACAACCTCGAGCTCGTCGTCTCCCTCGAGATGGTGATGAACGACACGGCCCGCATGGCGGACTACGTGCTGCCGGTCACCAGCTGGTTCGAGAACGACGACCTGTGCGGGGGTATGCACCCGTTCCTCATGCGCCAGGAGAAGGCGATCGCCAACGTCGGGCAGTGCCGGTCCGACTACCAGATCTTCGGCGCCCTGGCTCAGCGGTTGGGATTCGGGCAGTACTTCGCCGACAGCCCCGAGCAGTGGATCGAGCGGATCGTCGCGAAGATCGCCGAGGTGCTCGGCCGGCCGCAGGTCGTCGAGGAGTTCCAGCGCGACGGGGTCACCCGGCTGTTCGACCCGGGGTACATCTCGCTGGCGGACGGTGGCTTCATGACCGCGTCGGGCAAGGCGGAGTTCTACTCCGAGGGTGTCATCGTCAACTCGCCGGACATGATGCCGGCGCTGCGCATCCCGGTGACCATGGGGGTTGACCCGCTGCCACACTTCGAACCTCCGTTCGAGGCGTGGTACACCAACCCGAAGTACGCCAAGTACCCGCTCGTGCTCAACCAGCGGCACGCGCGCTTCCGGGTGCACAGCACCTTCTACGAGGTCCCGGTGCTGCGCGAGATGGACCCCGAGCCGCTCGTCGAGCTCAACGAGCGGGAGATGGCGGCCCGCGGGTTCGTCGACGGCGAGGTTGTCCGGGTGTTCAACGACCGCGGCGAGGCGTACCTGAAGGTGCGGACCAACAACGCCTACCCCGACCACACGTGCAACATCAACAAGGGGTGGCAGCGCCACCAGTTCATCGCCGGTGGGTACCAGGAGCTCACCCACGAGCAGGCCAACGTCAAGCACTACAGCTGCTCGTTCTTCGACGTCCTCGTCGAGGTCGCCAAGGCCGACCCTGCGGCCATCCCAGCCATGCCGCCGGAGCAACGCCGTGGCGCTGCGACGATCGTGAAGGAGAAGTGATCATGACGACGACGTCGACCCGACCGGCGGCGAAGGCCACGTCCGCAGGGGCCACCCGGCCGAAGCGGTGGGGGATGGTCATCGACCTGAACCGGTGCATCGGCTGCCAGAGCTGTGCGGTGTCCTGCAAGATCAAGAACAACCTGCCCGAGGGCGAGTGGTGGAACCGGGTCCTGACCATCGGCGGGTCGCAGATCGACCAGGCCGGCGGCACGGTCGAGTACCCGCAGCTGACCTTCCTGCCGCTGGCCTGCCAGCACTGCGCCGACCCGGCCTGCCTGCCGGTGTGCCCGACCGGGGCCACCTACAAGCGGGACGACGGCATCGTCGGCATCCACTCCGAGGACTGCATCGGGTGCCGCTCGTGCATCCAGGCCTGCCCCTACGGCGTGCGCGTGTTCAACGTGACGGAGCCGAGCCGGCCCACCGAGCACGCACTGGGCTCCTCGAAGGAGCACACGGGGGTGCGCGGCACGGTCGAGAAGTGCGACTTCTGCATGGACCGGATCGACGCCGGCGCCCTGCCGATGTGCGTCGAGACGTGCCCGGCCCGGGCCCGGTTCGTCGGAGACCTCAACGACCCCGAGTCGGAGGTCTCGCGGCTGATCCGCGAGCGGGGTGCCCAGCAGCTGCAGCCGGAGATGGGGACCGACCCCAGCGTCTACTACATCCCGGTGCAGCACCGGCCGACCGTGCGGACCGGTCTGGATCTGCTCGCCAAGGAGCCGAGCACCGTCTAGGACGCCCCGCGAGGGCTCACAGCGAGCCGGGCACGATGCCGAAGCCGGCCGTGCCCGGCCCGGTGTGTGCCCCCATCACCGGGGTGAACGTCGTCATCCGCAGGTCGGCGGCGTCGATCTCGGCAGCGAGCCGGTCACCGAGCTGGGCCGCGAGGTCGTGCGCGCCGGCCTCCATCACCCACACGGTGGCGGGTTGCCCGCCGGCGATCTCGCGGGCGATGGTGAGCATGCGGTCCAGGGCGCGCCGGAGGGTGCGTTCACGGGCGATGGGTGTGACCGCACCGTCGCGGATGGTCACCACCGGGGTGATCCGCAGCAGGTTGCCGATGCCCGCCTGGACGGCGTTGATCCGCCCTCCGCGGTACAGGTGCGTGAGGTCCGGGATGACGGCGAGCATGGTGGACGCTGCCGCCACCTCCTGCGTTCGGGCGACCACCTCGTCGGCGGTCGCACCGTCGGCGGCGCGCCTGGCGGCGGCGACGACCGCCATGCCCTGGGGTGCGGCGACCGTGCGGGAGTCGACGACCCGAACCGGCACGTCCACCTGCTCGGCCGCCGTGCGGGCGGCGTCGCAGGTCGCGCTGAGGCCTCCCGACAGGAGGATCGAGACGATCTCCGGGTAGCCTCGATCGGCCATCCGCTGGTAGGCGGCGACGAAGTCGCCGACGCCGGCTGCCGATGTCGTGGGGAAGGGCAGCCCGGCCGCCAGCCGCCGGTAGAAGTCCGCCGGGCTGAGGTCGACGCCGTCGTGGTAGGTCACGCCGTCCATCGCGACGGACAGCGGCACGACCTCGATCCCCAGCTCGGCAACCAGGTCGGGCGGGACGCACCCGGTGCTGTCCGTGACGATCCCGATGGTCATGACATGTCCTCCTCTGCCGACGTCAGATCCAGGTCCGTCGGCGTGTCGTCGGGCCCGCCGGGCCCGTCCTCCGCACTGAGCAGGAAAGCATCCCGGCTACCCCCGTCGAGCATCTCCACGACCGCCTCGGGGTGCTCCGACCTGAGTCGACGATGCAGGTCCTCGGCGGCGCCGGCGGTGGCTGCGAGGCCGTGGGCGATGGTGAAGACCTCGGTGCGTGGCGACGCCAGGTGTTCGGCGAGCCGGACCGCCACCTGGAGCGGGTCGTCGCCGACCGCGACGACGCGCTTGCCGGTGAGGGCCAGCCACTGGCCGGGGTGCACCGGGCCGACGGTGAGGACCGCCTCCCGGACGACCCGGGCCACGCGACCCGAGCGGACCCGGGCTGCGGCCTCGGTCATCGTCCGCACCGCGTCGGCCGGTTGCGAGGACGGCTCATGCACCACGGCGGCGGCCAGTCCGGCCAGCGGGTCCGCAGTGCTCACCACGTGGACGCGAGCGGTCGCCAGCTCCTGGGCGCGCTGCGCGGCGGGAAGGACGTCGGGGTCGTTCGGGAGCAGGAGCACGTCGTCCGCTGCACACTGCTCGACGGCGTCGACGAGGTCCTGCACGGACGGTGCGGCGGCGTCGGCCTCGACCACCTGTGCCCCCAGCTCCCGGAACGCGCGAGCCAGGCCCGGACCCTGAGCGACGGCGACCAGGCCGAGCGCGCGCGCCGACCGCCCGTCCGCCTCGGTGCTCGCTCGCTGGGGCTCCTGGGCGGCGGCCCCGGCGCGGTCGGCGATCTGCGCCTGCAGGTCGGTGAGCAGCACGTCATCGACCTGGTGCTCGCCGGCCTCCGCGCGAGCGGCGGCGAGGGCGGTGTCGGGGGAGTCGGTGTGCACGTGCCCGCGCCACAGGTTGCCGACGCCGGAGACGACGACCGTGTCGCCGATCTCCTGCCAGCGCGTGCGGACCCGGCCGGCACGGTGCTGGTCCGTGTGGAGGGTCACGACGACCTCGTACCGGCCGGACCCGTCGGCGGTCGGTGACGGGCGCGCGGCACCGGGCGTCCGGTCCGCCGCGGCGGATGACGGCGCCCGGAACAGCTCGGCCGGCGGCAACGACCTGCCGCCGAACACCTCGGCCAGCGCGTCGAAACCCAGGGACAGTGCGCGCCCCCCCGAGTCCACGACGCCCGCCGCGGCGAGCTCGGGCAGCAGCAGGGGGGTGCGCGTGACGGCGTCCCGGGCCTCCAGGGCGAGGAGCTCGGTGAGGTCGGCCAGCGGAAGGCCGGTCGCCGTGCGGGCCGCCGCGGCGGCGGCGGACAGCACCGAGAGGATCGTCCCCTCGACGGGGTGGGCCACCGCCGTGTACGCCGCGTCCCGGGCGTCGGCGAGGGCCGCGGCCACCGAGCTGCTGTCCACCCGCCCTGCCCGGGCGAGACTGTCCAGCGCGGCCACGAATGCCTGCGACTGGATGACGCCGGAGGATCCCCGCGCGCCGAGCAGCGCCCCGCGGTTGAGCCGGTCACGGAGCGTCGCGAGGTCAGAGCCGGTCTGCCCGGGCTGGAGCGGCTCGACGGCGCCGAGGGTGGCCTCCACGGTGAGCAGCACGTTCGTGCCGGTGTCGCCGTCGGGGACCGGGAAGACGTTGAGCGCGTTGATCTCGTCCTCGTGCTCACGCAGCAGGTCACGGTAGGCGGTGAGCACGTCGAGCAAGGCGGTGGGCGCGGGCCCAGGTTCGTCAGTGGTCACGGGGCCATCCTCTCGCGCGGCGGACCGTGTCGCGGTCCACCAGCAGCCGGCTGGTGACGACGGCAGCCGACCAGCGAACCGGCAGAGCGTTGCCCATCACCCGCTTGACCACGATCGGCAGAGCCAGGGCGACACCGAGCAGCACGCCGTCGCTCCCGTCGGTCAACCAGAGGACCGGGACCAGTGCCAGCAGGGCGAACGCCGAGAACAAGGCGGTGTGGCGCAGCAGGCGTCCGACGGCCAGCCCGAGGGCGAGCACCGCCGTGGCCGGCCAGGCGACGACGAGCCCGGCACCCATGGCCGGGGACAGCCCGCGGCCACCGGCCCCGCGCAGGAACACCGACCAGTTGTGCCCGATCACGGCGCAGCCGGCGGCGAGGGCTGCGATCCGAGCGTCGTGCGTGAGGGCCAGTGCCAGCGCCGGGCCGACGGTCCCCTTCGCGATGTCGGCCAGCCCACCGGCAGCCATGGCGCCGAAGCCGGCCAGACCGTAGAGACCGGACCCGCTCACCGTGCCCGTGCCGACCCGTCGCAGGTCCCGGCCGGTGGCCAGGTGGGCGACGATGTTCGACGCCGGTACGGCGCCCGCCAGGTAGGCGACGACGAGCACGGCGACGATCATCGCCGGTCCGCCCCCGCGCCGAGTGTGCCGTTGCGCACCTGACCCTCCCTGTGCGACCAGTTCGGTCACACCGTAGCGGCAGATGGCTCGTCATCACGTCCCCGCGATCCTGGCTACCGTTCTCCCGTGACGTACGACGTGCAGACACTCACCACACCGGAGACCTCCGTCGAGGGCTTCACGCAGGACTTCCTGCGCGAGTTGCGCCTGGGGCAGGGTGTCGACCTGGACCGGGCCTCCGCGAACGACCAGTACCTGGCCCTGGCCCGGACGGTCCGGCACCACCTGATGGCCCGCTGGTTGGACACCTCGCGCCGTGAGCGCCAGGCGCAGGCGAAGGCGGTGGCCTACCTGTCCGCCGAGTACCTGCTCGGCCGGCAGCTGGACAACGCGCTCCTGGCCACCGACCTGACCGACGTCGTCGCCGAGAGCCTGCGGTCGCTCGGGATCGACCTGGCTACGGTGCGCGAGGTCGAGGTCGAGCCCGGTCTGGGCAACGGCGGGCTGGGTCGGCTCGCCGCGTGCTTCGTCGACTCCCTGGCGACGATGAACGTGCCCTGCACCGGCTACGGCATCCGCTACGAGTACGGGATCTTCCGCCAGACGTTCGTCGACGGCTGGCAGGTCGAGGAGCCTGACTTCTGGGCGGAGCTCGGCTCGCCATGGGAGTTCCCGCACCCCGAGGACGCGGTGACCGTCGGGTTCGGGGGGTCGTGTGCGGACGAGGTCGGCCCCGACGGTGTCGTGCACCGACGGTGGGTGCCGGCGTGGAACGTGCTGGGCGTGCCGTACGACTACATGGTGCCCGGCTACCGCAACGGGAACGTCAACACCTTGCGGCTGTGGAGCGCCCGCGCGACGCAGGCATTCGACCTGCAGATCTTCAACGCCGGCGACTACACCGCGGCGGTGGCTGCCCAGACGGCGGCGGAGAACATCTCCAAGGTCCTTTACCCGGAGGACTCCACGCCGCAGGGAAAGGAGCTGCGACTGCAGCAGCAGTACTTCTTCGTGGCCTGCTCGCTGCGCAGCATCCTGGACCGAGACCTGCCGCACGACTTCGACGTGCACCGCCTGGCCGACCGCGTGGTGTTCCAGCTCAACGACACGCACCCGGTGATCGCCATCCCCGAACTCATGCGCCTCCTCGTCGACGAGCGGCACCTCGGCTGGGACGAGGCGTGGCAGATCACCCGCAGCTGCTTCAACTACACGTGCCACACCCTGCTGCCGGAGGCGCTCGAGGTGTGGTCCGCGAAGCTGCTCGGCCGGCTCCTGCCGCGCCACCTGGAGATCATCTACCGGATCAACGAGGCGTTCCTTGCCGAGGTCCGCCAGGCGTACCCGGACGACGAGGACCGGGTCCGACGGATGTCGATCGCCACGTCCGGGCCGGACGCATCGATCCGGATGGCATACCTGGCGACCGTCGGCAGCGCCATGGTCAACGGTGTCGCGGAGCTGCACTCCCAGCTCCTGCGCGACAGGGTGCTGGTCGACTTCTCCGCCTACTGGCCGGACAAGTTCACCAACGTCACCAACGGCGTGACACCGCGGCGCTTCCTCCGGCTGGCGAACCCTCGGCTGTCCGGTCTCGTCTCCGAGGCGATCGGAGACGGGTGGGTGACGGACCTGGAACGGCTGCAGGAGCTGGAGCCGTACGCCGACGACGCCGAGTTCCGCCGGCGGTTCCGCGAGATCAAGGCGGCCAACAAGGCGCGGGTGGTGCAGGTGCTCCAGGCCCGAGACGGGCTGGTGCTGCCGAGCGACGCGCTGCTGGACGTCATGGTCAAGCGCCTGCACGAGTACAAGCGGCAGCTTCTCAAGCTGCTGCACGTCGTGAGCCTGTATCAGCGGGTGCACGCCGGTGAGCTACGCGCGTCGGACATCACGCCCCGCGTGGTGGTGTTCGGCGCCAAGGCTGCCCCCGGTTACCAGATGGCCAAGCAGATCATCGGGCTCATCAACGCCGTGGGACGGGTGGTCGACGCCGACCCGGTGCTGGAGGGACGGCTGCGGGTGGCCTTCCCGGCCAACTACGACGTGACGCTCGCGGAGACACTCATCCCCGGGGCGGACCTGTCGGAGCAGATCTCCCTGGCCGGCAAGGAGGCCTCGGGCACCGGCAACATGAAGCTGGCCCTCAACGGCGCGCTGACCGTCGGTACGGACGACGGTGCCAATGTCGAGATCCGCCGGCTCGTGGGCGACGAGAACTTCTTCCTCTTCGGGCTGACCGAGCCAGAGGTCGTCCGGACGATCGAGGCCGGCTACCGCCCCGCCGAGCGGTACGAGGAGAACCCCCGGCTACGGGCGGCCATCGACCTGATAGCGTCGGGGGCCTTCGCCGACGGGGACCCGGCGGTGTTCGCCCCGGTCGTGGCCAACCTGCTGACGGAGGACCCGTTCCTCGTCCTGGCCGACTTCCAGGCATACCTGGACGCCCAGGACCGGGTCGAGGCCGCCTACGCGGATCCGGAGGCGTGGAGCCGGTCGGCCGTGCTCAACGTCGCGCGGACGGGGTACTTCTCCTCCGACCGGAGCATGCGCGACTACCTGGAGCGGATCTGGCACGCGGCGGCGGTCCGCTGACCCACGCGGCCAGGGCGGACCGATGGTCCTCAGTGCGTGCTGTCGTGCAGGACGAGGACGGTGCACGGTGCCGTCCGTACCACGTCGTTGCTCACCGAGCCGAGCAACATCCCGCGGAACGCGCCGAGGCCGCGTGACCCGACGACGACCAGCCGAGCGTTCTCGCCGGCGGTGACCAGCGCATGGCCGGGGTCGTCGTCGACCATCCGGACGTCGACCTGCAGCCCGGGGTGCAGCTCGCGCAGCACCTCGACCGTGCGCCGGACCGCCTGGTGGATGGGGTCCGGGTCGTCCGGGTCGTCCAGCGAGGGCACCGGCTCAGGGGTGGGCATGGCCCGCCCGAACGGGTCGGGGATCGTCGGGTGGGCATGCAGCACCAGCAGTCGTTCACCGTGCAGCGCCGCCTCGTCCGCCGCCGTCCGTGCGGCCGAGATCGAGGCCTGGGAACCGTCCACCCCCACGACCACCGCTCCGGTCTGCGGGCTGTCCGGCTCGCTGCGGACCACCGCTACCGGGCAGCGGCCGTGGGTCGCGAGGTGGAAGGTGACCGACCCGGTCCGGACTCGATCGCCGGGCTTGCCGGCGCCGACGACGAGGAGCTGTGCCTGCTCGCTCAGGTCGCGCAGCACGGGCACCTCGGACCCCTCCAGGGCCTGCGCCTGCACGGCCAAGCCCGGGTGCCGGGCGAGGGCGCGGTCGCGCGCCTGGGACAGGTAACTGCGAGCCTCGTCGGCGAGACCCAGCACGTCCTCGACCAGCGGGTACCAGGACCATGCCATGAGCTCGGTGGGATCCCGGAACACTCGGACGAGCAACACCGCTGCGCCTCGCGCCGCGGCCTCGTCCACCCCCCAGATGAGCGTGCTCTCGCTGCGCGGTGTGCCGTCCAGCGCGATGACCACGGGACCGTCGGCCTGCATCGCCCACCTCCTCGACTGTGCCTTCAGGCTGTCCCCGTGCGGCGGACCGGGACCAGGGACGAACGGCCCGAAGTGGTAGGCGGCCGTGACCCGGTCCATGCCTGCCTCCCCCCGAGGGAGCCAGTTCCATCCTGTCGCAGTGGCCTCCGCCGGCCAGCCTCGCACCCCGCGGGCGACACTCCGCACGGATCCTGGGCCTTGTCGGACGGGTCACCGGCGCCTAGCGTTCACCGGGATGAGCGCCACCACCGTTCCCCGCCCGGATTCCACCCCGGCGCGGGTGGCGTATGCGGTCGCGGAGGTCTTCTCCCCGGTCGCCGTCTTCGTCGCGACGCTGGCATGCGTGGCGATCGGCGCCGCCGACACGGTGTGGCTGGGGCTGCGGGACGCGAGCGTGGCTGTGCTGTTCTTCGCAGCAGCGCCGTACGGCATGGTCGCGCTGGGTGTGCGCCGTGGCCGGCTGTCCGACCTGCACGTGCGACGCCGGTCGGACCGCCCCGTGGTCCTCACCATCGTCCTGGTGTCGATGGCGGTCGGCTGGTGGGTGCTGCGCATGCTCGGGGCGAGCGGTGAGCTGCGAGGGCTGATCGCCGCCATCCTCGTCATGACGCTCGTCGCCCTGCTGGTCACGCTCGTCTGGAAGATTTCGCTGCACGGGGCGAGCAGCGGTCTCGCGGTGACAGCTCTGGTGCTCACCTTCGGCCGTGCGCTCCTGCTGGCCGGCCTCGCCGTCGTCGCGATCGGCTGGGCACGGGTGACGATGGGAGACCACACGGTCCCCCAGTTCGTCACCGGCGTCGCGCTAGGCGTGCTCGCCGCGCTGCTCGTCATGCCTGCCGTCGCCACCGGCGTCACGTAGGACGGGCTCCCCGCCGGCGCATAGCTGGGCCACCCGACGGCAGGGCGACCACGCAGGTCCGGCAGGCGGCAGGTCCGGCACTGTACTTCTGCGGGGGATCGTCGCAGTCCCGGGAGGCCGACTCCGCCGAGCCGGAGGTGTAGACCATGGCCATGGCCGGTCGACCGCGTGACCTGACGTCCGATCCCGCCGCCGAGCGCCTGGCGGAGCCGTCCCCGTCCGAAGAGGCCCTGCGGGCCGAGGACGCCCGGGGCGGCGGCGATCCGGCGCAGGCCCCTCGGTCGCTGGCGGCCACGCAGTCCGAGGCCGACGACGAGCCGCTGGCGGCCGGCGACGACTGGGACGGTGCCGAGCGACTGTGAACCTGCCGGACACGCACGTGCCAGCCTTCCCGGCCCGGCCGAAGGAGGGCCGGGATCGGCCGGGCCTAGACTGCACAACCGGGCTGCAGTGGCCCCAGGGGAGAGGGCACACATGGGTGCGGCGTCACGGCACACGCGACAGCGGGCCGAGATCCTCGCGCTGCTCGACGAGGTCGACGACTTCCGCAGTGCGCAGCAGCTGCACGAGCTGCTGCGCTCCCAAGGCTCCAGCACTGCGCTGGCGACCGTCTACCGGGCGATGCAGGCCCTGACGGAGTCCCACGAGGTGGACGTCCTGCGCCGTGACGACGGCGAGTCCGTCTACCGGCGGTGCGCCCGGCGTGGGCAGCACCACCATCATCTGGTCTGCCGACGGTGCGGGCGCACCGTGGAGATCGACGGGCCCGCCGCCGAGGCCTGGGCTGCGCAGGTCGCCGCCGCGCACGGCTTCGCCGAGGTGGAGCACACCATCGAGCTGCTCGGCACCTGCGCGCGGTGCCGCGCGGCATCCGAGGCGTCGGCATGACCCGGCTGCACGACCCTGAGCACTACGAGTTCGGGTCCGACAACTACGCGGGCGTACACCCGGAGATCCTCACCGCGCTCACCGAGGCCAACGAGGGCCACCAGCCGAGCTACGGCGGCGACGTCTACACCGAGAGGCTGCAGGAGGTCGTCCGCCGGCACCTGGGGGAGCGGGCGGCAACCTTCCCGGTGCTCACGGGCACCGGGGCCAACGTCGTCGCGCTGCAGGCCATGTTGCCGCGCTGGGGTGCGGTGATCTGCGCGGAGACGGCGCACATCCACACCGACGAGAACGGCGCCCCGGAGCGGGTCGGAGGGCTGAAGCTGCTCACCGTGCCCGCGCCAGACGGGCGTCTCACGCCCGAGCTCGTCGACCGGCAGGCGTGGGGCTGGGGCGAGGAGCACCGGGCACAGCCCGGCGTGGTGTCGATCACCCAGTCGACGGAGCTCGGCACGGTGTACACCCCCGCCGAGATCCATGAGCTCGCCGATCACGCGCACTCGCTGGGTATGCGGCTGCACCTGGACGGCTCCCGGCTGGGCAACGCGGCGGCGTCCCTCGACGTCCCCCTCGCCGCGTTGACCACTCACGCCGGTGTCGACGTCGTCTCGCTGGGCGGGACGAAGAACGGGCTGCTCGCCGCCGAGGCCGTGGTCGTGCTCGACCCGGAGGCGGCGTCCGGCATCGGCTACCTGCGCAAGATCGATCTGCAGCTCGCCTCGAAGTTGAGGTTCGTCTCGGCACAGCTCGTCGCCCTCTATGAGGGCGACCTGTGGCTGCGTTCGGCCCGGCACGCCAACGCCATGGCGCGCCGGCTCAGGGCCGGCGTGGCCGACGTGCCCGGGGTCGGGCTGACCCGTCCGACGCAGGCCAACGCGGTGTTCGCCACGCTGCCCGAGGGGGCCGCGGACCGGCTGCGGGCCCGCTGGCACTTCTACGACTGGGACCCGGCCGCCCGCGAGGCGCGCTGGATGTGCGCCTTCGACACACCACCCGCGGCGGTCGACGCGTTCGCCGCGGACATCCGGGGAGTCCTGGCCGACCTGGTCTGACCGGCGCCGGTCATCGACCGGCCCACGTGGGTCTCCCGCGGGGGCCGGGGATGGCGCGGACCCTCGTCGAGCCGGATGTGCAGGAGGCGGCCGGCGACCCGGGTGCGTTCGAGCAGCTGCAGGGTGTCCGGGGTCAAGCCGTCGGGCACCTCGACGAGCGAGTAGGTGGCGAAGACGTCGATCTTCCCGAGGTCCTGCCCCTCGAGGCCGCCCTCGTGCGTGAGAGCGCCCACGATGGCGCCGGCCTGGGCGCCGTGCGCGCTGCCCACCGCGAGGCGGTAGCGCGGACCGCCGGCCCGGACCCGCCCGCGGGGACGTTCCGGCCGGTCGCCCGGTACCGGCTCGCCGGCTCGGCCGCCCGCCGTGGTGGCGTCGTCGACATCGTCCGGTGCCCCCGCCGTGAGCGCGGCGAGCCCCACCAGCAGGTCCTCGACGGTGAGCTCCGGGTGCTCTGCCCGGGCTGCGGCGACGGCCGTGACGGCGGCGTCGAGCCGGCCCTCCGCCAGCCGGGCGGGCACGCGGGCCAGCGCCGCTGTGATCCGGTGGGCAGCGACCTGCTCCGCGGACGGGACGGGCACCTCCGCCAGGGGGTGACGCGTGGTGCGCTCGATGGTGCGCAGGAAGCCGCGCTCGCGAGGCGTGACGAAGGTCAGCGCGTCGCCCGCGCGCCCGGCGCGCGCCGTCCGGCCGATGCGGTGGACGTAGCTCTCGCCGTCGGTGGGCACGTCGAGGTTGACCACCAGCCCGATCCGCTCGACGTCCAGGCCACGTGCGGCGACGTCGGTCGCGACGAGCACGGACAGGTCGCCCGAGCGGAGCCGGCCGACGATGCGTTCCCGCTCGGCCTGCGGCACGTCACCCGACAGGTGAGCGGCGGGGACGCCCCTGCGCACCAGGGCGTTGGCCGCCTCCTCCGCGGCACCGCGGGTGCGCACGAAGACGATGGTGGCCTCCGCGTCGGTCACCGCCAGGACCCGGACGAGCGCCGCGACCTTGGAGCGGTGCGGCACGACGGAGTAGCCCTGCCGGACACCGTCGACCGTGGACGACTGCCGCGTGACGGCCAGCTCGACGGCGTCGTGCTGGTGGCGGGCGGCGACCCGTCGGATGCCGGCCGGCATCGTCGCGGAGAACAGCGCGACCTGGCGGCCGTCGGGGGTGGCCGACGCGATGCGGTCGACGTCCTCGACGAAGCCCATCCGCAGCATCTCGTCGCCCTCGTCCAGGACGAGCAGACGGACGCCCTCGAGGTTGAGGCTCCGGCGGTCCAGGTGGTCGATGACCCGGCCGGGGGTTCCGACGACCACCTGCGCGCCCCCGGCGAGGGCGCGCTGCTGAGGACCGTACGGGGCACCCCCGTAGACGGCGACCACGTGGACGTCGGGCAGGTGCGAGGCCAGGGTCGCCAGCTGCTCGGCGACCTGCAGTGCCAGTTCGCGGGTGGGGGTGAGGACCAGCGCCTGCACGTGCGGGACGGTGGCGTCCACCAGGGCCAGCAGGGGGAGCCCGAAGGCTGCCGTCTTGCCCGTCCCGGTCTGCGCGACCCCGGTGACATCCCGTCCTGCCAGGAGCGCCGGGATGGCCGCTGCCTGGATGTCCGTGGGCTCGTCGAAGCCCAGGTCGTCGAGGGCTTGGCGCAACGGCGCGGGAAGATCGAGGCCGTCGAACGTGCGCACGGGCTCAACGGGCCTGCGCAACGGCGCCGACGGATCGGTCAGGGGCACAGCGGACACGAGGAACCCATCTCGGGGGGAGCGTAGGACGGTCCTACCGGGACGCCGCACGCGCGCCAACTGGCCAAGGACTGGGACCATGGTACCCGGTGGGCCCGCCGCCTCCCCGGGGCACCACGCGACGCCGGCGCGCCCCGCGGCGCTCGGCGGGGCGGCGGGGCGTGCTCCCCTAGGATCGTCGGGACCAGCGGAGGTGGCGGTGGACGTGGCGGAGCAGCAGGCCTCCGACCGCGTGCTGACCGTGCCCAATGCGATCAGCCTCCTGCGCCTGCTGCTCATCCCGGTGTTCGCGGTGCTCATCGTCGCCCACGAGGACGTGTGGGCGCTGGTGGTGCTGGCCGCCTCCGGGCTCAGCGACTGGGTCGACGGGGTGATCGCCCGGCGCTGGGACCAGGTATCCCGGGTGGGTCAGGTCCTCGACCCCGCGGCCGACCGGCTGTTCATCCTGGTCACGCTGCTCGGCCTGGCCGGCCGCGGGGTCGTGCCGTGGTGGCTCGTGGGTGTGCTGCTCGCCCGGGAGGCCATGCTCGGCGTCGTTCTCGTCCTGCTCGCCCGTCGCGGCTGGGGCCCGTTGCCCGTGCACCTTGCCGGGAAGGCGGGGACCCTGTTCCTGCTGTACGCCTTCCCGCTGCTGCTGCTCGCCGAGTGGTCGGGCTCGGTGGGCCAGGCGGCCTCGGTGCTCGGCTGGGCGTGCGCCGGGTGGGGCACCGGGCTCTACTGGGCGGCCGGGATCCTGTACGTGCTGCAGGCTCGACGCCTGGTGAGGGAGCACCGGTGAGCACCGGGGCGCAACCGGAGTCCGGCCGCGAGGACCGATTCCGTCGGGCGCCGGGGGCCGACGGGGCCGGGCCGAGCCGCCCGGACGCCTCGATGTCGTTGCTCGCGGACGTCGTCGGTGGGGCCATCGACCCGGCGTACGTCGAGGCCGCCCGCCGGCGCGAGGCGACCGGCGTGCGCCGCCGGTCGAGCGTTGTTCTCACGGTGGTCGCCGGCGTCCTGGGGCTCACGGTGGCCGCCGGCGTGGTCACCCTGCGGGCGCCCTCCCCGGCGGCGGTCCAGGCCCGCTCCCTGCTCGAGGACCGGATCACCGAGCGGTCGGCCCGGCTGGAGCAGCTGAGGACGGACTATGCGGCCGTCAGCGCCCAGATCACCGCGCTGCAGGAGCAAGCGCTGGACGCCGGTAGCGCGCAGCTGCTCGACCTGCTGCGGACGGACTCGGCGGTGACCGGCGCCACCCCGGTGACGGGTCCGGGCGTGCGGGTGACGGTCTCGGACGCCCCGGCAGACCCGGCCGGACACCTCCCGGACGATGCTCGGGTCCAGGACTTCGATCTGCAGGTCGTGGTCAACGGCTTGTGGGAGGCCGGTGCCGAGGCGGTAGCGGTGAACGGCAATCGACTGACCGCCACGACCGCCATCCGCTCCGCCGGCAGCGCGATCCTGGTCGACGTGGTCGCCGTCACCGGGCCCTACGTCGTCGAGGCGATCGGCGACCCGGCCACGCTCGAGACCGGCCTGGCCCGGTCCGCCGCCGGAGAACACCTCGCGCTGCTGCGCTCGGCGTACGCCATCGGTTCCACCGTCGCACGGGTCGACCGGTTGGAGCTGCCCGGGGTGGGCCTGACGCCGTTGCGGCACGCGGAGGCGGCGGCCGGCTCGGTCACGGTGCCGCAGCGGCGGACCCCGACGGCGGCCGCCGGTGTGGCAGGGTCGGGGACGCAGTGACCGGTCCGACGGACAGGAGGGTGCCGTGATCCCCGTGCTGGGCCTGGTGGTGGGCGTGGTGGCCGGCCTGCTGCTCCAGCCGACGGTGCCGCTGGGTGTCCAGCCGTATCTGCCGATCGCGATCGTCGCGGCTCTCGACGCCCTGTTCGGCGCGCTGCGCGCCGTGCTCGACGGAGTCTTCGACGACCGCGTGTTCGTCGTGTCCTTCCTGTCCAACGTCGTCGTCGCCGGACTCATCGTGTTCGTCGGGGACCAGCTCGGGGTGGGCAGCCAGCTGTCCACCGGGGTGGTGGTCGTGCTGGGCATCCGGATCTTCTCCAACGCGGCAGCGATCCGCCGCCACCTGTTCGGGTCCTGACCGATGGCGACCACCCCTGCTCCACCCCCGACCGCTGAGCCGGGCGGCTGGCGGGTCCTCGCCCGAGCGCTGCGGCCTCGGGCGACGCGGTCCCACCTGCTCGCCGCCGTCCTCATGGCCATGCTGGGCTTCGCGCTGGTCGTGCAGCTCCGGCAGGTGGACGAGCCGAGCCTGTCGACGATGCGCCAGTCCGACCTGGTGCAGCTGCTCGACCAGACGACGCGTCAGGTGGACCAGCTCGAGCAGGAGGCGGCCGACCTCGAGCGCACCCGGCAGAAGCTGGTGACGGGGTCCGACTCCCAGCAGGCAGCGATCGATGCAGCCCTGAAGAACGTGGCGGACCAGGGCATCCTCAGCGGACGGCTCCCGGCAGAGGGGCCGGGGATCGAGCTGACGCTGACGGAGGGCTCCGGCACCATCCGGGCAGCGACCCTGCTGGACGTCCTGCAGGAGCTGCGCAACGCGGGGGCCGAAGCCGTCCAGGTGAACGATGTGCGGCTGTCCACCGCGTCCTACATCGCAGCCGGTCAGGACGGCGTCGTCGTGGACGGCACCACCGTGCGGCCGCCCTACCGCTGGGTCGTCATCGGCGACCCGGACACCATCGCCACCGCGCTGGACATCCCCGGCGGCGCGCTGGCCACCGTCCGCAACGACGGGGGAGCCGGGACGGTGGCCCGACGGGGGAAGGTGCAGGTGACGGCCACCCGGTCGGTGCCAGCGCCGCAGCACGCCACGCCGGCGCCGCCCGGCGCTCCCTGATACGGACCCGGCCGGGTCTGGCGCCACGGCCGGGCCGACCGCCTAGGCTGGGCACCGGTGCGAGTGTGCGAGCAGCAGAGAAGGCGGAGAGGCCATGACGGAGCGGGACGACGAGCGCCACGAGGGTGCCCACGTGGCCCCCACGGACCCAGGGCCGGCCCGGCTCGTCGAGACGACGATGAGCTTCTCCGGGGTCGATCTCACCGAGTCGGACACCGGGGCCCCGACCGGCCTGACGTCGGACCAGCAGCTCGCCGTGCAGGCTCTGCCTCGGAACTCGGCGCTGCTCGTCATGCAGCGCGGGCCTGCCGCCGGGGCCCGCTTCCTGCTCGACGCGGACCGCACCGTCGCAGGTCGCAGCCCGACGGCCGACATCTTCCTGGACGATGTCACGGTCTCGCGCCGGCACGCCGAGTTCGTCCGTGAGCTCGACGACTTCGTGGTGCGGGACGTCGGCTCCCTGAACGGCACGTACGTCAACCGTCGCCGGATCGAGTCCGCGGTGCTGCAGCCCGGCGACGAGGTGCAGATCGGCAAGTACCGGATGACCTTCCACCCCAGCCCGTTGCGCGGCGCGCCTGCCGGCGACGCGGACGACGCCGGCAGGCGCGAATGAGCCCAGCGGACCGCTCGGCGGCTGCTCGGCTGCCCGGTGACGGACCGCGCGACCCGACCTCGAGCGGTGCGTCGCCGGAACCGGCGGCCGACGCACGCTCGTCGGCCGCACCGGTGGAGCCGTGGCCGCGGGGCATCTCCCGGCGGCCGACGATGCGGATCTCGGACGTGCTGGCCGCGCTGCGGATCGAGTTCCCCGCGGTGACGACGTCGAAGCTGCGGTTCCTCGAGGACCAGGGACTGGTCCGGCCGGTGCGCACCGCGGCCGGGTACCGCCAGTACAGCTCGGCCGACGTCGAGCGGTTGCGCTACGTGCTCGGTGAGCAGCGGGACAGGTACCTGCCGCTCAAGGTCATCGCCGACCAGCTGGCTGCTCTGGATGCGGGGGAGCGGGACGCTCCCCCGCCGCATGCGCGGCTGGCTGCTCGCGAAGGGGAGCCCGCGACCCCGGTGTCGGCCACCCGGCGCACGCCGTCGGAGGTCGCCCAGGACGCGGGCGTCGACCGAGCACAGGTGGACGAGCTGATCGCCGCCGGTCTGCTGCGCCCGGGGGAGGACGGGCGGGTGGACCCGTCGGCGCATGAGGTCGTCGTGCTCGCCGGGGTCCTGCAGGGGCACGGCGTGGACGCCCGGCACCTGCGGGCGTTCCGGGCTGCTGCCGAGCGCCAGGCCGACCTGGTCGACCAGATCGTCGCGCCGCGGCGCGCGCAGTCCGACCCCTCGGCCCGGAACCGGGCCGCGGCGCTCGCAGCCGAGCTGGGCGAGGTCTGCGGGCAGCTGCACGCCGCACTGGTGAGATCCGCGGTCGCCGACCTGGCGCCGTGAGGCCCACCGGGACGTAGCGTGTCGGACATGGCTGCACGACTGGTTCCGGTGCAGGTTGTCGGGGTGACGCAGCAGGTGGTCGACGACGAGGTCGTCGTGCTGCTGCTGGACCCGGTGACCCAGCTGTACGTGCCGATCGTCGTCGGGCCGTTCGAGGCGACCGCGGTCGCGACTGCCATGGCGGGCCTGACACCGCCTCGTCCGATGACCCACGACCTGCTCCGCGACGTCATCGCAGCGCTGGGCGGTCGACTCGACCGGGTCGAGGTCACCGCGCTCGTCTCCGGGGTGTTCCACGCTCGCCTCGTGCTCGACGACGACGTGGAGGTCGATGCCCGGGCCTCGGACGCCATCGCTCTGGCCGTGCGGGTGGGCTGCCCGGTGCTGTGCGCGGTCGACGTGGTGGCGGAGGCCGGCGTGACGGCCGTGGTGCGGGAGGCGGACGACGAGGTCGAGCGGTTCCGCGAGTTCCTGGACCAGGTGACTCCCGAGGACTTCGCCGCCGGCTCGGACGACGACGAGCCCGGTCCGGACGAGCCCCCCGACGATGCCTGATCCACCTCGACGGCTGGGACGGCCGGGCGGCCTGGCCTGACCGTCAGGTGGAGGGTGAGACTTCCGGCCGACGCGCCGCCGGTGTCGTTGACGGTGCCGTGCAGTGTGCCTAGCGTTGCCGGTGGACCGCATACGGACGGCTCCGCCCGCCGGCGGGGGAGGGGAGGGGTCGTGATCACCAGCGGTGAGGACGCCGGAGGCGCTCGGTCCGTACCCCAGCGGGTCCAGGGTCTGCTCTTCGGTGACGACCTGCCGGACCTGGACGAGGACACCGGCTATCGGGGGCCCACGGCATGCCGGGCGGCCGGCATCACCTATCGTCAGTTGGACTACTGGGCGCGGACCGGGCTCGTGGAGCCGTCCGTTCGAACGGCCGGCGGGTCGGGCACCCAGCGGCTCTACAGCTTCCGCGACATCCTCGTGCTCAAGGTGGTCAAGCGACTGCTGGACACCGGCGTCTCGCTGCAGCAGATCCGCACCGCGGTCGCGCACCTGCGGGAGCGCGGGGTGGAGGACCTCGCCCAGATCACCTTGATGTCGGACGGCGCCAGCGTCTACGAGTGCACCTCTGCCGACGAGGTCATCGACCTCGTCCAGGGCGGCCAGGGCGTCTTCGGCATCGCCGTCGGACGCGTGTGGCGCGAGGTCGAGGGCACGCTCGCGCAGCTGCCCACGGAACGCGCCGAGGCGGAGCCTGCGGTGGCCACCCACGACGAGCTCGCCGCGCGCCGGCGGGCGCGCACCGCCGTCTGACTCCGCTGCCCGGCCGGCCGGGTGCGCGGACGCGGCTCGTCAGGTGGCCTGCGGAGCGCGCAGGGCACGCTCGAGCAGCAGGTCGAACGTATGTGCGAGTTCTGCTGCGGGTGGGCCGGGCCATCCGTGGATGGGTCGGCCGGCACCCTGCGCCTGCTGGAGCACGGACCGCTCGGGGATGGTCGGGGACAGCACGAGGGGCCCGTACAGGTCGGCGAGCTCCTGCAGCCGGAAGGCCTGCTCGGTGGAGCGGGGCCGCACCCGGTTGACCACGATCCCCAGCGGCTGGAGCCCGGGAGCGACCCCGTGTCGCAGGTCGTCCACCACGCGCAGGGCCCGGGCGACGGCCATCACGGCGAACAGGCTCGGCTCGGTGACCACGAGGGCGCGGTCGCCGGCGGCCAGCCCGGTACGGGTGAGCGACCCGAGGGACGGCGGGCAGTCGACGAGCACGAGGTCGCGGTCCGCGACGGCGGCCAGCGCGAGCGCGAGGCGGTCGAGGTCGGCGGATGCGTCCGGGTTCAGGGCAGCCAGCCGTGCGGAGCCGGCCAGGACGTCGAGCCCGGAGCCGGTCCACGCACTGGCCACCAGCGCGTGCAGCACGACCGCCCGCTCAGGTCGGGCCAGGACGGCGGCGCTGTCGGCGCCGGGCTGTGCCCCGACCCCGAGCGCCACGGTGGCGTCGCCCTGGGGGTCCAGGTCGACGACGACGGTCCGCAACCCGCGCTCGACGGCCGCCGAGGCCAGCCCGAGGGTCACGGTGGTCTTGCCGACCCCGCCCTTGAGGCTGCACACACCGAGCACCAGCACAGCCTCACGGTATCTGCGCGCGCTGCGTCCGGGCTGCGGCGACGCGTCGCGTCGCGCAGGTGAACTCCCGGCCGCAGATGGCAGGCTAGGACCATGCGGCTGAGCGGCTGGGGACATGCATGCGTGCGGATCGAGCAGGACGGGCGGGCCCTCGTCATCGACCCCGGGGCGTACTCCGACGTGGCCGGTGCGATGGTCGGCGCACAGGCAGTGCTCGTGACGCACGTGCACTACGACCACGTCGTGCCGGAGGGCCTCGCGGCTGCCGCCTCGGCCGGGGTGGACGTGTGGGGGCCGGAGCCGGTGCTGACCGCCCTGCGGACCGCCGGAGCCCCTTCGGCCCGGTTGCACGAGGTTGCGGCCGGTGCGCAGATCGAGGCTGCCGGCATGCCTGTCCAGGTCATGGGGGAGTGGCACGCCGCCATCCACCCGGACGTGCCCCGGGATGCGAACGTGGGCTACCTCGTCGCCGGCCGGGTGTTCCACCCGGGGGACGCGTTCATCGTGCCCGACGTCCCGGTCCCGGTGCTGCTCGAACCGGTCGGCGGGCCTTGGATGAAGCTGGCGGAGGCCGTCGACCACGTCCGGGCGGTGCACCCCCGACTTGTCATCCCGGTGCACGACGCCGTGCTGAGCGGGGCCGGCCAGCAGCTCGCGGACCAGGTGGTGGGCAGGCTGGCAGGCGCGCCGGCGTACCGTCGGCTGGCCTCGGGTGAGGGCATCACGGTCGAGGACTGGCTGTGCTGACGTCGCCCGTCCCGGCGCACCCTGCGATCCTCGTCGAACAGGTGTTCGATGAGGCCTGGGAGGCCGTCCGGGACGTCCGGCTGGCAGCGCTGCAGGACGCTCCGGGCGCGTTCGGGGCGTCGTCGGCGCGGGAGCAGATGTTCCGGGAGCAGCACTGGCGGATGCGGGTGCGCACCAGTCCGACGTGGCTGGCGTGGCTCGGCGAACGGGCCGCGGTCGGCATGGTCTCGACGATCCAGGAGCCCGGCTCGCCGCTCGACGACCGGCACGTGGCGTTCCTGTGGGTGGCGCCGACGGCGCGCCGGTGCGGGGTGGCCACCCGGCTCATCGCAGCGGCAGCCGAGGCTGCGGCGGCTCAGGGTGCCAGGACGCTGTCCCTGTGGGTGGGTGACGAGAACGTGGCGGCCCGGGCGTTGTTCCTGCGGCTGGCCTTCCGGTCCACCGGCGAGCGGCTGGCGAGGCCGATCGGCCGTGGCGCGGAGGAGCGCCTGGTGCTGGACCTGGGCGCGGACCGCCCGGGCGGGTCCGGTATCGTTGAAGTGACATAATGTGACTTATCGGCTAACAGGACGGACCCGGGAAGAGGGCACGTCGGCCGGCTCGGCCCCAACAGTTCGCGCTGCTGGTCGACGCCGGCCACGCCCCAGATCGAACCGGCGGCACAGTGCGGCCCCGAGGCCCGCCATGCACGGTTGACCCGGTCGCCGCGACAGCAGGGCTGCCGGACGACCAGACTGAGCACGTGCGCACGATGGGTGTCGAGGAGGAGTTCTTGCTCGTCTCGCCGGCCGGCGTGCCGCGGGCGGTGGCTGCTGCGGTGCTCCAGCACGCGTCCGCCAGGGGGGCCGAGCACGACGGCCCCGGTGGCGGCCTGGAGAAGGAGTTCACCCAGCAGCAGGTGGAGACCTCGACCCGGCCGTGCGCGACGCTGCCGGAGCTGCTGGGCGAGGTGCGGGCGGGACGCGGCCGGGCGGACACCTCGGCCCGTCATGCCGGGGCGCGGGTGGTCGCCCTGGCGACCGCCCCCCAGCAGGTCGAGGGGCTCGTCATCGCCAACCGGCGCTCCGAGCGGATCCGCGCCGTGTTCGGCCAGCTGGCGCGGGAGCAGCTGACCTGCGGCTGCCATGTGCACGTCGGCGTGGAGTCCGCACAGGAGGGCGTCGTCGTCATCGACCACCTCCGGCCGTGGACCCCGGTGCTCCTGGCGCTGAGCGCCAACAGCCCGTCCTGGCAGGGCCGGGATTCCGGCTACGCCAGTTATCGGTCCCAGGTGTGGAGCCATTGGCCGACGGCGGGCACGCCCGAGCCCTTCGGTGACGCGGCCTCCTACCAGGCGGTGGTCGATGCGCTGCTGGCCAGCGGCACGATCCTCGACGTGGGGATGGTCTACTTCGACGCCCGGCTGTCGGCCCGCTACCCGACCGTCGAGGTCCGGGTGGCCGACGTGTGCCTGGAGGCCCCCGACGCGGTGCTGCTGGCGGCGCTCGTCCGCGCCCTGGCCGACACGGCGGTGGACCCGCGCACGGAGTCCACCGGCCCGTCCGGCGCGCTGGCACGCTCGGAGGTCATCCGGCTCGCGGCGTGGCAGGCCGCGCTGTCGGGCGTGGGCGGGGACCTGGTCAGCCCGCTGTCCGGGCGACCGGCGCCGGCCCTGGAGGTCGTCGGTCAGCTGGTCGACCACGTGCGGCCCGCGTTGGAGCGCAACGGCGATCTGGACGCCGTCGGGCAGGGCGTGCAGGACGTCTTCACCCGGGGCAACGGCGCCGTGCGCCAGCGCCGGTGGCGCACGGACGGTGCCGACGATGCCGGGGTGGTGGTCCGCGCGGTGGACCTCACCCACGCCTGACGGCGGGGCCGCCCCGGGGCGGCACGCGCGGCGCGCGCGACGGAGGGTCCGACTCCGGCGGGACGCCCGGGGTTCACCACACCTTCACCGGTCAGCCGGAACACGAGCCCTCAGGTGCGCGTTGTCATGGGCGGAAGGTCCCCGGACCGGCAGGTTCGCCGGACACACCGAGCACGGAGGTCACCCATGCCGAATCGCTCGTTGCGCGGCATGCGCATCGGCACCCAGAGCATGGAGTCGGAGGAGGGCGTCGACTTCGCCCCCCGGTTCCAGGCGCACTACGACTGTCCCAACGGGCATACCACGATCCTGCCGTTCGCCGCGGAGGCGGACGTCCCGGTGCTGTGGGAGTGCCGGTGCGGCGCGCAGGCGGTGCTGCGCGACGCGCAGCGGCCGGACCCCAAGCCGACGAAGCCCCAGCGCACCCACTGGGACATGCTGCTCGAGCGCCGGACGATCGCCGAGCTGGAGGAGCTGCTCGACGAGCGGCTCGACCTGCTGCGCACCGGGAAGCTGCGCCGCAGCGCCTGACGAGACGCACACCGGGTGCGTGGAGCCGTCGTCGCCTCAGTGCGCACGACGACTCCTCGTCGTGCGGCCCCACCGGTCCTCGACGGCCCAGCCGGTGACCTTGACCAGCGCCTCCGCCACGATGTGACTGCTCATCTTGGACGACCCGTGCGCGCGCTCGACGAACGTGATGGGCACCTCGGTCGCGACCAGGCCCGCGCCGACGACCCGCCGGGCCATGTCGATCTGGAAGCAGTACCCGTGCGACTCGACCTGCCCGAGGTCCAGCGTGCGCAGCGTCGCGGCGCGGTAGGCCCGGAACCCGGCCGTGGCGTCGCGCAACGGTAGCCTGAGCATCACCCGGGCGTAGGTGTTCCCCCCGCGGGAGAGCGCCTGGCGGGGCACCGACCAGTCGACGACCCGGCCCCCGGGGACCCAGCGCGACCCGATCACCAGGTCGGCGTCGGCGAGCGCGGCGATGAGCCGCGGCAGGTCCACGGCCCGGTGCGAGCCGTCCGCGTCCATCTCGACGAGCGCGTCGTAGCCGCGCTGCAGCCCCCACCGGAAGCCGTCCAGGTAGGCCGGCCCGAGGCCCTCCTTGCCGGCGCGGTGCAGCACGTGCACCGCGCGGCGGCCGCGCGCGCGCTCGTCGGCCACGGCCAGCTCCTCGGCGAGCGTCCCGGTGCCGTCCGGCGACGCGTCGTCGACGACGAGCAGGTCGGCCGCCGGCACGTGGGCCCGCAGCGCCTCGACCGACGCGGGCAGGCTCTCCCGCTCGTCGTAGGTCGGCATGATGACAAGGACTCGTCCAGGGGCGTCGAGGTGCTCAGGCATCAGACTCCTTCATCGCGTTCGTCACGGCGCACCAGCCGTGCGCCGGCCATCCCGGTCAGCACCGTGCCCAGTGCCAGGATCGACATCACGAGGGGCGGCCACGATCCCATCCGGGCCGCCGGCGTCAACGAGGTGCGCAACGGCAGGGTCCCGACGAGCTGGGCCGGTTCGAACAGCCCGGTCGACTCGACGACCGTCCCGTTGGGTGCGATGACGGCGCTGACGCCCACGGTGGAGATCTGCACGGTGGCCCGGCCGTGCTCGATCGCCCGGAGCCGGGACATCGCCAGCTGCTGGGTCGACTCGGCGGACCGGCCGAAGGTCGCGTTGTTCGTCTGGACGACGAGCACCTCTCCCCCGCGCCGCACCGCCTCGCGGACCAGCGGGTCGTAGGCGACCTCGAAGCAGATGACGTCCCCGAGCCGGACCGTGCGCCCGAGCCGGGCCGATTCCAGGGGTACCACCCCGGGACCGTGACCGGGCAGCATGTCCGTGCTCACCAGGTCCACGGCGGAGGAGAACCGGCGGGCGACCGAGCGCATCGGGATGTACTCGGCGAAGGGGGCGGGGTGCTGCTTGGAGTACCGCGCCACCGGGCCCACCCCGGGTTCCCAGAGCAGCGACGTGTTGTACCGGCCGCCGCTCGGTGGGTACTCGATGGTGCCGACGAGGATGGGCGCCCCGACGGCCCGCGCGGCGGCGTCGATGTCCCGGCCGGCGGCGGCGTCCACCTGCGGATCGATGTCCGAGCCGTTCTCCGGCCAGAGCACGAGGTCGAGGTCCCCCACGGCGACCTGGCCGGCCAGCGCGTGCGTCCCCGCGAGGTGGTTGGCCAGGACCTGGCGCGGCTCGTCGAACGAGTCGAGACCCCGGTCCGGCACGTCGCCCTGCACGGCGCCGACGCGCAGCACGCCCGCCTGGGCGCGGGTGTCCAGCGGGATGAGCAGGCCGACCAGGGCAAGCGCGCCCGCCGTAGCCGTGCAGACGAGCACCTGGCTGAGCCGGAGCCGGCGCGCGGCGAGCAGCGCCTGGGCGAGGGCCACGCCGACGCCGGCCACGGCCGCCGAGACCAGCGGCGTCCCACCCAGCCAGGACAGGGCGCCCAGCGGCGCGTCGGCCTGGGAGAACGCGAGCCGTCCCCACGGGAACCCGCCGAACGGCCAGGTGGACCGCAGCTCCTCCACGGCGACCCAGACGAGGACGAACACCACGAGCTGCAGACCACGGGTGCGCCACACCGCAGTGCCCCGCCGGGCCCACGACCAGGCTGCGCCGAAGAGCGCCACGTAGCACGCCTCGGCCACGGTGAGCGCGATCCACGGCACCGGACCGACCGCGGTGGCTGCCCAGGTGATCAGTGGGCCGAAGAAGGCAAGTCCCCAGACGAGCCCGACGAGTGCGTTCCACCGCGCGCTGTCGCGACGCAGCGCAAGGTAGAGGGCGGCCACGCCGAGATACGCGGCACCCCAGGCTCCGACGTCGGGGAAGGCCGCCCAGGTCAGTGCCCCTCCCCCGGCTGCCAGGGCCAGGGTTCCCCAGCGGGAGGGGACACGGGCGGGCACCGGTGCAGGCTACGCCTCGGGGCTGTCCGCACCGACCAGCCCGCACGTCCTTCGTACCGGACGGCTGTCCGTTGTCTATGGAACGGCGGGCCTGATCGGGCGGGACCCCTCCATCGCGGTGCGCACGTCGAGGCGACGGGGAAGTGCTATGGGAAGAGAACGTACCCTGCCCGCCCGGGCTGTCAAGATGACCATCGGTGCAGGTCAGCGCCATTCATGCAGATCACCGGCCCGGCATCCGCCGAGACGAGTCGATGCTCTTCGGCCCGGGTGCGCCCAGCGCGTCGTACAGCACGACCCCCGCACGCACGGTGCTCAGGCAGCGGGGCGCCGGCGCGTCCGGCGACAGGTCCGGCAGCAGCGGCGTGCCGGCGCGGGCGTCCGTGCTCCACACGGATCGGCCGGTGCCCTGCACGCCGAGCCGTTCGGCGCGCCACACCGCCAGGTGTGCGGGCGCCCCGGTCCGCAGCTCCCCCGCCGTGTCGTCACCGGCCAGCCGCCAACCGGCTCGGGTCGCGGCACGGAACGCCGACCGTGCCGACACCCGCTGGCGCACGTCCGGGTGCCAGACGGCAGCGCGGACCTGCGCCCACGGGTCGAACCGGTGGACGGGCGCGGCGGACCCCAGCCCCACCGGCACGCCCGCCGCGGCGATGTCGGCGAACGGGGCGACCGAGCCGTCGGAGGTCGGCTGGACGCTCAGCCGTACGCCGAGCGGTACGAGCGCGGCGAGGTCGGACGGCGAGACGGCGGTCGCCCCCTCCAGCCGCACCCGGGCCCGGTGCACCGCCCGCAGCCCGTCGCGTGCCGCGACCGCCCGCAGGCCGTCGAGCACCGGCTGCAGACCGGCGCCGGGGAGCACCTGCAGCACGGCCTGCAGGCCGGCGCTCGCCGCCGCGGCGACGTGGCGGGCGACCTGCTCCGCCGACAGGCCGACCCGGGCCGCGACGTCGGCGTCGGTGGTCGGCGTGCCGCACGGGTCACCCCCCACGCCGGTGAGACCGGGCACCGCAGCACGCAGCCGGGCGGCGTCCTCGGGGGTCGCGCACAGCTCGGACCGGTAGCCGACCACATGGGCCAGCCCGGTCGACGGGTCGGCCGTGCGGGCGAGCGTGCGGGCGAGCCCGGAGCGGGTCTCCACCGCCGGGCTGCTGTGGTCGTGCACGGACACGATGCCCGCGGCCGCCGCTGCGGCGAGGGCGCGGCGGACCAGCGTGTCGTGCACCGCGTCGACGGCGTCGGTCGGGTCGGCCGGTTCCCCAGCCCGGCGAGCGAGCGCCCGACCGGTGGCCAGCAGGTGGGCGTGCGCATCGACGAAGCCCGGCGTGACCAGGGCGCCGTCGAGGTCCACCACCTCGTCGGCCGTCATCCCCGCGGCGGTGTCGTCGGCACCCAGCCAGGCGATCACGCCGTCCGCGACCAGCAGTGCCTCGGCGAACGGGTCCTGTGGGGAGTGCACGACGCCGTGGCGGTACAGCGTGGAGGTCACGGACCAGGAGCGTACCCACGGGCGTGTGCGCCCGCAGCGTGCCCGGCATCCCGGTCAGACCGACGAGTAGGCCACCACACCCCTACGGACCGCCGCCACCGCCCGGTGCGCCGTGTCCCGCAGCTGCTCCTGCGGTGCGGCCTGGTGCAGCTGGTCGAGCACGTCGACGACCTGCTTGCACCAGCGCACCAGGTCGCCGGCGGCCAGGTCGCTGTCCCGCAGCACCGCGTCGAGGCTGCGCCCCGACGCCCAGTGGTGCACCGGGCCGACCAGACCGAGGTCCAGCGGACCGGTCGCGCTCAGCCCGTGGTCGTGCTCCAGGTCGTCGAGCTGGGACCAGATGCGGACGGTGGCGTCGAGCGCTCTCCACAGCCGGCCGCCGGGGCCGCCCGGGACGTGGGCCTCGTCCTCGCGGTCGTCGCGCCGGGCGTGGTAGACGACCGTCGAGATCACCGCAGCCAGCCCCGCGGCGTCCAGGCCGTCCCAGGCGCCGCGCCGGACGCACTCCGCGAGCAGGAGGTCGTCCTCGGCGTAGACCTGGCGCAACCACTCCCCCTGGTCCGTCACGACGCTCTCGCCGTGCGCGTCGGTGGCCAGGTACCCGAGCTCGGCAAGGACCTCGCACACCCGGTCGAAGACCACGGCGATCGACCCGGTCCGGCCCTCGATGCGGGCGAGCAGCGCGGTGTGATCCGCATCGAGCCGGTGCCACCGGTCGGCCCAGCGCAGGTGCTCCTCCCGGTCCGGGCACCGGTGGCACGGGTGCGCGCGCAGCCGGCGGCGCAGCGCGGCCAGCTCCGCGTCGTCCGCGTCGTCCGCGCCGGGCGAGGCGCGGTGCCGGGTCGACGGGGCGGCGTCCATGGGCGGGTGCTCGTCCAGCTCACGGCGCAGCCGTCCGGCGATGTCGCGCCGCGCGGCCGCCGATCGCCAGCCGCCGGAGGGCAGCCGCAGCCGGCCCGCTGTGCGCAGGTCGCTGAGGTCGGCGGCCGTGACCCGGTGGATCTGGCGGTCCGCGGTGAGCAGCGTCACCCGGGGCCCGGCGAATCCGCCCGGTCCGGCGACCTCGAGCACGACCGCCTGCCGGGGCCGATGGCCGGTCCGGTAGGTGACCACCTGTCCGGCCGTCAAGCCGCCGAGCGTGCGGACCACGGCCCGGTCGGGGCCGGTCACCTGCCGGTCGGCCGCACGCTCCCGGTCGCGCAGCTCCTGGCGCAGCCTGGCATACTCGCCGATATCGCCCAGGTGGCACTGCATGGCGCGGGCATAGCCGACCAGGGCCTCCGACTGGGCCTGGGCGGTCCGGGCCAGGTCGACGACCCCGCGGTCGGCCTGGAACTGCGCGAACGACATCTCCAGGACCTCGCGGGCCCGGGTACGGCCGACCCGGGCGACCAGGTTGACGGCCATGTTGTACGTCGGGCTGAACGAGGACCTCAGCGGGTACAGCCGCCGGGAGGCCAGCCCCACGAGGGCGCGCAGGTCCAGGCCCGGGTGGTCGACCACCACGGCGTGCCCCTCCGGGTCGATCCCCCGCCGGCCCGCGCGACCCGTGAGCTGGGTGTACTCCCCCGGGGTGAGGGCCACGTGCTGGGAACCGTCCCACTTGACGAGCCGCTCGAGCACCACCGAGCGCGCCGGCATGTTGATGCCGAGGGCGAGGGTCTCGGTGGCGAACACCACCCGCACCAGGCCGAGCGTGAACAGCTCCTCGACAACCTCCTTGAACAGCGGGAGCATGCCGGCGTGGTGGGCGGCCACGCCCCGGCTGAGGGCGTCGAGGAAGCCCCAGTAGCCCAGCACGCCCAGGTCCGCGGGCGGCAACGCGGCGCACCGGGCCTCCACGATGCGGCGGATCTCGTCGGCCTGGGCCGGCGTCGTCAGGTGCAGGTCAGCGGCGACGCACTGGGCGACGGCGGCGTCGCAGCCGACCCGGGAGAAGATGAAGAAGATCGCCGGCAGCAGCCCGGCGTCGTCGAGCAGGCCCACGGTGGCCCAGCGGGGCGTGGAGCGCCGTCCAGCCGGTCGCCCACGGTACCCCCGCTCCCCCGGTCCGTGCCGACGGCCCGGTCCCACCCCGACGGGGGCCGGCGGCCGCAGCAGGGCGACCAGCTCGGGGTTGACCGGGTGGTCCGGACCCGGGTCGGTGGGGTCCACGTGGCCCGCATACAGGTCGAGCAGGCGCCCCTCCACGAGCACGTGCTGGCCCAACGGGACCGGCCGGTGCTCGCTGACGACCACCTCGGTGTCGCCGCGCACCGCGGTGAGCCAGTCGCCCAGCTCCTCGGCGTTGGACACGGTGGCCGACAACGACACCAGGGCGACGTCCTCGGCCAGGTGGAGGATGACCTCCTCCCAGACCGGTCCCCGGAACCGGTCCGCCAGGTAGTGCACCTCGTCCATGACGACGTGGCTGAGACCCTGCAGCGTCGGGGACCCGGCGTAGAGCATGTTGCGCAGCACCTCGGTGGTCATGACGACGACCGGCGCCTCGCCGTTGACGGTGGTGTCACCGGTGAGCAGGCCCACCCGGTCGGGGCCGTAGGTGCGCACCAGGTCGTGGTACTTCTGGTTCGACAAGGCCTTGATCGGGGTGGTGTAGAACGCCTTGTGCCCGCCGGCCAGGGCGAGGTGCACCGCGAACTCCCCCACGACGGTCTTGCCCGCACCGGTCGGTGCGGCCACGAGGACCCCGCTGCCCCGCTCGAGCGCCTGGCAGGCCTGCAGCTGGAAGTCGTCCAGCGGGAAGCCGAGCTGCTCGCGGAAGGCTGCCAGCCGGGGGTATCCGCGGCTGAGCCTGCGCCGGGCGGCGGCATACCGCTCGGCAGGCGACGGCTGGCCGGGACCGGTGTCGCGTGTCACGAACCCACCCTAGGTGGGCGAGCCCGCGGGACCGGGACCCACCTCGGCAGCGCAGCGCCGGGCCCCGGGCAGCGCCGCGACGGGCCTCACGGCGTCCCGGTCTCCTCGCCGACCCGGGCGCCGGGCGCCGGGGCGTCCGACCGCCTCGCGCGGCGGTCGTGCAGCAGGCAGACGGCCACCGCGACGCCGTACAGCCCGCAGATCGGCAGGGCCATCAGGATCATCGTGATGGCGTCCGGCGTCGGGGTCATGACCGCCGAGAAGACGAAGGCGCCGAGCACCGCCCACCGCCACCCACCGGCCCAGGTCCGCCCGCGGACCAACCCGGTGAAGGTGAGGAACACCATGACGACCGGGGTCACGAAGGCGATCCCGAAGGCCAGGATGAAGCGCATGACGAAGCTGAGATAGGTCTGCGCGTCGATGAGGTTCGTCGCCTGGGCCGGGATGAAGTCGGTGAGGACCCGCACGGCGTTGGGCAGCACCCACCAGGCCATCGCGGCTCCCCCGAGGAACAGCGGCACCGCGGCGCCGACGAACCCGATCGCCCAGCCTCGCTCCCGCCGGGTCAGCCCCGGGGTGATGAACGCCCACAGCTGGTAGAGCCACCAGGGGCTGGACGCCAGCACGCCGAGGAACGTGGCCGTCTTCAGCCTGACGTCGAAGGCGCTCGCCAGCCCGCCGAAGTTCACCGACGCCATGGCGTCCCGTGCGCTCGCCGACTCGAGCAGGGGGGCCTGCAGGGCGCGGAAGACGGGGTCGAAGGCGAACCAGCCCGCGATCGCCCCGACGGCGACGCCGAGCGCGGCCAGCAGCACCCGGCGGCGGAGCTCGCGCAGGTGCTCGCGCAGCGGCATCCGCCCGCCCGAACCGTCCGGGCGGAGGTTGCGGGCCATTCGCGCCTCAGACCTTGGGGTCGGCGTCCCGCGGTACAGAGCCCGTGGTCGGTGGCGTGTCGTCCGCCGTGAGGTCCTTGACCTCGCTCTTGAAGATCTTCAACGACTGGCCGACGCTACGGGCCAGGTCCGGGAGTCGGTTGGCACCGAAGAGCACGAGCACCACGATCAGCAGGACGATGATGTGCCACGGCTTGAGAAAGTTCACGGCCGACCTCCCAGGAGTTGCCGGTACCGGCTGATGCTAGCCGGTACCGCGACGGGCGCGATCAGCGGGTCAGCGCGCGCCACGCGGCATAGGTGCGCGCGTGCCGGGCTCGGCGGTCCTGCCGCCGTCCGGCGCGCTGCCGGCGCAGCGCGGCGACCTGGCGCGCCAGCGGTTCCGGGTCGGCCAGGACCGTGCTCGTGATCGGCGGACCGACCCGTTGCGCGGTCCGCCGCTCGGCCGCTGCGGTCAGCCCGGAGAGCCGGTCCGCGGCGGCGTGCACCTCGGCGAGCAGGACGTGGCTGCGCCGCCACAGGCCGCGGCCGAGCCAGACCAGGCGGGCGAGCCCGCCGAGCACCAGCACCCCCCAGCCAACGGTCCACCCCACCCCGCCAGCCTAGCGGCGCCAGGGTCCGTCCTGGCGGTACGCCGCGAGCGCGGAGCGCGCCGCCGTGGCGGCCTCGCCGGCGGCCTGTGGGGGGCGGACGGCGAGGATGTCCTCGCCGGCCTGTAGCAGCAGGTGGCGCAGCCACCCGGGGCTCGTCACCCGCAGGTCCACCTCGAAGGTGCCGTCGTCGAGGTTGCGCACGGCCTCGACAGGCACGGTCTCGGCCACCCAGCGACCGCGGCTGCGCAGGTGCAGGGTGACCATCCCGCCGTCCGCTCCCGGGCGGTAGGCGGGGATCTGCGGTGGGAGGCGGTGGGTCCGGGCCGGCTCGTCGAGCAGCTCGGCGCTGACGATCCGGTCCGTGCGGAACAACCGCTCACCGTTCGCCGCCAGGCTCCACGCCAGCAGGTAGGAGCGGTCGTCGCCGGTCACCAGCCGCACCGGGTCCACCTCCCGGGTGGTCGCGCGGTCCGCAGCGTCGACGTACCGCAGCCGCAGCCGGCGGTGCCTGCGCAGGGCCGTGTCCACGGTCGTCAGCACCGCGGGTGCCGCGTCCACGGCCAGCCGCACGTCGAGGGCGGGAGCCGTTCCACCGGTCGCCAGGGTGAGCTTGGCCAGCGTCGCCTCCAGGACCTCCTGGCGGGACCCGCCGAGCCGGGGGCCCAGCGACGCGGCCATCGCGCGGAGCGCGGCGACCAGCACCGCGGCCTCCCGGCCGCCGAGCCGCAGCGGACGGGTCATGCCCCGCGACTCGGTGAGGCGCAGCACGCCGCGCTCGAAGGCGTCCACGTCGAAGTCGATGAGGTCGCTGGGGAAGTAGCCGGGGGTGCCGGTCATCCACAGCGTCTCGACGTCCGCGACGACCTGCTCGGCGGGGACCCCGAACTGCGCGGCCACCTCGTCGACGGGCACACCGCCGCGGGCGTCGAGGTAGGCGACGATGCCGAGCAGCCGGAGCAGCCGTTCTGCTGCGCGTTCAGCCATGGGCGTCGTCGAGCCGGGCCGCGCGGTCGAGCATGGTGAGCACCTGGTCGCGCAGCCGGTCGGGACCGACGACGAGGACCGCCTCCCCGTAGCCCACGAGCTCCGCGGCGAGCTGCCGCGTCGAGGTGTACGCGACCTCGACGAGGTCACGGCCGGCGGGACCGTCCGAGACGGTGGCGGCCCGCGCGCGCAATGCCTCCGCGCGCTCGGGCAGCACCGCCAGCACGGCGGTCCGCAGGCTCTCCGAGTCCCAGCTGCGCACCGCCCGGTCCACCTCGTCCGGGTCGGGGGCGGGGAACGCCCAGGGCCCGCCGACGGTGCTCACCGAGCCCTCGATGCGAGCCAGCCGGAACGACCGGGCGGCGGCACGTCTGCGGTCGCGCCCGACGAGCACCCACCCCCCGCTGCGAGCGAGCAGGCGCCAGGGTTCCACCTCCCGGTCCAGCACCTCGCCGGTGCTCGCGGCCCGGTAGGTGAACCGGACGACCCGGCGGCCCTGGATCGCGTCGAGCAGCGGCGTGAACGCCGCTCCGCCGGCCTGGACCTGCGGGGCCAGGCCCGCCAGCAGGTCCCCCTCCTCCGGCGCCGTCCCGACGGCACGGAGCTTGGTCAGCCCCCGGGTCGCGTCCGTGCGCGCGGCGCGGTCCTGCCAGAACTGCGCCGCCACGCAGACCACGCCGAGCTCGGCCGGGCTGAGCTGGATGGGCGGCAACGCGTAGGCCGCCCGGTCGATCCGGTAGCCCACGTCGTCGCCGTGCGTCGAGCCGGTGACCGTGAGCACCGGCACGCCCAGCTCGCGCAACGTGTCCTTGTCGCGCTCGAACATGCGTTCGAACGCCTCGTCGGACGAGGCGTCGCCGTACCCGGCCACGCTCGCGCGCACCTGCTCCTTCGTCATCCGGCCCGGTGTGTGCAGCAGGGCGATGACGAGGTTGAGCAACCGCTCCGCGGGGTGGATCTGCTCGGCCATCGTGCACACCGTAGCCGCCGGTAGCCTGCGCGGGTGATCAGCTGGCGCGACGGCGTGGTGGTGTCGGTGGACAGGTCCTGGCCCGGCGCGGTCGAGGTGACCGTGCGGACGGATCTGGACGGCACCGGGGACCGCGCGGTGCGTGCGCTCGCCTACCCCGCGCTGGTGGGCAGCCCGCGCGTCGGCGATCGTGTCCTCGTCACCGTCTCCGCGCTGCTGCGCGGGCTGGGTAGCGGGGGGTACGCGCTGGTCGCAGCCCTGCCCGACCGGCTGCCGCCGGACCCGCCGCCGGGGCCCGGACACCTGGTCAAGGCCCGGTACACCCCGCTGCAGCCCATGGTGCTCGGCGTCGACGACCCGGAGTCGGCGCACCATGCGGTGCTCGCGCAGGCCGACGACCTGGCCGGGCTGCCCGTGGTCGTCGCCGACCTGCACTCCGCGCTGCCGGCGGTGATCGCCGGCGCCCGGTACGCGGCGGCCGCCGCCGGCCGCCGGCCACCCCGGGTGGCGTACGTGATGACCGACGGCGGTGCGCTGCCCGCGTGGTTCTCCCGCACCGTGGCCGGGTTGCGGGAGGCCGGCTGGTTGGCCGCCTGCGTGACCACCGGGCAGGCGTTCGGCGGGGATCTCGAGGCGGTCACGGTGCACACCGGTCTGCTCGCGGCCCGCCTCGTGGTGGGGGCGGACCTGGTGGTCGTCGCCCAGGGGCCGGGGAACCTCGGCACCGGGACCCGTTGGGGGTTCTCCGGCGTCGGCGCCGGGGAGGCCGTCAACGCCGTGGGGACGCTGGGCGGACGGGCGGTGGCGAGCCTGCGGATCTCGGGCGCGGACCGGCGGGACCGGCACCTGGGCGTGTCGCACCACTCGCTGACCGCCTACGGTCGGGTCGCGCTGCTGCCGGCCGACGTCGTCGTGCCCCGGTTCGACCCCGGCGTCGCGGACCTGGCGCGGCTGGGGGCGCTCGTGCGCGAGCAGGTGGCGGTGCTCGGTGCGCCGAGCGGGAGGCACCGTCTGGTGGAGGTCGAGGCCGGCGCGCGGCTGCTGGACCGGCTGGCCGACGTGCCCGTGGGGCTGTCCACCATGGGCCGGGGGCTCGACGCGGACCCGGCCGCGTTCCTGGCCGCTGCCGCGGCGGGTGTGCACGCCGGCGAGCTGGCGGCCGGCCCGGTCGGCGGCTGACCCGGCCGCTCAGTCGGCCCGTCCGGTGCGGGTGTGCCGCGCGACGAGGGTCGCCAGCCGGCGCGCCTGCACCTGTGCGCGCGCCCCGTCGGCATGCTGGATGCCCATCACGGCCAGGGTGGCCCCGTCGTCGAGGTCGAGCTGCACCCACGAGCTGTCCCGACCGAACCGGACGGACACCACCTGGCCCCAGGCGAGCCGCTGGGTGCGGAGCAGGTTGCGCACGGTCAGGCCGTCGGGGTCGGGCACCGCCCGGACCGTGGCCTGCCGCCACAGCATCGCCACGACCAGTGCCCCGGTGGCCAGCACGCCCACGCGGTCGGGCAGCCGGAAGCCCGCCGGGCCCGTGGCCGGTACGAGCACGGCCAGTGCCACCGTCAGGACGGCGACCAGACCGGCCAGCACGAGGGTGACGACCCTGGCCAGCCGGGGGCGGAACGGTGCGTACAGCCTCACCGGGTCGGCACCCGGCGACATGGCCGGGCCGGTCACGCGGTGCTCACAACCGGCAGGCGTGGATGGACGTGACGAGGATGGCGCGAGCACCGACGTCGTACAGGGCGTCCATCACCCGGTTGGTGTCCCGGCGGGGCACCATGGCGCGCACGGCGGCCCAGTCCTGGTTGTGCAGCGGCGACACGGTGGGCGACTCCAGGCCTGGGGTGATGGCGATCGCCCGGTCGACCAGGTGGAGCGGGACGTCGTAGTCGATCAGCACGTAGCGCCGGGCCGTGAGCACGCCCTGCACGCGGCGGGTGAGCACGTCCAGGCCGCCCGGCTCCGCGGCACCCGCCCGGCGCACGAGCACGGCCTCGGACGTCAGGATCGGGTCGCCGAACACCTCCAGGCCCGCCGCACGCACGGTCGTGCCGGTCTCGACGACGTCGGCGATGACGTCGGCGACCCCCAGTCGGACGGCGCTCTCCACCGCGCCGTCGAGCCGGACGACCGCGGCCGGGCGCACGCCCAGGTCCGCCAGGTGCGCCGCGACGAGCAGTGGGTAGGAGGTAGCGACCCGCAGCCCGGTGACGTCACGGACGTCGTGCAGGCTGCCGGCGGGGGCCGCGAACCGGAACGTCGAGCGGGCGAACCCGAGCGGGAGGTGCTCCACGGCCGAGGACCCGGAGTCCGCCAGCAGGTCGCGACCGGTGATCCCGACGTCCACGGTGCCCTCGCCGACGTACACGGCGATGTCCCGGGGGCGCAGGAAGAACATCTCCACGTCGTTGTCCGGGTCGGCGAGCACGAGCTCGCGGGCGTCGCGGCGTTCGCGGTAGCCGGCCTCGCGCAGCAGCTCGGCGGCGGGCTCGGACAGCGAGCCCTTGTTGGGGATGGCGATCCTCAGCACGGGGTCCTCGGTGGTGGTCGGCGGTGTCACAGGTGGGCGTACACGTCGTCGAGGGTGAGCCCGCGGTCGATCATGAGCACCTGGACGTGGTACAGCAGCTGGGAGATCTCCTCGGCGGTCCGCAGCGTGCCCTCGTGCTCGGCGGCCATCCACACCTCGGACGCCTCCTCGACGACCTTCTTGCCGATCGCGTGCACGCCGGCGTCGAGCTCGGTCACCGTCCCCGAGCCGGCCGGCCGGGTCCGGGCCTTCTCGGCGAGCTCGGCGAACAGGGAGTCGAACGTCTTCACGCCCGCAGCCTAGACGCCGCCAGGGCGACGGCCGTCGCGACGGCCGCCGTCGCAGCCTCGGCGCCCTTGTCCTCGTGGGAACCCGGCAGGCCGGCCCGGTCCACGGCCTGCACCTCGTCGTCGCAGGTCAAGACGCCGAAGCCGACCGGCACGCCAGTGCGCACGGACACCTCGGTCAGGCCGGTGGTGGCAGCCTGGCAGACGTAGTCGAAGTGCGGGGTACCGCCGCGGATCACCACCCCGAGAGCGACCACGGCGTCGACCCCCGCGTCCGCCGCGTGCCGCGCGGCCACCGGCAGCTCGAACGACCCGGGGACCCGCACCTCGACCACGTCGGTGACGTGGGCGTCGGCCAGCGCGCGTCGGGCGCCGGCCAGCAGGCCGTCCATCACGGTGGCGTGCCAACGGGCGGCGACGACCGCGACCCGCAGGCCCGTGCCGTCGACCTCGAGGTCGGGGGCTCCAGCTGCGCTCATCGGTTCTCCTCGGTGGTGGGGTGCAACAGGTGACCCATCGCGGTTGCCTTGGTGCGCAGGTAGGCCGCGTTCTGCGGCGTGCGGCCGACCTCGAGGCCCTGGACCCCGGCGATGTCGAGGCCGTGCGCCCGCAGCCCGGCGACCTTGGCGGGGTTGTTGGTGAGCAGCGTGACCTGCCGCGCACCGAGGTCGGCGAGGATCGCCGCAGCCGCGCCGTACTCGCGCCGGTCCGCCGGCCAGCCGAGGTCGAGGTTGGCCTCGACGGTGTCCCGCCCGGCGTCCTGGAGGGCGTAGGCGGCGATCTTGGCGAGCAGGCCGATGCCCCGGCCCTCGTGACCGCGGAGGTAGACGACGGCTCCCCCGGTCCGGTCGACGAGCTCCATCGCGGTGTGCAGCTGCGCGCCGCAGTCGCACCGTGCCGAGCCGAACGCGTCACCGGTGAGGCACTCGGAGTGCACCCGGACCAGCGGATGGTCTCCCATCCCCCGGGCGGCGACGAGCGCCACGTGCTCCGCGCCGGTGCGCAGGTCGCGATAGCCGTGCACGCGGAAGTCACCGTGCGCGGTCGGCAGCACCGCGCTGCTGGTGGGCTGGACCCGGGGGCGGGCCGAGCCGTCGCCGGCCACCCCGGGGGCGGTGCCGGCCTCGACGAGGTCCCCGTGGGCGATCCGCCAGGCGATGAGGTCGGCGATGGTCGCCACCAGCAGACCCTCGGCCCGGGCGAGGCGGGACACGTCGGGCAGCCGCATCATCGTGCCGTCGTCGTTGATGAGCTCGGCGATCGCACCGACCGGCTCCAGGCCGGCGAGGCGGCACAGGTCGACCGCCGCCTCGGTGTGCCCCGCCCGGTGCAGGACTCCCCCGGGTGCCGCGCGCAGCGGCAGCACGTGGCCGGGCCGGATCAGGCTGTCAGGGTGGGCGGCCGGGTCGGCCAGGACCTGGAGGGTCCGGGCGCGGTCGGCGGCCGAGATGCCGGTGGTCACCCCGTGTGCGGCGTCCACGGTCACCGTGTACGCGGTGCGCCGCGGGTCCTGGCTGAGCGGCACCATCAGCGGCAGCTCGAGCGCGTCGGCCCGGGCGGTCGGCATCGGCGCGCACAGGTAGCCCGAGGAGTGCCGGATCGTCCACGCCACCCACTCCGGCGTCGCCGACTGGGCGGCGAGCACCACGTCCGCCTCGTTCTCCCGATCCGGGGAGTCCGCGACGAGGACCGGGCGGCCGGCTCGCAGCTCGGCGAGGGCCTCCTCGACGGTGGCGAGCACCACCCGGCCGGTCATGGGGCCACCGTCCCGGTGGCCAGCAGCCGGGCGACGTACTTGGCCAGCACGTCCACCTCGAGGTCCACCCGGTCCCCGACGGCCAGCGTGCCCAGCGTGGTGGCCGCCAGCGTGGTGGGGATGAGGGACACCCCGAACCGGTCCGGCCCCACCGAGGTCACCGTCAGGGAGACACCGGCGACCGCCACGGACCCCTGCTCCGCGACGTACCCGGCCAGCGGGGCCGGCAGACCGATCTGCAGGTCCTCCCACCGGGCCCCGGGCCGGCGTGCCAGCACAGGGCCCACGCCGTCGACGTGCCCCTGCACGACGTGGCCGTCGAGCCGACCGTCCAGCCGCAGGGCGCGCTCCAGGTTCACGGCGTCGCCCGGCGCCAGGTCCCCGAGCGTCGTGCGGGCCAGCGTCTGCGGCATGACGTCGACGTCGAAGACGCCGTCCGCCACCGCGGTGACGGTCAGGCACACCCCGGACACGGCGATCGACGCGCCTGGCGCGCTGCCGGCCGCCACCCGTGGCCCGCGTACCCGCAGCCGGGCGTCCGCGGCGGACGGGCGCGCCACGGCGACGACGGTGCCGATCTCCTCGATGATGCCGGTGAACATCACAGCTCCTGGGTGGGACGGGACGGGTGGGACGGCTCGGGCGGTGCAGGCCGGCCGGGCGGGCCGACGGCGGCCACGACGAGCAGGTCCGGCCCGATGCGCTCCGTCCGGAGCGGACGCAACCGGACGGCGTCGGCGATGGTGCCCACGCCCAGCTCGGCCAGGGCGGGCAGCCCCGACCCCAGCAGGACCGGCGCGACGTAGGCGTGCACCTCGTCGACCAGGCCCGCGCGCAGGAAGGCCGCCGCGAGGGTGGGCCCGCCCTCGACGAGCAGGTGGCGGGCCTCCACGGTGGCCAGGGCGTCGAGCACGGCGACCGGGTCGTGCGTGCGCAGGTGCACGAGAGGTCCGCCGGGACCGCGCAGCCGCGCCCCGGCCGGCACGTCGCGGTGGCCCACCACCACGCGCCGGGGCTGGTGCTCGTCGAGCAGACCGTCCGGGGTCCGGGCGGTCAGGGCCGGGTCGTCGGCCAGCATCGTCCCGGTGCCCACGACGACGGCGTCGACCTGCGTCCGGATCGCGTGCGCGTGCCGTCGCGCAGCCGGTGAGGTGATCCACCGGCTGGTGCCGTCGGCCGCCGCGACGCGGCCGTCCAGGGAGGTGGCCAGCTTGAGGGTGACCCACGGGCGGCCGCGCGCCGCCGCCTCGAGCCAGGGGTGGAGCACGGCGCGCACCTGGTCGGCGGCCACGCCCTCGACGACCTGCACGCCACCCGCGCGCAGCCGGTCGGCGCCGCCCGCGGCCACGGGGTTCGGGTCCCGCACACCGACCACGACCCGGGCCACCCCGGCGGCGAGCAGGGCGTCGGCGCACGGTCCGGTGCGACCGGTGTGCGTGCAGGGCTCGAGCGTGACCACCGCCGTGGCACCCCGGACGTCGCGGCCGGCGGCGCGGGCGGCGGTCAGCGCGGCGACCTCCGCGTGCGGGGTCCCGGCGCCGGCGTGCCAGCCCTCGGCGAGCACCGCCAGGTCGGGAGCGAGCAGGACGCAGCCGACCCGCGGGTTCGGACCGTGGGCGGGTCCCCGTCGGGCCAGCTCGACGGCGCGCAGCATCGCTGCGTGCTCCTGCTCGCGCCGTGCGCCGTCCATCGCCCCTCCCGGACCGGGCTCCGGGGCGAGGTCCCGTCGGCGCGTGGCGCCGACGGGTCACGGTGCGTGCCGACGGCGCGCACCGCCACGTGTCCTCCCATCCGGGCTTTCACCGTCGGTCCTGGGATCGCACCAGGTCGGCCGCGAGGAGGACCTCGCGGTTCGCGGACTGTCACCGCCGGCTCGGAGTTACACCGACCCCGGAGCACGTGTGGTCATGCTTGCATTATCGTGCCACACCGCGACCCGGGGTGCGCCCCCGGTGCGGCTCGCACGCCTGTCGCTCGGCCGGTCAGGTCAGCTCGTCGAGCTGCGGTGCCGCCAGGGCGCGCAGCGCCTCGATCTGCGCTGCGACGTCCGCGGCCCCGTACACGGCGGACCCGGCGACCAGCACGTTCGCACCGGCGGCAGTCACCTGCGGGACCGTCTGGCGGTTGATCCCCCCGTCCACCTGGATCCAGGTCCCCGTGCCGGCGGCCTGGACGGCAGCGCGCGCACGCCGGATCTTGCGCAGCGTTCCGGCGATGAACGACTGACCGCCGAAACCGGGCTCGACGGTCATGACGAGGAGCATGTCGATCTCGTCGAGCAGCTCCAGGAACGGCTCGACGGGTGTCGCCGGCCGGACGGCGACCCCGACCCGGACGCCCGCGCTGCGCAGGTCGCGGGCGAGCCGCACCGGCGCGGCCGCCGCCTCCGCGTGAAAGGTGACCGAGGCGGCGCCCGCCTCGACGTAGGCCGGGGCCCAGCGGTCCGGGTCGTCGATCATGAGGTGGACGTCCAGCGGCACCGGGGAGACCTCGGCGAGCCGGGCCACCACGGGCGCCCCGAGGGTCAGGTTGGGGACGAAGTGGTTGTCCATGACGTCGACGTGGGCGTAGTCCGCCGTGGCGATGGCCGTCAGTGCGGCCTGCAGGTTGGCGAAGTCGGCGGACAGGATGCTCGGGTTGATGAGCGCGCGCACCGGGTCAGGCTAGCGGTCAGGCGGTGCGCCGCAGCAGCGTGAGGTGCATGGCGTCGGTGCCATGCACGTGCGGCCACAGCTGCACCTGGGGACGGTCGGCGAGTGGGATCCCCGGGGCGAGCTGTGCCAGCACGGCGCGGGCGTCGACCATCTCCACCGACCGGCCCGCCCGGGCCGCTGCCCGCACGACGTCCCGGACGACCAGGTCGGTCTCGGCCAGGTGCGGGGAGCAGGTGGCATAGCCGACCACGCCACCCACCCGCACGGCGTCGAGCGCCGAGCGCAGCAGGTCGCGCTGGAGCCCGGTGAGGACGGGCAGGTCCGCCGGGGTCCGCCGCCACCGGGCCTCCGGACGGCGCCGGAGCGCGCCCAGGCCGGTGCACGGGGCATCCACCAGGACACGGTCGTAGCGTCCCGGCTCGTCCTGACCGACGGTCCGACCGTCCCCGGTACGGATCTCCTCGACCGTGCCCGCCGGCAGGGCCGCCAGGGCATGGCGGACCAGCTCCACGCGGTGCGGGGCGATCTCGTTGGCGACGAGGCGCGCGCCGCGCGCCGCTGCCAGGGCGCCGAGCAGCGCGGCCTTGCCGCCCGGGCCCGCACACAGGTCCAACCACCGGCTGTCCGGACCGTCCAGCGGGGCCGCGGCCAGGGCGAGGGCGACGAGCTGGCTGCCCTCGTCCTGGACGCCGGCGCGACCCTCCCGGACGGCTGCCAGGTCGTGCGGGTCACCATGGTCGGTCAGCACCGCGGTGGACGCCCACCGGCCGGGCGCGGCCCCCGACCGTCCGGCGCACAGCTCCTCGGGCGTGCTCAGGCCGGGCCGCGCGACGAGCGTGACCCGCGGCGGGGCGTTGTCCGCCGCCAGGAGCGCCGGGAGCTCCTCCGGGTCGCGGCCGGCGGCGACGAGCCCCTCCCGCAGCGCCCGCACCACCCAGGCCGGGTGGCTGTGTACGGCGGCCAGCCGGGCCACCTGGTCCGTCCCGGTGGGGTCGGCGGTCGACGCCACCCGGTCCAGCCAGGCCGCGGGGTCCTCGCGCGAGACGGTGCGCAGCACGGCGTTGGTCAGCTGCGCCGGTCCGGCGCCGACCCGTGCGCGGACCAGGCCCACCGTCTCGGAGACGGCGGCGTGCGCCGGGACGCGCATGCCCAGCAGCTGGTGCACCCCGAGCCGCAGGGCGTCCAGCAGCGGGGCGTCCAGACGGTGCGTGGGCCGGCCTGCGGCGAGCTGGATGACCACGTCGTAGCGCCCGCGCAGGCGCAGCGTGCCGTAGGCCAGCTCGGTGGCGAACGCCGCGTCCCGGCCGGTGATGCGCCGTTCGTGCAGCAGCGCCGGCAGCACGAGGTTCGCGTAGGACTCGCTGGTGTGCACCGCGCGCAGCACGTCGTAGGCGGCCAGCCGTGCCGGGTCGGTGCCCCGGTGCCGGCCCGGCACGGACGGACGGGCGCGGTCCGGCGCGCCGGCAGCCGAGCGGCTCACGCGGTGCGCCCGCCGCCGAGGACGGTGCCCTCGCGCAGGCGTGCCCCGCGGGCCCAGTCGGCGGCCGGCATCGGCCGCCGACCGGCCGGCACGACCTCGCCGAGCCGCACGGGCACGGTGGCCGTGCCTACGTGCACGGCGTGCGCGGTGGCGCGCAGCTGCCCGGCGGGCAGGGCGGGCGCGGCCGGGTCGGGGAGCACCGGCCCCAGGCCGAGACGGGTGCCGTCGGGCAGCGTCGTCCACGCGCCCGGCTCGGGCGTGCACCCACGCACCCGCCGGTCGACCGCGAGCGCAGGGTGGTCCCACCGGACCCGCGCGTCGTCGGGTGTCAGCCGGGGGGCGAGGCTCACGCCCTCCGCCGGCTGCGGCACCGCGGCGGCGACCCCGTCGGCCAGCGCGTCGAGGGTGCGCACCAGCAGGCCGGCGCCCGCGTGGGCCAGTCGGTCCAGCAGGTCGCCCGCGGTGTCGCGCGGCCGGACCGCCTCGGTCAGCGTGCCGTACACCGGGCCGGTGTCCATCCCCGCGGTGATCCGGAACGTGGTGGCACCGGTCACCTCGTCGCCCGCAATCAGGGCGTGCTGCACGGGTGCCGCACCGCGCCACGCCGGCAGGACGGAGAAGTGCAGGTTGACCCAGCCGTTGCGGGGCAGGTCCAGGATCGAGGCGGGCAGCAGGGCCCCGTAGGCGACCACGGCTGCTGCGTCCAGGTGGAGCGCGGTGAGCCGCTCGACGAGCCCGGGGTCCCCGGGGCGCGCCGGGGTGAGCACCTCCAGGCCGGCGGCCAGGGCGCGGGCCTTGACCGGGCTGGGCGCCGGGTGACGCCCACGGCCGGCGGGGGCGTCCGGCCGGGTGAGCACGGCGGCCACCTGGTGCCGTGAGCCGAGGACGGCCGCCAGCGACGGCAGCGCCGCCACGGGGGTGCCGGCGAAGAGAAGGCGCATGCCTCGATCCTAGGAGGGGCGCACCGCGCCCGGTCGCGCGCCGGGCCGCCGGGCTCACAGCAGGTCCAGCGGGTCCACCTGCACCCGGACCGAGCCGCCCTCCCGCCGGGCGCTGCGCACGGCCAGGGCGGCGGCAAGGGTCCGGACCAGCGCGGCGCCGGCCGGCAGTGGTGCACGGACCAGGGTGCGCACCTGGGGCTCGAGCGCGCCCGCCCGATCGTCGTCCACCGGTACCGGGCCGAGGACCTGGGTGCCGGTCGGCAGGTCGGCCCGGCCGACCACAGCGGCGACGGCATCCCGGGTGCCCAGCACGGCGACCATCCGCACCGCGGGCGGGAGCCCGAGCTCGCGACGGGCGCCGAGCTCGCGGTCGGCGAACCCGGCCGGGTCCCAGCGCACCAGCGCCTGGGTCGGGCCCGGCGCCCCGTCCCCGACGAGCAGGACGACACCCCCCTGCTCCGCCGGACGCACCAGGGCCGCTGCGGCGAGCCACCGGCGCAGCGCCTCCTCGTCGGTCCGCAAGGACGTCCCCGCCGATGCGACGCCGGCGTCGAGCAGCACCGCCGCGGCGTAGCCCGCCGAGGTCACGGGCTCGGCACCCGGCGTGGCGACGATGAGCGCGGGCTCGTCGGGCACGCTCGCCAGGACTCCACCGTGGGCGCCGGAGGTGCGCACCGTCGCTCCGGGGAACGCCCGGCCCAGCTCCTCGGCGGTGCGCTCGGAGCCCACCCGCACGGAGCGCAGCCCCGTCCACCCGCACGCCGCGCACCGCCAGTCGGCGGCGAGCCGGCCGCACCACCGGCACCGCGGCAGGGTGTTCGCGGCGGCCAGCCCGAGCGGGCCGTGACACTGCCCGCACCGGGCCGGGGTGCGGCAGCGGGCACAGCCGACGGCCGGCAGGTATCCCGCACGGGGGACCTGGACGAGGACCGGGCCGGCGGGCAGCCGGTCGCGCAGGGTGCGCCAGGCGGCACCGGGGAGCCGGGCAGCAGCGGCCGGACCCTCCAGGGCCAGCTCGGTGCTGGTCAGGGCCCGCACCCGCGGCGTCCGGGCCCGCACGGTGCGGCGGTCGGCCTGCACCGGGCGGGCCCAGCCGGAGTCGACGAGCAGCTGTGCCTCGACGCTGCGCGAGTGCGCGGCAATCAGCAGACCGGCGCCCTCGCGCGCGCTGCGCAGGGCGAGAACCTCCCGCACGTGCGGGTAGGGGGCGCGCGGTTCGGCGTGCAGATCGTCGCCGTCGTCCCAGCAGACGGCCAGGCCGAGGTCGAGCACCGGGGCGAAGCTCGCGGCGCGTGTGCCGACCACGACGTCCGCGGCTCCGCGCAGCGCGGCGAGGAAGGCCCGGTAGCGCCCCGCCGGGCCCTGCTCCGCGGTGAGCCGCACCCGCCCGCCGACGGTGTCCGGCTGCCAGGGCGGCACCCCGGCCCGGTCCAGCGCCTCCTCCACCTGGACGACGTCCCGGGCGTCGGGCACGACGACCAGCGCGCGCCGGCCGCCGCGTAGGCAGGCGGCCACCGCCTGGGCGACCGCGTCCGGCCAGCGCACCCCTACCGGACCGGGCAGGGCCGTCCACACCGCCCGCGGTGCGCCGCCGGCAGCCAGGTGCGCCAGGAGCGCGAGGCCGCCGTGCTGGTCCTGCCAGGCCGCCGTACCGGCCGGCGTGGGCGCGACCGGTCGGGCGCCGACCTCCGGGCGGGCCATGGTCTCCGCCTCGACGCGGGCGTGCCGGGGTGGCACCGCCAGCCGCAGCACGTCCGCCAGGGTTCCGGCGTAGCGATCGGCGACGTCCCGGGCCAGGCCGGCGACCGTGGCGGTGAGCACCGGCTCGGGTGAGACGACCCGGCGCACCGGGAGCAGCCGGCCGTCATGCTCGGCCCGGTCCGCCCGGGCCAGCAGCCAGCCGCCGACCTCCCGGCCGGCCAGCCGGACCTTGACCCGGGTGCCGGGCCGGGCCGCTGCGGCCAGGTCCTCGGTGACGAGGTACTCGAACGGACGGTCGAGGTGCGCGGGTGTGACGTCGAGGCAGACCCGTGCCACGGGTCGGTCGGCAGCCGGCACGGGAGCGGGCGCCGGGCGGCGGACACGCGCGGTCCGCGGCCGCGGCAGGCCGGCCAGAGCCGGCTGCTCGGCGGCCGGTGGGCCCGCCGCGCGAAGCTCCGCCACGCGCCCTCAGCCGACCGCCGAGCGCAGGTCGGCAACCCGGTCGGTGCGCTCCCAGGTGAACTCGGGCAGCTCCCGGCCGAAGTGCCCGTAGGCGGCGGTGCGACGGTAGATCGGGCGGAGCAGGTCGAGGTCGCGGATGATCGCCGCCGGGCGCAGGTCGAACACCTCGCGGATGGCGGCGGTGAGCACCCGGTCCGGGACGGTTCCCGTGCCGAACGTCTCCACGTACAGCCCGACGGGGTGCGCCTTGCCGATCGCGTAGGCGACCTGGACCTCGCACCGGCGGGCCAGCCCCGCGGCGACCACGTTCTTGGCGACCCAGCGCATGGCGTAGGCGGCCGACCGGTCCACCTTGGAGGGGTCCTTGCCGGAGAACGCACCCCCGCCGTGCCGGGCCATCCCGCCGTACGTGTCGACGATGATCTTGCGGCCGGTCAGACCGGCGTCCCCCTGCGGGCCGCCGACGACGAACGTGCCGGTGGGATTGACGAGCAGCCGGTAGTCCGACAGGTCGAGGTCGATGTTCGCGGCGGCCAGCACGGGGGCGACCACGTGCCGGGCGATCGCCGGGGCGAGCGTCGTCTCCAGCTGGACGTCCGGGTCGTGCTGGGTGGACAGCACGACCGTGTCCAGGCGGACGGCCCGGTCGTCGTCGTCGTAGCCGATGGTCACCTGCGTCTTGCCGTCGGGGCGCAGGCCGGGCACCGTGCCGTCCCGGCGCACCTGGGCCAGTCGCTCGGCCAGCCGGTGTGCGAGCCACACCGGCAGCGGCATCAGGCTCGGGGTGTCGTCGCAGGCGTAGCCGAACATCAGGCCCTGGTCGCCGGCACCCTGCAGGTCGAACGGATCCAGGTCCGCGGTGTCGTCGCGGACCTCCAGGGCCTTGTCGACACCCTGGGCGATGTCCGGCGACTGCTGGCCGATGGACACCGACACACCGCAGGAGTCGCCGTCGAAGCCGATGCTCGAGGACGTGTAGCCGATCGCTCGCACGACCTCGCGGACGACCTGTGGGATCTCCACGTACGCCGTGGTGGTGACCTCCCCGGCGACGTGCACCAGCCCGGTGGTCACCATCGTCTCGACCGCCACACGGGCGGTGGGGTCCTGCTCGAGCATCGCGTCGAGGATGGCGTCGGAGATCTGGTCGCAGACCTTGTCCGGGTGGCCCTCGGTGACCGACTCGGAGGTGAACAGGCGCAGGTCGCCGACGGATGACTCGATCATGGCGCCCAGGGTAACCGCGGCGTCAGACGCCGGTGCGCGGCGTCAACCGGGCGACCACCGCGTCCCACACCGCGTCCGCGACCCGCTCCTTGGGTCCGGACGCCGTGGCGACGACCTGCCCGGCGGCGTCGAGCAGCGTCACGGTGTTGTCCGTGGTGCCGAAGGCGCGGCCTGCGGCGACGTCGTTGACGACGAGGAGGTCGGCGCCCTTGCGCGCCGCCTTGGCACGGCCGTGGCTGAGCACGTCGCCGTCGGCGTCACCGGTCTCGGCGGCGAAGCCCACGACGACCTGGCCCGGGCGGCGGCGCTGGTGGGCGAGCTCGGCGAGCACGTCCGGGTTCTCCACGAGCTCGATGACCGGTGCGGGCCCCCCCGGTCGCTTCTTGACCTTGACCTCGGCCGGCGCCGCGGGCCGGAAGTCCGCCACGGCGGCGGCCATGACGACGACGTCGGCACCGTCCGCCTCGTCGAGCATCGCGGCGCGCAGCTGGGCGGTGGTGTCCACGAGCCGGACCCGCACGCCGTCCGGCACCGGGACGGCGAGGTTCGCCCCGACGAGCACGACGTCGGCCCCGCGATCCAGCGCCGTCGTCGCCAGCGCCACGCCCTGCCGACCGGAGGAGCGGTTACCGAGGAACCGCACCGGATCGACGGGCTCCCGGGTGCCGCCGGCGGAGATGAGGACCCGTCGGCCGGCAAGGTCCCGGGACGGTCCACCGGGTGGCGCGATGACCAGGTCGAGCGCGGCGGCCACGATCGCTGCCGGCTCGGGCAGCCGGCCGGCTCCCGAGTCCGGTCCGGTGAGCCGGCCGTCGTCGGGGGTGAGCACGTGCAGCCCCCGGGCGCGCAGCGTCGCCACGTTGGCGACGGTCGCCGGGTGCGTCCACATCTGCGTGTGCATGGCCGGCGCGAGGAGCACCGGGCAGCGCGCGGTGAGCAGGGTGGCGGTGAGCAGGTCGTCCGTCAGGCCGGCGGCGAGCCGGGCCAGCAGGTCGGCGGTCGCCGGGGCGACGACCACGAGGTCGGCGGTGCGCCCCAGGCGGACGTGCGGGACGTCCTCGATGCCGTCGAAGACCTCGGCGGTCACCGGGTGCCCGGACAGTGCCTCCCAGGTCGGCGTGCCGACGAAGCGCAGTGCGGCGCGCGTCGGGACCACCTGCACGTCGTGGCCGGCCTCGGTGAGCAGCCGCAGGACCGCCACGGCCTTGTAGGCCGCGATCCCACCGGCGACCCCGAGGACGATGCGCACGGTCTGTCAGGGCTCGGTGGGGGCGTCCGTCGGGGTGATGGTCAGCAGCCCGGCGTCGATCTCCCGCAGGGCGATCGACAGCGGCTTCTCCTGGGGGCGGGTCTCCACGAGCGGGCCGACGTTCTCCAGCAGCCCCTCGTCGAGCTGGGAGTAGTACGCGTTGATCTGCCGGGCCCGCTTGGCCGCATAGGTGACCAGGGCGTACTTGGAGTCGGCGCGCTCCAGCAGACGGTCGATGGGCGGGTCGGTGATGCCGGTGGGCTCGGCGACGGTTCCTGACACGGGGTGCTCCCGGGGCTCGGGGGTGGGTGGGCTGTGGGCCAGTCTACCGGCCGGTCAGCAGTCCAGCCCCAGCCAGGCGACCAGCTCGTCCGTGGCCCGCCGGACGTCGTCGTTGACGATGACGTGGTCGAACTCGCTGGCGGCGGCCATCTCCACGCGGGCGGTCGCCAGCCGGCGGTCCCGCTCGGCGGCGTCCTCGGTGCCGCGGCCGACCAACCGGCGCACGAGCTCGTCCCACGACGGCGGTGCGAGGAACACGAACCGTGCGTCCGGCATGGCGGCCCGGACCTGGCGCGCACCCTGCAGGTCGATCTCCAGCAGGGCGGGCCGCCCGGAGGCCAGCTGGTCCTCCACCGGGCGGCGAGGCGTGCCGTACCGGTGGCGGCCGTGCACCGTCGCCCACTCCAACAGCTCGCCGCGCTCGATCATCGCGTCGAACGTCTCGGGAGACACGAAGTGGTAGTGCACACCGTCGACCTCCCCCGGGCGGGGCGGTCGGGTCGTCGCGGACACGGACAGCCACACCTGCGGGTAGCGGGCCCGGATCTCGGCGGACACGGTGCCCTTCCCGACCGCGGTGGGACCGGCGAGGACGGTGAGGCGGGCCGGCGGTGTCCCGCTCACCCGAAGCGTTCGACGAGCGCCGCGACCTGGTGCGGTCCCAGGCCACGGATGCGGCGCGTGGGCGAGATGCCGATCTCGGACATGATCGAGCGGGCCTTGACCTTGCCGATGCCGGGCATCGACTCCAGCAGCGCCACCACCTTGAGCTTGCCGATGGTGTCATCGTGGCGGCCCTGCTCGATCACCTCCGACAGGCTGCCCTGGGAGTACTTCAGCCGATTCTTCACCTCGGCTCGGGCCTGGCGTGCGGCGGCAGCCTTCTGCAGAGCCGCGGTGCGCTGCTCGGGGGTCAGCGGTGGGAGAGCCACACGAGTCACCTTCTCGGGATGGGCAAGGTCGTGGCACCGAAACTAGCGATCACGTGGGCAGACGGCAACGCCGCCACGCGTCATCGCAGGGCGGCGTCGGCAGCCCCGGCCGCCCGCAGGGCGGCGGTGCGCAGCGCCGCGCGGTCCGGGCCGGCCGCCAGGACGCCGCGGGAGGAGGACGCGAGGACGGCACCGCGGGCGTCGCCGAAGACGTCGGCGAGCTCGCCGCGACCGGCCCCCTGGGCCCCGACGCCCGGCGCCAGGAGCGGTCCGTGCACGTCGGCGAGGTGCAGCCCCAGCCGCCGGGCGGCGGGCCCGGTGGTCGCACCGACGACGAGCCCGACGCAACCCAGCACGCCCCCGGTCCGCGCCAGCTCGGCCCGGTTGAGCGCGCCGGCCCGGTCGGCGACCACCGCCGCCACCGCCCGGCCCCGGGCGTCCACCGCGTGCTGGACCTCGGCCCCCTCGGGGTTGGAGGTCAGGGCGAGGACGAACAGGCCCCGGCCGGCGGTGGCCGCGGCGTCGATCGCCGGGGCGAGCGCGCCGAACCCCAGGTACGGGGAGACGGTGAGAGCGTCGCCGGCCAGCGGCGAGCCGTCGCGCAGGTAGGCGTCGGCGTAGGCGGTCATGGTGGAGCCGATGTCCCCGCGCTTGGCGTCGACGATGACCAGCGTGCCGTCGGCGCGGCCGCGGGCGACCACCTCCTCGAGGACCGCCATGCCGGCCGCGCCGTGCCGCTCGAAGAAGGCGGTCTGGGGCTTCACCGCCGCCACGGCACCGGTGACGGCGTCGAGCACCGTGTGGGCGAACCGGCGCAGCCCGTCCGCGTCGTCGGACAGGCCCCAGGCGGCGAGCAGCTGCGGGTGCGGGTCGATGCCGACGCACAGCGGCCCGTGGACGGACATGGCCGCGGCGAGCCGGTCGCCGAACCCGGTCATGCGACGGCTCCCCCGGCCGGGGTGCCGGCCTGCCGCGCGGCTGCCCGGGCGGCCCGTCGGGCCAGACCGGCTGCGAGGTGGTCCTGCAGGCTGCGGACCCGCATCGGCCCGGCCAGGGTCGCCTCGATGGCCTGCACGGCGGCGGACAGCTCCTGCACGGTGGTGATGATCGGCCGGTCCGCCGCCGTGGTGGCGGTGCGGATCTCGTACCCGTCGGCCCGGGCGCCCTGCCCGGAGGGGGTGTTGACCACCATGTCGATCTCGCCGGCGGTGATGAGGTCGACGACGGTCGGCTCGTCGTGCGGGCCGCGGCCCGCCGAGTGCTTGCGGACCACGGTGGACGCCACGCCGGACCGGCGCAGCACGATCGCGGTGCCCTCGGTGGCGAGGATCCGGAAGCCCAGCTGCTCCAGCCGCCGGGCCGGCAGCACGATCGAGCGCTTGTCCCGGTCCGCGACGGAGACGAACACCGACCCGGCCAGCGGCAGCCCGCCGAAGGCGGCGGTCTGGGACTTGGCGAACGCCGTGGGGAAGTCGACGTCGAAGCCCATCACCTCGCCGGTGGACCGCATCTCCGGGCCGAGGACGGTGTCCACGACCAGGCCCTCCGCGGTGCGGAACCGCTTGAACGGCAGCACCGCCTCCTTGACCGCGATGGGCGCCGCCAGGTCGAGCACGCTCGCGTCCTCGTCGGGCAGCACCCCGGCGGCGCGCAGCTGCGCGATGGACGTCCCGGTCATCACCAGGGCCGCGGCCCGGGCGAGCGGTACGCCGGTGGCCTTGGCGACGAACGGGACGGTGCGCGACGCGCGGGGGTTGGCCTCCAGCACGTAGAGCACGTCGGAGACCAGCGCGAACTGGATGTTGATGAGGCCGCGCACCCCGACACCGGCGGCGATCGCCGCCGTGGACCGGCGGATGCGTGCCAGCTCGGTCATGGACAACGCCACGGGGGGCAGCACGCACGCCGAGTCCCCCGAGTGGATGCCCGCCTCCTCGATGTGCTCCATGACGCCGCCGAGGAACAGCTCGTGGCCGTCGTAGAGCGCGTCGACGTCGATCTCCACGGCGTCGTCGAGGAACCGGTCGATGAGCAGCGGCGGCATGGCACCGGCGCGGGAGCCGGCGGCGTCGGCGAGGGCGCGGCCCACGTACTCGTCGAGCTGGCCGACGTCGTAGACGATCTCCATGCCGCGCCCGCCGAGCACGTAGGACGGTCGCACGAGCACCGGGAAGCCGATCCGCCGGGCGACGGCGCGGGCCTCCTGAGGGGTGGTCGCGGTGCCGTAGGCAGGGGCGGGCAGCCCCGCCTCGGCGAGCACCCGGCCGAACGCGCCGCGGTCCTCGGCGGCGTCGATGGCCTGCGGCGGAGTGCCCAGGATCGGCACGCCCGCGTCGGCCAGGCCCTGCGCCAGCGCCAATGGCGTCTGGCCGCCGAGCTGCACGATGACCCCGGCGACCGGCCCCGCGGCGGCCTCGGCGGCGTAGACCTCGAGCACGTCCTCCAGGGTCAGCGGCTCGACGTACAGGCGGTCGGAGGTGTCGTAGTCGGTGGAGACGGTCTCCGGGTTGCAGTTGACCATCACGGTCTCGTACCGGTCCCGCAGGGCCAGCGCGGCGTGCACGCACGAGTAGTCGAACTCGATGCCCTGGCCGATGCGGTTCGGCCCGGAGCCGAGGATGAGCACCGCGGGGCGGGTGCGCGGCGCGACCTCCGTCTCCTCGTCGTAGGACGAGTAGTGGTACGGCGTGCGGGCGGCGAACTCCGCGGCGCAGGTGTCCACGGTCTTGTAGACCGGGCGCACGCCCAGGGCGACGCGGGTGGCGCGCACGTCGGCCGGCGTGGTGCCCCGCAGTGCGGCGACCTGGACGTCGGACAGCCCGTGCCGCTTGGCGCGGCGCAGCACCGGCGCGGTGAGGGCCGCAGCTGCGGCGGTGGCCGAGGCGACCTCGTTGACCAGGGCGATCTGGTCGAGGAACCAGGGGTCGATGCCGGTGCGCTGGTACACCGTGGTGATCGGCACGCCGGCCCGCAGCGCCTGCTGGACGTCGACGAGCCGGTGCTCGGTGGGCCGGGCGAGGGAGTCGACGAGGGCGTCGAGCGCCGGACCCGTCGCCGGCTCGCCGTCCCAGCGGAACGCCGACCCCCGGGTGTCCGTCGAGCGCAGCGCCTTGCCGAGGGCCTCGGTGAAGTTGCGGCCGATCGCCATCGCCTCCCCGACCGATTTCATCGTCGTGGTGAGCGTCGGGTCGGCCGCGGGGAACTTCTCGAACGCGAACCGGGGCACCTTGACCACGACGTAGTCCAGGGTCGGCTCGAACGACGCCGGGGTGGAGCCGGTGATGTCGTTGGGGATCTCGTCCAGGGTGTAGCCGATGGCCAGCCGTGCGGCGATCTTGGCGATCGGGAACCCGGTGGCCTTCGACGCCAGGGCCGAGGACCGTGACACCCGCGGGTTCATCTCGATGACGACGACCCGGCCGGTGCCGGGGTGCACGGCGAACTGGATGTTGCACCCGCCGGTGTCCACCCCGACCTCCCGGATCACCGCGATGGCGATGTCGCGCAGGCGCTGGTACTCGCGGTCGGTGAGGGTCAGCGCCGGGGCGACGGTGATCGAGTCGCCGGTGTGCACCCCGACCGGGTCGACGTTCTCGATGGAGCACACCACGACCACGTTGTCGTTGCGGTCCCGCATGAGCTCCAGCTCGAACTCCTTCCAGCCGAGGATCGACTCCTCCAGGAGCACCTCGGTGGTGATCGAGTAGTGCAGGCCCTGCTCGACGATGCGGCGCAGCTCGGTCTCGTCGTAGGCGATGCCCGAGCCCAGGCCGCCCATCGTGAAGGACGGCCGGACCACCAGCGGGTAGCCCAGGTCCTCGGCGGCGGTGACCGCGTCCGCCACGGTGTGCACGGTGCGGGAGCGGGCCACCTCGGCGCCGCACCGGCGCACGACCTCCTTGAACTGCTGGCGGTCCTCGCCCTTGCGGATCGCCTCGATGCTCGCTCCGATGAGCTCGACGCCGTACTCGGCCAGCACGCCGGCCTCGGCCAGGCCGATGGCGGCGTTCAGCGCGGTCTGCCCGCCGAGGGTCGCCAGGATCGCGTCCGGTCGCTCGGCGGCGATGATCGAGGTGAGGACCTCGGTGGTGATGGGCTCGACGTAGGTGGCGTCGGCGAGGTCCGGGTCCGTCATGATCGTCGCCGGGTTGGAGTTCACCAGGATGACCCGCAGGCCCTCGGCGCGCAGCACCCGGCACGCCTGGGTGCCGGAATAGTCGAACTCGGCCGCCTGGCCGATGACGATCGGCCCGGAGCCGATGACGAGGACGCTGGTCAGATCGGTCCGGCGAGGCATCAGGCGTCGGCACCCTTCCGGGCGGCGGCGCCGTGCGGCGCGTCGCGCATGAGGTCGAGGAATCGGTCGAACAGGTGGTCGGCGTCGTGCGGGCCGGCGGCGGCCTCCGGGTGGTACTGGACGGAGAACGCCGGCAGGTCCAACGCCCGCAGCCCCTCCACGACGTCGTCGTTGAGGTCGACGTGGGAGACCTCCACGCGGCCGTACCGCCCGCCGTCCCAGGGGGCGGTCGTGGCACCCTCGAGCGGGACGTCCACCGCGAAACCGTGGTTGTGCGCGGTGATCTCCACCCGGCCGGTGGTCCGGTCCAGCACGGGCTGGTTGACGCCCCGGTGGCCGTAGCGCAGCTTGTACGTGCCGAACCCCAGCGCGCGTCCGAGCAGCTGGTTGCCGTAGCAGATGCCGAAGAACGGGATGCGCCGGTCCAGCACGGCGCGCAGCAGGTCGATCTGGTGGGTGGCGGCGGCCGGGTCGCCCGGGGCGTTGGAGAAGAACACCCCGTCCGGGTGCACGGCGAGCACGTCGTCGATCGTGGCCGTGGACGGCAGGACGTGCACCCGGATCCCGCGCCGGGCCATCCGGCCCGGGGTGGCGGCCTTGATGCCCAGGTCGATCGCGGCGACCACCGCCGTCGGGCGCGCGAGAGGCCGGCCGTCCGGGTCGACGGGCTCGACGACGTAGGCGTCAGCGGTGGACACCTCGTCGGCCAGGTCCGCCCCGGTCATGGGCGGGTTGGCGAGGACCCGGGCGAGGAGCGCCTGCTCGTCGACGGGCGTGCCGTCGGGGCCGACCAGGGCCGCCCCGGAGAAGATGCCGGCCCGCATGACGCCCCGCTCCCGCAGGTGGCGGGTGAGCGCGCGGGTGTCGATCCCGGCGATGCCGACGACGCCCTGGCCGGCGAGCTCCTCGTCAAGGGTCCGCCGGGCCCGCCAGCTGGACGCGATCCGGGACGGGTCGCGGACCACGTAGCCGGCCACCCAGATCCGACCGGACTCCGCATCCTCGTCGTTCATCCCGGTGTTGCCGATGTGCGGGGCGGTCATGGCGACGATCTGGCGGTGGTAGCTCGGGTCGGTGAGCGTCTCCTGGTAGCCGGCCATTCCGGTGGCGAAGACGATCTCCCCGGTGGTCGCACCGCGGGCCCCGTACGCCTCGCCGTGGAAGGTGCGGCCGTCCTCGCAGATCAGCACGGCCTCCCCGGCCGGAGCGCCGAGCGGGGACGGACCGTCGGCCGGCGTCGTGCCGACAGACGCGGCGGCACCGGCCCGGCGGGACCCCGTGAACCAGGCGGTCGTCTCGGTGGCGGTCATCGTGCCTCCTCGGTGGTGTGCTCGTGCGTCCGGGCGATGAGGGCGGTCGCCTGCGCGAGCGTCGTCTCCGCGTCCCGGCGGTGCCGCAGCCGCAGGGCGGTGTCCAGCCCCCGCTCGTCCCCGGTGGTCCAGCCGAGCACCACGAGGCCGTCCCCGCCGACGACCTTGCCCGCCTGGCCGGGTGAGCGGCTCACCGAGCGCAGGGCGCCGGCCGGCACCCAGACGTCCGGAGCCCCGGTCCGTTCGATGAGCACCCCGGCGTCGAACACCTGAAGCCGTGCCGAGGTGCGCACGCCGAGACCGTGGGCGGTCACGCGGTCCAGCCAGTCGCCCGCGCGGGTCGAGGAGACGTAGGTCGCCTCGAACACCGCGCTGCGGGCCGCGCCCCGGGCGGCCGGGCCGGGCGGGGGCGGCGGCGGGGGCACCTGCAGTGCGGTCCGCCGGGTCCGCGCGGCCCAGCCGTGCGCCATGGCGGCACAGCAGGCGAGCACGACCAGGACGAGCAGGGTGACGGCGACCGGGACCGGCATCAGGCCACCACGGCCCGGCCGAGCGCGCAGCCCGGGGCGCTCGGGTCGTCCTGCGGGACGCCGTCGAGCACCGTCGGCCGACCGCGCAGGAACGTGGCGACCACCCGCCCCGGCAGCTCCATGCCGGCGTACGGGGTGTTGGCGCTGGCGGTGGCCTGCTCCTCGGGGACGACGATCCGGCGCGCGCGCGGATCGACGAGGACGACGGTGGCCGGCTCCCCCACGGCCAGCGGCCGGCCCTGGTCGGTCAGCCGACCGATCCGCGCCGGGGCGACCGACAGCACCCTGGCGACGTCCGCCCAGGTCATCCGGCCGGTGTCCACCATGGCCAGCTGGACCACCGAGAGCGCCGTCTCCAGCCCGGTCATCCCGAACGCCGCCGCGGCCCACTCGCAGTCCTTCTCCTCGCGCGAGTGGGGAGCGTGGTCGGTGCCCACCGTGTCGATCGTGCCGTCGGCCAGGCCGTCGCGCAGCGCCTCGACGTCGGCGCTGGTGCGCAGCGGCGGGTTCACCTTGTACAGCGGGTCGTAGCCGCGGGCCAGCTCGTCGGTGAGCAGCAGGTGGTGGGGGGTGGCCTCGGCCGTCACCGAGATCCCGCGGGCCTTCGCCCACCGGACGATCTCCACGGACCCGGCCGTGGACACGTGCAGGACGTGCAGGTGGGAGCCCACGTGGCCGGCCAGCAGGACGTCACGGGCGATGACGGCCTCCTCGGCGACCGCCGGCCAGCCGGCCAGCCCCAGCTCGGCGGAGACCACGCCCTCGTGCATCTGGGCACCAGCGGTGAGCCGTGGCTCCTGGGCGTGCTGGGCCACCACGCCGTCGAAGGCCTTGACGTACTCCAGGGCGCGTCGCATGAGCACCGGGTCCGCGACGCACCGGCCGTCGTCGGAGAAGATCCGTACGCGTGCGGCGGAGCCGGCCATGGCGCCGAGCTCGGCGAGCTGTTCCCCGGCGAGCCCGACGCTCACCGCGCCGACCGGGTGCACGTCCACCCAGCCCGCGGCCCGACCCAGCCGCCAGACCTGCTCGACCACCCCGGCGGTGTCCTGCGCCGGGGTGGTGTTCGCCATGGCGTGCACAGCGGTGAACCCGCCCAGCGCGGCGGCCCGGGTCCCGGAGGCGACGGTCTCGCAGTCCTCGCGGCCGGGCTCGCGCAGGTGGGTGTGCAGATCCACGAGACCGGGCAGCAGCACGCAGCCGGTGCCGTCGACGACGAGCGCGTCCGACGCGGCGGCCTGCGCGGCGCCAGGGCCCACGGCGGCGATCCGGCCGTCGGAGAGCAGGACGTCGGCCGCCCGTCCGCCGAGCGGGGCGACGGCGCGCAGCAGGTGGTCCCTCACGCGTCCATCCTCGTCTGCTCGCCCGCCAGCAGGAGGTAGAGCACCGCCATCCGGACGGCGACCCCGTTGGCCACCTGCTCGACGACCACCGCACGCGGGGAGTCGGCCGCGTCGGCGGAGATCTCCAGGCCGCGGTTCATCGGACCCGGGTGCAGCACGATGGCGTGCTCGGGCAGCAGCGCCAACCGCCGGGCGTCCAGGCCGTAGAGCCGGGTGTACTCCAGCGGGCTCGGGAAGAATCCGCCGCCCGCGCCGGACATCCGTTCGCGCTGGACACGCAGCATCATCACCGCGTCGGGGGCCCGGTCGGCGAGGACCTCGTCGAGGTCGTAGCTGACGTCGGCCGTCCAGGCCTCCACCCCGACGGGGACCAGGGTCGGCGGAGCGACGAGGGTCACGCGGCCGCCCAGCGTGTGCAGCAGCTGGACGTCGGAGCGGGCGACCCGGCTGTGCAGCACGTCCCCCACGATGGCCACGTGCAGGCCGTCGAGGCCCTGCCCGGACACGTCGGGCTCGGCGTGGCCGCGGACCTGGCGGGCGTGCCCGCCGGATCCGCCGGCTGCCACGAGGTGCCGGCGCAGCGTGTACGCGTCCAGCAGCGCCTGGGTGGGGTGCTGGTGGGTGCCGTCACCGGCGTTGATCACGGCGCTGTGCGTCCACCCGGACTGGGCCAGCCGGTGCGGCGCGCCCGACGCCTGGTGCCGGACGACCACGGCATCGGCGCCCATCGCCTGAAGGGTCTGCGCCGTGTCCTTCAGCGACTCCCCCTTGGAGACGCTGGAGCCGCGGGCGGAGAAGTTGATGACGTCGGCGGAGAGCCGTTTGGCGGCGGTCTCGAAGGAGATCCGGGTGCGCGTGGAGTCCTCGAAGAACAGGTTGACGACCGTGCGCCCGCGCAAGGTGGGGAGCTTCTTGATCGCGCGAGCCTGGGTGGCCGCCATCTGGGCGGCGGTGTCGAGGATGTGCACGGCCTGGGTGCGGTCGAGGTCGGCGGCGGACAGCAGGTGCCTCATCGCGCAGCGTCCTCGACGAGCACCGCGTCGCGCCCGTCGGTCTCGGCGAGCAGGACGCGGACGCGCTGGCCCGGTCCGGTGGGCAGGTTCTTGCCCACGTAGTCCGGGCGGATCGGCAGCTCGCGATGCCCACGGTCGACGAGGGTCGCCAGCTGCACGGCGCGCGGCCGGCCGATGTCGCTGATCGCGTCGAGGGCGGCGCGGATGGTCCGGCCGGAGTAGAGCACGTCGTCGACGAGGACGACGGTCCGGCTGTCGAGGCCGCCCGGCGGCACCTGGGTGGTGCCGATGGTGCGGGTCGGCTGGTGGGCGAGGTCGTCCCGGTACATGGTCACGTCGAGGCTGCCGACCAGGTGTGCCGGGTCGAGGTCCGGCTCGGCCTGGGCGATGCGCCCGGCGAGTCGCCGGGCCAGCGGCAGGCCGCGGGTCGGGATGCCCAGGAGCACGAGGTCGCCGCCACCGTGGGTGCGCTCGAGGATCTCGTGGGCGATGCGGGTCAGTGCCCGGGCGATGTCGTCCGGGCCGAGCACCTCGGTGGAGCTCATCCGACCTCCTTCCCCGCCTCGCAGGACGGGACTTAAAGGATGTGCGTCGTCGGGCAGAGTATGCCGCACCGGGGCGCGGCCCCGACAGTGGGGGCCGCGTCGAACCCGTCGTCAGGCGAGAAGAGTGGGCTTGAGCTCCACGAACCGGCCGAGCAGACCGTTGACGAACGCCGGCGACTCGTCGGTCGACAGTGCCCGGGCGAGCTCGACCGCCTCGTCCACCGCGACGGCGTCGGGCACGTCGTCGTTGAAGAGGATCTCCCACGTGCCGATGCGCAGCACATTGCGGTCCACGGCGGGCATCCGGTCCACCGTCCAGCCGTGGGAGTGCGTGGCCAGCAGCTCGTCGATGCGCTCGGCGTGGGCGACGACGCCTTCGACGATCTCCACCGCATACTGCGGCAGCGGCGCCTCGGTGCCCGGCTCGGCGATGCGGTCCGTGAGGACGCGCAGCGGCTCGCGCTGGCGCTGCTCGGCCTCGAAGAGGACGTCCAGTGCGCGCTTGCGAGCCTTGGTGCGGGCGCTCATCGGACCTCCGGTCTCGGTGCGTGACGCTCGGACAGGGTGGGCCGTCGGCGTCTCAGTCGCTCACACGGCCGAGGTAGCTGCCGTCCCGGGTGTCGACCTTGACCTTCGTGCCGGACTCGACGAACAGCGGCACGGCGATCTCGTGGCCGGTCTCCAGCGTCGCGGGCTTGGTGCCGCCGGTCGAGCGGTCACCCTGCAGGCCGGGCTCGGTGTAGGTGATGGTGAGGACGACCGAGGACGGCAGCTCGACGTACAGCGGCACGCCGTCGTTCGTCGCCACGGTCGCCGTCTGGTTCTCCAGGAGATAGTTCGCGGCGTCCCCCACGGTCTCCCCCGCGACGTGCATCTGCTCGAACGTGTCCGTGTCCATGAAGACGAAGTCGGTGCCGTCCTTGTAGAGGAACTGCATGTCCCGCTTGTCGACGTTGGCCGACTCCACCTTGACACCGGCGTTGAACGTGCGGTCGACGACCTTCCCGGACAGCACATTCTTCAGCTTCGAGCGGACGAATGCCCCGCCCTTGCCCGGCTTGACGTGCTGGAACTCGACGACGGTCCACAGCTGGCCGTCGATCCGCAGGACCATGCCGTTCTTGAGGTCGTTGGTGGTCGCCACTATCTACTTCCTGTCCAGAGGTGAACGGACGGGCCCGGTCCCGGGCGAGGGTCGACGCCCCTGCCGGTGGGCGCGGAGCGCGGAGCGCCGAGGTCTGCCGGTCGGCACCGCAAGAGTGCGGCCCATCGTACCGCGCGGGCCGGACCCGGCCCGACCCGCGGGACCGCCGGGCTGCCGGACCGCCAGACCGCCAGACCGCTGGAGGCGGGGGCGCGGGCGGGGGCTGTGCCACCCGGGATGGCTCGGGCCCGTCACGGGCGCCGTCCACAGCTGTCTGCTGCGGAGGATGTGCGGAGTGCCCGGATTCGGTAGGTTCCGGCCATGCGGTGCGGGGGCGGCGGGGTCGGTGGGGGCCACGGGGCCGGTGGGGGCCACGGGAAGTCAGGTGTGCGGGACGGTGGTCCCGCCGTCGGGATCCGGGCGCTCGGGCCGCCGGTTCCTGCCTCGGTGCGCCATGTGGACCGGCAAAGGGTCCCGACCCGGGGCTGGGCGCAGGTGCAGCGTCTGGTGCTCACGCTGCTGGGTGCTGCTGCACTCGTGGCCTGTAGTCCTGGTGCACCGGCTCCGGAGGCCTGGGACTCTGCGACTTCGCCATTCCCGGCGGCGCCCGCCACCCGGACGCCGCCCCCTGGTCCGATGCCTGCTCTGACGGTCGCGCCGCAGCGGCCGGCGGCGATGGGTGCGGTGACGGTCGAGGGGGCCGTCGCCGCGGCCGAGTACTTCCTGGCCCTGTACCCCTACGTGTACAACACCGGGGACCTGACCGAGTGGAAGACCCTGTCCCACCCGGAGTGCATCTTCTGCGCATCCGTCATCAGCAACGTCGAGGCACAGCACCAGGCCTCACACCACCAAATCGGCGGACGCATCACCACCAGCGCCGGCACGGGAACGGAGATCGACCCGGGGCGATGGTTCTCCGCCGAGCTCCAGGTCGTCCAGGACCCGGCCGACGAGGTCGACGAGTCCGGGCAGCCGGTCGGCTCTCCCACGGTCACGCAGAACGTCAAAGCAGTGTTCGCGATCATCCAGGGTGACAGCGGATGGTCGATCCGTGAGGTCCAAATCATCGAACCGGGCGAGATCTCATGACGCGGCGAGACCGCCGGCATGTCCGGCGCCGGGCATGGTCTGCCGCCGTCCTCGCCACTGCACTGGTCAGCATCAGCGTGCCCGCGATGGCGACAACCGACATCTCCGGTGACACCGACGGGCACTCGATCTTGTTGAACGCGCAGCAGAACAACCGGGGGCAGGAGGAGTCTTCGACCGCGGCGCGGCGGAGCCGCACTCCCGTCAGCGAGGACCTTGCCGCCGCCCCTCCTGATTGTGTTGATCCTGCTACGGATCCGGCGACCAACCCGGCGTGCACCCCGTCAGCCCCGCCGCGCTGCCCGGACAACCTCCTACCGCTCGGCGGACCCACCCTCGACCCGGCCTGCCGGCCCAGCACCCCACCGGCACCCGCACCCGCTCAGACCGACCCGGTCGTGCTCACGGTGGAAGACTTCCGCCGCCTGCCCCTGACCCCCACCCCGGTGCACATCCAACCCGACCGGGACCACACCCTGGTCAACATGCCCACCATCGTGTGGGCCGACCCCACCCCCCAAGACCTCACCACCACCCTGCTCGGGGTCACCGTGCACGTGCACGCCACCCCCACCACCTACACGTGGGACTTCGCCGACACCACCCCACCAGTGACCACCACCACCCCCGGACACCCCTGGCCCGACGCGGACATCACCCACACCTTGGACTGAGGGACGAAATTCGGACCGCATTATTGGCTGATTCTTATGCTGCTTGGTGCGTGGCGTACCACTCGTCCTCGACCTCGTCGGGTGTGCGGTATCCCAGGGCCGAGTGCAGTCGCTTGTGATTGTAGCGCAGTTCGATCCACTTGGTGATGTCCGCGATCGCTCGCGCTCGGGTGGGGTAGGACGTGCGGTGGACACGTTCGTTCTTCAGGGTCGCGTTGAATGATTCTGCCCACGCGTTGTCATAGCAGATCCCGGTACGACCGACCGAACGGGTGACGCCGTTCGCCTTCGCGTACTTCGCGAAATCATCACTCGTATATTGCGTTCCGCGGTCGGAGTGAAAAATGGTGAGACCGGGTCGGGTGCGACCATTACGCACGGCCATGTCCAACGCCTCGATGATCAGCTCGGTGCGCATGTGCTCGGCCATCGCATATCCCACGGCCTTCTTCGTGGCGCAGTCCAGGACGGTGGCCAGATACACCCAGCCGGCCCAGGTGCGGATGTAGGTGATGTCCCCGACGAGCTTGGTCCCGGGATCGGTCGCGGCAAAGTCCCGGCCGAGCAGGTCGGGCAGCTCACCGGCGTCCGAGCTGATCGTGGTCACCGGACCCTTCTTCCGCGGCTGAGCGGCGACAAGGCCCAGTTCGGCCATGATCGACCGGACCGTCTGGGGGTCGGCGTGGCGCCCGACACGGGCCAGGGCGGCGTGGATCCGCCGGTACCCGTAGGTCCCGTCGGAGTCGGCGAACAGGTAGGCGATCACCTCACCGAGCTCGGCGCGCCACGCCGCGGTCGCCGAGGGACCGCGGGACTTCCAGTGGTAGTACCCCGAGGTGGACACCTTCGCCCACCGGCACATGTTGGCCACCGAGTAGTTGCCTTCCTCACCATTGATGAACGCGTACTTGACGCTCACCTGTACTCCTTGGCGAAGAAGGCCGCCGCTTTTCCCAGGAACTCACGCTCCTGACGCAGCTCGCGGACTTCCTTGCGCAACCGCTCCAGCTCGGCCCGTTCAGGCTCGCTGATCGTCGCCATCACCTCCGGGTGCGCACGCCGGTAGGCGTTCACCCAGTTCCGCAACGTCTCCGGGCCGACACCAAACTCACGAGCCACATCCGCGACCGTCCGCGAGGAATCAATCACCGCGCGCACGACCTGCTCACGAAACTCCGGGGAGAACTTCTTCGGAGCCATCCAGATCACCTCCATCAAATCCCAAAGCATTCTACCTTGGGGACGATGATCCGAAAACAATCCCTCACCTCACCTACACCACCACCGACACCCACCAGATCACCCTGACCACCCGATGGACCGGCCACTACCGCACCCAAGCCGACCCCACCTGGCACGACATCACCGGCACCGCCACCACCACCACCCTCACCCCACCCATCCACACCACCACCGCCCACACCCACCTCGTCGCCGACACCTGCACCACCACACCCACCCCACCCGGCTGCTAACACCCCCGCAAGCAGACCAGGAGACCTGGTCACAGCCAGGCGCGGCCGGCAAACCCGATGGCAGCGGCCCAGGACAGGGAGGCCAGCGTGCCGATGACGAACCGCTCGGAAGCGCTCGGGTTGCGGACCAGCTCCGAGTAGCGGCCGAGGCCCTTGACGGCGACGACGACGGCCACGCCGCCGGGTTGGCCCAGCAGGATGCAGCCGGTCACGGCAAGGCGTTCGAGGATGCCGATCCACGTGCCGCCACGCAGCGCTGCACGCGCCTGCGGACTTTCCGGGCCTCCCTTGGCAGCCACCGAGGACGTGGGCTCGCGCGACGCCGAGGGTGCGTGCGCCTCCGGGGCTGCGGCGTCGCCGCCGGCCAGGGGCACTTCGTTCTCGTCCGGCTCCTGGTACCTGCTCGCGAGGCGCAGGACGCCCTGCACGAAGAGCCAGCCGCCGCCGACGCTCACGGCCAGCGACAGCACGACGAGCAGGATCGTCATGGGCACACTCACCGGGCACCTCGTTCTGCTGGGAAGCTCTCGGTGGCTGTCTCCCCATGCGCGATGCGCAGGAGCCGGGCGGCGGCGGGCCGGGCGGCGATCTCCTCGGACCACAGAGCCGTCCTGAGCCGCTGGCTGACGGCCTGCTGGGAGATGCCGAGCACCGTGGCGACCTCCTCCTGAGCCCGGCCACCGGTCCGGTCCTCGAGGGCGTCGATCGCCTCCCAGCCGGCCCGGGTGCGGCGGGCCGCCAGCGCCCCCAAGACAGCAAGGACACCCTCGGCGTCGGAGGCCGCCGAAGTATCGGTGGCCCGGACGGCGAGGTGAACCGATCGGCCTCGGCTCTTCGCAGCCTCGACGGCCTCGCGTGCGCGGATGAAGGCCGGCCCTGAGGCTTCGCGCGTGGTGTCCGGGATCGGCCGGTCGACAGCGCCGGCCCCGATGCCCACGCTCCACCCACCGATGCGCAGCACGCGCAGGCTCACGGAGACGACCAGGGCTGCGTCATCCAGCAGTGCCTGGACCTCGTCCCCCACGGTGCGCTCGAAACCACGCAGGACGCCGCCGTGCCGGGACGGTGTCAGGTCCCCGAGCTGACTGAGCAGGTCAGGCACCCGGTCGCCCCGGACACGACTGGCCTGCTGGTCGATCGTCATGACCCACATGGCTGAAGGCTAGAGGCTTGTGTGGTTATGAACAAGCCTCCTGGCCTGTATCAGGTCGTACCAGATCCGGACACACGGTCGGCCACCGCGATCAGCGCCAGTCGGTAGGAGTCGAACCCGAAGCCGGCAATGGTGCCCGACGCCACGGCGCCGATCACCGATCGGTGGCGAAACTCCTCGCGCGCGTACGGGTTGGACAGGTGGACCTCGACGAGCACCAGGCCTGCGGAGGTCACCAGTGCCGCGGCGTCGCGTACTGCATAGGAGTAGTGCGTGAAGGCCGCAGGGTTCAGGACGACGTGGGTGCGGCTGTCCACGGCCTCGTGCAGCCATCCGATGAGCTCGGACTCGTCGTCGGTCTGCCTCACCTCGATCGTCAGGCCGAGCTCGTCGCCCCATGACGCTGCAGCGTCGAAGAGGTCGGACAGCGACGCCGTGCCGTACACCTCGGGCTCACGTGCGCCGAGTCGGCCAAGGTTCGGCCCGTTGAGGACGAGCACCCGTGTCATGAGCCGCTCCAGATCGAGGGTGTCAGGAAGCCTATCGGCGTCGGGGCACGGGGCTGCACCCGAGGGCTGGACGTGTGGCGCTGACAGTCTGAGTTGGCCCCACCTTGTCGGTTTGATCTGGCTCCACCTGATCGCCGTTGTTGAGCGGTGTGACGGTCTGATTTGGCCCCATCTCCCGACACGCCGTGGTGGGTGTGACGGTCTGAGTTGGCCCCACCGGCAGCGTCGTTGCGGGAACGTCCGCGACGAGGTCGGAGGGTCAGATGGTGAGGTCGAGGGTGGAGCTGTTCGAGGCGATTCGCCGGGACGCCCGTCGGGAGGACGTCTCGATCCGCGGGTTGGCGGACCGGTATGGGGTGCATCGGCGCGCTGTGCGGCAAGCGTTGGCGTCGCCGGAACCGCCAGCACGCAAGTCCCCGGTGCGCCCCGCGCCGCGGCTCGAGCCGGCCAGGGCCGCGATCGACGCGATGCTGCGCGAGGACCTGGACGCCCCGGTCAAGCAGCGTCATACCGCTCGGCGGGTGCTGGCCCGGTTGGTCGAGGAGCACCAGCTCGACGACATCACCTATTCCACGGTCCGCGACTACGTGCGGGTGCGTCGTGCGCAGATCTGGGCCGAGGCCGGCCGATCGCTGGGGGAGGTGTTCGTGCCGCAGACCCACGCCCCGGGCGCCGAGGCCGAGGTCGACTTCGCGGACTTGTGGATCGTGCTGTGCGGGGTCAAGACGAAGGTCTTCTTGTTCACGTTCCGGTTGTCGTACTCGGGCAAGGCCGTGCACCGCGTGTTCGCGACCGCCGGGCAGGAGGCGTTCTTGGAGGGACACGTGCACGCGCTGGAGTCCCTGGGCGGGGTCCCCGTCGTGCACGTGCGGTACGACAACCTCAAGGCCGCGGTGAGCCGGGTGCTGTTCGGGCGCAATCGGATCGAGTCGGCCCGGTGGGTCACGTTCCGGTCGTTCTACGGCTTCGATGCGTTCTACTGCGCCCCGGGCAAGGACGGCGCGCACGAGAAGGGTGGCGTCGAGGGCGAGGGTGGCCGGTTCCGGCGCACGCACCTGGTCCCGATGCCAAGGGTCAACTCGTTGGCCGAGCTGAACGAGAAGCTCGTGGGCTACGACGCCCGCGACGACGACCGGCGCATCGAGAACCGCCCCCACAGCGTCGGGCACGACTTCGCGATCGAAGCCCCCACGCTGCGCCCGCTGCCGGCAGAGGTGTTCGAGACCGGGCTGACGTTGACGCCGCGAGTCGACCGATACGCACGGATCACCGTGCGTCAGTGCCGGTACTCGGTGCCCGCCAAGCTGATCGGACGGCGGGTGCGCGTGCTGCTGCGCGCGAGCGAGGTCCTCGTGTTCGACGGGCCGAAACACGTCGCGACCCACCCGCGGTGCACCGAGCGCGGTGGGGAGATCCTCGACCTGGACCACTACCTGGAGGTCCTGGGGCGCAAACCCGGTGCGCTGCCCGGGGCGACCGCCCTGGCCCAGGCCCGCAAGGCCGGGGTGTTCACCGCGACCCACGAAGCGTTCTGGGCGGCAGCGCGCACCGCGGGCGGTGACACCGCCGGGACCAAGACCTTGATCGAGGTCCTGCTCCTGCACCGCCGGCTGCCCGCGACCGCGGTCATCACGGGCATGAAGGCCGCGATGAGCCTGGGCGTGGCGACCTCGGACGTGGTCGCGGTCGAGGCCCGCCGCGCCGCCGCGAGCACACCCGCCCCGGGCGGCCCCACCGGCCGGTCCGGGGTGCTGACCTTGCCCGAGCGCGTCAACACCCCCGCCGGACCTGCCCGCCGACGAGCGACCCACCCCGAGCGTGACCCCCTATGACGAACTGCTGCGCCGCCGCGCCAGCACCCAGCCCCACCCCCGGACAGGAGAAGCGATCTGATGCCCACCACCACGACCAGTGCACCGCCCGTCCCGCCCGCACCGGCCCGTCCCGTCGCACCTGCGCGTGGTCGCGGCGGGGAGGCGGCCTGGTTGACTGGGATCGACGCGGCTTGCCGGGTCCTGCACCTGCCGACCATCCGCGACCGCGCCGACGAGCTCCTCGCCGCCGCCGAACGTGAGCACGCCAGCTACGCATCGTTCCTGGCCGAGGTCCTGCTCGCCGAGTGCGACGACCGCGACGAACGACGACGCGTGCGCCGAGTCCGTGAAGCGGGGTTCCCGCGCACCAAACGCCTGGAGGACTTCGACTTCACCGCCAACGACACCGTCAACCCCGCGACCATCGCCACCCTGACCACCAGCACCTGGGTGGGCGCCGGCTCCCCGGTCTGCCTGATCGGCGACTCCGGCACCGGCAAGTCCCACCTGCTCATCGGGCTGGGCATCGCCGCGGCCGAGGCCGGCTACCGCGTCCGCTACGTCCTGGCCAGCCGCCTCGTCAACGAGCTCGCCGAAGCGGAGAACGACCGGACCCTGTCCAAGGTCATCGCCCGCTACGGCGGGTGGATCTCCTTTGCCTCGACGAGCTGGGCTACCTCGGCCTGGACCGGCGCGGGGCCGAGCTGTTGTTCCAGGTCCTGACCGAACGCGAGGAACGCAACGCGATCGCCGTGGCCTCCAACGAGCCCTTCAGCGGCTGGACGAAGACGTTCACCGATCCCGGCTCTGCACCGCGATCGTGGACCGCCTCACGTTCGCCGGCCACATCATCAGACCGGGACCACGAGCTACCGCCTCGCCCACACCCGAGCCCACCAAGACCACCCGACCCAGAACAGGACACGCCCATGACCGACCACGACCTGGACCCGACCCTCGCCGCGTCACTCGCCCACGCCACCGAGTTCCTCGAGCTCGCCGAGCTGCTGCAGTTCCTGGCCGGTGGCTCGCGAGCGACCCCGACCTCGCCGCGTCCCTGAGCCGCTTCGTCGGCAACCCCAGCTATGACCTCTACAAGCTCCGAGTCGACCTCGACCGCTTCGCGATCCTCCTGGGCGCCGACGGCGACGAACCACCGCTACGCGAACAGCGATAGCCCCACCGCGCCACGAACCCCGAGACGAAAAGTCGCCCTCCACGACCCAACACGACCCCAGGTGGGGCCAACTGGAGCCTGTCACCCGGGGGCCAACTCAAGTTGACACAGC
>CAVPEV010000016.1:0-58570 GCA_963703555.1 uncultured Actinomycetota bacterium | reverse complement strand
GTCGCCGCTGCGGCGCAGCTGCCCGTGGTGAGCCCGGCGAGCCACCTCGAAGGCCCGCTCGACGACGGTGAGGTCGGCGCGCGGGTGGTGGGCACGGGCCGCCTGCAGCACCGGCTCCAGCGCCGGGGAGGACGACTGCCCCCGACCGCCGCCGAACCGTGCCAGGCGGGAGAGCACCCGCCCGCCGGTGGACCCACCGGTCGTCGGCGCGCCGGCCGGTGGCACCGGGTCCGGCGCGGCCGGCGGTGGCACTCTGTCCGGCGCGGCCGGCGGTGGCACCGGGTCCGGCGCGGCGGGCGGGACGGCGGCTGGTGGCACAGCTGGGCGTGACCGTGCGGTGCGCTGCTCGCTCATGCCCACCTCCTGCGACCGCATGTCCTGGCTGGTCACCGGAAGTCTACGTCCCGGGCCGTCGACCCTCCCGGCTGTTCAGCCCAGGGCGAGCGGCTCAGCCGAGCCGGAGGATGGACTCCACGTGGCGGTCCGCCAACCGGTCGTGCCCGCCGAGCGAGACCAAGTCGACGAGGAAGGAGAGCCCGACCACCTGTCCGCCGCACCGCTCCACGAGTTCCACGGTCGCCGCGGCCGTCCCGCCGGTGGCGAGCACGTCGTCGACGATGAGGACGCGCGCGCCCGCCGGGATGGTGAAGGCGTGCACCTCGACCGTGGCGCTGCCGTACTCCAGGGCGTAGTCCTGCGAGACCGTCGGGCCGGGCAGCCGGCCGGCCTTGCGCACGGGCACGAACCCGGCTCCGAGAGCCACGGCCACCGGCGCCGCGAGGATGAAGCCGCGCGCCTCCATCCCGGCCACGAGGTCCACCGGCGCACCCACCCGGCCGACGAGGTCGGCGACCACGCCGGCCAGCGCCTCGCGGTCGGCGAGCACGGGGGTGATGTCCTTGAACACCACCCCCGCGCTGGGGAAGTCCGGCACGTCGCGGACCAGGGCGTTCACCCGTGCGGCCAGCGCTGCACCGGCCAGCAGCGTCCCGGGGGCCACGGGTCCCGGCCGCGTCCCGGCCGATGCCCCGGCCCGTGCCGGCTGTCCTGCCGCTGCTGCACCGCCGGGTGTCATCGCCGACTCCGCGGGAGGCGCCGCGGCTGCGCCGCGAGCCCGAGGTGCTCCCCCGGTCGCAGCTGCCCGGAAAGTGCGGCGGCAGCCGCCAACGCCGGGTCGCCCTCGGCCTGCGCCGCCCGCGCGGCGAGCACGCGCTGCGTGTGGGCGACGATCGGGGCCTCGCGTTCGCGCAGTGCGACCTCCAGCGGGGTGGCCAGGAAGATGGAGGAGTAGGTGCCGACCGCCATCCCGACGAAAAGAGCCAGGGCGATGTCCCGCAGCGTCCCGGCGCCGAGCAGTAGCGCCCCGATGAAGAGGATCGACGCCACCGGCAGCAGCGCCACCACGGACGTGTTGATGGAGCGGACCAGGGTCTGGTTCACCGCGAGGTTGGCCCGCTCGGCATAGGTCGACCGGGTCTGGTCCAGCACGCCGGCGGTGTTCTCCCGCACCTTGTCGAAGACGACGACGGTGTCGTAGATGGAGTACCCGAGGATGGTGAGGAAGCCGATGACGGTCGCCGGCGTCACCTCCCAGCCGACGGCCGCGTACACGCCGACGGTCACCGCCAGGTCGTGGAACAGCGCCGCGAGAGCGGCCACGGCCATCCGCCAGTTGCGGAAGTACACCGACATGACGATCGTGACGAGGGCCAGGAAGACGACGATGCCGGTGGCCGACTTCCGGGTGACGTCCTGCCCCCATGCCGGGCCGACGTACGTGCTGGCCACCTGGTTGACCGGCACGGCGTACGCCTCGGCGAGGCCGGACCGCACGTCGCGCACCTGGGTGCTGGACAGGGTCCGGGTCTGCACCCGGACGCTGTCCGAGCCCACGGCCGTGACCAGGGGCTCCTCGCTGCTGGCCACGGAGCGCACGACGTCGATGGCCGGCTGCGAGTTCGTCGTGGCAGTCCCCGACACGACGAACTGCGACCCGCCGCGGAACTCGATCCCGGGGTTGAGCCCCGGCCGGACCAGGACCGCCAGAGCTGCCAGCACGAGCAGGATCGACGCGGTGAACCAGATCCGCCGGCGCCCGACGATGTCGTAGGAGCGCCGGCCCGTGTACAGGTCGTTGCCCCACTGGGCGAATCCTCCGGCCATCAGCCCTCGCTCCCCTCGTCCGCACCGCTGGACCGGTCCTCGCCGGAGTCGCCGACCTCGCGGGCCGCGCGGGCGGCGGCCCGACGCTCGGCGATCGTGGCGCCCGGCGCCACCATGACCGCCCCGATCGCCGGTCCGGATCCACTCCCAGCCGGCGGCGACCCGCCGGTGCCCGGTACCGCGAGGTCGGCTCCCACCACGACGCCGGCAGGCTCCGCAGGGGTGCGCAGCCCCACGGGGACGGCCACCCGCCCGCGGCCGGCGTACCGCGGGCCCACCACGCCGAGCCGACGCGGATCGAGCCCCGACCAGGCGTGGCCCTCGGCGAAGAACCGGTGCCGGGAGATGACCTCCATCATGGGATGGGTGAAGGTGAAGACCACGAGCAGGTCGACGAGCGTGGTCAACCCGAGGGTGAACGCAAACCCGCGCACGCCGCCGACCGCGAGGAAGTACAGCACGACCGCGGCGAGGAAGTTCACCGTGTCGGAGGCGACGATCGTCCGACGGGCACGCACCCAGGCCCGGTCCACCGCGACCCCGAGGGTGCGGCCCTCGCGCAGCTCGTCGCGGATGCGCTCGAAGTACACGATGAACGAGTCGGCGGTGATGCCGATGGCCACGATGAGCCCGGCCACGCCGGCCAGCGACAGCCGGTAGCCCATGAGCCAGGACAGCAGCGCGATGAGCCCGTAGGTGATCGCCCCGCCGATGCCCAGCGACCCGATGGTGAGCAGGCCCAGCACGCGGTACTGGATGAGCGAGTAGACGATCACCAGGACGAGCCCGATGAGCCCGGCGATGAGCGCATTCTGCAGCTGTTGGGATCCCAGGGTGGCGGAGATCTGGTCCTGGCTCTGCACGGTGAACGTCAAGGGCAGCGCACCGAAGCTCAGCTGGTTGGCCAGCGTCGCCGCGGTCTCCCGGGTGAACGACCCGGAGATCTCGGCCCGTCCGTCGGCGATGACGGAGTTCACCGAGGGTGCCGAGACGACGAGGCCGTCGAGCACGATCCCGAACTGGTTGAGCGGCGGGCTGAGCTTCACCAGCCGGGTGGTCACGTCGGCGAACTGACGAGCGCCCGTGGAAGCGAACTCGAGGTTGACGACCCACTCGTTCGTCACCACGCCGTTCTGGCCGGTGCGCAGCCCGGAGGTCGCGTTGGAGATCTCGGTGCCCTGCACCTCGACGGGGCCGAGCACGTACTTGGCCTGGCCGGACACGTCGCACGTGACGAACGCCGTCGCCGGGTCGGGGTTCGCCCCGCCCGTGAGGCTGGCCGGGGCCGTGCAGTCGAGGGCGTCGAAGGTCTGGCGGACCTCGGGCGTGAGGTAGTAGTCCACGTCGGACCCGTTGTCCGGCGCCGCCTTGGCCGGCGTGGCGGCCGGCGTCGGGGCGGGGGCCGGGGTGGGTGTCGGCGCCGCGACGGCGAGCACCGGGCGGAACTCCATCCGGGCCGAGGTGGTCACCAGGTCGATGGTCTGCTGGTTCGGCTCCCCGGGGAGCTCGACGACGATGTTCTGGCCGCCCTGGCTGGTGATCGTCGCTTCCGCCACCCCGGAGGAGTCCACCCGCTGCCGGATGACCGCGATCGCCTCGTTGATGTCGGCCGAGGTGACCTGCGCCCCGTTCTCGGTGACCGGGGTGAGCACGATCTGCGTGCCGCCCTCCAGGTCCAGCGCCAGCTTGGGGGCCATCGACGCGCCGTCGGTGCGGGCGACGTACGTGCCGACCAGCAACGAGCCGAACAGGACGATGGCGACGATGCCGAGCGCCAGGAGCGTCCGGCCGGGGCGGGCGCGGCGCGGGGGTGGGGCCAACGGAGTGTCTTCTCTCGTGCGAGCACCGCGTCGCGCGGTGCGGGTGTGCCCCGGCGGCAGCGCCCGGGCGGGTGACAGGGCTACTTGCTGCGGTCGGGACGGGGCTCGTCGGGGCCGTCGTGTTCGTCCCGGTCCAGGGCGGACAGGTCGTCGGGCACCTCGAGGTCGTCGACGTAGTCCGCGTCGTCCCAGTCCTGACCGTCCTCGTCGACGTCCGCCTCGCCGTCGGCGTCCTCGTCCGCATCGTCCTCGTCGGAGCCGTCGTCGGCGGGCGGCTCCACGACGCGGGCGACGGCGGCGCGCAGCCAGCGCGACGTGTTTCCGGGCGTCGACTCCAGGACCACGACGTCGTCCTCGACGTCCACGACCGTGCCGAAGTACCCGGATGCCGTCATGACCTCCTGGCCCACCGCGAGGTTCGCGCGGAAGCTGGCCTGCTCGCGCTGCTGCTTGCGGGTGCGACTGCTCATCAGCCACAGCAGGCCGAAGGCCAGCACGAGAACGATGATGATTTCCATGGGGGCCTGTCTCCGGGCTTCTCGTCGATGTCCGCCGCAGTCTAGGCGCAGCGGCACAGCGCGCCGCAACGCGCCGTCCGCCCAACGCCCGACCGGGACCGGAGGTTCCCGACCCCGGCCCGGTCACTCGAAGAGCGTGCCCAGCGGTGCCGGCGGCGTCAGGCCCAGGTGGGTCCAGGCGTCCGGCAGCGCGATCCGCCCGCGCGGGGTCCGACCCACCAGCCCCTCCCGGACGAGGAACGGCTCGGCCACGGTCTCCACCGTCTCCGGCTCCTCGCCGACGGCCACGGCCAGGGTGGTCAGCCCCACCGGTCCCCCACCGAACCGGGTGCACAGCGCGATGAGCACCGCGCGGTCGAGCCGGTCCAACCCGAGCTCGTCGACCTCGTAGACCGTCAGTGCCGCCTGCGCGGCCGGCAGGGACAGCCGCCCGTCACCACGGACCTGGGCCCAGTCCCGCACCCGGCGCAGCAGGCGGTTCGCGATCCGGGGCGTGCCGCGCGAGCGCGACGCGATCTCCTGCGCGGCCGGCGGGCTGAGCTGCACGCCGAGCAGGTCCGCGGACCGGGTGAGCACCTGCTCCAGCTCGGCGGGGCTGTAGAAGTCGAGGTGCGCGGTGAAGCCGAACCGGTCGCGCAGCGGCGCGGGCAGCAGCCCGGCACGGGTGGTGGCTCCGACGACGGTGAACGGCGGCAGGGACAGCGGGATGGCGCTGGCCCCCGCACCCTTGCCCACGACGACATCGACCCGGAAGTCCTCCATCGCCACGTAGAGCAGCTCCTCGGCCGGGCGGGCCAACCGGTGGATCTCGTCGAGGAAGAGCACCTCTCCCTCGTCGAGGGAGGACAGCACGGCTGCCAGGTCACCGGCGTGCTGGATCGCCGGCCCGCTGGTCACCCGCAACGAGGTGCCCAGCTCGCTGGCGATGATCATCGCCAGCGTCGTCTTGCCGAGCCCCGGGGGACCGGACAGCAGGACGTGGTCGGGCACCCGGCCGCGGGCCTGCGCGGCCTGGAGCACCAAGGACAGCTGTTCGCGCACGACGGTCTGCCCGACGAACTCCGACAGCCGCCGCGGCCGCAGCGCCGCCTCGTCGGCACGCTCCGCCTCGTCGGCCGCGGGCCGCACCAGGGAGCGGCCGTCGGTCGGCTCAGCCACGTCCGCCCCCGAGCGTCCGCAGGGCGGCCCGCAGCACCCCGGCGACCTCGTCCGGACCGACCGGTCCCGGCACGTCCGCGAGCACGGCGGCGACCGCCTCGGCCGCGGCCCGCTCCGTCCAGCCGAGCCCGACGAGCGCCTCGACCACCTGGTCCCGCCGGTCGGCGGCGTCCTGCGGCCCGGGCCGTCGCCCGGCGCCGAGCGGCGGCCCCAGCCGGTCCCCCAACTCCAGGACCAGCCGTTGTGCGCTCTTCCGGCCGATCCCGGGCACCCGCATGAGGGCCGCGAGGTCCTCGCCCACGACCGCCCGGCGCAGGTCGTCCGGCGAGTGCACCGCGAGCATGGCCAGGGCGAGCCGCGGGCCCACGCCGGAGACGGTCTGCACGAGCTCGAACACGTCACGCTCGTCGGAGTCGACGAAGCCGAAGAGGGTCAGGGCGTCCTCACGGACGACCAGCGACGTGTCGAGCTCGGCGGTCGCCCCCACGTGCAGTCCGGCCAGCGTCGCCGGGGTCGCCTGGACCTTCAGGCCGATGCCCCCCACCTCGAGGACCGCGGAGTCCAGGCTCACCGAGCGCACCACCCCCCGCACCGCAGCGATCACGACATGCTCCTCCCGGCCAGCGACCCGGTCAGTCTCGCACAGCTCGGCGAACAGGTGTACGAACGGCGCGCACAGGCCGTGGCCGGGCCCGCGCGCTGCGCCGGGCCGTCACCGCCGGCGTGCGGCCTGCTCCGCGGCGGCCCACGCACGCTGGGCGCTGGTCAGCGCCGCGGGCGGCCGCTGCGGGGCGCCCAGTGCCCCCGCCGGCCGCCACAGGTGACAGATCGCCAGCGCCAGGGCGTCGGCCGCGTCCGCGGGACGGGGCCGCTCAGCCAGCCCGAGCAGGTGCGCCACCATGGTCTGCACCTGCGCCTTGTCCGCCCGCCCGTTGCCGGTGACCGCCGCCTTCACCTCGCTGGGGGTGTGCAGGGCCACGGGGATCCGGTGTCGCGCGGCGGCGAGCATCACGATGCCCGCCACCTGCGCCGTGCCCATCACCGTGCGGACGTTGTGCTGGGCGAACACCCGTTCGACGGCGACCGCGTCCGGAGCCTGCTCCGCCAGCCAGGCATCGATCTCGGCCCCGATCCGCAGCAGCCGCTGGTCGACGTCCAGCTCGGCCGAGGACCGGGCCACGCCCACGGCCACCAGCTGGACGCGCCGGCCGGCCAGCCCGTCGACCACCCCGAAACCACACCGGGTCAAGCCGGGGTCCACCCCCAGGACGCGCACGCCCGCCATGCTCCCACCGTGGTCCGGGGAACCTCCGGACCGCCACGCGGCCGCCCCGCGGACCGACCGGCCGGCGACCTGCTCACTCCTCGTCGAGGACGGCCAGCACCTCATCGGGGATGTCGACGTTCGTGTACACGTCCTGGACGTCGTCACTGTCCTCGAGCGCGTCGGTCAGCCGCAGGATCTTGCGCGCACCCTCGACGTCCACCGGCACCTGTGTGGCCGGCCACCAGACGATGTCCGCGGAGTCGTACTCGATGCCGGCAGCCTGCAGCGCGGACCGGACCGCGAGGAGGTCGCCGGTCTCGCAGAGCACCTCGAAGGTGTCCCCCGTCCCGGTCACCTCGAGGGCGCCGGCGTCGAGCACGGCCTCCATGACCGCGTCCTCGTCCGTGCCCTCGCGGGGGACCGCGACGACGCCCTTGCGGGAGAACAGGTAGGAGACCGAGCCAGGGTCCGCCATGGTCCCGCCGTTGCGGGTGAACGCGACCCGGACGTCGGACGCCGCACGGTTGCGGTTGTCCGTGAGGCACTCGACGAGCACGGCGACCCCGCCCGGCCCGTACCCCTCGTACGTGACGGACTGGTAGTCCGCCCCGCCGGCCTCCTGGCCGGAGCCCCGCTTGATGGCACGGTCGATGTTCTCGTTGGGCACCGACGTCTTCTTCGCCTTCTGCACGGCGTCATCCAGCGTCGGGTTGCCGGCCAGGTCTCCGCCGCCGGTCCGGGCGGCCACCTCGATGTTCTTGACGAGCTTCGCGAAGAGCTTGCCGCGCTTCGCGTCGATCACGGCCTTCTTGTGCTTGGTGGTGGCCCACTTGGAGTGCCCGGACATGACTTCCCTCCGTCACCGCGCACACGCAAGGCCGGACCGGTGATGGGCCGACCGTCACACGCTGTCGCGGACGATCTGCACGAACATGCGGTGCACCCGCGGGTCGCCGCCGACCTCCGGGTGGAAGGAGGTCGCCAGCACAGGACCCTGGCGTACCGCCACGATCCTACCGGCGGCGGCCCCAGCCTCCACGCGACCCAGCACCCGCACCGACGGGCCGAGCTGCTCGACCCACGGGGCGCGGATGAACACGGCATGCACCGGCCGGGCCGGGTCGTCGATCCCCTCCATCGTCACGTCCGCCTCGAAGGAGTCGACCTGGCGGCCGAACGCGTTGCGCCGGACCGTCACGTCGAGCCCGCCGAGCGTGTGCTGCCCGGCACTGCCGTCCAGCACGCGGTCGGCGAGCAGGATCATCCCTGCGCAGGACCCGAAGGCGGGCATGCCGGCCGCCAGACGGGCGTGCAGCGGCGCGGCCAGCCCCACGGTATCCAGCAGGAGGCCGATGGTCGTCGACTCGCCACCGGGGATGACCAGGGCGTCCACCCCGGACAGCTCGCGCTCGCGGCGCACGGTCACCGCGGTGGCGCCGGCCTCGGTCAGCGCGACCAGGTGCTCGCGGACGTCACCCTGCAGGGCCAGCACACCGATCCGTGGACTCACCGGTGCATCGTACGGACCGGTTCCAGGCTCACGGCGCCCCGGTGCCGCCGAGGTGACGGGTCACCCCGTCCCAGCCGGCCAGGAGACCGGCGACGAGGTCGGCGAGACCCTCGGGGTATACCTGCTCGGACACCTCGGCCAGCGAGGCGACGTCCCACCAGCGCAACCCGTCCAGCACGTCCCGCTCGACGGACGTCCAGCCGTCCCGGCTCAGGCCCTCGGCGGCCACGCCACGGGTGCGCGCGAGGAAGATCTCCTCGTCCTGACGGCACCGCTCGGCGTAGAAGTCGAAGACGGCCGACCTGGTCAGCACCGGGCCGACGAGGGCGCGCGGGTCCAGGGCGATCCCGGTCTCCTCCCGCACCTCCCGGACCGCTGCGGTGCGGGCGTCCTCCCCGGTGCCGATCCCACCGCCCACGGTGAACCACCAGCTCCGCTCGGGCAGGTCGACGTCGTGCCCGCGGACCAGCAGCACCCGGCCGACCTCGTCGAGCAGGATGACCCGGGCCGCTCGGCGGTATCGCAACCCGTCCGACCCGCGCACCCAGTCGGGGCCGAGCGCGGCCCCGACCGGGACCGCCGGGCCGGGCTCGGCTGCGGCGGTCACCAGCCCCGCTCGGCCATCCGGTGCGGCGCCGGGATCTCGTCCACGGTGATCCCGACCATCGCCTCGCCGAGGCCACGGGACACCCGAGCGATGACATCGGGGTCGTCGTAGAACGTCGTGGCCTGGACGATGGCCGCCGCGCGGCGCGCCGGGTCGCCGGACTTGAAGATGCCCGAGCCGACGAACACGCCCTGCGCCCCGAGCTGCATCATCATCGCCGCGTCGGCCGGGGTCGCGAGGCCGCCTGCGGTGAACAGCACGACGGGCAGCGCACCGTCCCGGGCCACCTCGGCGACGAGCTCGTAGGGAGCAGCGAGCTCTTTGGCGGCCAGGTACAGCTCCTCGGGCGGCAACGAGCCGAGCCGACGGATCTCGTCGCGGATGGCACGCATGTGGGTGGTGGCGTTGGACACGTCCCCGGTGCCGGCCTCGCCCTTGGACCGGATCATCGCGGCGCCCTCGGCGATCCTCCGCAGTGCCTCTCCGAGGTTCGTCGCACCGCAGACGAACGGCACGGTGAATGCCCACTTGTCGATGTGGTGGGCGTAGTCGGCCGGGGTGAGCACCTCGGACTCGTCGACGTAGTCGACCCCGAGGGACTGCAGCACCTGTGCCTCGACGAAGTGCCCGATGCGCGCCTTGGCCATCACCGGGATCGACACCGCGGAGATGATCGCGTCGATGAGGTCCGGGTCGCTCATCCGGGCCACGCCGCCCTGGGCGCGGATGTCCGCCGGGACCCGCTCCAGAGCCATCACCGCCACGGCACCGGCGTCCTCGGCGATCTTCGCCTGCTCCGCGGTGACGACGTCCATGATGACCCCGCCCTTGAGCATCTCGGCCATGCCGCGCTTGACGCGGGCTGTGCCCAGGCGGGGGCCCTGGGCCGACGAGGAGCTCACGGGGGTGGGGGTGTCGCTGGTCACGCTGACCTCACAGGTCGGGAACGAGGGGGCTGCGGGCTGCGTCCGCATGCGCCGCTGCGGGCCATCCTAGTCGCGCTCCGCCCGTGGCTGCCCCGGCCGCCCCAGCGCCCTTGGCCACCCGTCGTCCAGCTCCAGCGTCTGCGGCGCGAGGGCGTGCCCGGCGAGGCGGAGCAGCCGCACGAGCCGTCCGCGGCGCAGGCGCTGCGCCTGGCCGACGGCCTCGTTGTGGAAGCGCCGGGCGAGCTGCACGCGGTACCACGACTCCGCGAGGGCGTCGACGAGCTCGGCGCCCCCGGGCTCCGCGCGCAGCCGGGCCACGTCCTCGCCGTCACCGAGGGCCTCGCGCAGCGCGGCGGACAGCGCACTCTCCACCTCACCGCGATCGGCCGGCTCGGCCGGCTCGGCCGGCGCCGCAGCCTGAGACGTCCACTGCGCGGCCAGCGCCGCCGGCATGGCGTCGGCAGCCTCCGCGTCAGCGTCGTCCGCCAGCAGGGCGTCCCACGCGGCCTCGCCGACGAGCACCGAGCTGACCGGGTCGAGCAGGCCGGATGCCGCCAGGGCCGACGCGGCCGACGCACGCCGACGCAGCTGCGCGTCGACCACCGCCCGGGAGGCGACGACCTTGCGGTGCAGGCGGTCGAGGCGCGACGCGCAGACCCACACCCACCATCCGATCAGCAGGGCGGCGGCGACGGCCCACAGGGCCACCTCGGGCCAGCTCATCGGGGTTCGCCGCGCCGGAGCCGGTCGAGGCCCGAGCGCACCGACGTGGGATCCTCCCGCACGGCGGCGGACGCACCGGCGAGCACCATCTCGTAGACCGTGAGCACCTGGTGCGTGACGGTCGACCAGTCGTACCGGCGGACCACCTCGTCGGAGGTCGCGACCAGCCGGGCGCGCCGCGCGTCGTCGCGCAGCAGATCGGTGAGCACGCGGGCGAGGTCCGCACTGTCGCCCACCCGGAACAGCGCCCCGGCGCGGCCCTCCTCCAGCACCCGGCGGAACGCCCCCAGGTCGCTGGCCACCACCGCAGCACCCGCGCTCATCGCCTCGACGAGGACGATGCCGAAGCTCTCCCCCCGGTCTGCGGCGCGCAGTACACGTCGACCGAGGACAGCAGCCGCGCCTTGTCCTGCTCGCTGACCGCACCGAGGAACTCCACGGCCGCCGCGTCGTCGCCGATCAGCTCGCGAACCTGCCGCGGGCCGGTCTCGCCCCGCCCGGCGACCAGCACGCGCAGCCCGGGGAACGCCGCGCGCAGCTGCGGGACCGCGCGCAGCAGGACTGCCAGGCCCTTGCGCGGCTCGTCGAGCCGGCCGAGGAAGGCGACCGTGGGCGCGGCAGGGGTACCGGTCCACCGGGGATCCGGCTCGGCGGCGGCAAACCGGTCCACGTACACCCCGTTGGGGATGACCACGCCGTCCCCCCCGAGGTGCTCGACGAGCGTGCGCCGGGCGTCCTCGGACACCGCGATCCGGGCGCCGATCTTCTCCATCGACTGCCTGACCAGCGGGTAGGCCAGCTGCATGGCGCGCGACCGGACCAGCGCGGTGTGGAACGTGGCGACGATCGGCCCCTCGGCGACCCACAGCGCCAGCATGGCGAGGCTCGGCGTCACCGGTTCATGCAGGTGCAGCACGTCGAACTGCCCGGCGGCCAGCCAGCGGCGCACCCGGGTCGCGGCGATCGGCCCGAACGTCATCCGGGCGACCGCGCCGTTGTAGCGGACCGGCACCGCGCGCCCCGCCGATGTCATGTACGGCGGCAGTGGGGTGGAGTCGTCCGCCGGGGCCAGCACCGCCACGTCGTGCCCGCGGGCCAGCAACGACTCCGCAAGGTCTCGCACGTGGAACTGCACGCCGCCGGGCACGTCGAAGGAGTACGGACAGACCAGCCCGATCCGCAGCGGGCGGTCCATCGGTGCCGCGGTCACGGCGCGGCCACCGTGCGGGCGTACCGCTCCGGGTCGAGGTCGGCGACGAAGACCCGTTGCAGCATGTGCCAGTCCGTGGGGTGCCGGGCGATGCCGGCCGCCAGCCGGTCCACCCACAGTTGCGTGAGGTCGCGCACCCGGTCCTCGCGCGGAGTTCCCGCAGGCAGCGTCAGCGCGGGGCCGACGTCGACGGCCGTCCCCCAGGGGGAGCCCGCGACGCGCCGGCGCGCACCGTGCAGCCGTTCCGAGAACACCACCACGGTGACCAGCGGGGCGCCGGTGGCCAGCGAGAGCGCCGCGGGTCCGGCCGCCACCCGGGCCCGTTGTCCGAACAGGTCCACCTCCACCCCGTGAGCGGTGAGGTCCCGGTCGGCCAGCAGGGGGACGACCCCGCCGCCCGGCCGACGTTCTCGGGCGGCACGCACAAGACGTCGGAACACGTCTCCCCCGCGCTCCAGCGGGATGATGCGCAGCCCCATCGCCTCCCGGACGTCCGTGAACCGGCGGAACAGCTCCTCCGGCGACAGGTGCTCGGCGACGGTGGTGACCTGTGCCAGGTTGCGCGCGGCCCACGCGCCGGCCAGGTCCCAGTTGCCCAGATGACCTAGCGCGAGCACGACGGTGCCCTCGGCGCGCAGCGTGGGCTCCAGGTGCTCGCGCCCGATGAGCCGCACCCGGGCGTCCACCTGTTCTGGGGTCAGCGACTGCAGCGCGAACGCCTCGCCGTAGTACCGCAGGTAGGATCGCATCCCGCCGAGGGACAACCGGCGCAGGGTGTGACGCGAGCTGCCCGGGCGGACCCGCGCGAGGTTGGCCTCCAGGCGTCGCACGCCCGCTGACCGGCTCGCCCAGGTCAGCACGGCGGCCGCGTCGCACGCGGCCCGGAGCACCGGGCCGGGCAGTCGGCCCGCCACCCGCCAGGCGAGCAGCGCGACGCCGGACGTATCGGGCCGTCTCACGGTGCCGTCCTGGTCTGCCGGTGGACCACGGCGACCCGCTGCCCGATGGTGACGGCCGAGGCGGCCGCGAGCAGGCCCAGCACGACGGTGAGCAGCACGGCCGGCACGCCCATCCCGACCAGGGCCGTCGCCACCAGTGCGACGACCAGGCGGTCGGCCCGCTCCGCGATGCCGACGGCGGCCGCCAGCCCCAGCCCCTCGGCACGCGCCCGGGCGTAGGACACGACGGAGCCCAGCACCAGGCAGGCCAGCGCCAGCAGCGCTGCCACGCGGTCGTCCCCGCGACCGGCGAACCACAGCACCAGGCCGACGAAGATCGCGCTGTCCGCGAGGCGGTCCAACGTGGAGTCGAGGAACGCTCCCCACGCGCTGGACCGCCCGGCCCGGCGTGCCATCACGCCGTCCAGCGAGTCGGTGAGGGCGAAGGCGCCGATGACCAGCGCGCCCGCCAGCAGGTGCCCGGTGGGGAACGCCCACAGGGCGGTGCCGACGACCACCACCGTACCGGTGACGGTCACCGCGTCCGGTGACACCCCCCAGCCCAGCAGGCGGTCGGCGACCGGCGTGAACAGCCGGGTCATGAGGCCGCGCAGTCGGTTCAGCACACCGGCCTCATCCGTTGTCCGGCCACGCCGCGGCGAGCCGCGCCCGCGTGTCACCGAGCAGCTCGGGCAGCGCCCTGGTCCGCGCGACGATCGGCAGGAAGTTGGCGTCCCCGGCCCAGCGGGGCACGACGTGCTGGTGCAGGTGCGCCGCGATCCCGGCACCGGCCACGTCGCCCTGGTTCATGCCGAGGTTGAATCCGCGGGGCGCGGACACGCTGCGCAGCACCCGCATCGCCGTCCGGGTCAGCTCGCCCACCTCGGCGACCTCCGCCGCCGTGAGGTCGGTGTAGTCGGCCACGTGCCGGTAGGGGCAGACCAGCAGGTGGCCGGCGTTGTACGGGTACAGGTTGAGCAGCACGTAGGCGACCCGACCGCGACCGACCACCAAGCCTTCCTCGTCGGGCCGCCCGGCCGCCTGGCAGAACGGGCAGCCGGGTGGCCCAGCGGCCTGCGACGGCTTGTCCGCGCCACCGATGTACGCCATCCGGTGCGGCACCCACAGCCGTTCCAGACCGTCGGGATCACCGGCGAGCGCATCGGTCTGCGTGACGTCCACCCCTCAGACCTGGACCCGGTCGCGGACGGCGGCGGCGATGCGTTCCACGGCATCGGCGACCGGCACACCGTTGTCCTGGTGACCGTCGCGGTACCGGAACGAGACCGCCCCGGCGGCTGCGTCGTCGCCGCCCGCGATCAGGACGAACGGGACCTTCTGGGTGCTGGCGTTGCGGATCTTCTTGCCGAACCGGTCGTCGCTGGTATCCAGCTCAGCCCGGATGCCACGCGAGCGCAGCCGGGTCACGACGTCCGCCAGGTGCTCGGTGAAGGGTTCCGCCACCGGGACGGCCAGCACCTGGACCGGGGCCAGCCAGGGCGGGAACGCCCCGGCGTAGTGCTCGGTGAGGACGGCGAAGAACCGTTCGATCGAGCCGAACAGGGCTCGGTGGATCATCACCGGCCGCTGCCGGGAGCCGTCCGGCGCCGTGTATTCCAGGTCGAACCGGTCCGGGAGGTTGAAGTCCAGCTGGATGGTCGACATCTGCCAGGTCCGGCCGATCGCGTCCGTGACCTGGACGGAGATCTTCGGGCCGTAGAACGCAGCACCCTCCGGGTCGGGTCGCAGCTCGAGGCCGGACGCCTCGGCGACCTCCCGCAGCGTCCGGGTCGCCTCCTGCCACACCTCGTCCGAGCCGACCGACTTCGCCGGGTTGCGGGTGGACAGCTCCAGGTAGAAGTCGTCCAGGCCGTAGTCCTTGAGCACGTCGAGGACGAACGTCAGCAGGGTGGTGAGCTCGCCGGCCAACTGGTCGCGCGTGCAGTAGATGTGGGCGTCGTCCTGGGTGAACCCGCGAGCACGGGTCATGCCATGGACCACGCCGGACTTCTCGTACCGGTAGACGGTGCCGAACTCGAACAGCCGCAGCGGCAGCTCGCGGTAGGAGCGGCCCCGCGAGCGGTAGATGAGGTTGTGCATCGGGCAGTTCATCGGCTTGAGGTAGTAGTTCTGCCCGGCCCGACGCACCGTCCCGTCCGCGTCGCGCTCCTCGTCGAGCTGCATCGGCGGGTACATCGAGTCCGCGTACCAGTCCAGGTGCCCGGACAGCGCGAACAGCTGCTCCTTGGTGATGTGCGGGGTGTTGACGAACGAGTACCCGGCCTGCAGGTGTCGCTGCCGGGAGTACTGCTCCATCTCCATCCGTACGATGCCGCCGTTGGGATGGAACACCGGCAGCCCGCTGCCGATCTCCTCCGGGAAGGAGAACAGGTCCAGCTCGGCGCCGAGCCGGCGATGGTCGCGTCGCTCGGCCTCGGCGATCCGGTCCAGGTAGGCCCGCAGGGCGTCCTTCGACGGCCAGGCGGTGCCGTAGATGCGCTGGAGCTGCCGATTGTGTTCGGATCCGCGCCAGTAAGCCGCGGCGGTGCGTAGCAGCTCGAACCCGTTGCCCAGGAGCCGGGTGCTCGGCAAGTGGGGCCCCCGGCACAGGTCCTGCCAGGCGACCGACCCGTCGCGGCGCACGTTCTGGTACAGGGTCAGTCCCTCGCCGCCCACCTCGACCCCGGCGCCCTCCCCGGCTTGCTCGGGGTGCGCCTTCAGGCCGATGAGCTCGAGCTTGTAGGGCTGGTCGGCGAGGACGGCGCGGGCCTCCTGCTCGCTCACCTCGACCCGGCGGAACGTCTGTCCCTCCTTGACGACCCGCGCCATGATCTTCTCCAGCGCACGCAGGTCGTCGGGTGTGAACGGTTCGGCGACGTCGAAGTCGTAGTAGAACCCGTCGGCGATCGGAGGTCCGATCCCCAGCCGCGCGGCCGGGTTGACCTCCTGGACGGCCTGGGCCAGCACGTGGGCCGCCGAGTGCCGCAGGACCGCCAGGCCGTCCGGGCTGTCGATGGTCACCGTCTCCACGGTGGACCCGTCCGGCAGCGGCGCCGTGAGGTCGACCAGCCGACCGTCGACGCGCAGCACGACGACGTCCCGCCGGCCTGTGACCAGGTCCGTGCCGGTGCTACCGCGCTCCACCGTCGTCAGTGTGCCGTCGACGGTCAGGGTGATGAGCTCGGGCACCGGCGTCGTCTCCTTCGGTCGTCCCGTCCCCGCGGACGGGCAGCTCGATGCTACCGACCCGGTGGAGGCCGACGAACGCGGCAGGCCCCCGCGTCCGCGACGGACCGGGGGCCTGCTGGTGGGCGATACTGGGTTCGAACCAGTGTCTAGGGGCAACTCGGAATCTGTGTTCGACCTGCACGTCCAGGCGTCTGACCTGCGGCGTAGTAGGACAGTACCGCGTGTCACTAATGGACGCAAGATGACAGTGGAGTACTCTCGGATCGCACGGGCATTGCACGACGTCGCGACACTGGGAGGCACCGGATGGCCGGACGGGCCGGTCGGCGTACGTTCGGGGCGCTGCGGACCCTGCCGTCCGGGCGGTACCAGGCGAGCTACATTGCCCCGGACGGCCTGCGGTACAACGCCGCGCACACGTTCGACACTCGACTCGACGCCGAAGGATGGCTCGCCGCCGAGTCGCGAAAGATCTCGCTGGACGCGTGGGTGCCGCCGCAGGAGAGGCGCGTGGTGGCGCTGACGTTCGGGGAGTACGCCGAGCGGTGGCTCGCAGATCGTCCGCTCAAGCCGAGGACCGCCGAGCACTACCGTTCGCTGCTCGACAAGCAGATCCTCCCGACGTTCGCCGACGTCGCCCTCAAGCACGTGACACCTGCTTCCGTGCGTCGGTGGTACGCCAATCTCGGTGCCCGCAAGCCGACGCTGCGCGCGCACGCCTACGGGCTGCTACGGACGATCTGCGGGACGGCCGTGGCCGACGAGCTGATCCCCGCCAACCCGTGCACGATCCGCGGCGCGGGATCGTCGCGGCGGGTGGTGAGGATCAAGCCCGCCACGCTCGACGAGCTCGCGGTCATCGTCGCGGCAATGCCGGAGCGGCTGCGGCTCATGGTTCTCCTGGCGTCGTGGTGTGCTCTGCGGTTCGGGGAGCTGGCCGAGCTGCGACGTCGTGACCTCGACCTCAAGGCCGGTGTGGTCAAAGTCCGCCGGGGCGTGGTGCGGGCTGGCGGGCGGGTGATCGTCGGCACCCCGAAGACCGCCTCGGGCGTCCGCGACGTCGCGATCCCGCCGCACCTGCTGCCGCTGGTCGAGGCGCACCTGCACGACCACGTGGAGCCCGGGCCGGACGCGCTGCTGTTCCCGGCGGACAGCGGCCGGAACATCGCGCCGTCGACGCTCTACAGGTCGTTCTGCGTCGCACGGAAGGCCGCCGGACGTGACGATCTTCGTTGGCACGATCTGCGGCACACCGGGGCGGTTCTCGCCGCCTCGACGGGGGCCACGTTGGCCGAGCTCATGGGCCGGTTGGGGCACTCGTCCCCGGCGGCGGCGATGAGGTATCAGCATGTCGCGAAGGACCGCGACCACGCGATCGCGGCGGCGCTGTCCAGGCTCGTCGAGGAGGCGTCGTGAACCTCGTTGCGATCACCGTGTACTGCGATGCCCACAATCCGGCCGAGGTTGTCGGAACGTTCGTGCGCGACACTCGCCATGACGGGACGCGATTCTGGCTCCCAGAGCCAGGGGCGATGACGCAGTACGTCTTCGACGACGTGACCGGCCACGCGTTCCCCGCGGACGTGAGAGTCAGCGAGTCCCCGCGGTGGATCGACGAGTTGCCGCGCATGAAGTACGACCTCACGCACTGCGGGGTCTCGACGAAGATGCGGCCCGCAACGCTCGACAAGATCCTGGACGCCTGCATCGCGGCCGGCGTGTCGCGCTTGTCCCTCAGGGGCCTGGCGCGTATAGTTTCGCCCTGAAGCAGAGGCCTCTTGGCGGGGGCTAGACACCCCATGCCAGGAGGCAGTCCCGTGGGATCGACCCAGCGCAGCAGTGCGCTCATATCACTGACTGAAGCGGCTGCACAGCTCGGCTGCTCGACCAAGACCATTCGCAGGTACATCTCAGGCGGACGACTGCTCGGCTACCGGATGGGGCCGCGCCTGATCCGCGTGGACGCCGAGGCCGTCGCCGAGCTCCTGCGGCCCATCACGGCCGCCGATCGGCGGCTGCCGTCCAACCTTCCAAGCCTCCGCGCTCGCGGCGATGCAGCGTGATCCGGGCAGACGAACGCCGCCCGACGGGGGCGGCATCCGAGGCGTGGCGGCCTGCGGCAAGTGTACCGCAGATCGACCTCGAGCAGATCAACACCGGCGTCGTCATGGCCGACTTCCTGGCGGGCTTCGACGCGGGCAGGGCGTGCGGCCGGCTCGACGTCATCTCCGGTGCCTGGGCCGACGGGTACCGGTCAGGCCGGCTCGACGAGTCCGCCGAGCGGGACGCGGCCGACGAGGCCGAGTACGCGGCGGAGATGGACGAGTTCAACAAGAGGCTCGTGAAGGCGTTGGCGAGCGTCCCGAGCTACGCCGAGCTCGCCGACCGTCGGGGCGAACCTGACCGGGCGGCCGCCCAGCGTGCCATCCTCGCCGAGCGGGGCATCGCATGAGCGCCGCCGAGGACTGGCCGACGCCTGCCGAGCCGGGCAGCCTGGAGGCGCGGGCCGCCGTCGAGCGCCTGCACGTCGAGCGTGCGGCCGAGGCCGTGTGCGGGTGGAAGCTGCTGGGCGACGTCGAGACGTTCCTCGCGCGGTACATCGTCTACCCGGGCGAGGCGGAGCGGATCGCTCACGTGCTGTGGATCGCTCATACGTGGTTCATGGACGCCTGGGAGTCGACGCCACGCGTCGCGTTCCTCTCCCCCGAGCCGGGTTCCGGCAAGTCCCGGGCGTTGGAGGTCACCGAGCCGCTGGTGCCGCGCGCGGTGCACGCCGTCAATGCCACCCCGGCCTACCTGTTCCGCAAGGTGAGCGACCCGGCCGGGCCGCCGACCATCCTGTTCGACGAGATCGACACCGTGTTCGGGCCGAAGGCGAAGGACAACGAGGAGCTCCGCGGGCTGCTGAACGCCGGGCACCGCAAGGGGGCCATGGCGGGCCGGTGTGTGATCCGCGGCAAGGAAGTGTTCACCGAGGAGCTGCCCGCCTATGCCGCCGTCGCGCTGGCCGGACTCGATGACCTGCCCGACACGATCATGACCCGCAGCGTCGTCGTCAGGATGCGGCGCCGGGCACCGGGCGAGCATGTCGAGCCATGGCGACGGCGCACCGGCGAGGCGCAAGCCGAGGGTCTGCGCCGTGACCTCGACGAGTGGTCGAGCGTCAACCAGGACGTCGTCGCGGCGACCTGGCCGACCATGCCCGCCGGGGTGGAGGACCGCGCCGCCGACGTGTGGGAGGCGCTGCTCGCCGTGGCCGACCTGGCCGGTGGCGACTGGCCGGACCGTGCTCGTCAGGCCGCCGTGACGATGGTCAAGCGCTCGCAGGACCGCGCTCCGAGCCTGGGCGTGCTGCTGCTCGGCGACCTGCGGGCGACGTTCGCGGAAGCCGGTGCGGACCGGATGGCGACCGAGGACATTCTCGCCCGGCTGGTCGAGCTGGACGAGTCGCCATGGGGAGACCTGCGCGGCAAGCCCTTGGACGCGCGCGGACTGTCCCGGAGGCTCGCGAAGTACGGGGTCGCGCCGAAGGACCTCCGGATCGGCGCCAGGGTGCTCAAGGGGTACGAGGCCGGCGACCTCGCGGACGCCTGGACGCGGTACCTGCCCGCTCGGGACGAGGGTTGTAGCGCTGTAGCGGATGTAGCGGATAAAAACGATCACGGGCGGGGCACGGACGTCCCGTCATACGAAGACTCACAGATACCCCCCCCAGGTATAGAAACAGGGGCAAGTCGGACACCAGGGCCGCGCCCGCTGGCGGATTCATCCGCTACAAGCGCTACAGCGCTACACGAGTCGGACCCCGACGTCGTGGCACCACGCCCCTACCTCGAGTACGCGCGCACGCGACCGGGCCGGTGCGGCACCTGCGGGTGGCACGTCGCCACCCAAGGCCACGCGGCCGGATGCCCGGACCGTGAGGCGGGAGCGACGCCATGACCGACGACGTCGAGCAGGACGCCGAGCGGGCCCAGCTGCTGGAGATGATCGCCGACCAGCTCGACCGACGCCGGCCCGTTCCGTGCGTCCAGGCGACACCGACCGTGCGCGCATGGTGGACAGCCGACGACGTCGACGCGCAGCGCCTCGCCGCCGCGAGGTGTGCGCCGTGCAGCGTGATCGCGATGTGCCGGGCGTTCGGGCAGCACTGGCCGCATGAGTCCGGCGTCTACGGCGCCGTGACCGAGGACGAGCGGGGGCCGCGCCGCGGCCGACCGAGGACGACAGATACGAAGGAGCACGAATGAGCGACGACGACCTGCTGAGTACCCAGGCCCCTACCTTGCACTACCTGGACGACCACGGCGGCTGCCCGGTCTGTGATTGCGGCCACGTTTTGCACGTCGAACCGGACGGCAGCGCGTTCTTGTGCGATCTCCATTACACCGACCGGCTGGGCACGCCCGGACACGTGGCGGTCGAGCAATGACACATACCCGCCCGTGCGCGGCTGGCCGACATGGCCCGAACCGACGAGCAGGAGACTGACAATGACTAGGCCTCGCCCTCTGTGCGCACCACTAGCCGCGGCGATCGACGCCATGACGCCGACCGAGCGCCGGGTGCTCGTCAAGGCCGCCCAGGAGGATCAGGGCCGGGCACCATGGCTGACCCGGCTGCTCGGCGGGCTGGTGGTCCAGGCGAGCGCCGACGCCTTCCGCCGCGAGCAGGAGACCGCCGCTGTGCTGGCGGAATACGAGGCCGAGAACCTGCGAGAGATCGACGACATCGCGGAGCGGGCGTTCGGGCCGTTGCCGCAGCGTACCGAAGGCGAGGACTGGTGGCCGGAGGGTTGACCTGTTGGTCCATTTCCCGTGGTATCCTGAATACGAGCAAAGTTCGACCGCTCCTCGTGGGCCGGCACAACCTGCACCTAAGACGATGGGGTCTCTTGGATGTGGCTGGTGCAACCCCACTGGAGGGGCCGGGCAGAGCCCCCTTAGAACCGGCTTCACCCCCATCCAGGGCAGTAGCGCCCCCGGGATCGGGCTGGATACGCGTCGAGGAATCCCAGTCGTGTGCGCGCCATTGTTGGCGCCCCCTGAACGGAGCCTCACATGTCCGACAACGCATTGATCGATCAGCTCACCGCCCACCTCGAGAAGATCAACGAGCGGGCCGCGAAAGAGAAGCGCGGCTTCACCCCGGAGGAGGACCAGGAGTTCGACGCCGGGCTCGCGCGCCTCAAGGAGCTCAAGGAGCAGGAGGCGCGCGAATCCGCGGCCGCCAAGCACTACGTTGAGATCAACAGCAAGAGCCGCAACAACGCCCGCGGCAACGGGTGGGAGAACCGGACCCAGGTCGGCGCCGAAGAGGTCTACCGCCCCGACGGCGATGTCTCATTCTTCCGCGACATGCGCGCCTCTCGCATGGGCGATTGGAATGCGGCAGAACGGCTGACCCGGAACAATTCGATCCGGGGCCAGGAGACCCGTGCCGGCGACCTGACGACCGTGGCCGGTGCCGGTGGGCAGTTCGCCCCCCCGCTGTGGCTCGTCGCCGAATGGATCGCGCTGGCCCGTCCTGGGCGCGTGACGGCTGACCTGATGACCAAGCAGCAGCTGCCCTCGGGGGTGTCCTCGATCAACCTACCTAAGGTCTCCGGCGGGGCGACCGCGGGCGTGCAGGCCACGCAGAACTCGGCGATCAGCGACACGGCGATGACATCCACCTCGGTGTCCTCAGGCATCACCACCATTGCCGGCAAGCAGATCGTCTCCCTGCAGCTGCTCAACCAGTCCGGGGTCGCATTCGATCGGGTGATCCTCGGCGACCTCGCAGCGGACTACGCCAAGCAGCTCGACATCCAGGTCATCTCCGGGTCGGGTACGGGCGGTCAGCTCCGCGGCCTGCTCAACGGTGCGGGCGTCGCCACGACCACGTTCACGACCGCCACACCGAAGGTTGTCGACGCCACCACGCCGGCCAACTCCTTCTACAACCGGGTCGTCTCGGCGGTGAACTCCGTCGCGACCTCGAGGTTCATGCCAGCCACGGCGATCGTGATGCACCCACAGCGCTGGAGCTGGATCCTCGAAGCCCTGGACACCGCATCGCGGCCGCTCATCCTGTCCACCGGCGGCGCGTTCAACGCCCTGGGCGCCGCGGACACCGACCCCGTCGCTCAGGGTGCGGCCGGCACGCTGCTCAACCTGCCCGTATACACCGACCCCAACATTCCGGTGAACCTTGGTGCGGGCACCAACCAGGACGTCGTGTTCGTCCTGCGCCAGGCCGACTGTTTCCTCTGGGAGACCGAGCTCAGCCTGGAGTCGTTCGACGCCACGTATGCCGACCAGATGTCCACGCTGTTCCGGGCCTCGGCGTACAGCGCGTTCATCCCAGACCGATTCGGGCCTGCCGTGAACGTCATATCCGGAACCGGCCTGATCAGTCCTACCCTGTAATCCACTCTTGGCGGAACGCGTCAACGTCACCCGCTCGTCGTCTATCATGCGGCGAGCAGGAGCGAAGGTCGGCGAGCGGGGTTCCTTTCCTCGCGGTGACCCGTCCTGCGCGAACCGCCCAGCAGCGCCCCGTCTCCTCGCTTGGGGAGGCGGGGCGCTGTGTTTCTCGTCGGATTCCTGGTTTCTGAGGGCCTAGACGACCCCGCAACTGGCAAAAAATTGAGCGTACGGGTCTGGCATCTTGGGAGGTCTGGCGATCTTGGGAGGTCTGGCTATGGCTGGTCGCGGCCGGAGAGGGTACGCAACTTTGCGCACCCCTGGCCCCGGGCGACGTCAGTCAGGCTGACGGCACGCACGGCGACGCCCCCGGCCGGGAGGACCAGGGGCGCCGCGTGGGGGCCGTTCTAGTCGTACAGGAACGCCGAGCCGAGCCGGTGCCACGTGTCCGGCTCGCGTGTCGGCGCAAGCACGTCGTACGCCCGCACGCTGCCGAAGTCCTGCGCGATGGCGAGCAGGATGTCCGGGCGGCCGTACTCGCGGCGCACCGCCTCGTCGAAGTCGACCACCTGCACGACCGGGCCGCCGTCGTGAAGCCGCGCCCTGACGAGCCGGACGACGGTGGCGACCAGCTCGCCCGTGGTGCCGTCGTGCCGCCAGGCGCCCGCACGGGCCAGCATGGCCGCCTCCAGCACCTCGTCGGCCGCAGCGTCCCAGGCCGCCTGGTCCTCCACGTAGGGCAGGGAGAGGACGTCCGTGACGCCTCCGTCCTGGTCGTAGACGATCGCCGCCGTGGTGCCGTCGGACCGGAGCAGGTCGGGCGTCGTGCGGACCGTCCAGGGGCGTGTCGTGCCGGTGGTGGGGAGGGTGCTCATGGTGCCGCCTCTCGGTCGGCCCCGGAACCGGATGACACGTGTATCGCACGAGGGGCACCATCCCTTCCGGAATAGTGCCCCTCACCTGCGGTGATGCTGGTGGGCGATACTGGGTTCGAACCAGTGACCTCCTCGGTGTGAACGAGGCGCTCTACCACTGAGCCAATCGCCCGGCGCGGACCCCGGGCTGCGGTCCGCGTGACCCGGCGATGGTAGCGAATGCTCCGCGGATCGAGCGAACCCGTACGTGCGGGCTCACCCGCACGTGGTGCGGGCATGCTGCCCTGGTGCGGTCAATACCCCCTGGGGTGTGACGTTCGTCCCCCGGCACGGGACCAGTCGCCCCCTACCGTCAGGACGAGGCCGCATCGCCGCGGCCACCCGCCGGGTCCCCGGCGGACCTGCTGACCTGGAGCATGGCCCATGCGCAAGCTCGTGGTGCTCGGAGCTGGTACTGCCGGGACGATGGTCGTCAACCGCCTGCGCCCGAAGTTGCGCGCCGACGAGTGGTCGATCACCGTCGTCGACCCCTCCGACATCCACTACTACCAGCCAGGGTACCTCTTCCTCCCGTTCGGGGCCTACGACCCCTCGGACGTGGTCCGCCCGGTGCTCGCCACGATCCGGCCCGACGTGGACGTGCTGCGCGCCCGGGTGGACCGGGTCGACCCCCAGGCACAGGTGGTGCACCTGGAGGACGGGCGGGAGCTGGTCTACGACTACCTCGTCATCGCGACGGGCACCACGCCCCGGCCCGACCAGACGCCCGGCCTCGCGGAGGCGCTGGGCGGCACGGTGCACGAGTTCTACACCTATGACGGATCCATGGCCCTGCGCCGCGCGCTGCGCACCTGGCGGGGTGGGCGACTCGTGGTGCACATCGCCGAGATGCCCATCAAGTGCCCGGTGGCGCCCTTGGAGTTCACCTTCCTGGCCGACGCCTTCTTCCAGCGGCGCGGCATCCGCGACGACGTGGACATCACCTACGTCACCCCGTTGCCCGGCGCCTTCACCAAGCCAGTGTCCTCCCAGGCGCTCGGAGCCATGCTGGAGGACCGGCACATCGCGCTCGAGCCGGACTTCGTCGTCGAGTCGGTCGATGCCGACGCCGGCGTCCTGCGATCGTTCGACGAGCGCGAGATCCCGTTCGACCTGCTCGTCACGGTGCCGGTGAACATGGGCGCGGACTACGTGGCGCGGTCGGGGCTGGGCGACGACCTCAACTACGTCCCGGTGGACAAGCACACCCTGCTGTCGGACCGCTACGACACGATCTTCGCCATCGGGGACGCCTCGAACATCCCCGCGTCCAAGGCCGGCGCGGTCGCGCACTTCTCCATCGACACGTTCGTGCCGAACTTCCTGGAGCACGTCGCGGGCCGCCTCATGACGCACCGGTTCGACGGCCACGCGAACTGCTTCATCGAGTCCGGCCACGGCAAGGCGCTGCTCATCGACTTCAGCTACGACACCGAGCCGTTGCCGGGCACCTATCCCCTGCCGGTCGTCGGCCCGATGTCCCTGCTGGCGGAGAGTCGCATCAACCACCTCGGCAAGCTCGCGTTCCGGTACATGTACTGGAACATGCTGCTGCCCGGCCGGCCGATGCCGGTCCCCGCGCACATGTCCATGGTGGGCAAGAAGGTCCCGCCACCGAGCGGCGGCGCCGGCTCGCCCGACGACGCCCGTCCCATCCCCTCGTTCTGATCCACCGTTCACCCAGGAGCGCACCATGCCGACCACCACGATCAACGGCCACCAGGTCCACGTGGACGCCGAGGGCTTCCTCACCGACCCGTCCGAGTGGGACGAGTCCCTGGCCGTCGAGCTCGCCAAGGCCATTGGCCTGGAGCTCACCGACGAGCACTGGAAGATCCTCCGGTTCCTCCGCACGGACTACGCCACGCAGGGCGAGTCCCCGACGACCCGGCGCGTCCAGGCCGTCGGAGGCTTCCCGGTCAAGCGCCAGTTCGAGCTGTTCCCCAACAAGCCGGCCAAGAAGATGGCCTACGTCGCCGGACTCCCCAAGCCGAAGGGGTGTGTCTGACGCCTCGGCGTCAGACACACTCACGCCCCCGAGAGGACCTGTCATGACCGATGCACCGATCGTGCCCCTGTTCGACGACGCCGACGCCGCCGAGCGCACCCTGGCCATCATCTGCTCCAAGGGCAGCCTGGACATGGCCTACCCCCCGCTCGTCATGGGCAACGCCGCCCTGGGTGAGGGGGTGCAGCTGCACCTGTTCTTCACGTTCTGGGGGCTGGACATGATCACCAAGTCCCGGATGAACGACCTGCACTTCACCCCGATGGCGAACCCCGCGACGCACATGCCCATGCCGATCACCGGTGTTCCCGGTCTCACCGGGATGGCCACGCGGCAGATGAAGAAGGCCATGGACGACCTCGGCGTCCCGCCCGTGCCGGAGTTCCTCGACCAGATCGTGGCTGCCGGTGGGCACCTGTGGGCGTGCAAGCTCACCGCGGACATGAACAAGCTGACCATGGCGGACTTCTACGACGGCGTCGAGGCCGTCATCTCCGCCACGGAGTTCATCGAGAAGACGGCCGGGGCGCAGCTGCTCTTCGTCTAGCAGCTCGCTGGAGCGGGGGACCTGATGCGGGTCCCCCGCTCCACCACTCGGGTGAACCTGGGGACAAGTTCTCCCCTGGACCCTCTCGAACTGTCATGATGAGGACCTCGGTCCGAGTTGGCAGGGAGGTCGGCAGTGGCGAACGAACCGTACGACGTCGTCGAGGTCGTCACCATGCAGCTCATCGGCTCCGACGCGAGCGTACTTCCGATTATCACCGAACTGTCCTTCCGCCGGGGTGACCCCTACACCGTGCGTGCCGTCTTCACCGGCTCCGAGTCGATGTCCACCTGGCTGATCGGCCGCGAGCTGCTCGCCCAGGGGCTGGACGCCGGCATCGACGCACCGGCGGGCCTGGGCGACGTCCAGGTGTGGCGCGACGACGAACCCGAGTTCGTGCTCCTGTCACTGACCGGCGTCGAGGGCAATGCCCTCCTGGCGGCGTCGGCCGAGTCGCTGCAGCGGTTCCTCGACGCCACGGCGCGGCTCGTCCCGCTGGGCGCCGAGGGCGCGTCCATGGACGGGGTGCTCTCGGCGTTCATCACGGCGCTGCTCACGGCCTGACCAGGCACTTCCCGATCGGTGCGCACACCGCGCCGCGGTTGGACTCGTGCGACGACGGTCGGCTAGAGTCTCCGACGCACACCGTGCCGGTCAGCCGGTGCCCGTGTCGTGCGGACGTGGCTCAGTGGTAGAGCATCACCTTGCCAAGGTGAGGGTCGCGGGTTCGAATCCCGTCGTCCGCTCGGAGGCTATCCAAGTCGGCTCACACAGCCGCTGAGGACTGTGGTCTCAGGGTGGAGTGGCCGAGTGGCGAGGCAGCGGCCTGCAAAGCCGTACACACGGGTTCGAATCCCGTCTCCACCTCGCAACAGCACCACCCCGGGCGATTGGCGCAGCGGTAGCGCGCTTCCCTGACACGGAAGAGGTCACTGGTTCGATCCCAGTATCGCCCACCACCGAAGTCCCTGGTCAGCGTCCCTGACCGGGGGCTTCGCCGCAGCAGCGGCCATCCGGCTGGTCACGCTGCCCGGTCGGTCAGCCGCCGGGGCAGCCGCGGCCCGACCCAACCCCATATCGCCGCCGCGACGGCCACGGTCACGGCGGCGATCAGGATCCCGCCGGCGACGTCCTGGAGATGGTGGACGGGGGCCGCGACCCGGGCGAGGCCCGCGAGGATCGCCGCCCCGAGCAGGACGGCGCCGGCCCGTCGACGGTAGATCAGCACCAGGAGCGCGGCCGTCGATGCCAGCGCGGTGTGGTCGGAGGGGAACCCGTTGTCCGCCGGGTGAGCGAACAGCGGCTGGACCGACGGATCGGCGACGAACGGCCGCGGGTCCACGTGGACGGCCGCAGCGAGCTGGATGAGCCCGGCGACCACGACCGCCGAGACGACCGCCTGTGCCGCCAACCCCACCTTCTGCACCCGCGGGAGCGTTAGCCAGACCGCGGCGGCGGCGGCGGGGACGAGCAGGGGTAGGTACTGCGCCACGACGACGACGAGCCGGTCCATGGTCGCCGAGCATGCTGCATGAGCCTGGACGAATCGTGGGAGAACGCCGGATGTCGATCCGGCGGCGCCGACGCGCGCGAAGATGCGACCGCGGGTCCGTACCGCCGACTCGTGCACCCGTCGAAGCTGCGCGCTCACGCCTCGGCCGACAGGACCAGCGCGGGGTGACGCGGGTCGTCGACCCGGACGACGACGTCCGCCACCCGCTCCGGGTCCACCTCGCGCGCGTATCGCCGGTACGCGGGCAGCGTCCAGCGGTCCGCAGGAGCGGTGCGTCGCGCCAAGGTGTCGGCACGCACCGACAGGTGGATGGTGAGCTCGGCCGCCAGCCCGCGCCCCAGCAGCAGGCTGCCGTCGAGCACCAGCACGGCCCGGTCGGGTGCCTGCCGACGTCGGCTGCGCGTGGCTCGGTCGCGCTCGGCGTCCCACAGGTCCGGCACGTACCAGCCGTCCTGCACGAACGGCTCCAGCACCTCCCGCGCCAGTGCGCCCTCGTCCAGCCAGCCCGACCACAGGGCCTCCGGGTCGTGGTGGCCGTGCTCGTAGCGCAACGACGCCGGCCGCAGGAAGTCCGCCGCGCGGACGCGCACCACCGGGCGACCAGCCGCCCGCAACAGCGGCACCAGCGCATCGGCGACACCGCGCGCATCGCTCGGCGGTGCACCGTCCACCAGCACCCGTGCCCGCCTACTGTCCAGTGCGACCACCCGGGTCACGATGACGTCGACGACCTGCTCAGGAGTGGTCGGCCGGGCTCGCACGCGGCGAAGTCTGCGGCGTCGAGCACCTGGGCGCAACGCCGGCGACGGGTCCCGGACGGTGGCGACGCAGCCGGCACCTGCGGACGCGATGCCACCCAGGTCGGTTGGACCGCTCCCCGCTGCGCGCACGACGACCCGTCCGTGGCTGACGTCGCAGTGGATGCCGTGCCGGTCGGGCAGGTGGGTCGACCTCAGACCCGTCGTGCGGCCCGCACCTCGTCGTCGCCGATCTTGTGCACGACGATGGAGTTCGTCGACCCGGCCACCCCCACCGGGGCGCCGGCGACGACCACCACGTAGTCGCCGACCTCCGCGAGCCCGTTGGCCCGCAGCGTGCCATCGACCTGGCTCACCATCGCGTCGATGGAGTCCACCTGGCCGACCTGGTAGCTCTGCACGCCCCAGCTCAGTGACAGCACGTTGCGCACGGTGGGCTCCGGGGTGAAGGCCAGCAGCGGGATCGGCGAGCGCAACCGGGACATCCGCCGGGCGGAGTCCCCGGACTGGGTGAACGTGACGAGGTACTTCACGTCGAGGATCTCGCCGATCTCGGCAGCCGCCCGGGTGATCGCGCCACCCCGGGTGTGCGGGGTCGATCCCAGCGGCGCGATCCGCTCGCGGCCGAGCTCCTCGGTGTTCTCGATGATCCGGGCCATCGTCCGGACCGCTTCGATCGGGTACGCACCGACGCTGGTCTCCCCCGACAGCATGACCGCGTCCGCGCCGTCGAGCACGGCGTTGGCGCAGTCGGAGGCCTCGGCACGGGTCGGCCGCGGGCTGGTGATCATCGACTCGAGCACCTGGGTCGCGACGATGACCGGCTTGGCGTTGCGCCGGGCCATCTCGACCGCGCGCTTCTGCACCAGCGGCACCTGCTCGAGCGGCATCTCCACGCCGAGGTCACCGCGGGCGACCATGATCCCGTCGAACGCCTGGATGATCTCCTTGAGGTTCTCCACCGCCTGGGGCTTCTCGATCTTGGCGATGACCGGCAGGACCCGACCCTCCTCCTCCATGACCCGGCGCACGTCGTCGTAGTCGGAGGCCGAGCGGACGAAGGACAGCGCGATGATGTCCGCGCCGATGCGCAGCGCCCAGCGCAGGTCGACCTCGTCCTTCTCGCTCATGGCGGGGACGGACACGGCCACGCCCGGCAAGTTGATGCCCTTGTTGTTCGAGACCGGACCGCCGACCTCGACGCGGGTGACCACCCGCGGCCCGTCGATCTCGATGACCCGCACCTGCACCCGACCGTCGTCGATGAGCAGCGGGTCGCCGACCCGCGCGTCGTGCGGCAGACCCTTGTGGGTGGTGGAGACGAGCTCCTTGGTCCCGGGGACGTCCTCGGTGGTGATCGTGAAGAGGTCGCCGACGGCCAGCTCGTGCCCGCCCTCGACGAACCGGCCGAGCCGGATCTTGGGGCCCTGCAGGTCGACGAGCACGGCCACCGAGCGCCCGGCCGCCTTGGCCGCGGCCCGGACGTTGTCGTACACCCGTTGGTGCACCTCGGTCTCGCCGTGGCTGCGGTTGAGGCGGGCGACGTCCATGCCCGCATCGACCAGGGCCTGGATCTGCTCGGCCGACTGGGTGGCCGGGCCGATGGTGCACACGATCTTCGCTCTACGCATGGGCGCCAGCCTAGGCCCTCGCTGGGGGCCCCAGCCGGACGCACGTCCCGGCACCCGAGCGCCCGACGGAGGTAGCAGTGCTGGTCAGGAATCTGCCCGGAGAGCCCGGGTGCTCGCGGTGATCGGTGCCGGCAGCTCGCTGATGCCGGACAGGTAGGCGTCGACGGCCGCGGCGGCAGCCCTCCCCTCGGCGATCGCCCAGACGACGAGGGACTGCCCCCGGCCGGCGTCGCCCGCCACGAACACACCGGGCACGTCGGTGGCGAAGTCCTCCGACCGGGCCACCGTGCCGCGTCCGGTGACCCGCACCCCGGTCTGAGCCACGAGGGCGTCCGTCGCAGGCCCGGTGAACCCCATCGCGATGAGCACGAGGTCCGCGGGCAGGTCCCGCTCCGTGCCGCCCGTCGGCACCCGGCGCCCGTCCGGCAGGTACTGCGTGGTCGCCACGCGCAGCGCGCGCACGTGCGCCGCGTCGGCACCCTCGCCGCCGAGGAACGCCACCGTGGACGCCAGGTACGCGCGCTCACCGCCCTCGACGTGGGAGCTGGAGACCTCGAACAGCACCGGGTCGGTGGGCCACGGCTGGGAGGCGGGACGCTCGCTCGGCGGGCGTCGGCCGATCGCCAGGGTGGTCACCGAGGCGGCGCCCTGGCGCAGCGCCGTCCCCACACAGTCCGAGCCGGTGTCCCCGCCGCCGATGATGACGACGTGCCGGCCGGCGGCGCTGATCGGGTCGGCCACCGGCCGGCCGGCCACCTGGGCGTTGGACCGGTGCAGGAACTCCATGGCGGGGTGGATGCCGGCCAGCTCACGCCCGGGCAGGCCGAGCTCGCGCGGGACCGTGGCCCCGATCGCCACGACGACCGCGTCGTAGCGGGCCCGCAGCTGGTCCCAGGTGATGTCCCGGCCGATCTCGATGCCCGGGCGGAACCGGGTGCCCTCCGCGGTCATCTGCACGAGCCGGCGGTCGATGTGGCGCTTCTCGAGCTTGAAGTCCGGCACGCCGTAGCGCAGCAGGCCTCCGATGGCGTCGTCCCGCTCGTACACGGCCACCGTGTGTCCCGCCCGGGTCAGCTGCTGGGCCGCGGCCAGGCCGGCGGGCCCGGACCCGACGACGGCCACGGTGTGCCCGGACAGGCGCTGCGGCACCTGCGGGGTCACCAGCCCGCGGTCGAACGCCTCGTCGATGATCGAGACCTCGACGTTCTTGATCGTCACCGGCGGCTGGTTGATGCCCAGCACGCAGCACGTCTCGCACGGCGCGGGGCAGATCCGACCGGTGAACTCGGGGAAGTTGTTCGTCGCGTGCAGCCGCTCGCTCGCCGTCGGCCCACTGCCCGCGCCAGACCAGGTCGTTCCACTCCGGGATGAGGTTGCCCAGCGGGCAGCCGTTGTGGCAGAACGGGATGCCGCAGTCCATGCACCGGCCGGCCTGCCTGGCCAGCACGGCGCCGTCCTCGGGCCGACGGGCCTCGTGCACCTCCCGCCAGTCCATCAGGCGCACCGGCACCGGTCGGTCCGCCGGCAGCTCGCGCTCGCGCACCTTGAGGAAACCCCGCGGGTCAGCCATGCGACACCTCCAGGATCTTGTCCCACACCCCGGGGGTCGCCAGGTCCAGCCCCTGCTCCTCGGCCCGGGCTAGGGCGCGGCGCATGTGGGCGAACTCGGCGGGCAGCACCCGGGTGAACCGCGCTCGTGCGGCCTGCGGGTCGGCGAGCAGCTGCGCCGCGACCGGCGAACCGGTCAGCGCCAGGTGACGGCGCACGAGCTCGCCGACCACCACGGCATCCGCGTCGTCCAACGGGTCGACGAGCAGGCTGCCCGACGCGTGCTGCTGGGTGTTGAGCAGCGAGGGATCGAGGTCCAGCAGGTAGGCCACCCCGCCGGACATGCCGGCGGCGAGGTTGCGACCGGTCGGTCCGAGGATCACCACCGTGCCACCCGTCATGTACTCGCAGGCGTGGTCGCCGACCCCCTCCACGACGAGCGTCGCGCCGGAGTTGCGCACGGCGAACCGCTCACCGACGAGCCCGCGGAGGAACATCTCTCCCGCCGTGGCGCCGTAGCCGATCACGTTGCCCGCGATGACGTTGAGCTCGGCCACCAGCGCGGCCTGCCGGTCCGGCCGCACGACGATCCGGCCTCCCGACAGACCCTTGCCCACGTAGTCGTTCGCATCGCCGTACAGGCGCAGGCAGACCCCCGGCGGCAGCCAGGCGCCGAACGACTGGCCTGCCGAGCCGACGAGCGTGATGTCGATCGTGCCGTCGGGCAGGCCCGCGCCCCCGTAGCGGCGGACCACCTCGTGGCCCAGCATGGTGCCGACGGTGCGGTTGACGTTGCGTACCGCCAGCTCGATGCGCACCGGCGCACCGTGGTCGAGGGCGGGCGCGGCCGCCGCGATGAGCTGGTTGTCCAGCGCCCGCTCCAGGCCGTGCGCCTGCGGCCGGGTGTGGTGCAGGGACGACCCCGGGGCCGGCTCCGGGACGGCGAGCACCGGAGCCAGGTCGAGGCCCTGGGCCTTCCAGTGCTCGACGGCCGGACGAGCGTCGAGCAGCTCGACGTGCCCGACGGCCTCCTCCAGGGTGCGGAAACCCAACCGGGCGAGGTGCTCGCGCACCTCCTGGGCGATGAACTCGAAGAATGTCACGACGAACTCCGGCCGGCCGGCGAACCGGGCCCGCAGCTGCGGGTTCTGCGTCGCGACACCGACCGGGCAGGTGTCCAGGTGGCACGCCCGCATGAGGACGCAGCCGGACACCACCAGGGCGGTGGTGGCGAAGCCGAACTCCTCCGCACCGAGCAGCGCGGCCACGACCACGTCCCGGCCGGTCTTCAGCTGCCCGTCGACCTGGACGACCACCCGGTCGCGGAGGTTGTTGCGGACCAGGGTCTGCTGGGCCTCCGCCAGGCCGATCTCCCACGGGGTGCCGGCGTGCTTCAGAGAGGTCAGCGGGCTGGCCCCGGTCCCGCCGTCGTGGCCGGAGATGAGCACGACGTCCGCATGCGCCTTGGCCACCCCGGCCGCGACCGTGCCCACCCCGAACTCACTGACGAGCTTGACGTGCACCCGGGCGGACGGGTTGGCGTTCTTCAGGTCGTAGATCAGCTGGGCCAGGTCCTCGATGGAGTAGATGTCATGGTGCGGCGGCGGGGAGATGAGCCCGACCCCGGGTGTGGAGTGCCGGGTCTCGGCGATCCACGGGTACACCTTGGGTCCGGGCAGCTGGCCGCCCTCCCCCGGCTTGGCGCCCTGGGCGATCTTGATCTGGATGTCGTCGGCGGACGTCAGGTACTCGGCCGTGACCCCGAACCGCCCGGAGGCGACCTGCTTGACCGCAGAACGGCGCAGCGGGTCGTGCAGGCGGTCCGGCTCCTCCCCGCCCTCCCCCGTGTTGGACCGTCCGCCCAACGTGTTCATCGCCATGGCGATCGTCTCGTGCGCCTCGCGGGAGATCGAGCCGTAGGACATCGCCCCGGTGGCGAACCGCCGCACCACGGACTCCACCGGCTCGACCTCGTCCAGCGGCACGGGCGGGCGGGCACCGTCGCGCAGCTCCAGCAGACCGCGCAACGTCATGAGGCGGGTGGACTGGTCGTCCACGCGGTGGGTGTACTGGCGGAACACGTCCATCTGCCGGGTCCGGGTGGAGTGCTGCAGGCGGAACACGGTCTCCGGGTCGAAGAGGTGGTCCTCCCCCTCCCGCCGCCAGCGGTACTCCCCGCCGACCGCCAGCCGGCGGTGCGGGAGCCGGTTGCCGCTGGGCGGGTAGGCGTCGGCGTGCCGGGAGGCGACCTCCGCGGCGATGACGTCCAGCCCGACCCCACCCAGCCGGCTCGTCGTGCCGGTGAAGTAGCGGTCCACCAGGGCGGTGGACAGCCCGACCGCCTCGAACACCTGGGCACCGCGGTAGGAGGCGATCACGGAGATGCCCGTCTTCGACATGACCTTGAGGACGCCCTTGCCCAGGGCATTGATGAGGTTGTGGACGGCCTGCTCGGGCGAGATGCCGGGCAGGTAGCCGGTCCGGGCCAGGTCCTCGACGGTCTCCATGGCCAGGTACGGGTTGAGCGCCGCCGCCCCGTACCCGATGAGCAGGGCGGCATGGTGCACCTCGCGCACGTCGCCCGCCTCCACCACCAGGGAGATCTGCGTGCGGGTGTGACGCCGCAGCAGGTGATGGTGGACGGCCGAGAGCAGCAGCAGGGACGGGATCGGCGCCAGGTCGGCGTCCGAGTTGCGATCCGACAGCACGAGGAAGCTCACCCCGTCGGCGACCGCCGCGTCGACCTCGGCGAAGATCTCCTCCAGACGGTCCTCGAGGGCCTTGCCCCCGCCGTCCACGCGGTACAGGCCGCGCACCGTCACGGCGCGGAACGCCCCGGACAGCCCCGGGCCCTGTGCGACGTGCACGATCTTCGCGAGCTCGTCGTTGTCGATGACCGGGAACGGCAGCATGAGCTTGCGGGCGTGGTCCGGGTCGTCCTCGAGCAGGTTGGGCTCCGGGCCGATCGCCCCGCCGATCGAGGTGACCAGCTCCTCGCGGATCGCGTCCAGCGGGGGGTTGGTCACCTGCGCGAACATCTGGGTGAAGTAGTCGAAGAGCAGCCGCGGGCGGCTCGAGAGGACGGCGACCGGCGTGTCCGAGCCCATCGCGCCCAGCGGCTCGCCGCCGGACGCGGCCATCGGCGTGAGGATGACCTTGAGCTCCTCCTCGGTGTACCCGAACGTCCGCTGCCGGCGGCGCACCGAGGCCGACGAGTGTGCGACATGCTCCCGCTCGGGCAGCTGGCGCAGCTGCACCGCGTTCTGCCGCCACCCACTGCGCGTAAGGGTGCTGGGCGGCCAGCTGCGCCTTGACCTCGTCGTCCTCGATGATCCGCCCGGACCCGGTGTCCACCAGCAGCATCCGCCCGGGCTCCAGGCGTCCCTTGCGCACCACCGTGGCGGGGTTGAGGTCGAGCACACCGGCCTCGCTGGCGCACACGACCAGACCGTCCTCGGTGACCCAGTACCGACCGGGGCGCAAGCCGTTGCGGTCCTGCACGGAGCCCACCAAGGTGCCGTCGGTGAAGGTCATGGCCGCCGGGCCGTCCCACGGCTCGACGAGGGTGGAGTTGTACTCGTAGAACGCCCGCCGGTCGGGGTCCATCCGGGTGTGGTTCTCCCACGCCTCCGGGCATCATCATCAGCACGGCGTGCGGCAGCGACCGGCCTGCCAGGTGCAGCAGTTCGAGGACCTCGTCGAAGCTGCCCGAGTCGGACGCCCCCGGTGTGCACACCGGCAGCAGCGGGCCCAGGTCGCCCAGCAGGTCGGAGCGGAGCATGCCCTCGCGCGCGGCCATCCAGTTGCGGTTGCCGCGCACGGTGTTGATCTCCCCGTTGTGCGCGACCAGCCGGAACGGCTGGGCGAGCGGCCAGGACGGGAACGTGTTGGTGGAGAAGCGGGAGTGGACCAGCGCGAGCTCGCTCGCGTACCGCGGGTCGGACAGGTCCGTGAAGAACGGCTCGAGCTGTCCCGTGGTGAGCATGCCCTTGTAGGTGAGCGTCCGGGCCGACAGCGACGCCAGGTACACCCCCGCCTCCCGCTCGGCGCGCCGGCGGAGCCGGTAGGCGAGCCGGTCCAGGTCGATCCCGGCGGGGTCACGGGACGGTGCGGCGACGACGAGCTGACGGAACACCGGCATGGACGCCCGCGCCGTCGGGCCGACGAGGTCCGCGGTGACCGGGACGTCGCGCCAGGCGAGCACCTCGAGCCGCTCCTCGGTGGCGATCGTCTCCACGGTCCGTGCCGCAGCGGCCCGGGCGACGGCGTCCTGGGGAAGGAACGCCAGCCCGATCGCATAGTGCCCCACCGCGGGCAGCTCGGCATCCACCACGTCGCGCAGGAAGGCGTCCGGGATCTGGGTGAGGATGCCGGCCCCGTCACCACTGTTCTCCTCGGCGCCGACCGCGCCGCGGTGGTCAAGGTTGAGCAGGGCCGTGAGGGCGTGGTCGACGATGTCCCGACCGGGTGTGCCCCGCAGGGTGGCGACGAACGCGAAGCCGCAGGCGTCGTGCTCCGCCGCCGGGTCGTAGAGACCGGGCGCGGCGGTAGCAGGGTTCGGGCGCGACGTGGTCATCAGCACCGTCCTCACCGGCCGGAGCCGGGCTGGAGTGTCGGGACAGAGGCGGGACATCGTCGGCCCTGGTCCAGTGACGATACCTGCCGTTCACACAGCGGGGTCATGTCGTCTTGACAGCCGGGCCCCCGACCCGGCCGGGTCGACACGTCGGCGAGGCACCGACGTGGCCTGCGTCAGTCGCCGGCGTCAGCCGCGCCGACCTCGGCGCGCGGGCCGCTGTCGCGCCGCACGCCGGTCTCCCGCCCCGGGTGACGCCGGCCGACGAGCACGAAGGCGACCAGGGCGCCCAGACCGACGACGATCGACGTCCACACGTTGATCCGGAACGGCCCGACCTGGGTGGCGGTGTCGATGCGCAGCATCTCGATCCACACCCGGCCGGACGTGTAGACGACCATGTACGCCAGCAGCGCCCGCCCGTGGCCCAGCCGCCAGCGACGGTCCACCCAGACGAGCAGGCCGGCGCCGAGCAGGTTCCACACCAGCTCGTAGAGGAACGTCGGGTGGAAGGTCGTCCCCAGCGGGTACCCCGGGGGCAGGTGCTCCGCATCGATCCGCAGCCCCCACGGCAGCGTCGTGGCGCGGCCGAAGAGCTCCTGGTTGAACCAGTTGCCGAGCCGGCCGATCGCCTGGGCGACCAGGAGCGCGGGCGCGACCGCGTCGGCGAACGGCGGGAACAGCACCCCGGCGCGCCGGCAGCCGATCCACGCCCCGACCGCGCCCAGTGCCACGGCGCCCCAGATTCCCAGGCCGCCCTGCCAGATCGCGAACGCCCGCCACGGGTTGCCGCCCGGCCCGAAGTACGGGGCGGGCGAGGTCACCACGTGGTAGAGCCGTCCGCCGACGATCCCGAACGGCACGGCCCAGTACACGATGTCCAGGACCTGCTCCGGGTCGCCGCCCCGCGCCGCCCAGCGGCGCTGGGTGATCAGCACGGCCACGACGATGCCCGTGAGGATGGCCAGCGCATAGGCGCGGATCGGGAAGGGTCCCAGGTACCAGATGCCCTGCGAGGGGCTGGGGATGGCGGTGATCATGGACGCGAGGATGTCAGACGCCGTCACCGGACGGCACCGCGGACGCCGGTGGCCAGCTCGGCGGTGACCGTCGCCAGGGCCGCCAGGCCGGTGGGCAGGTCGGGCGCGTCGAGCAGGGCGCGCACCAGCGCGGAGCCCACGATGACCCCGTCGGCGTAGGCCGCCACCTGCGCTGCCTGCGCCGCGCGCGACACGCCCAGGCCCACGCAGACGAGGTCCGCGCCCGCGGACCGGGTGTCGGCGACCAGACGCTCGGCCCGCGGACCAACGCTGGCCCGCTCGCCGGTGACACCCATCGTCGACGCGGCGTAGACGAAGCCGCGGCTGGCTCGTGCGGCCCTCGCCAGGCGTTGCGGGGTGGAGCTGGGTGCGACGAGGAACACCCGGTCGAGCCCGTGCGCGTCCGAGGCCGCCAGCCACGCGTCGGCCTCGTCGGGGATGAGGTCCGGGGTGATGAGCCCGGCGCCGCCCGCCGCGGCCAGGTCACGGGCGAACGCCTCGACCCCGTAGCGCAGCACGGGGTTCCAGTAGGTCATGACGAGCACGGGTGCGCCCGCGTCCGCGATGGCCTGGACGGCGCCGAAGACGTCGCGGACCCGGGTGCCGGACGCCAGGGCCCGTTCGACGGCGCGCTGGATGGTCGGGCCGTCCATCACCGGGTCGGTGTAGGGGATCCCCAGCTCGACGACGTCAGCGCCCGCGTCGACCATCGTGCGGGCAGCCTGCACGGAGCCGGCCACGTCGGGCGCGCCCAGCGGCAGGTAGCCGACGAGCGCTGCCCGGCCCTCGCTGCGCACGCCACGCAACCGCGCCGCGGTCGGGCTGCCCGGCGTCCCGATCGCGGTCACAGCTGGGTCCCCGCGGAAGCCGCCGCGTCCGCGTCCGCGTCGAGCAGGCCGAACCAGCGCGCCGCCGTCGCCACGTCCTTGTCCCCACGGCCGGACAGGTTGACGAGGAGGACCGGTTGGTGGTCCAGCCCCCAGCCGGGCACCTCCGGCCCCAGCGCGACGGCGCCGGCCAGGGCGTGCGCGGACTCGATCGCCGGGATGATGCCCTCCGTGCGGCACAGCAGCGAGAACGCGTCCATCGCCTGGACGTCGGTGATCGGGCGGTACTCGGCCCGTCCCATGTCGTGCAGCCAGGCGTGCTCCGGGCCGATGCTCGGGTAGTCCAGGCCGGCGGAGACCGAGCGCGTGGGCCGGGTCTGGCCGTCCTCGTCCTGCAGCAGGTAGGACCGGGCGCCGTGCAGCACGCCGGGTGTGCCGCCGGAGAAGCGGGACGCGTGCAGCCCGCTGGCCACACCCTCCCCGCCCGCCTCGAACCCGAACAGCCGGACGGAGGGGTCGTCGAGGAAGGCGTTGAAGATCCCCATCGCGTTGGAACCGCCACCTACGCAGGCCAGCACGGCGTCCGGGAGCCGGCCGACCTCCTCGGCGAGCTGGGCCCGTGCCTCGGCACCGATGACCCGGTGGAAGTCGCGCACCATCCCCGGGAAGGGGTGCGGGCCGGTGACCGTGCCGAGAAGGTAGTGGGTCGTGTCGACGTGGGCGACCCAGTCGCGCAGTGCCTCGTTGATGGCGTCCTTGAGGGTCCGCGAACCGATCCGTACGGGGACGACCTCGGCCCCGAGCAGGCGCATCCGCGCCACGTTGAGCGCCTGGCGGTGGGTGTCCTCCTCCCCCATGTACACGGTGCACTCCAGGTCCAGCAGCGCTGCAACGGTCGCCGCGGCCACACCATGCTGTCCCGCGCCGGTCTCCGCGATGATCCGGGTCTTGCCCATCCGCTTGACGAGCAGCGCCTGGCCGAGGGCGTTGTTGATCTTGTGCGAGCCCGTGTGGTTGAGGTCCTCGCGCTTGAGAAACACTCGCACGCCCTCGCCCACCCGTGCGGCGAACCGCGGCACCTCGGTCAACAGGCTGGGCCGTCCGGTGTACGTGCGGTGCAGGCGCTCCAGCTCGGCGCCGAACGACGGGTCGGCCAGCGCCGCGTGGTAGGCCGCGTCGAGCTCGTCGAGAGCGCCGATCAGGGCTTCGGGGACGAACCGTCCGCCGAAGTCGCCGAAGTACGGTCCGGCGTGGGCGGCCAGCGGACCGGGCGCGGAGGTGACCGCGTCGTGCAGGGCTGCTGCCGCGGCCGCTCCGCCGCGGGGCTCGGGATCGCGGCTCACTGGCGCACCGCCCGGAGCGACGGGTGGGCGCCGGCAGCCACCAGGTCGGCGACCGAACGGCGCGGTGCGTCGTCGGTCACCAGGGCCTCCCCGACGAGGACCGCGTCGGCACCTGCCCGGGCGTAGTCCATCACGTCGTGCGGACCGCGCACGCCGGACTCCGCGACCCGCACGATCCCCGCCGGCACGTGCGGAGCGAGCCGGCCGAACACCGTCCGGTCCAGCTCGAGGGTGCGCAGGTCCCGCGCGTTCACCCCGACGACCCGGGCGCCCGCATCCACCGCGCGGGCCAGCTCCGCACGATCGTGCACCTCGACCAGGGCGGTCATGCCCAGCGAGTGTGTCCGCTCGATCAACGAGGTGAGCACCGTCTGCTCCAGCGCGGCGACGATGATGAGCAGCAGGTCGGCGCCGTGCGCCCGGGCCTCCCACACCTGGTAGGGCGTGACGACGAAGTCCTTGCGCAGCACCGGGATGTCCACCACGGCCCGCACCGCGTCGAGGTCGTCGAGCGTGCCGTGGAACCGCCGCTGCTCGGTGAGCACCGAGATCGCGGCCGCCCCCCCCTTCGCATACTCCTCGGCCAGCCCGGCCGGGTCGGCGATCGGCGCGAGCGGCCCGCGGCTGGGGCTGGACCGCTTCACCTCGGCGATGATCGTCACCGCATCCTCGACCCGTAGGCGGCCCACGACCTCCTTCGCGTCGAGTGCCCGCCCGGCCCGCTCCTTGAGCACTGCCATGGGCGTGGCGGCAGCCCGTTCGGCGACGTCGATGCGTACCCCGGCGACGATGTCCTCCAGCACGGTCATCGGCTCCCCATCTCCCCGTCCCTGCCCGGCCGGACGCCCGACCGGGCGCCGCGCGTCCCTGTGCCATGGTAGGGGCGGGCGGGGACGCTCCCGCCCGGCGGCCCGCACGGCGGGCGCACCCGAAGTCACGGGGCGAGCCACGGCGCCAGGGCGGGGACGTTGCGCAGCACGCCGAACGCCATCACGACACCGACCACCGACCAGGCCGGCCAGGCGCGTCCGGGACGGTTCGCCGCCGGGTCGCCGCCGCGCAGCGTCCAGCGCAGCCAGGCGGCGGCGAGCGCCGGCAGGCCGAGCACCCACAAGGGGTTCATGGACCAGGCCCCGGCCAGGTCGCCGCGGAGCAGGTCGTGGGTGGCACGCAGCGCCCCGCAGAACGGGCACCACCCACCGGTCAGCGCGTGCACCGGGCAGAAGCCGTAGCTGCCCGGCACATGGGGATCGCGCACCGCCACCACGACCGCCCCTGCGGCGACGACGAGGGCGGTCCGCCACGGCGCGGGTCCCGTCGCCGCGCGGGGCCGTACGGCCGGCGCGGGCGACGCGCCGGTGAGCCGCGGACGTACCGGCGCGTCCACGCCGTGCGCCGTCAGGGACGCCCCTGGCGACGACGCCCGGTGGGGCCGGGTCGCGGTGCCGGCGTCACCGGGCCGGGCTGGCCGAGCCCCAGCCGGCGCAGCACCAGGCCCACCACGAGCCCCACGACCACCACCCCCAGGCCGGCCCAGCACAGCCAGGCCTGACCCACGACGATGCCGACCGCGCTCGCCAGAGCGCCGACGATGACGATTGCGACGGTGGTCCAGGCCGCCGTCGTGCGCCCGTAGTTGCCCGGCGGTGGCGCGGGCGGCAGCCGCAGCGACTCGGCGGACAGGACGGTGCGCTGCTCGGGCCGGCCGCGATCGCCGGTCTGCCCGGCCGTGTCGCGGTCGTCGGTCTGCTGGTCCATGGACGTCTCTCCCACCTCGTCGGCCCGCTCGACCGGCTCGGCTGGTCACCTTAGCGGACACCGTCGAACCGGAGCGCGCTCAGCCGGGGTCCTCGCCGCGGCTCAGCGCGTCCCACGTCGCAGCCTCGTCGTCATCGGGGGCTGTGCCGGTCGGCGGGGCCGACACCTCGTGGCGTCGACCCGGCGCAGGCCACTCGGCCCGCGCCACGCGCCATCCGGCGACGGCATCGACCAGGCCCACGAGCACGGCCAGCACCGGCCAGACCGTCACGGTCGCCCCGGTCGGGCCGACCCCGGTCCGCCGGGCCACCGCAGCTGCCACGGCCGCCACCGGATCCGTCAGCACGGCGACGCCGGAGACCACGACCACCGCGCCGGCCACCGCCATACCGGCGACGACCAGCCAGCGCCCGCGACGCCCGACCAGCGCGACGGCACCCAGACACGCCCCGAGCACGAGCGCAGCGGCCGGCACGCCGGGCGCGGCCGCGCTGCCGGCCACCGTGACCGTCAGCTCCCCGGCCGCCGGCGTGGTGCCGGTGCCACGCACCCACCCGGGCACCGCGACAAGTGCCGTGGCAGCGGTCAGTGCGGCGATCAGCACGGCGGCGCGGCCCCGACCACGGCCGCCGCCCCGACGGTCCGGGACCGCAGAACCGGAGGGTCGGGGCGCGCCGTCGCCCGGCCCGGCGGTGGTCGCGTCGGACATCACGCCGGACGCAGCCGCGCGGCGATCTGCACCGCCCGGACCGGAGCGGTGGCCTTGGCGCGCGATTCGGCCTCCTCGCGCGCCGGCACGGAGTCGGCGACGACCCCCGCGCCCGCCTGCACGATCGCCCGTCCGTCCCGGATCACCACCGTGCGGATGGCGATGGCCATGTCCATGGTGCCGGCCAGGTCGAGGTAGCCGACGGTGCCGCCGTACAGGCCACGCCGGGTGGGTTCCAGCTCGTCGATGAGGGCGATCGCCCGAGGTTTCGGCGCCCCGGACAGGGTGCCGGCGGGGAACGCCGCCATGAGCGTCGCCAGCGCCGTCGCACCAGGCCGCAGCCGGCCGGTGACCGTTGAGCACAGGTGCATCACGTGGCTGAACCGCTTGACCGCCATGAGCTCGCTGACCTCGACGGTGGCCGGGTCGCACACCTTGGCCAGGTCGTTGCGCGCCAGGTCGACCAGCATGATGTGCTCGGCACGCTCCTTCGGGTCGGCGAGCAGCTCGTCGGCGAGGGCACGGTCCTCCTCCGGCGTGGCACCGCGCGGGCGCGACCCCGCGATGGGGAACGTGGTGACCTGGCCGTCCCGCACGGCGACCAGGGTCTCGGGGCTCGACCCGACGACGGCGAAGTCGCGGCCGGCCCCGTCCTGCAGCGCCACGAGGTACATGTAGGGACTCGGGTTCAGCGTGCGTAGCACGCGGTACACGTCGATCGGCGGGGCCGGGCAGTCCAGCTCCCACCGTTGGGACACGACCACCTGGAACACCTCGCCGTCGCGCACGGCCTGCTGCCCGGTGCGCACGGCCTGCTCGAACTGCTCGGCGGTCCACCGCCGCCGCACGGCAGGCTCGGGCCCGTCCACGAGCCGGGCCAGCGCCGGCGGGGCCGGATGAGCCAGCTGTGCCTGCAGCGCGTCCAGGCGGCGCACGGCGTCGGCCCACGCGGCGTCGGCCCACGCGGCGTCGACCCGCTCGGGCGTCCCGTCGCCGTTGATCGCGGTGGCGACCAGCCAGACCGAGCCGTCCGTGTGGTCCACCACGGCCAGGTCGCCGGCCAGGCACAGCGCGACCTCCGGCAGGCCGAGGTCGTCGGGAGCCGACCGGGGCAGCGTGGGCTCCCAGGCGCGCACGACGTCCCAGCCGAGCGCCCCGACCAGGCCCCCGGTGAACGGCGGCAGCCCGGGCACCGGGGGGGCGCCGAGCACCTCCAGCGTGCGGGCCAGGACCTCGATGACGTCCCCGTCCCGCGGGACCCCCGCCGGGACCTGCCCCGACCACCGCGCCCTGCCGTCCTGTGCCGTGAGCACGGCGTGGGACCGCACCCCGACGAACGACCACCGCGACCAGGTGCCGTCGGTCTCGGCCGACTCGAGGATGAACGTGCCGGGGCGGCCCTGCGCCAGGGTGCGGTACAGCCCGACCGGCGTCATGTCGTCGGCGAGCAGCCGTCGCACCACGGGCACCACCCGCCGTGCGGCGGCGAGCTGACGGAACTCCTCCACCGGTGGCCAGGTGCGACCCCAGGCGAGGTCCCCCGGCGAGGGTGCCGGCCCGTCGGCGGCTCGGCCGGCCGGCGGGGCCGGGGCCGGCCCGGCCGCCGAGGCCGTCGCGCTCACCGGGCGTCCTGTCCGTGCCCCGTGCCGGGGGTGCCGACCACCACGGGCAGCGGGCCGCCGGCGTCGAAGCAGCTGCGGGCGCCGGTGTGGCATGCGACGCCCACCTGGTCCACCTCGACGAGCAGGGCATCGCCGTCGCAGTCCAGGCTCACCGAGTGCACGAGCTGGACATGGCCGGACGTGTCCCCCTTGCGCCAGTACTCCTGGCGCGACCGGCTCCAGAACGTCACCCGGCCGCTCGTCAGCGTGCGCCGCAGCGCCTCGTCGTCCATCCAGCCGAGCATGAGGACCTCACGGGTGTCGAACTGCTGGACGACGGCGGCCACCAGGCCGGCCGGGTCACGACGCAGCCGGGCGGCGATCGCGGGATCGAGCGCGGCGGCACCGGCGGGCGTGGGCGACGGGATCGGTGCGGACACCGTCCGATCTTCCCACCCGCCACGCCGACGACCCGCAGGAACGGTCAGCGCACCTCGATCCCGGCGTCCCGCAGCGCAGTCTTCACCTGCGCCACAGACAGCACGCCGAAGTGGAACACGCTGGCGGCCAGCACGGCGTCGGCCCCTGCCCGCGCCGCCGCCACGAAGTGCTGCACCGTCCCGGCGCCGCCGCTCGCGACGATCGGCACGGTGACCTCCCGGCGCACCGCGGCGATCATCTGCAGGTCGAACCCGTCCGTCGTCCCGTCCGTGTCCATCGAGTTGAGCAGGATCTCCCCGGCACCCAGCCCGGCAGCCCGCACGGCCCAGCCGACGGCGTCGATACCGGTGCCGGTCCGGCCCCCGTGGGTGGTGACCTCGTAGCCGGAGCCGGTGGAGGTGGGTCCGGTCACCCGGCGCGCGTCCACGCTCAGCACGAGCACCTGGTTGCCGAACCGGTCGGCGATCTCGGCGATGAGATCCGGCCGACCGATGGCGGCCGTGTTGACCGCCACCTTGTCCGCCCCGGCGCGCAGCAGCCGGTCCACGTCCGCCACCGACCGGACGCCGCCGCCGACCGTGAGCGGTACGAACACCTCATCGGCGGTCCGCCGCACCACGTCCAGGGTCGTGCGACGGCCCGCGGCGGAGGCGGACACATCGAGGAAGGTGAGCTCGTCGGCACCCTCCGCGTCGTACCGGCGGGCCAGCTCGACGGGATCGCCGGCGTCCCGCAGCCCCGCGAAGTGCACTCCCTTGACAACCCGGCCCTCGTCGACGTCCAGGCACGGGATGACCCGTAGCGCCAGTCCCACGGTCAACCCTCCGTCCCCGTGCCGGCCGCCTCGGGCCGGCCGGCCAGGACGTCGATGACGAACACGACCGTCTGGCCGGCCAGCTCCGCGCTCTGCGTGGCCCCCAGCGCATAGTTGGGCGGGACGACCAGCATGACCTGGCTGCCGACCGTCTGCTCGACGAGGCCCTCGGACCACGCCGGCACGGCGTCCAACGGGAAGGTCACCGGCACGCCGGTGCCCCACGTGGAGTCGAACGGTGCCCCGGTGTCCCAGGCGAACCCGGTGTACTGCACCGTCACGACGTCGCCGGCGGCGACCTGGTCCCCGGCACCGCGCAGCAGCGGCTGCGTGAGCAGCTCGCCGGGCGGCGCCGTGCCCGTCGGTGTGATCGACGGGGTGCCGTCGCCGGCCAGCCGGACCGCGGGCAGCCCGTCCCGGGGCTCGACCGCCTCGCCGGCGGCTCGGGTGGGCAGCACGTCCACCACGGTCACCGTCGGGTAGTCGGCCGCTCCCGACCCGGGCGCCGGGCTCACCTGCAGCAGCCGCGCCCCGACGCGCTGCCCGCGCAGCGTGCGGAACAGGTCCTCGCCCAGGTCGTCGACGGACAACGTACGCGACGTCGGGCTCGTCGAGTAGCTCTCCTTGACCACGGTCGCGTCGGTGGCGTCCTCGAGCCAGAAGTCGATGAGCAGCGGGCCGCCCTCGACCAGCTCGGGACCGGTCCCCGGCCAGACGACCTGCGAGCTGGTGGACGTGACCTGCAGCGGCGTGACGTACGTGACGGTCGGCGGGACGCCGGGCTCCCCCGAGACGACCACCTGGGCAGGCCCCGGCTCGGCGGACCCGCACCCGGCGAGCGCCAGGACGGCGACGACGCAGCCCAGCAGCGCTCGTCGCACGTCGCCCCTCCTGTCGCACCTCGGCCGAGAGGTCACTGTACGGGGACCGGTCACAGCGATGCGATGAGCCGATCCACCCGCTCGTCGACGCTGCGGAACGGGTCCTTGCACAGCACGGTGCGCTGCGCCTGGTCGTTGAGCTTGAGGTGCACCCAGTCGACGGTGTAGTCGCGGCGCGCCTCCTGCGCCGCGCGCACGAACTCCCCACGCAGCCGCGCGCGGGTGGTCTGCGGCGGCACGGTGGTCGCCTCGAACACGTCGAGGTCGGTCGTCACCCGCTCGACCAGACCGCGTGCCGCCATCAGGTTGTACAGGCCCTCGGTCCGCGAGATGTCGTGGTAGGCCAGGTCGAGCCGCTGGCACCCGCGCGTCCGACAGGTCGAGGCCGTGCTTGGCGCGGTAGCGCTCGATCAGCCGGTACTTGATCGCCCAGTCGAGCTCCCGGTCGACGAGCGACAGGTCCCCGGTGCGCAGCGCCCGCAGCGCCGCGCTCCCACAGGTCCAGGACGTAGGCTGTCTGCTCGGAGTGGGTCCAGCTCGGCCCCGACGAAGGACGCGGACCCGCTCCAGGTACTCCTCCTGGACCTCGCACCGCGGTCGCGGTCCGGCCGTTCGCCAGCGTCATCGAGCTGCGTCCCGGTCATGTCGTGGCTGATCTCGCGGATCGCCCGGATCGGGTTCTCCAGGGTGAGGTCGCGCACCGGCACGCCGGCCTCGACGAGGCGCAGCAGCAGGTCCGTCGAGGCGACCTTGAGCATCGTCGTCGGCTCGGCCATCGAGGAGTCGCCGACGATGACGTGCAGCCGTCGGTACTGCTCGGCGTCGGCGTGCGGCTCGTCGCGGGTGTTGATGATCGGCCGCGACCTCGTCGTCGCGCTGGAGACCGCCTCCCAGATGTGGTCCGCGCGCTGCGACAGGCAGTACACCGCCCCGCGCGGGGTCGGGCAGCACCTTGCCCGCGCCCGGTCATCACCTGGCGCGTGATGAGGAACGGGATCAGCACGTCCGGCCAGCCGGCCGAAGTCGCCCTGCCGGCGGACCAGGTAGTTCTCGTGGCAGCCGTAGGAGTTGCCGGCCGAGTCGGTGTTGTTCTTGAACAGGTGGATCTGCCGGGCACGCCCTCGTCCTCCAGACCGCTGCTGGGCGTCGGCGACCAGGCCCTCGAGGATCCGCTCGCCCGCGCGGTCGTGGGTGACCAGCTGGCGCACAGTCGTCGCACTCCGCCGTCGCGTACTCCGGGTGCGAGCCGACGTCGAGGTAGAGCCGCGAGCCGTTGCGCAGGAAGACGTTCGACGAGCGGCCCCACGCCACCACCTTGCGGAACAGGTAGCGGGCGACCTCGTCGGCGGACAGGCCGCGGCCGTCCGTCGGCCGCGCAGGTGACGCCGTACTCGGTCTCGAGGCCGAAGATCCGCCGCTCCATGCCACGTCCTCCCGGCAGGTCAGTCCTCGGGGGCGCCCTCGGCGCCCAGCAGCTCGGCCAGCGCCGCACCGGTCACCCGGCGGAAGGCCCGGCGCGGGCGGGTCCGGTCCAGCACGGCGACCTCCAGCGGCGCCGCCGGGATCCGACGGTCCTGGCCGTCGTCGCTGGGGTGCCGAGCACCGTGGCCGCCAGCGCGAGCGCCTCCGCGAGCGGCATGCCGGCCGCCAGCCGTCCGCCAGGCGCGCCCGGCGATCTGCTCGGCCTGCCCGCCCATCACCACCCACCCGTGCTCGTCGGCCACCGAACCGTCGTAGGACAGCCGGTAGATCTGGTCGCCGGCGGGCTCGGCACCCACCTCGACGACCACGAGCTCGACCTCCAGCGGCTTGGACTCCGTGGTGAAGACGGTGCCCAGGGTCTGGGCGTACGCGTTGGCCAGACCCCGCGCGGTGACGTCGGTGCGGTCGTAGGAGTAGCCGCGCAGGTCGGCGTAGCGCACGCCGGCGACGCGCAGGTTCTCGAACTCGTTGTACTTGCCGACCGCGGCGAACGCGATGCGGTCGTAGATCTCCGAGACCTTGTGCAGCGCCCGGGACGGGTTCTCCGTGGCGAACGCGATGCCGTCGTCGTACGGCGAGCACGACGACCGGGCGGCCGCGGGCGATCCCCTTGCGGGCGTAGTCCGCCCGGTCCTTCATGAGCTGCTCGGGCGAGACGTAGAACGGCATGCGTCATCGCGCGATCACCCCCGGCGTGCGGCCGGCCTTCCGGTCGGCGAGGACCTGGCCCACCGCGGACCCCAGCCGCTCGTCCGGGCACCCGCGGTAGCCGTCCGCGGTGACCGTGGCGACCACCGGCCAGATGCCGCGGGCCTCGTCCGGACCGCCGGTCGCCGAGTCGTCGTCGGCCGCGTCGACCAGCGCCTCGACGGCCACGCGCACCGCCCCGTCGGCTCGTCAGCCCGGGCCGCCACGCTTCTTCAGCGAGCCGCGGGCGAACACCGACCCGGAGCCGACGGCGTGGAACTCGTGCTCCTCGTAGCGCCCGCCGGTCACGTCGTAGGAGAAGATCCGTCCGGTGGCCTGCGCGAGGTCGTAGCCGGCGAACACCGGGACCACGGCCAGGCCCTGCAGCGCCAGGGAGAGGTTGCCGCGCAGCATCGTGGCCAGCCGGTTCGCCTTCCCGTCGAGCGACAGCAGGCTGCCCTCGATCTTCTCGTAGTGCTCGAGCTCCAGCTGGAACAGCCGGACCAGCTCCAGGGCGATCCCGGCGCTGCCGGCGATGCCGACCGCGGAGTACTCGTCCGCCGGGAACACCTTCTCCATCTGGCGGCTGGCGATGACCGAGCCCATCGTCGCCCGGCGGTCGCCGGCCATCACCACACCGTCGGCGCCGACCAGCGCGACGATCGTCGTGGCGCTGGGAGCGACCGCCCCGGGCGCACCGGCCGGCAGCACGAGGCGGCCCGGCAGCAGCTCGGGCTGCACGCGCGTCAGGAAGTCCACGAAGGACGGCAGGCCCGGAGTGGTGAACGCGGCCGGCAGCCGCCCCGCGTGGGCGTCCGGCAGGTCAGCGGCCCCGGGCACTCACTGCCCGCCCTTCTGCACGAACCCGCGGACGAACTGCTCGGCATTGGACTCCAGGACCTCATCGATGTCGTCGAGCAGGTCGTCGACCTGGGAGTCCTGGGCGCTCGCCCCCGCCGCGACGGGCAGGTCCGGCAGGTCGGGCGGCTCGGAGTCGCCGTGCTCGGGGCGGATGCGTTCCTGACCGGCCATCGGACCTCCCGTGCTGACGCGCCACCTGACCCGGCCAGCCTAGGCCCTGCCCACCGCCGGCCCGTGCCCGGCCGGCATCAGCCGGCCGACCGGGTGAGCATCAACGGGCCAGGCGGGTGAGCAGGGTCGCCGCGTCCGGGTCGTCGGCCAGCAGGGCGCCGACGGACGCGCGCGTCCCCAGGTGCGGGTCCCGCAGCGCGACCCGCGCCAGCGTCGGCGAGCCCGGCAGGTCGAAGACCACCGAGTCCCAGCTCGCCGCCCTGACCTCGCCGGGGTACCGGGCGACGACCTCGCCGCGGAAGTACGCCCGGGTGTCCTCCGGGGGCCGCCGGACGGCGGTCGCGACCGCGTCCGGGTCCACCAGCCGGTCCACCGCGCCGGCCGCCGCCACCCGGTGGTAGATGCCGCGTTCGGGCCGGATGTCCGACCACTGCAGGTCGACAGCCGCCAACCGGGGGTGCTCCCAGCCGATCCGGTCCCGCCGTCGCATCCCGTCCAGCACCCGGAGCTTGGCCAGCCACTCCACCTCCCGGGCGCAGGAGGCGGGATCGGTGGCGAGCCGGCCGATCAACGACTCCCACCGGCCGAGCACGTCGAGCGTCTGGGCGTCCGGCGCGGTGGCCGCCAGCCCCTCCCGGACGGCGTCGAGGTAGGCCGCCTGCACCTCCAGCGCGGTCATCCGCCGCCCGTCGGCCAGCTCCAGGCGTGCGGTCAGGCCGACGTCGTGACTGACCTGGTGCACAGCCGCGACCGGGGCACGCAGGACCAGCCGGTCCAGCCGGGCGGCGGCCCGCGCCGCGGTCGCCGACACCTGCGCCTGCTCGAGCAGCCACAGCACCGCAGCCAGGGTGCCCACCTTGAGGTAGGTGGAGACCTCGAGCAGGTTCGCGTCGCCGACGATGACGTGCAGCCTGCGGAACCGCCTCGGGTCGGCGTGCGGCTCGTCACGGGTGTTGACGATGGGGCGTCGCAGCGTCGTCTCCAGGCCGATCTCGGCCTCCACGTAGTCGGCCCGCGCCGACAGCTGGAAGCCGGGCCGCTCGCCGTGCGGCCCGAGCCCCACCCGCCCGGCACCGACCAGCACCGGCCGGGTGGCCAGGAACGGCATGAGCCGGCGCGCGAGCTCGTCGAACGGCACCTGGCGGTCCACCAGGTAGTTCTCGTGGGTGCCGTAGCTGGCACCCTTGCCGTCCACGTTGTTCTTGTAGACGACGACGTCGGGAAGGCCGGGGGTGGCGGCCAGCGCGCGGACCGAGGCGAGCATGACCAGCTCCCCGGCGCGGTCCCACAGCACGGCGTCCAACGGCGAGGTCACCTCCGGCGAGGAGTACTCCGGGTGGGCGTGGTCCACGTACAGCCGCGCGCCGTTGGTCAGGATGACGTTGACCGCGCCGGGGTCCTCGTACTCGTCGACGGCGGGGCGGGCCAGGTGCTCAGGTGCGCCGTCGTCGCCGGACGGCGCCGGGTGCGACGGGTCGTCCGTGAGCAGCGACGGGTGGGCGGCCGCCCGCTGCAGCCGGAAGCCGCGGGCGTCCATGAACGGGTCCTCGGTGTCGTAGTCCCAACGGGCCCCTGCCCGCCGGCCCCGCGCTGCGGCGTGCACCCCCACGACGTGGCTGGACAGCAGGATGGGGTTGGCGCCCGGCCGGCCGGGCTCGAGGACGCCGTACTCGGTCTCCACGCCCATGATCCGCCGCACGCTCACGTCCGACAGCCTAGGCGGCGGGCCTGGCCGGCTCCGTCCGCCGGCGCCTCACAGGTACGGGCCGGTGCTCGCGACGTTCTCGATCCGGCGGGCGGTCTCGCTGCCGTGCTTGCCCTGCGAGATGGTGCGGATGAAGACGATGCGCTCGCCCTTCTTGCCCGAGATGCGCGCCCAGTCGTCCGGGTTGGTGGTGTTCGGCAGGTCCTCGTTCTCCCGGAACTCGTCGACGCACGCCGTCAGCAGGTGCTCCACCCGGATGCCCCGCTGGCCCGTGGCGAGCAGGTCCTTGATCGCCTGCTTCTTCGCCCGGTCCACGACGTTGGCGATCATCGCCCCCGAGGTGAAGTCCTTGGCGTAGAGCACCTCCTTGTCCCCGCTCGCGTACGTCACCTCGAGGAACTCGTTCTCCTCGTCCACGGCGTACATGCGCTCCACCGCCCGCGCGATCATCGCTTCCACCGCCGCCCCCGGCGACCCACCGTGCTCGGCCAGGTCGTCGGGGTGGATGGGCAGGTCCGTGGTGAGGTACCGGGCGAAGATCTCCCGGGCGGCCTCGGCGTCGGGTCGATCGATGTGGATCTTCACGTCCAGCCGCCCGGGTCGCAGGATCGCCGGGTCGATCATGTCCTCGCGGTTGGAGGCGCCGATGACGATGACGTTCTCCAGCCGCTCCACGCCGTCGATCTCGGCCAGCAGCTGCGGGACGATCGTCGTCTCCACGTCGCTGGAGATCCCGGTGCCCCGGGTGCGGAACAGCGACTCCATCTCGTCGAAGAAGACCACGACGGGGTGCCCCAAGGAGGCCCGCTCGCGGGCCCGCGCGAAGATCAGGCGGATGTGCCGCTCGGTCTCCCCCACGTACTTGTTGAGCAGCTCCGGCCCCTTGATGTTGAGGAAGTAGCTGCGGGTCTGGGCCGGGTCCTGCCCGCGGGCCGACGCCGCGGTGGCCGCCAGGGAGTGCGCGACGGCCTTCGCGATGAGCGTCTTGCCGCAGCCGGGCGGCCCGTACAGCAGCACACCCTTGGGCGGGCGCAGCCCGTGCTCGCGGAACAGCTCGGGGTGCAGGAACGGCAGCTCCACGGCGTCCCGGATCTGCTCGATCTGGGCGCCGAGGCCCCCGATGTCCGCATAGTCGATGTCCGGCACCTCCTCGAGCACGAGGTCCTCCACGTCCGCCCGCGGGATCCGCTCGAGCACGAACCCGCTGCGGGTGTCCACGGTCAGGGCGTCCCCGATCCGCACCGGGGTGTCCAGGAGCAGCCCCGAGAACCGCACGATGCGTTCGTCGTCGCCCCGGCCGACCACGAGCGCGCGGTCGGCGCCGACGAGCTCCTTGACGGTGACCAGCTCGCCGGTGCGCTCGTACCCACCGGCCCGCGCGACGGTGAGCGCCTCGTTGAGCAGGACCTCCTGACCGGGCCGCAGCGCGGCCACGTCCAGCCGCGGGCTCGTCGCCACGCGCATCTTCCGGCCGGCTGCCATGACGTCGACGGTGCCGTCCGGGTAGGCGCCGAGGAACACCGCATAGGTCCCCGGCGGCTTGCCGAGCTCGTCCAGCTGGCGCTTGAGATCGACGATCTGCTCACGGGCGGCCCGCAGCGCCTCGGCCAGCCGCTCGTTCTTCGCGGCGAGCACGGCCGTCTGGCGACGCAGGTCGGGCGTGCTGGGTTCGGTCATCGTGGCATCCCTCCTGCCCGGGCACGAGAGCACGACGCTGTGCGATCGTCACGACCCTAACGACCGCTGTCAACCGCGGGGAGCCTCGCCGGGCCCGGCGGGCGAGGAGTCCGGCGCTGCGAGCGGCAGCGCGGCGGGCCGGCCGGGCGGGCCGCCGGCGACCTCGTCGCCGGGCCCGGCCAGCGCCGCACGGCGGGCGCGGCGCACCCGCTTGGCCGACTCGGGACGCTCGCCGACCGCCTCCGGGGTCCAGTCCGTCGCCGGGTCGAGGGCGGGCGCCCCGGGCCCCTCGTCCGGCCCGGGGTAGGCACCCTTGGCGGGCCGGCGCCGCCGGTCGGGCGCGGTCACGTCGCGCGCCAGGCGGCGGGCCGACAGGAGGAACCCGGTGTGGCCGATCATCCGGTGCTCGGGGCGCACGGCGAGCCCCTCCAGGTGCCACCCCCGCACCATCGACTCCCACGCCTGCGGCTCGGTGTAGCGCCCGTCCGCCCGCAGGTCCTCGGCCAGCCGGGACAGCTGCGTGGTGGTCGCGACGTAGACGATGAGCACTCCGCCGGGCGCCAGGGCGGTGGCCACCGGGTCGAGGTTCTCCCACGGCGCGAGCATGTCCAGCACCACACGGTCGACCGTGCCCGGCGCCCAGGCGTCCGGCAGCACGTCCGCGAGGTCGCCCACGGACAGCTGCCACGCCGGGTGGGGGCCGCCGAAGAAGGTTTCGACGTTCCCCCGCGCGATGTCGGCGAAGTCGGCCCGCCGCTCGATGGAGTGCAGCCGACCCCGGTCGCCGACCGCCCGCAGCAGCGACAGGGTCAGCGCCCCCGAGCCGACGCCGGCCTCGACGACCTGGGCGCCAGGGAAAACGTCCCCCATCGCCACGATCTGTCCGGCGTCCTTGGGGTAGACCACCGCCGCGCCGCGCGGCATCGTGGCGACGAAGTCGGTGAGCAGGGGCCGGAACGCGACGTGCACCACGCCCCCGGAGCTCGTCACGAGGCTGCCCTCGTCGGCGCCGATGAGGTCGTCGTGGGCCACGACCCCCCGGTGGGTGTGGAACTGTCCGCCGGGCACCAGCACCAGGCTGTGCATCCGGCCGCGCGGATCGGTGAGCTGGACGCGGTCCCCCGGGTGCAGCGGCCCCCGGTGCAGCGCGGCGCCGGTGGCGGGTGCGGGGGTCTCGGTCACGGGGGTGGAGTCTAGGCGCCGGCCGGCTCAGCGCTGCAGCGTAGCGACCACGTCCGCCACCCGCACGACCGCCACGACCTGCCCGTGGTCGAGGGCGACGAGCACCGGGGACGTGCGCGAGGCCCGCCCGACCGCGTCGACGAGGGCCGGCCCGGCCAGCCCGGCGTCGAGCACCGCCCCCACGGGCAGCACGGCGGCCACCGAGGCGACCGGGGTGCTCGGGCGGGCCGGTAGCGGCACCCCGGCCGCTGCGCCCGGGTCCACGACCGCGGCGGGGCGCCCGTCCGGGGCCAGGACGACGACGTCGACCGCTCCGGCGGCGGTGCGCACCCGGTCGGCATCCGCGACGGAGGCGCCGACCGGCACCGCGACCGCCCGACGGCCCACCCGGGCCACCGTGAGGTCCGCCACTGCGCGGCCCGTGCGAGCGTCCCGCAGCGCGGCGCCGGCCCCGCTCCACAGGACGGCGCCGAGCACGGCGGCCCACACCACGTCGAACAGCTGCGGCCGGGAGCCGGCCAGGAACGGGCCGCCGAGCACACCGACGACCACCATGACGGCGAGGGCCCGGCCCGCCCAGGCGGCCACGATCGTGCCCCGCCGTCGGTCCCCGCCGGCCGCCCACACACCGGCCTCGAGCACGCGCCCGCCGTCCAGCGGCAGTGCGGGGACGAGGTTGAACAGCCCGACGAACCCGTTGGTGAACGCCGCGGCCCAGGCCAGCAGCCCCGGCAGGCCCGCCGGGTCCACCGCCCTGGCCAGCAGCCAGAACACCAGCCCGAGCCCGACGTTGGCCAGCGGTCCGGTGACCGCGACGAGGGCGCTCGTGCCGGGCGTGGTCGCCGCACCGGTGAACACCGTCTGCCCGCCCCACAGGGTGAGCCCGTACTCCCGCACCCGCATCCCGCGCGCCCGGGCGGTGGCGCCGTGCGCCAGCTCGTGCACCAGGACGGAGCCGAACAGCACCACGACGAAGAGCAGCGAGACGAGGTAGGCCGCCGCACCGAGGTCCGGGCGCCGGGCCTGCACCGTGGGGGCGAACAGCCAGGTGAGCAGCACGGTGCCCAGACCCCAGCTCGGTGCCAGCACGACCGGAGCGCCGTGGACGTGACCCACGACCCACCCCCTGCGAGGGCCTCCTGACGCTGCCACCGGCACAGCGTACGGGGGGATGTCGGTGGGCACGCCTACCCTCGTCATCCGTGAGCACACCCCCCCCCCTGCCACCGCTGCTGCCGGGCCTGTCACCGTCGCGCGCCAACGACTTCCAGCAGTGCCCGCTGCTCTTCCGGTTCCGGGTGGTCGACCGCCTGCCGGAGCCGCCGAGCCCGGCGCAGGCCCGCGGGACCCTCGTGCACGCCGTCCTGGAGCACCTGTTCGAGCTGCCCGCGGCCGAGCGCACCCCGCGCGCGGCGCGCGAGCTCCTGCCGGACCGGTGGGACCGGCTGACGGCGGCCGACCAGCGCTACGCCACGGTGGTCGACGGCCCCGGCGCCCGGGCGGCCTGGTTCGACGAGGCGCGGGTGCTGCTCGACCGCTACTTCACCCTGGAGGATCCGGCACGGCTGGAGCCGCGGGCCCGCGAGCTCGCCGTGCGGACCCAGCTGGTGGACGGCCCCCAGCTGCGCGGCATCGTCGACCGCGTGGACGTGGCGCCCGACGGTGCGGTACGCGTCGTGGACTACAAGACGGGCCGGTCACCCCGTCCCGGCTTCGAGTCCTCCGCGCTGTTCCAGATGCGCTTCTACGCGTTCCTGCTCTGGCACGCGCACGGCACGCTGCCCCGCCTGCTGCAGCTGATCTACCTGGGCGACGGCCAGGTGGTCCGGCACGAGCCGACCACCGCCGGGCTGGTGACCCTGGAGGCACGGGTGCGCCACGTGTGGGACGGGGTCCAGGCAGCCGGCCGGACCGGCGAGTGGACGCCGCGCCCCTCGCGGCTGTGCGACTGGTGCGCGTTCCAGGCGCTCTGCCCGGCCTTCGGCGGCGAGCCTCCTCGGGTGCCCGACGCAGCGGTGGAGCGTGCCACCGGGGTGAGCCCGGACTGACCCGGGCGCAGGCCCCAGGCAGGCGCCCGGGTCAGTCCCCGGCCGCCTGCGGCAGGTGCAGCACCTCCCCGCGCTGCACCCGCTGCAGCTCCTCGACTCCGACGAGGCGGAGGGAGGCGCTGCTGGCCACGCCCGCCGGCGCGGCCAGGCCCGGGACGGCGAGCACATGGGCACCCGCGGCCAGCGCTGACGCGATGCCGGAGGCCGAGTCCTCGATCACCACGCAGTCGGCGGCCGCGACCCCCAGACGATCGACGGCCACCAGGTACGGCTCCGGGTCCGGCTTGTAGCGCGTGACGTCCTCCCGGGCGACCACCGTCTCGAACACGCCGGCGGCGCGGGCGACCGGATCGGCGAGCACCGCCGGTGACGACGTGACGAGCGCCATCGGCACAGCGGCCGCGCGCACGGCGGCGAGCAGCTCCGGCACGCCCGGCTGCCACGGCACCGCCTCCGCGAGCGCCGCCCCGACCCGGTCCACCAGGAAGGTGAGGACACTGGCGAGGCCCAGGCGCACGCCGCGGGAGCGCAACAGCTCGGCGGTGATGGACAGCGGTCGGCCCACCGCGCTCAGCGCGTCGGCGGGCGTCCAGGCGGCGTGGTGGGCCGCGGCGAGCTCCAACTCGGCGGACATCCAGTGCGGCTCCGTATCGACGAGCGTGCCGTCGAGGTCCCACAGGACGGCCGCCAGCTGCGGGAACCCCGCACCGCGCGCGGGGCGCGGGGTGCGGACAGACTCCTCGTGGCCGGTCAGGATGGCACTCCTCGGTCCTCCGGGCGGCCCGCTCGGCCGCGGACGCGTGCAGCGGCCCACTGTAACCGGCACCTCGACCCTCGCCGGCACCGCGACCGGCCCGCCGTGCCCCGGGGTTCAGGCAGCACACGACCATCCCCACGCCCGGGTGACCGGCTCTAGGCTGGGGCGATGACGGACGAGGACCAGGTCGGTGACCTCCCAGAGCGCGAGACCGTCCTGCTTGCCGCGTTCGAGGGGTGGAACGACGCAGGGTCTGCCGCGAGCCAGGCGCTGGACCACCTCCACGACACCTGGCACCCCGAGCTCGTCGACCGGCTCGACCCCGAGGACTACTACGACTTCCAGGTGAACCGCCCCGTGGTGTCGACCGGGGTGCACGGCGGCCAGGAGCTCACCTGGCCCACCACCGAGATCTCGGTGGTCGTGCTGCCGCGCACGCAGCGCCGCGTGGTGCTGGTGCAGGGCATCGAACCGTCCATGCGCTGGCTGCACTACTGCGCGCAGCTGCTGGACGTCGCCACCGGTCTCGGGGTGCGCACGGTCGTCACGCTGGGCGCACTGCTGGCCGACGTGCCGCACACCCGGCCGATCCCCGTGGCGGTGAGCAGCGACGACCCGGAGCTGCGCACGCGACTCGACGCCGAGATCAGCTCCTACGAGGGCCCCACCGGGATCGTCGGCGTGCTGCATCACGAGGCGGCCGCCCGCGGGCTGCGCGGACTGTCCCTGTGGGCCGCGGTCCCGCACTACGTGGCGCACCCGCCGTCCCCCAAGGCTGCCCTGGCCCTGCTCACCCGGCTGGAGTCGCTGCTGGGCGAGCCCGTGCCGCTGGGCGACCTGCCCGAGGACGCGGTGGCGTGGCAGGACGGCGTCGACGAGCTGGCCAGCGAGGACCAGGAGATAGCCGAGTACGTCCGCCAGCTGGAGGAGGCCAAGGACACGGTCGACTTGCCCGAGGCGAGCGGCGAGGCGATCGCTCAGGAGTTCGAGCGCTACCTGCGCCGGCGGGAGCGGGGCTCGGGCTCCTGACTCCCGGCCCCGCTCACAGTTGCACGCCGAGCAGCGCGTCGACCGTGCGTGCCACGAGCGGGCCTGCGGAGCCGTCGGTCCCCTGGTCGGCCAGCGCGGCGGCGGACCAGGCGTCGACGGCGGCCAGGGCGGCGGGGGCGTCCAGGTCGGCCGCCAGCGCGGCCCGGACAGCGGCCAGCACCGTCCCGCCGTCGGGCCCGGTGGGGACCTGCACCGCGGCACGCCACCGGTCGAGCCGGTCCCGCGCGGCGTCGAGCTCCGCCGAGGTCCAGTCCCAGTCCGCCGCGTAGTGGTGGGCCAGCAGGGCCAGCCGTACGGCGGCGGGGTCCTCGCCGGCGGCCCGCAGCTGGGACACCAGCACGAGGTTGCCCAACGACTTGCTCATCTTCTCCCCGCCGAGCCCCACCATCCCGGTGTGCACGTCCCACCGCGCGCACCCCCCCTGGCTGAGCAGCCGGGCGTGCGACGAGCTCATGGCGTGGTGCGGGAAGGCCAGGTCGGCCCCCCCGCCCTGGACGTCGAACGGCAGCCCCAGCCCGTCCCGGGCGATGACCGCGCACTCGATGTGCCAGCCCGGACGTCCGGGGCCGAGATCGCCGGCCGGCCAGGACGGCTCGTCCGGCCGGGCGGCGCGCCAGAGCAACGGGTCCAGCGGGTCCCGCTTGCCCGGCCGGTCCGGGTCGCCGCCCCGCTGCGCGAACAGCGCCAGCATCTGGGCGCGGGTCAGCCCGGCGCGCGGTCCGAGCTCAGGGTCGGCCGCCAGGTCGGCATAGACGTCCCCCGCCCCCTGACCGTCGCGGTCGGCCACGCCGATGCGGTACGCGGCTGCGAGCGCCAGCAGCTCGCGCACGGCCTCGACGACAGCCGGGATCGACTCGACCGCGCTGGTGTACACGTCGGGCGGCAGCACCCGCAGGGCGGTCATGTCCTCGGCGAACAGGGCGGTCTGCTCGGCGGCCAGCCGGCGCCAGTCGACCCCGGTCGCCCGGGCGCGCTCGAGCAGGGGGTCGTCGACGTCCGTGACGTTGGAGACGTGGCGCACGGCCAGTCCCGTGTCCCGCCAGGCCCGGACCAGCAGGTCGAAGGCCACGTAGGTGGCGGCATGGCCCAGGTGCGTCGCGTCGTAGGGCGTGATCCCGCACACGTACACCCCGGCCGTCGGCCCGGGTGCCGCCACGACGAGCCCGCCGCCGGCCCGCACCCGCACGGGGCCACCACGGCCGGGCAGCTCGGGGACGGCGGGCGCGGGCCAGGTCAGCACGCCCGGCAGCCTAGTGCGAGCCCGTCGCAGGTCAGGCGAGCGGGCCGAGCGGCGCCAGCACGTCGGTGAGCAGGAGGACCGTCACGACGGCCGCGAGCCCGAGCCGGTACACCACGAACGGGCGGTAGCTCGACGTGGAGATCAGCCGAAGGAAACCGATGATGACGACGTAGCCCACGGCGAACGCGACGACGGTCGCCAGGGCCGTCGCCCCGGCGGACGGCGTGCCGGCCGTGCCGAGCTGATCGACGTTCTTCGCCAGCTGGAACAGCCCCGACCCGAGCACCGCCGGCACGGCGAGCAGGAAGGAGTACCGCGCGGCGGCCTCCCGGGTGTACCCGAGGAGCAGTCCGGCGGTGATCGTC
>CAVPEV010000015.1:0-7315 GCA_963703555.1 uncultured Actinomycetota bacterium | reverse complement strand
AGGGCTGCAAACACGTGCTGGAAGCCGGCACGGCCCTGAGCCTGTTCGGGTTTGGGACCTCTGACGACAACCAGTCTTTCCTGTTTCTCGCCGAGCCCATCATCGTCACCGAAACCGGACTGGAAGACCTGAGCCGGTTGCCCCGAGAGCAACTGCGGGTGGTCGGTACTTGAACGAACCATCCTGACCCGGGCGCGGAAGATTATTCGTGTTCAGCCGTACCCCAGCAGGCCACGGTCAGTGGCTGGCGCATCGGCATCATCCTGATCGGTATACAAATAACGCTGCACAGCCTTCCTGCATCGGCAACGAACTGGGTCGCGACATGGGCTTGACGGGAGGAATCCTGGTTTTTGTCGCCGGTCTGATCGGCGGTTCCGACACCGCAGGCGACCAAGCAGGCCGGCAAGGAGGCCTTCACCGCCGACGACGTCACCGCCGTCTGCGGCTGAGCATGCGCCCCGAGGACCGTCCAGCCGCCGGTCGCGACGGCGACGCCCCGCCGCCGAGCTTCCTGCCCGAGCGGTCCCAGCCACGACCCGACGCCGCCGGCGCCGTCCCGGTGACACCTCGCCGACCTCCGTCCCCGGCGGGCTCCCGGGCCGTATCACCCGGTGCGGCCGTTCGCGGACGCGCCGCCGCCCCCGCGAACGCACGGCCGGCCGGTCCCGCCAACGCACGGCCGCCCGCGTCCGCCAACCCCCAGCACGGCCCGGCGTCGTTCCCGCCCACCCACACGGCGCGGCCCGAGCGGTACGGGACCGCCGGATCCCCCATCCCACCGCCCCTGCCACTGCCTGCGCAGTCCGTGTCGGCTGCGATGCACCGCACCACGGGGACCGGCCGCCCGACGCATCCACCCACTTCCCCGGGCACCGGTGGCCCCCCCGCCGTCCGACCCGACGAGCGACCGGCGGATCGGCGCCACAGACACCGCCGCGTCGTCACGGCGGCGCTCGTCGTCGTCCTCGTCGGCCTCATCGCCTGGCCGGTCGGCCTGCTCGTCTGGGCGAACGGTCGCCTCCAGCACACCGCTGGGCTCTCCGGCGCCGCCGGCACGCCGGGCACCACCTACCTGCTCGCCGGCTCGGACGCCCGGGGCGAGGGGATCATCGAGGACGGCACCACCGGTGCCCGCACCGACACGATCCTGCTGCTGCACGTGCCCGAGCACGGCCCGACCGCCCTCATCAGCCTCCCCCGCGACACCTACGTCCCGGACATCGGGGGCCGGGGCCCCGGCAAGCTCAACGCCGCGTACTCCTGGGGCGGTCCGGCCTTGCTCGTGCAGACCGTCGAGAAGCTCACCGGTCTGACCGTGGACCACTACGCGGAGGTCGGGTTCGCCGGCATCGAGCAGATCGTCGATGCGCTCGGGGGCGTCCAGCTGTGCTCCGACCTCACCGTCAACGACGCCGACAGCGGCATGGTCTGGACCCCCGGCTGCCACGTCGTCGGCGGGGCGGACGCGCTGGCGTTCGCCCGGATGCGCAAGGCCGACCCGCAGGGCGACATCGGCCGCACCCAGCGGCAGCGCCAGCTCATCGGGGCGGTGACATCGACCACGGCGACCCCATCCCTGCTGTGGCACCCCGCCCGGCAGGTGTCGCTGGTACGCGCGGGCACCGGGGCGCTCGTCGTCGACGACGGCGCGAGCATCCTCGACCTGGCGCGTCTGGCCATCGCCTTCCGCAACGCCAACGGCCCCGGCGGTATCACGGGCACTCCGCCGATCGCCAGCCTCGACTACCGGCCCGGCAACCTGGGGTCCACCGTGCTGCTGGACAAGGCGAAGGCTCCGACGTTCTTCGCCGCGGTCCGCGCCGGGTCGCTGCCGCCGGGACCGGTCGGGGGGATCCCGCAGGGCTGAGCCCGGCCGCCGGGCAGCGTCGTCAGCCGGCGCAGGCGCGGCACAGCGGGTCAGCGGGTCAGCCGCGCAGTGCGGTCGCGGGGCAGCCGGTCAGCGGCACAGCAGGTCAGACGGTGAACCCCGTCCGGGGCCGACCCGCGGCCAGGCCGCGCAGCCGTTCGCCGCGCGTCTGAGACTCGGCCCGCAACCCGTCCTGGAACTCGGCCATCGCCACCGCCAGGTGCTGGGCCAGCGGACCGGTCCCGGCGGCGAGGATCCGCACCGCGAGCAGCCCGGCGTTGCGGCCTCCGGCGACGGACACCGTGGCGACCGGCACGCCGGCCGGCATCTGCACGATGGACAGCAACGAGTCCAGGCCGTCGAGCTGGGCCAGCGGCACCGGCACGCCGATCACCGGCAGGGTCGTGGCGGCGGCGAGCATCCCGGGCAGATGGGCCGCGCCGCCCGCCCCGGCGATGATCACCCGGAGCCCGCGCGCGGCGGCCGCCCGCCCGTAGGCGAGCATCTTCTCCGGCTGGCGGTGCGCCGAGACCAGGTCGACCTCGGCCGGCACCTCGAACTCGGCGAGCACCTTGGCGGCCTGCTCCATGACCGGCCAGTCGGAGTCCGACCCCATGACGATCCCGACCAGCGGTGCCGTGCCTATGCTCTGCGTGCTCATCGTGCGCTCCGGGGTTGTCGGGGTGGGTGGGGCCTGCGAGATCCCGGGCGGTGCCGGGTCGGTGTCCCGCGTTCAGGCTGCCACGCGGCACCACTCCACGGGGCCGTAAGGTGTCCGCGCGGAGCGAAACCGGGCGTCCGCACCGTCGTCCGCACCGTCGTCAGCGAGCCGGTGCGCCCGCGCCGGCGTCCTGGCGGAACGCCTCCACCTCGTCGCCCCGCAGCAGCGCGGCGGCGGCCACCGCCCGCGCACGGACCGCGTCCAGGTCGTCACCGCAGACCGTGACGTGGCCGAGCTTGCGGCCGGGCCGGATCTCCTTGCCGTACAGGTGCACCTTGGCCTCCGGGAACCGGCGGCCGATCTCCGGGAGCGCGTCGGTGAGGTTGGCCAGGCTGCTGCCCAGCACGTTGGCCATCACCGACCACCGGGCCCGCGCGCTGGTGTCGCCGAGCGGCAGGTCCAGCACGGCGCGCAGGTGCTGCTCGAACTGGCTGGTCACGGCGCCGTCGATGGTCCAGTGGGCCGAGTTGTGCGGCCGCATGGCCAGCTCGTTGACCAGGACGTGCGCGGGCCCGCCGGCCGGGTCAGGCACCTCGAACAGCTCGACGGCCAGCACGCCGGTGACGTCGAGGCCCTCCGCGACCGCCCGAGCGACCGCCTCCGCCTCGGCGCCCGTCGCGGGAGCCAGGCCCGGCGCCGGGGCGATCACCTCGGCGCACACCCCGTCGCGCTGCACGGACTCCACCACGGGCCATGACCGCACCTCGCCGGACGGGCTGCGGGCGAGCACCACCGCCAGCTCGCGGGTGAACCCCACCCGCTCCTCGGCCAGCAGCTGCGGACCGCCGGCGGCCGCGGCGTCGAACCAGTCGGCCACCTCGGCAGCGAACGTCACCTGGCGTACGCCCTTGCCGTCGTAGCCGTCGCGGGCGGTCTTCACCACGGCGACGCCGCCGGCCTCCGCCACGAACCGGTCCAGGTCGGCCGGGGTGGGCACCGGCGCCCACCGGGGCACCGGCACACCGAGCGCTCCGAGCCCGCGGCGCATGACGATCTTGTCCCGGGCGTGCAGCAGGGCGGACGGTCCCGGGTGCACGGCCAGTCCCTCGGCCTGGAGGCGGCGCAGCAGGGTGGTCGGCACGTGCTCGTGCTCCACGGTGAGCAGGTCGGCCCCGGCAACCAGGGCCCGCACGGCGGCCTCGTCGTCCGCGGCGCCGACCGGGGCGTCCGGCACCACCTGGGCCGCGGGCGCGTCGGGGTCCTCCACAAGCACCCGCAGGTGCAGGCCGAGCGCCGTTGCGGGCGGGCTCATCATCCGCGCCAGCTGCCCGCCACCGATCACCGCCACGACCGCCGCCACGGGCCCGAGGGTAGCGGGCGCAGACCTGGCCGCCGGGTCGCGGTCGGAGGGTGGGCGGGGAACCGCACCGTGAGCCCACCCGTGCAGCGCAGACCGCGCAGGCCCGAGGGGGTGGACCCACACGTGCAGCGTGCCCCGCGCAGGCGAAGCGTGGACTGCGCAGGTGCGGCACAGACGCCTGGAGGCGAATCTGCCCCCGCAGGCCAGCGTGCGGTCAAGCAACTATCCGGGCGCAGTCAATATGTGGCACAAATAGGGTCAAGAACCGTGCTCACTGTGTTCTGGGGCACATTTCGGTGATGGTCTGGCCCGCATGCGCGCCCGAAATGCCGCGATATCCTCGACGAATGATGACCATGTCCCGGGCCGCCGACCGGCTGGCCCGGTGGCGCCGTCAAGCCGTCGAGCTCATCCAGTTCGGCACGGTCGGCGCCGTCGCGTTCGTCACGGACCTAGGCCTCTTCAACCTCCTCCGGTTCGGCCCGGGTCGGCTCCTCGAGGACAAGCCGCTGACGGCGCGCGTGGCTGCGGTCGCCGTCGCCACGCTGGTGTCCTGGGTGGGCAACCGGCACTGGACGTTCGCAGGGCGTCGCACCGAACGACGCGGCCGGGAGCTGGTGCTCTATGCCGTGGTCAACGCCGCCGGCATCCTCGTGCAGTTCCTCACGCTCGCGTTCACCCACTACGGGCTCGGCCTGGTCAGCCCGCTGGCGGACAACGCGTCCACGGTCGGCGGGATCGTCATCGGGACCGTCGTGCGGTACTTCGGCTACAAGTTCCTCGTGTTCACCGCCGACGAGGAGCCGGCCGTCTTCGCGGCGACCGGCTGCTCGGCGGCTGACACCCCGGCCGACGGTCTGCGCACCGCCGACGGCCACCCGGACGCCGGTCCCGCCACCGGCCACCCGGGCGCCGTCGTGGGCGAGCCGACCGCGGCGAACCGGCTCAGCCCGGTGGACGACCGGTCCCGAGCCGGCCGGTTCGGGACCGAACGCCTGGCCTGAGGCTCGCCGGGGCTCGGGCCTCGCCGTCGCCGCACCGGCTCTTCCCCGTCACGCTCCGCGCCGGTGGTGCTCCCCAGGGGCGACGACAGCGCCCATGGGCAGCACCACGTCCGGGCCCATCGCGGCCGGCACGGCCGACAGGAACAGGGTGAACACCGCAGGCCGGCGCTGGGACAGCTCCAGACGTCCGCCGTCGGCCGCCGCGAGATCCCGCGCTAGGGCCAGCCCGAGGCCCGTGCCCTTGCCGGACGTGACCTCCCGCTCGAAGATGTGCGGCGCGAGGTCGTCGGGCACACCCTCTCCCTCGTCGGCGACCTCCACGACGACCGCGGACGGACCCGTCGAGCGGGACCGCACCGTCGTCGTGCCGCCGCCGTGACGCAGCGAGTTCTCGATGAGCGTGGCGAGCACCTGCGCGAGCGCCCCCGGCGTGGCGAGCACCTGCTGGGCCGGCTCGACGTCGACCACCAGCCGACGGCCGGCCGCCTGGAAGGGCGGCAGCCACTCCTCCTCCTGCTGGTGCACGACGTCGATGAGGCGGATCGCCTCCGTGGTGCCGCCCTGTGCCTGGCGCGACCGGTGCAGCAGGTCGTCGACCACCGTGACGAGCCGCTCGACCTGCTCCAGGCTGATCCGGGCCTCCTCGCGGACCTCCTCCTCCTGCGCGGCCTGGATGATCTCCTCCAGCCGCATGGACAGCGCCGTGAGCGGCGTGCGCAGCTGGTGGGAGGCGTCCGAGGCGAACTGCCGCTCGGCGGCGAGCCGCCCGGCCATCCGGTCCGCGCTGCGGGCCAGCTCCGCGGCCACCAGGTCAATCTCCTCCACGCCGGACGCCTCCAGCCGAGGCCGCACCTGCCCGGAGCCGAGCTGTTCGGCCGACGCGGCCAGGTACACCAGAGGCGCGGCGAGCCGGTTCGCCTGCCAGATCGCCATCGCGATGCCCGCCGCGAACGCGACCACCGCCGCCCCCACCACCAGGGCGATCACCCGGACGCTCGGCCAGAACAGGTCCCACCAGGACACATACAACCGGATCGTGGCGCCGGAGGTGGACGTCTGCTCCACAGCGACCTGCCGGCCCTCGGGCGTGGGGCCGTCCTGGTAGCGGGCGCCGTCAGGTGCCTCGACGAGGACGCTGGCCTTCAGCTCGCCGTTGTCGCCGACGTACGGCGACAACATCCTGTCGCTCAACGGGATGTTGTCCTCAAGCCGGAAGTCGACCGTCCGCCCGAGCATCTGCGCCCGGGTGTCCAGCTCGCTCAGGCTGTTCTCCCGGACCAGCTGAGCTCCGAGGAACGCCAACGGGAAGCCCAGCAGGACCACGGCCACGGTGACGGCCGCAATGGTGGCCTGGAGGACGCGGCGCCGCACGTCAGCCCCGACCGGGCCCGCCGGTCTCGAACCGGAACCCCATACCCCGCACGGTGGTGACGTACCGGGGGGCGTTGGCGTCGTCGCCGAGCTTGCGGCGCAACCAGGACACGTGCATGTCCAGGGTCTTGGTCGAGCCGGTGGGGTCGGAGGCCCACACCTCCCGCATGATCGCCTCGCGTGGCACGACGGCTGCCTGCCGGCGGCCACGAGCACCCGCAGCAGGTCGAACTCCTTGGCGGTCAGCCGCAGCTCGCGCTCCCCCTGGAAGGCCCGGTGCGCGGCGACGTCCACCCGCACGTCCTGGGCGTGCAGCTCGTCCTCGTCGCCGCCGTCCGCGGCCGACCGCCGCAGCAGGGCGCGCACCCGCGCCAGCAGCTCGGCCAGACGGAACGGTTTGGTCACGTAGTCATCCGCCCCGGCATCCAGCCCGACGACGAGGTCCACCTCGTCCGCCCGCGCCGTGAGCACCAGGACGGGCGTGGTCAGCCCCTGGTTGCGCATCGCACGGGCGACGTCCAGCCCGTCCATGTCCGGCAGGCCCAAGTCCAGGACGACCAGGTCCACCTGCCCGGCCAGGCCGAGCGCGCGCTGCCCGGTGTCGCAGACGGAGCAGTCGTACCCTTCCCTGCCCAGCGCACGCGCCAGCGGCTCGGAGATTGCCGGGTCGTCCTCGGCCAGCAGCACGTGGGTCATGGGGCCATCGTAGGTCTACGAGCGGTCTGCGCCACCCCTGCACTGTGCCATGTCCCGGCATCGGAATGGTCTGCGGCCGTGGGAGGAGGGCACGGGGGCGTCGGCGGGAGGGCGGGACGGCGGGACGGCGGGAGGGCGGGACGGCGGGACGGCGGGACGGCGGGACGGCGGGACGGCGGGACGGCGGGACGGCGGGACGGCGGGACGGCGGGACGGCGTCGTGGGGCGGCGTCCGCCTGAGCTCGCCGCGTCCGCCTGAGCTCGCCGCGTCCGCCTGAGCTCGCCGCGTCCGCTGCGCCGACCCCAGCCCCGCGCACGGCCGTGCGACGTCGAGCTGCATTGACAGCGCCGGT
>CAVPEV010000014.1:0-16205 GCA_963703555.1 uncultured Actinomycetota bacterium | reverse complement strand
ACGATTCGCCGCGTTCCTCCGGCGAGCCGGCTAGGCACGCTCGGCACGGCAGCCTCGACGCCGACCGACGCCGGCCCGGATGAGCACGCCGATCCAGGGCCAGTGGCGGGCCGCTGGTCCATACCACCGACCGCCTCGACACCGGCCGAGTGGCGGCGGGCCCGCAGGCTCTTCATCACCACCCCGGTGTCGATGTCCACCGGGCAGGCCACGCGCAGGCCAGTCGGTGCGGATCCACGGCGATGGCCGAGGGTCGGTGCTTGATGGCACGTCGCACCGGGGCGGGCGCCGACGCGATCGTCCGCATCAGCGCGATGCGCGGGGCTTGTCGTCAGGTCCTTGGACGGGCAGCCCGGCTCGCATGCAGGGTCGACGGGGGCGGCGACCTTGAGCAGCGCCGAGGCGCGCCTGCGGGTCGTCCGCTGAGGATGACCCCGGGGTTGAGCACACCCGACGGGTCGAACGGCGCCTTGACCTCGCGCATGACGTCGTACAGCTCGTCGCCGGCGAAACGCCCGGACCGGAACGGCGCCATGATGCGTCCGGTGCCATGCTCGGCCTTGAGCGACCCGTCCTCCCCGGTCTCGACGAGGTCCTCGGCGAACACCTCGTAGACCGCGAGCTCACCAGGGTCGTCCAGCCGCGGCGCGACGACGAAGCCGTTGCCGCTGCGCGTGGCCGAAGACCACGGCGTCGCGGTAGCCGTGCGCCACCAGGCCCGGCACATCGTCCGGCTCAGGGCAGGCACCGGGACAACGATGTCCTCCAGCAGCGCGGTCGTCCCGACCGGCCGCGCACCGGCCACCGCGGTGTAATTCCCCCTACCCGGCCCCGCGGCTCGGTCGAGAGCTCGACCGGGCCGACGAGGGACAACCGCGCCGCCGCGGCGTCGAGGTGCATCGCGTCCGCCAGCTTCGGCGTCGTCCTCGGCCTGCTTCCACGAGCAGTGCCGTCCGGCTCCCGGCGACGTCGCCAGCGGATGGACCGGCCGGCAGGGACGAGGCGACCCGCAACGAGGCCGGGTCCAATGTCCAGAGTGCGGGCGCCTGCGGCCAGCAGCGGCCGATCGCGTCGGTTGCCGCAGTCAGCTGCGGGAACACCAGCAGGCCGGTCGCGACCTTCGGCAGGACGCGAACCGTGCGGAACGTGGTCGACGCCACGAAGCGCAGCAGCCCCGTACCGACGAGGTGGGCGAGGATCTCGTGCGGGAATGGTGAAGTCGGTGAACGCGTTGAGCCCGTACCCCATCGTGTTCTTCGATCGAGACCGGCGGGCGATGCGCGCCAGGGAGCCCGGGTTCCCCGTACCCTGTCGCGCAGCTTAAGGCCTGCCACCAGCACCGGCTCCGTCGCGCGCAGGGGGCCGCGTCGGCGGCACCGTGTCGACGACCGTCCCCGAGGCGAGCACGACGACCATCGACGACCTGTCGCGTAGGTGTTCTCCGAGGTGCCGCACGCCATCCCGGAGGAGTTGTTGTCGCCACGACGCCGCCGATCGTGCAGGCGATCTGCTCGCCGGTTCGTCCGAACCGCCCGCGGTACCGGGCCAGTCGCGCATTGACCGCCGGACCGCTGGTCTCGCACCGCACCCGCGCACCGGCGTCGGCACCTCGACGCGGCAAGCGGCTCCGGCGGGTGTCCACGAGGATCCCCGACCCCCCTGACCGGACAGGCTCGTGCCGCCGGAGCGGAACGTCACCGGGACGCCCTGCCCGACGGGCGAGCCCCATACGGCACGGACATCCTCGGCGGACCGCGCCGTCACGGCGGCCAGGGGAGTGATCAGGTAGTGCGACGCGTCGTGGGAGCGCGCGGCGAGGTCGATGGGGCGGGTGGGGTGGTCGCCGTGCCGCGTGAACGCTCCGCATCGCTGGCGACCGCCCTCGCCGACGTCTTCGACGACGAGCATCGGCACCTGCGGCCCATCGACCTCGCCGCGCGCTCCCACGACGCGTCGCACTACCTGATCACTCCCCTGGCCGCCGTGACGGCGCGGTCCGCCGAGGATGTCCGTGCCGTCATGGGGCTCGCCCGTCGGCAGGGTGTCCCGGTGACGTTCCGCTCCGGCGGCACGAGCCTGTCCGGTCAGGCGGGCGGCTCGGGGATCCTCGTGGACACCCGCCGGCACTTCCGCGGCGTCGAGGTGCTCGACGCCGGTGCGCGGGTGCGGTGCGAGCCCGGCGCCACGGTGCGGGCGGTCAATGCGCGACTGGCCCGGTACGGCCGGCGGCTCGGACCGGACCCGGCGAGCGAGATCGCCTGCACGATCGGCGGCGTCGTCGCGGACAACTCCTCCGGGATGGCGTGCGGCACCTCGGAGAACACCTACGCGACGGTCGAGTCGATGGTCGTCGTGCTCGCCTCGGGGACGGTCGTCGACACGGGTGCCGCCGACGCGGCCGAGCGCCTGCGCGCGACGGAGCCGGTGCTGGTGGCAGGCCTTGAGCGGCTCCGCGACAGGGTACGGGGGAACCCGGGCTCCCTGGCGCGCATCGCCCACCAGTACTCGATGAAGAACACGATGGGGTACGGGCTCAACGCGTTCACCGACTTCACCGTCCCGCACGAGATCCTCGCCCACCTCGTCGTGGGGTCGGAGGGGACGCTCGGCTTCGTGGCGTCGACCACGTTCCGCACGGTTCGCGTCCTGCCGAAGGTCGCGACCGGCCTGCTGGTGTTCCCGCAGCTGACTGCGGCGACCGACGCGATCGGCCCGCTGTTGGCCGCAGGCGCCCGCACTCTGGAGCTCATGGACCCGGCCTCGTTGCGGGTCGCCGCCTCGTCCCTGCCGGCCGGTCATCCGCTGGCGACGTCGCCGATCGGGAGCCGGACGGCACTGCTCGTGGAGATGCAGGCCGAGGACGACGCCGAGCTGGCGGACGCGATGCACCGGCTCGACGCCGCGGCGGCGCGGTTGTCCCTCGTCGGCCCGGTCGAGCTCTCGACCGAGCCGCGGGCGCGGGGCGCGCTGTGGGCGACACGCAAGGGGCTGTACACCGCGGTGGCCGGTGCGCGGCCGGTCGGGACGACCGCGCTGCTGGAGGACATCGTTGTCCCGGTGCCTGCCCTGAGCCGGACGATGTCGGGCCTGGCTGAGCTGTTCGAGGCGCACGGCTACCGCGACGCCGTGGTCTTCGGCCACGCGAAGGACGGCAACCTGCACTTCATGATCACGCCGCGGCTGGACGACCCTGGTGAGCTCGCGGTCTACGAGGCGTTCACCGAGGACCTCGTGGACCTCGTCCTCGGGGAGGACGGGTCGCTCAAGGCCGAGCATGGCACCGGACGCATCATGGCGCCGTTCGTCCGGCGCCAGTTCGGCGACGAGCTGTACGACGTCATGCGCGAGGTCAAGGCGCTGTTCGACCCGTCGGGTGTGCTCAACCCCGGGGTCATCCTCACGGACGACCCGCAGGCGCACCTGCGCGATCTCAAGGTCGCCGCCCCCGTCGACCCTCGGGTCGACCGCTGCGTCGAGTGCGGGTACTGCGAGCCGGGCTGCCCGTCCAAGGACCTGACGACGACCCCCCGCCAGCGCATCGCGCTGATGCGGACGATCGCGTCGGCGCCCGCCCCGGTGCGACGTGCCATCGAGCGCGACCTCGGGTATGCCGCGGTGGACACGTGCGCCGCCGACTCGCTGTGCGTCGTGGCCTGCCCGGTGGACATCGACACCGGGGTGGTGATGAAGAGCCTGCGGGCCCGCCGCCACTCGGCCGGTGTCGAGGCGGTCGGTGCATGGACCGCACGCCACTGGGCCTGGATCGGCGTGCTCATCCGGGCGGCGCTGCGGGTCGCGTCGAGGCTGCCGTCGAGCGTGCTCACCGGGCTCACCGGAGCGCTCCGCCGGGTCGTGCCACCGGACTGGATGCCGTCGGCGGGTGCGGACCTGCCCGGGCCGGGTCTTCGCCGAGTCGGCGGAGCGGCCGGTGCCGAGGTCGCCGGACCGAGTGGTGCCGGCACGCGCGGTCCGACCACGGGCGGCGACGTCGGGGCCGTGCTCTTCCCATCCTGCCTGGGGTCGATGTTCGCGCCGGCGCGGGGGGCCGACGGCTCGATGCTCGGCGCCTCGGAGGCGTTCGTGGCGTTGTGCGAGCGGGCCGCGATCGGCCTGGTCGTGCCGGACGGCATCTCGGGTCTGTGCTGCGGGACGGTCTGGCAGTCGAAGGGACTGACCCAGGGGCACCGGGTGATGGCCGAGCGCACCTTCGAGGCGGTCTGGGCGGCGTCGCGCGCGGCGAGCCTGCCGGTCGTGTGCGACGCCGCGTCGTGTACGCACGGGTTGCAGGAGGTGGGCGATCAGCTCACCGGCGAGGCGCGCGCCCGGTTCGACCGTCTCACCATCGTCGACACGGTGAGCTTCGTCCGGCAGACGGTCCTGCCGCGGGTCGCCGTCACGCAGCCGGTCGCTGCGGTGGCCGTCCACCCGACGTGCTCGACGGTGCACCTGGATGCGGTCGACGACCTGGTGGCACTCGCCGCCGCGTGCGGCACCGAGGTCTTCGTCCCGCCGTCCTGGGGGTGCTGCGCGTTCGCGGGGGACCGCGGGATGCTGCACCCCGAGCTCACCGCCGCCGCCACGGCGCCGGAGGTGGCAGACGTCCGCGCGGAGGAGGCGGCCCGTGCGGCCCGTGGCGCGGGCGGGATCGACGGGCGCTTCGACGCCTACGTCTCGGCGAACCGCACCTGCGAGATGGGCATGTCCCGGGCGGCGGGTCACGAGTACGTGCACGTCGTCCAGCTGGTGGAGCGCGTCACGCGGTGACGTGAGCCGGCGCGTCGCAGGTCACGGCGACCGGCTCAGACCCCGGCACCGTCCAGCGCCAGCCGGGCCGCGTGCAGCGCGTGCGTCGCCATGGAGTCGACAAGCGGCACGGGGCTGTGCCCCGGCTTCACGAGCAGCTCGATCTCGGTGCAGGCGAGCACGACCGCCTCGGCGCCGGCCGCGACGAGCCGGTCGATCACCTGGACGTAGCGTTCCCGCGACTCCTCGCGGACCACCCCCTGGGTGAGCTCGTCGAAGATGACGCCGTCGATCATGGCCCAGTCCTGCTCGGGAGGGGCGACGGTGGTGATGCCGTGCCGGGCCAGCCGGTCGGCGTAGAACGGCTCGGCCATCACCCACCGGGTGCCCAGCAGGCCGACGGTGCCGTAGCCGGCGGCCGCCGCGGCGGCCCCGACCGCGTCACCGATGTGCAGCAACGGCACGTCGACGGCGGCCTCGACGGCCGGGGCCACCTTGTGCATGAGATTGGTGCCGATCATGACGAAGTCCGCGCCGGCCGCCTGCAGGGACCGGGCGTGCCCCGCGAGCAGCTCGCCCGCGCCCACCCAGTCCTCGCGCAGCTGCTGGTCGCGGACCTCGGCGAAGTCCACCGAGGACATCACGAGCCGCGCCGAGTGGTGGCCGCCCAGCACCCGCTGCACCTCGGTGTTGATGACCGTGTAGTACTGGACCGACGAGTACCAGCTCATGCCGCCGATGAGGCCGATGGTGCGCATGCCCGCCATGCTGACGCCCGACCGGGTCCCTAGGGAATGGCGACCTCCTTGGGCGACCCATCAGTCATGCTTGGGACATGGATGCGCGCCGACTGGTGATCTTCCGGGCCGTGGCCCGGGCCGGTTCGATCGGTGCCGGGGCGCGGGAGCTCGGCTGGACCCAGCCTGCGGTGAGTCAGCACCTGCAGCACCTCGAGCGGGAGGTCGGTGCCGCGCTGCTGCTGAGAGGGCCGCACGGGGTGGACCTGACGGAGGCCGGTCGGGCGCTGCTCGTGCACGCCGACGCCGTGGCCGCCCACCTGCGCGCCGCGCGCGACGAGCTCGACGATCTGGCCCAGCTGCGCGCCGGGAGCGTGCGGGTGGCGGCGTTCCCGTCGGCGGCTGCCACGCTCCTGCCGGCGGCGCTGGCCGCCGTGCACCGGCGCAGCCCCGGCGTCACCGTGAGCTTCGCCGAGGCCGAGCCCCCGGAGGCCGACGCGATGGTGCGCTCCGGGGACGTCGACCTGGCGCTGGTGTTCACCTACGACGCCACGGTCCCGGACGTGCCGGACCTGGTCTGGCATCCGTTGACCACGGACCCGATCCGGCTCGTCGTGCCGCCGGACCACGCCGGGGTGGCCGACGCCCCCGCAGCGATGGCGGACCTGGCCGGGGACGTCTGGGTCGCCGGCTGTGTGCGCTGCAGCGCCAACCTCGTCCGGACCTGCCGCGACGCCGGGTTCGACCCGGCGATCCGGCACGTGACCGACGACTACGTCGCTGCGCAGTCCCTGGTGGCGGCGGGCCTGGGTGTGACGTTGCTGCCCGACCTCGCACTGCGGGCGTTCCGTCACCCCGGGGTGGCCGTGCTCGACGTGCCCGGACCCGGCAGCCGGGTCGTCGGGGTCACGCACCGCCCGGGGGCCGAGCGGGTGCACGCGGTGGCGGCGATGCTCACGGCACTGGGCGTCTGAACCCGGCGGAGAGGTCGGGGTCGGGGTGGACGAGGTCGACGGTGACATGATCGCGCCGGAGTCCGTCACGGGGGTGAAGTGCACGTCCACCCGCGGGGCTAGGCGCGGGCGAGACCCGCAGCCCCCCGGCCGGTGCTCAGCGCGAGCCCGGCTGCGGTCAGCGCCACGGCGTCCTCGAGCAGCGCGGCCCGCCAGTCCGGCATCCGTCGCACGGCCCAGGCCCGCCACGCCGCGCCACCCCAGGTGCCCGCGGACGCACCGGCGAGGCCGGCTAGCGCCGGGACGAGGGGTCGAGCAGACTCGCGCCCGGCGAGCGTGACGGCGCAGACCGCACCGGCGGCGAGCCGCCCGTACCGGGCGCCCGGTTCCAGCCGGCTGGGGGTGCTCGGCAGCTTGTCACCGACGAGTTCGCTCGCGATGCCGAGACCGGCGGCCCGGCGGGCGGCCCGCGAGGCGGTCGGGCTGGTGAGGACCGGTCCGAGGAGGCCGAGCGTCGTCCGGGAGCCGGCAGCGAGTCCCAGGAGAGCCGACCGGGCGACGAGCCCGGGGCGGGCGCGGTGGCGCCCCGGCTCGCCGTCACCGCCGCTACCGGCGATCGTGGCGTGCACCGCGGCGCCGTAGGCCAGGTGCGGGACCACGTCGGAGGTCCAGTCCGCCGCCGACCACGTGCGCGGGTCGCTGACCCCCAGCGCCGCCATCGGGCCGTCGGTGGCCAGCATGGCCGCCGCGCCGGTGAGCGCGGAGCCCGCCACCGGTCCGGGACGGAAACCGACCGTCCGGGCCAGGGCCGCCGCGACGCCGACCCCGAGGCCGGCGCCGATGCCCGCCAGCGCGCCGAGCGCCTCCTGCCGGTTCGCCTGCTCGCCACCGCGCCCGGGCACGGCGCCGCCCAGCGCTTCGAGGGCTGCGCGGGCGGCCTGGGCCGGCGCCGTGCTGGCGGCGCGACCGCGGACCAGCATGTCGAGGTAGCCGACCGTGTTGAGCACGACCGTGCCGGCCGCTCCGGCGATCAGTCCGATGCGTACCGACGACCGTTCCCGCGCCCAGTGATTCGCCATGAGCCAACCGTCACCCCGCACACCGTCGGTGGCAAGAGGTGGAGGTCGGCCGACCCGCTCGGTGGCTGTCCGTCCCGGCGCGGGTCACCGGGTGCCGGCCAGGCCGTCGCGGACCGCCACGGCCAGTCCCGGGCTGAGCGGCAGCCACGGCAGCAGGGTCGCCTGGAAGGCGTGGTAGAGGTCCGGCTTGCCCGGCCACACCTGGGCGATCGGCGCGTTGCCCGCGTCCAGCTCGTGGTGCCAGGAGCCGCGCTCCGGGTCCACCAGCCAGGTGGCCGCATAGTCCCACCACCGGGCGTAGTCGTCGGCGTAGCGCGGGTCACCGGTCGCTCGGTGCAGCGCGGCCGCCGCGCCGATCGCCTCGGCCGCGACCCAGTGCATCCGGGTGCGCACCACCGGTGTGCCGTCCCAGTCCACGGTGTAGACGAAGCCCGGCGCGCCGTCCACGGCCCAGCCGTCGGCGACCGCGCGGGCGTAGAGGTGGACGGCGGCGTCCCGCAGGTTCACCGGCGGGGCGCCCACGGCGGCACCGACGCTCCTGCCCCCGTCGGTGCCTGCCGGGACGGCGGCATCCACCTGCAGCAGCAGCCGGGACCACTCCAGGCCGTGCCCGACCGTCGCACCGTACGGCTTGAACGGGTCGTCCGGGCGGTCGCGGTTCATGCCGAGCTGCGGCACCCAGTCGGCGTCGAAGTGCTCGGGGATGCGCCAGTGGTTGCCGGCGGCCCAGGTGGCCACGTGCTCGGCGATGCGCCGCGCGCGCCCCGCCCACCGGGGATCGCCGGTGGCGTCCGTAGCGGCCAGCAGCGCCTCGGTGGAGTGCATGTTGGCGTTGACGCCGCGGTAGGGGTCGAGCCGGGTCCAGGCACCGTCCCACTCGTCACGGTGCAGGCCTTGCTCGGGCTCCCAGAACCGCTCGTCGAGGACGCCCAGCGCATCGTCGAGCAGCGCGTGGGCGCCGTCCAGCCCGGCCACCGTGGCCGTCGAGGCGGCCAGCACGACGAACGCGTGCGCGTAGGTGCTCTTCGTCGTGTCGACCGCCTCGCCCGGGCCGACGGAGGCGAACCACCCGCCGTGCTCCGCGTCGCGCAGCGGCCCCCGCAGCCCGGCCAGCGCCTGCTCGGCCACGGTGCGCGACCCGGGCACACCCATCAGGTGGCCGAGGGAGTAGACGTGCACCATCCGCGAGGTGATCCAGGTGTGCACGCCCCGGTTCGGGTCCACGACGCCGTCGTCGTCGAGCCAGCCCGCGCCGCCTGCGGGGACGGCGCACCGCCGGGCGAACCGCAGCAGCCGGGACCCCTCCTCGAGGGTCCACGTGTGGTGCGTCGCCAGCTGGGTCCAGGGTGTCATCGTCCCTCTCCTGTCGTTGCCTCGGGCCCGAGGTGTCCACCACGGACCCGTCCTGCGGCGGTGCCGGCCGTGGCCATCCGGGCAGCCAGCCACGGCAGCTGGCGGGCCACCTGGTGACCGGCGCCCCCTTCGTGCCGGTTGTAGGGGTAGACGGTGATCGACGTGTCGGTCGCCTCAGGCCGACGGGTCCCGTAAGCGTTGAACGCGGCATAGACCGTCGACGGCGGGCAGGTGGTGTCCATCAGTGCGACGGAGAACAACGCCGGCGCGTCCGCGCGGCGGGCGAAGTTGACCCCGTCGAGGTAGGAGAGCGTGCGGAAGGCCTGGTCGACGTGGTCCCGGTGCACCGACAGGTAGGCGGTCAGCTCGTGGTACGGGTCGTCGTCGGTGATCTCCACGGCGCGCCGGTAGTGGCAGCCGAACGGCACGTCGGGCAGCACCCCGACCAGGCCGGGCAGCAGGCCCGCCACGGCCAGCGTGATCCCGCCGCCCTGACTGCCGCCGGTCACCGCGACGCGGGACGCGTCCACGCCGTCGACGGCCCGCAACGCCTCGACCGCCCGGACCGCGTCCGTGAAGACCCGGCGGTAGTAGTGCTCGTGCGGGTCGAGGATGCCCCGGGTGACGAAGCCAGGCGTGGCCGGTCCGGATCCGACCGGGTCCGGGGTGTCCCCGCCGGACCCCCACCGACTGCCCTGGCCACGGGTGTCCATGACCAGGTGCGCGTACCCAGCAGCCGCCCACGTGAGGTGCTCGTGCGCCAGCCCGCGGCCCCCGCCGTAGCCCACGAACTCCACGATGCCGGGCAGCGGGCCGTCGGCGTGCGCGGGCACGGTGAGCCACGCCCGCACCGGCGCTCCGCCGAACCCGGCGTAGCGCACGTCGTACACGTCGACGAGCCGCAGGCCGGACTCCACCCGGTCGACGTTCAGGTCGAGGTCGTGGCGGCGCGCCTCGGCGAGGGTGACCGCCCAGAAGTCGTCGAAGTCGGGCGGCTCCGCGACGTCGGGGGCATAGGTCTGCAGGGTGTGGGGGTCGAGGTCGTAGAACGGCACAGGTGCTCCGGAGGGGCTCAGGCGGGACGGGGGCGGGGGACGGGCACGGCCGAAGGGGTCGCTGCAGGGACCGACGTGGTCATGCCCCGCCCTCCCTGGCAGCCAGTGCGGACGGCGGGCGCGACGGACGGTCCCGGGGGGCCAGCTCGGACTGCAGCACCGCGGCGGCCGCGCCGGCGGCGGCCGCGGTGCCGGCCGAGGCCGACAGCCGGACGTCGACGCCGTGGGCGCGCCGGGCGAAGCAGGACCGGTCGAGCTCCGCCTGCACCACCGGCAGGTACAGCGTCCCCGCAACGGCCAGGCACGGTCCGGTGAGCACCACCAGCTCCAGGTCGACGATGTCGGCGAGCGTGCGGGTGGCCACGGCGAGGTACCGGGCCGACTCCGCGACGATCTGCTGCGCGGCGGCATCCCCGTCCAGGGCGCACCGGGCCACGGCTGCGAAGTCCGCGACCACACCGGCACGATCCACCATGGCATCCCGGTCCGCTCCGGCGGTAGGGACCGCTGCGTGCCGGTCCAGTCCTGCGTCCCGGGCCAGGCGGTGATCGGCACGGGCCCGGGCCACCACCGCGGCGGGCCCGGCCAGCACCTCGGTGCAGCCCCGTGCCCCGCACCAGCACACCGGTCCGTGCACGTCCAGGCAGACGTGGCCGATCTCCCCGGCGTTCCCGCTGGTCCCGCGGTACGGGGCGCCGTCCAGGACGAGGCCCGCGCCGATCCCGGTACCCATGTACACGGCGGCGAAGGTGGACGCCTGGCCAGCGGCGCCCGACCAGTACTCCCCGAGCGCCGCGGCCGTGGCGTCGTTGTCCGCCAGCACCGGCAGACCGACGGCGTGCGCCACGGCCTGCTCCAGCGGGAAGTCCTCCCAGCGGCGCATCGGCTCCGGGGTGAGGACCATGCCGCCCTCCGGGGTGAGCGGGCCGGGCGAGACCAGCCCCAGCCCCAGCACCCGGGCGGGGTCGATGCCCGCGAGCAGGGCATGGACCTCGCGGGCGATCCGCTGGACGACCACAGGCGGGTCGGCCACGCCGACGCCGGGCCGGGTCAGCTGCGCGACGACGTGTCCGGCGAGGTCCACCAGGGCGTAGGTGATGCCCGCACGGTCCAGCTGCACGCCGACGGCGTACCGGGCGAGCGGGTCCAGGGCCAGCAGCATCCGCGGCTTGCCGCCGGTGGGGCCTGCCCGGCCGGTCTCCACGACGAGGCCCTCGTCGAGCAGCGTCCGCACCACCGTGGAGATGGTGGCTCCGGTCAGACCGGTCGCCGGGACGAGCCCGGCCCGGCTGATGGAGCCGGCGGCCCGGATGACGTCGAGGACGAGCCCGCGGCTGCCGGGCCGGCGGCGCGGAAGGTCCGTCACGGCTGCTCGGTGCTCGTGCGGTCCCGGCCGGCCCGCCAGGCGGCCAGCTGCGCCGTCGTGGGCGGGTTGGCGCCGATCCGGGACACGGTGATCGCGGCGCAGGTGGCCGCGTGGTCGAGCAGGTCGGCCAGGTCGGCGTCGCCGAGCGCGGCGATCCGCTCGGCCGGGGCGCGTGTCGCTGCGTGCCGCCACAGCCAGTCCAGCGTCGCGGCCATGAACGAGTCGCCGGCGCCGACCGTGTCGGCCACGGCGACGCGGACGGGCCCGACGTCGGCGCGGGATCGGCGGGTGAGCGCGAGCGCGCCGTCGCCACCGCGGGTGACGATCACCAGGTCGGCGCCGAGGTCGAGCCACCGGACAGCGGAGGCCACCGGGTCCTCGCCGGCATACAGCCAGCCCAGGTCCTCGTCGGAGGCCTTGACGACGTGGGCCTGCGCCACGAACGCCTCGGCGCGGGCGCGGGCGGATGCCCGGTCGCCGGCCAGCGCCGGGCGCACGTTCGGGTCGAAGCTGACCAGCGTGGCCCCGGCCAGGGCATGCAGCAGGTCCAGGACGGCGTCCGCGCCGGGCGGCAGGCTCGCGCCCAGGGAGCCGGTGTGCACCAGGGCCGGCGCCGCGGGCACGTGCTCGGTGGACACCGTCCACTCCAGGTCGAAGTCGTAGGTGGCTGCACCGGTGGCGTCCAGATGGGCGGTGGCCGTCGAGGTCCGCCGCCCGACGACGCTGCCCGGAACCAGCGCGACCCCCGAGGCGCGCAGGTGCTCGGCGACCCGCCGGCCGCGCGCGTCGTCGCCGATCTGGGTGAGCAGTGCGACGGGGTGGCCCAGCCGGGCGAGTCCGACGGCCACGTTCATCGGGCTGCCGCCGACGTGCTCGGCCAGCCGGCCGGCGCGGTTCACGATGACGTCGATGAGCGACTCGCCGACGACGAGAGCGGTCTGGTCGATCAGCGGGTCGTCCGGCACACCGCCAACTTACGTAGGCCACTGAAGAAGGGCAAGGATCCCGACGAACGGGCTGGTCAGCTAGGCCCGTGGTGCCCGTGGCCCCGGCCCCTCGGGGAGCGGGTGGCACGGGGCCCGCCCCGGCGGCCCGACCCGCGGGTGGACCCCTGGCCCGCGCCGGGAGCAGAGCGGTTCCCGGCACCGGCCGCGGCGGGAGCAGCACCGGCCGCGGCGGGACCGGCGGGACCGGCGGGACCGGAGCGGGCCTCGGCTCCGGCCGCACCGGCCGCCGCGGGGCCGGCGATCCCGCGGGAGCTGCGCGCGCTGCGCCCCCGTACGATGCCCACGAGCTCCTCGATCAGCGGGTCGTCCCCGCGCGAGCGCAACCAGACCAGCCCGATCCGGGACCGCGGCGCGCCGTCGAGCACGCGGACGACGACGTCGCGGCGGCCGCCCGCGCGGACCAGCGAGGCGGGGACGACGGCCAGGCCGGCCCCCGCGGCGACCAGGTCCACGGCCTCGGCGGCCGTCGCCGGGTGCACCGGGGCCACCGGCAACGGCGGCTGCGCCCAGCCCAGGACGTCGTCGTCCGGGACGACGAGGTCGTCGGCCAGCCGGGCCAGCTCGGCGACGGCGATGCGCTCGTCCGGGTCCGTGGCGGCGAGCAGGTGGTCCCGCGGGGCGACCACGACGGTCTCCTCGGTCCACAGCTCGACGACGTGCAGGCCCTCGGCGTCCATCGGCAGGCGGACCAGCCCGACGTCCGCGCGGCCGGCGTCCAGCGCCGCCCGCTGGGTCCGCGCGGGTTCGTGCAGCAGGGTCAGCGGCACGTCGGGCAGCCGCTCGGACCAGGTGCGCAGCCAGCGGCCGGGGCTGATCCCGGGGACCACGAGCAGCCGCAGCCCTGGGCCGTCGCGGCTCACGGAGCGCCGAGCCGGTCGTCGATCCAGCCCAGCACCTCGGCCAGGTAGCGCTCGCGGGCCGGGCCGGGGGACAGTGCCAGGTCGTGGGCGCCGCCGGGCACGGTGACCAGCGTGACGTCCGGGCCGAGCCGGGGCGCGCGGGCGGCGATCTGGTGCACGTCGAGCACGGAGTCGGAGGTCAGTAGGCCGTCATGCGGTCGGTCGTCCGGCCCGCTGGCGTCCGAGGTCGCCACCAGCACCGGGCAGGCGATCCGCAGCCCGCGGGCCACCCGGGCGTGGCCCCGGCGTACCGAGCGCAGCCAGCCCGCGCGGACGGGGAACGGCTCGGACGGCTTCCACCGCAGGTCGTAGTCCCACTCGCCGCCGGTGCTCAGGTGCAGCGCCCGGCCGTAGTGTTCCGCCAGACGTCCGACCCGTAGCCCCGGCGCGACGCGCCCGACGAGGTCGACGACCCGGGTGAGCGGGACCCGCTCGAGCCAGCTGCCGCGCAGGTCGAGCCACGGGCTGTTGAGGACGAGCGCGGCCACGCCGCCGGGGTGGCCGTCCGCCCACAGCGCGGCGACGAGGCCGCCCATGGAGTGCCCGAGCAGTACGACCTCGTCGTGCTCGGCACGCACGGCTCGGACCGCGGCGGTGAGGTCCGCGGCGTGCGCCGCCAGCGCGGGGACCCGGTCGACCGGGCGACCGGGGCGCAGCGAGCGACCGTAGCCGCGCAGGTCCACGGCGTAGAAGGCGGTCCCGTGGGCGGCGAACGCCTCCCCGACGTGGCGCTGGAAGAAGTAGTCGACGAACCCGTGCACGTACAGGACCGCGCGGCCGGGGCGGCCGTCGGCAGGCAGGTCCCGGCGCACCAGGGTCGGCTCGCCGGTGTCACGCGGGCCTGCGGGCACAGCGAGCGAGCGGGCGCTCCACCCGGGGCCGAGGACGTCCGGGTGCCAGGTCCGGGACCCGGGGGCTGCAGCGGCCACGGTCGCCAGTCTGGCAGGCAACCGCCCGCCGTGCGCACGCCGCCGCCGGGCTGCTGTGGGCTGACCGAGAGGGGATCGGCGGGCGGCGGGACCCTGCGGGGACCGCCAGCACGCTGCCGCGGCGATGCCTCGATGCACCCCTGGGCATCCAGACTTGAGCGGAATAGACTCAAGTCTGGTCCCGTTGCCGATGACCGGCACAGTTCTCGATCCAGGAGGAGTCCGTGGACGTCAAGTACACGACCAGGTCACAGGAGGCGCTGGGCGACGCCATCCAGCAGGCGTCCGCGGCGGGCAACCCGCAGCTGGAGCCCGCGCACATCCTCAACGCCCTGCTCGCGCAGGACGGCGGGGTGGCGAACGCGCTCCTCGACGCCGTCGGCGTCGACCGCTCCGGGCTCGGCCGGGCCGTGCGGGCCGCGCTGGTCGCGCTGCCCGCGGCGTCCGGCACCTCGGTCGCGCAGCCGACCGCGTCCCGGGCCACGGCCGCGGCCCTGGAGGCCGCCGCATCCGAGGCGCGAGCCCTCGGCGACGACTACGTGTCCACCGAGCACCTGCTGCTCGGCGTCGCGGCCGGGCACACGAACGTCGCCGACGCCCTGCGGGCTCAGGGCGCGTCCCGCGACGCGCTCGCCGCCGCGCTGCCGACGGTGCGTGGCAACGCGAAGGTCACCAGCCCCAACCCGGAGGGCACGTTCAAGGCGCTCGAGCAGTACGGCGTGGATCTCACCGAGCGTGCCCGGGAGGGCAAGCTCGACCCGGTGATCGGGCGGGACGCCGAGATCCGCCGCGTCGTGCAGGTGCTGTCCCGCCGGACGAAGAACAACCCGGTGCTCATCGGGGAGCCGGGGGTCGGCAAGACGGCCGTGGTCGAGGGCCTCGCGCAGCGGATCGTCGCCGGCGACGTGCCGGACTCGCTGCGCGGCAAGCGGCTGGTTGCCCTGGACCTCGGCTCGATGGTGGCCGGTGCGAAGTACCGCGGTGAGTTCGAGGAACGGCTCAAGGCCGTGCTCGCGGAGATCACCTCCTCCGAGGGTCAGGTCATCACCTTCATCGACGAGCTGCACACGGTCGTCGGGGCGGGGGCGGCCGAGGGCTCCATGGACGCGGGCAACATGCTCAAGCCGCTGCTGGCGCGCGGTGAGCTGCGCCTGGTGGGTGCGACGACGCTGGACGAGTACCGCGAGCACATCGAGAAGGACGCGGCGCTGGAGCGCCGGTTCCAGCCGGTGCTGGTCGATGAGCCGAGCGTGGAGGACACCATCGCGATCCTGCGCGGGCTCAAGGGGCGCTACGAGGCGCACCACAAGGTGACGATCTCGGACGCGGCACTGGTGGCCGCCGCGACGCTGTCCCACCGCTACATCAGCGGTCGCCAGCTGCCCGACAAGGCGATCGACCTGGTCGACGAGGCCGCCTCCCGGCTGCGCATGGAGCTGGACTCCTCCCCGATCGAGATCGACGAGCTGCAGCGGGCGGTCACCCGGCTGGAGATGGAGGAGGTCGTGCTGTCCGAGGCGGACGACGCGGCCAGCCGGGAGCGCCTGGAACGGCTGCGCGCCGACCTGGCGGACCGCCGCGAGGAGCTGGCCGGGCTGCGCGCCCGGTGGGAGCAGGAGAAGGCCGGATACAACCGGGTCGGTGATCTCAAGGCTCGCCTGGACGAGCTGGTCAGCGCCGCCGACAAGGCCGAGCGCGAGGGTGACTTGGCGACGGCCGGCCGGATCCGCTACGGCGAGATCCCGACCGTGGAGAAGCAGATCGCCGAGGCCGAGGCGCGCGAGCAGGCCGGTGCTGACGGGACGCCGGAGCCGATGATCGCCGACAAGGTCGGCCCGGACGAGATCGCCGAGGTCGTCGCGGCGTGGACCGGCATCCCCGCCGGTCGGCTGCTCGAGGGCGAGACCGGCAAGCTGCTGCGCATGGAGGAGGTCATCGGTGCCCGGCTGGTCGGCCAGGAGCAGGCCGTCAAGGCCGTGTCCGACGCTGTGCGCCGGGCTCGGGCCGGCATCTCCGACCCGGACCGCCCGACCGGCTCGTTCCTCTTCCTCGGGCCGACCGGTGTGGGCAAGACCGAGCTGGCA
>CAVPEV010000013.1:0-20432 GCA_963703555.1 uncultured Actinomycetota bacterium | reverse complement strand
CGGACACCGCGAAGGCGAGGGCACGGTCGTGGGGCGAGGTCGTCGAGGCGGCGGCCGAGCTGTGGTCGTCGTTCCCGGACCGGACCGGCGACCCGAGCATGGAGCGCATCCACCGACTGACGGTGGGGATGCATCGCACCCAGCAGCGCACCGGCTGGCCAGGTGCCGGTGAGGGTGACCCGTCCCTGGACCGGGTCGTGGAGAACCTGTCGCGCGCGGCCGAGATGGTCTCCGCCCGGCGGCACCCGACCGCGCCGCTCAGCGAGCTCGGGCATCTGGACTCCGGGGCGGCGCGGACCCGGATCATGCACGTCGTCTACGTCACCTCCCACGGCGTCGGGCAGGCGCTGGGGGAGTACCACCGCGACGTGCGTCGGGTGCTGGACGCCAAGCACCGGCCGGAGCTGGGCGAGTCGGCGGGTCAGTCGCACAACCTGCTGGTGCGCGTCGGCACGGCGGAGCACCTCGCGGCGTCCTACCTGGAGGACCGCTGGCCCGCCGGGTTGGCCGGTCAGCATCGCGAACCGGTCGAGCCCGCGCGCCTGGCGCAGGCGGTCGCGTCCTGGGACGCGCAGGCCCGCCGGACCCTGGCGGCGGCGCCGACCGTGGCCGACGTGCTGTTCGCGGTCAGGGTCGAGCGGGACCTGACCCTGACCGGCGGCCGGATCGTCGCCGCGGCGGCCGACCTGGGCGTGGTCGACACCGAGCAGTACCGGCAGCGCCTGGACCCGGCGTTCGCCCAGCTCGACGACGCGTGGGGCCGGCTCGGCGGCGACCTGGAGCAGATCGCCGGTCGTGCCCGCCGCGTGGACTCCGAGTTGCTGGGCTGCGGGTCCGAGCTGCGCGCGGCGCTGCGGGAGATCACGGTCGACCTCGGCGGTCGCGCTGGCCCGGCGACCATGGCGCAGCGCGCCGACCTGCTGGCGGCGAGCCTGGAGGTCCACCGCGGCCTGGTCGCGGCGGTCGACCTCGGGTTCGTCCTGCGCGACGCGGTCACCGACCCGGACCTCACCGCACCGGCCCGCAGCGTGCAGGCAACCTGCCTCCTGCTCGGGGACCGGCCGGACCAGTCAGCGTGGGTCGACGCCGGCGACGCCTCCGCCAACCGGCCCGTCCCGCTACCCGAGGCGCTGCGCCGGACGCTGGCCGAACGCACCTCCGGCGTCGTCGCGGCGGGACTGCGCGTCGACTCGGCCGGCACGTTCCTGGGCGCCGGCCGCCAGACGAACCCGACCAGCCCGCCGATCGACGGGCGCACGCACGACGAGCGCGCAATCGGCCTGCCGCCCTCGCCCGGCCCGGGCTTCGGGTGCGCCCGGTGACCCCACAGGACGTCGAGAGGACCAGCCATGCCATCCACGACGGAGCACCTCGGCGCGGCCATCGCCGCCCTGACCGGCGTCGGCCGCGGCACGCGCACCATCGGCGCGGGCACCCCGCACGAGCACACCGAGCCCGTCGACTTCGCCGAGCTCGCCTGCCACGTCCTGACCGCCGTCGCGGCCAACGTCGGCAGCGTCGAGGACCTGCTCGCCGGCCGACCGGGGTCGTGGGAAGCCGACTACGTACGCCGCATCGTCCACGGCACCGCGGGCGGCCGCCCCGACGATCTTGACCCCTGGCGGACGGAGCCCAGCTACGCACCTCCCGGCGTGACCGGCCGCGCTCGCGAGGAGTACGGCCTGTACCCGGGAGCGACGAGCCGCACGCCCGACGCCGGGCCCACGTGGTGAGGTCGCAGTGGCCGAGGCAGTGCCTGGTCGGTCTGATCTCCCGATCACCTGACGGAGCCTTTACATGACGAGGACGCCACACGCGCGACGGGAGGGAAGCGGTGAGTGCTCGCGATATGCCCGCCATGGCGGACCACACCGAGGATGAGTTGGCGTCTCCGGAGGACGGGAACGGTCACGTCGCCGTTGCGAACCCCGACCCGCTGCTCGATCGCGTGCAGCTCGCCGCCTACCTGGGGATCTCCGAGCGGCACGCGCGCACCCTGATGGAGCAGCGCCGTGTCGAAGTGGTGTCCATCGGACGGTCGGTTCGCGTACGGCAGTCGACGGCCGATCGCCTTATCGACGCCTGCACCATGCCTGCCTCGCGGCCGATCCAGGTCGACTCCCTGGGCCGGGAGACGTGGCTACGCGTCATTGCCTGATTCGTCCTCGCGGGCCACGAGCTCGTCCATCGCCGCAGCCACCCGCCGATCTCCGTCCTTCACCCGGTGCAGGTACCGGACGGCGGCCGTCGTCGTCGAGTGCCCAGCCCGGGCCTGCAGTTCCTTGATGCCGGCGCCCGCGGCAGCGGCGAGGCTCTGGCCGGTGTGGCGTAGGTCGTGCCACCGAAGGTCGTCGCGACCGGCCGCCGCGCGAGCCCGCGCCCAGTGCTTGCCGATTCGGTCTGGGTAGATGATGCCGCCCGTCGACGTGGTGAAGATCAGCGAACGCGGCCCCTTGGCCGTGAACTTCTCCAGATGTGTCTCCAAGGCCTCCGCCGCCAGCTTCGGCACCACCACGGTGCGCAGCGACGCGGAGGCCTTGACCTGGCCGAAGGAGTCGTCGGCGGCCTCGAGTTCGACGGCTCGCTCGATGCGCAACGTGCGGCGCTTGGGATCCCAGTCGCGTCGTCGAAGGGCGAAGAGCTCGCCGCTGCGGACCGAGGTGAGCGCTGCTACCCAGACCGCTGCGCTGTAGCGCTCGGGCATCGCGTCCGCAGCTATCCGAAGCTCGGCGATGCTGGCGGGCGTGCGTTCGAGCGTCGCCACGGCGCCCGCTCCCTTGATGGACGCCGGGTTGTCGACGATCAGGCCATCCCGGCGCGCGCGTTCGAGGACCGCGTGCAGCAGCCGGTACGCCTGCGCTGCCTCGGTTGCGCCGGCGGTGGGCGGGAGATCGACGATGAGCGTCTGGGGACCGCCCGCAGCCTCCCATCGGCGCCGGACGGCGTCGGGGATGCGTCCGGTGGCGGCCACTGTGATCCCCGCGTCATCGGCCCAGGCGCGGATCGCGGCGTTCACGGCTTTCGGAGACGTCGCTGCCCGTTGATGACGCGCTGCGGCTCGCCGCCGGGACTCGGCGGTGACGGCCGCATGCCACAGCCTGACGTCCTGCGCGGCGATGGACGACAGGGGCCGAGCGCCGAGCGCCACCGCGTGCCGGCTCCCGCCGACTGTGATCCGCTGTGTCGTCGTGATCCACTCCGTGAGCAGCCGTTCGTTCAGCGCGCGCGACCTCTCGCGGTAGCCGTTGGTGGCGATGAACGTCGCCGCGTAGTCGCCAAGGCTCGCGGCGCCACGCTCGGGGTCCACCCAGGTCCCCGTGACGATCGAACCGCGCTCGACGGCCAGCGCGTCCTCGGCGGCGCGCTTGGTCGGGAACGTGCCGATCGACCGGGTCTTGCCACCGCTGTCGGCGATGGGCACGCGCACCGACCAACGGCCCGACGGCCGCTTGCGGATGGACCCGAAGAGGCGTCTTCCCTTCCGGTTCGCCACAGTGCTCCCCAACTCGTAATGGCCCGTAATGGCCCGCGACGAGAGTTCTGAGAGTACCGGAGAAGGTCCAGTGCCACCAGTGAGCGGCTCTGACCTGCATGTTCACTCTGGAGCGGGTGACGGGAATCGAACCCGCGCTCTCAGCTTGGGAAGCTGAAGTTCTGCCATTGAACTACACCCGCGCGCCGGCGCACGGGCGCCGGCCGACCCCCGTCGCCAGGAGCGCGGAACAGCATACCGGGTGGCAGGCGGCCCAGGGATCGTTCGCCCGTCGCCCCGGCTACGGTGGGCGCGTGCTCCTCTCCGACCGCGACATCCGCGCGCAGATCGAGTCCGGCCGCGTGGCGCTCGAGCCGTACGAGCCCGAGATGATCCAGCCGGCGAGCATCGACGTGCGGCTCGACCGCTACTTCCTGCTCTTCGACAACCACCGCTACCAGGTCATCGACCCAGCGGCCGAGCAGCCGGACCTCACCCATCAGGTCCACGTCGACGGCGACGACCCGCTGGTGCTGCACCCCGGGCAGTTCGTCCTCGGCTCGACGTACGAGCAGGTGACCCTGCCCGCCGACGTGTCGGCGCGGCTGGAGGGCAAGTCGTCGCTGGGCCGACTGGGGCTGCTCACCCACTCCACCGCCGGGTTCATCGACCCGGGCTTCACCGGGCACGTCACGCTCGAGCTGTCCAACGTGGCGACGCTGCCGATCCTGCTGTGGCCCGGCATGAAGATCGGTCAGCTGTGCTTCTTCCAGCTGTCCAGCCCAGCGCAGGAGCCGTACGGCTCCACCCGCTCCGGCTCGCGCTACCAGGGCCAGCGCGGCCCGACGGCGTCGCGGTCCTGGCAGGGTTTCCACCGCACGCAGGTCTAGCCGAATGCCCGAGCCCACTGCCGTCCCACCCGTCCCGCCCGGCGTCGACCTGCGGGCTCACCACCTGCTCGCCCTGCCGGCCGACGTCGCGCTCGACGAGGTCGCGGTGCTCGCCGAGAGCCGGTTCCCCGCAGCGCGGTGGGAGGTACCGCCGCGTGTCGCGGTGGCCCGCCTGCCGCAGGGCCGCGGGGCGCCCGCAACCTCGAGCGCCGGGGTGCTGCGGCTGTCCCGCCTGTCGACCCTCACCGGGCCGTACGCCGCGGGACCCGGCGTGGCCGTCGGGCTGGGTCTGCCGGCCACGACAGCAGGCATCGTCGTGGTCACCTGCCCGCGGGAGCGCGGCGATCCGCCGTACCCGGGCGGCGACCGGGACGGGCTCAAGCGGGCGTTCCGGGACGCGATGCCGGTGCGTGAGGAGGAGCGGGTCCTGCAGTGGTTGGTGGACGCCGCCCGCCGCCTCGGCGGGGCGGTGCGGACCAGCGAGCACGGGGTGGTCCTGCAACCGGAGCCGGCGGGGGCGGTGGACCTCACGGTCTACACCGACCGGTGGGTGGAACCTGCGTGGCTGGCCGACCTGGTCCGGCGGGTGACGCCACGTGTGCGGGTGGACGAGCCGCCGGACGGGCGGGTGGCCCCATCGGCGGTTCCCTCGGCGGAGTCGGAGGCGCTGCGCCAGGCTGTCCTCGCCGCGTACGGTGTGGCCGACGAGCGCGAGCGCGCCCGGCTGCACGCCGAGGCCGACGCCTTCGACGCGGCGATGCTCACGGCTGGGACCACTCACGGGTACGGCCTCGTGATCGGCCTCGGTGTGGACGGCGGGGTCGGCGTGGAGGTCGGCGAAGTGGTGCCGGAAGGGTTGCCGCCGGTGCTGCGCGGCCTGCCCTGGACGGCGGACGGTGCGGTCGGCTACCGCGTGCGCTGGCTGCCGGACCGTCTCGAGGACCTGGAGGCGGAGCGGCCGCCGCTGCCGGTGCGGGTGGCCCGGGGGCGGGCTGCACCGGTGATCCGGGCGGTGGCGCGGCTGGTGCAGGAGAACCTCGGTGGAGAGGTCGCCGACGACGCCGGCTTCCTCGTCGCGCCGGAGGACCTGTGACCTGACGGTTCCGCGAGCGGCGTCAGCGGGCCGCGGGTGACGTGCCGCGCACAGCGTCGAGGAGCAGCACCGCGATGTCGGCGACCTCGGGAACGCCGACCTGAGGCACGCCGACCTGGGGCGCACCGACCTGAGGATGTCCCACCGCGGCCGCCCCGTCGGAGAGCATGACCGTGCAGTACGGGCAGGCGGTGGCGATGGTGTCCGCACCGGTCGCGATGGCCTCCGCGGCCCGGTCCTCGCTGATCCGGGTGCCGATGGTCTCCGCCATCCACATCCGCGCCCCACCACCCCCGCAGCAGAACGACGTCTCGCCGCTGCGCGGCATCTCCGCGAGCTCGACGCCGGGGATCGCTGCGAGCAGGTCCCGTGGCGGGGCGTACACGCCGTTGTGCCGGCCCAGGTAGCAGGGGTCGTGGTAGGTGACGTGCCGGACGTCGTCGGTCGGCAGCGGCGTGAGCCGCCCCTCGGCGACCAGGCGGTCCAGCAGCTCGGTGTGGTGGATCACCTCGTACCGCCCGCCCAGCTGCGGGTACTCCCGGGCCAGCGTGTTGAAGCAGTGCGCGCAGGTGACGACGATGCGCTGCACACGGGCCTCGTCGAGAGTGGCCACGTTGGTCGAGGCGAGCATCTGGAACAGCAGCTCGTTGCCGGCCCGGCGGGCCGGGTCCCCGGTGCACGTCTCGCCCGCGAGCACCCCGACGGTCAGCCCGGCGGTGTGCAGCAGCTCCAGCACGGCCCGGGTGGTGCGCTGCGCCCGCTCCTCGTACGCGCCCGCGCAACCGACCCACAGCACGTAGTCCAGACCGTCCGCGGAGTCGACGTCCTGCCCGATCACCGGGACCTCGACGTCGAGACCCGTCATCCAGTCCCGACGGGTGCGGGCCGGCAGTCCCCACGGGTTGCCCTGGCGCTCGATCTTCGTGAAGGTGGCGCCCAGCTCGGCCGGGAACGACGACTCCATGAGCACCTGGTACCGGCGGATGTCGAGCAGCGTGTCGACGTGCTCGATGTCCACCGGGCACTGCTGCACGCAGGCTCCGCAGGTGGTGCACGACCACAGCACGTCCGGGTCGATGACGCCGGAGGACACCAGGTCGATCCCCGCGTGCGAGGTGTCACCGGCCCGCAGGTAGGGGGCCGTCGCGGCGGCGTGGTCGCGCAGGGACGCCATGACGAGCTTCGGGCTGAGCGGCTTGCCGGTCACCCAGGCCGGGCACTGCTCCTGGCACCGGCCGCACTCGGTGCACGTGGACGCGTCGAGCAGGGCCTTCCAGCTGAGGTCCTCCACCGCGCCGGCGCCCAGCCGCACGTCCTCGGGGAGGTCCTCCGGCGCAGTGAGGTCCACCGGCCGCCCGTCGAGGACCAGCGGGCCGAGCGGGCCGAGGGCGGGGGCGCCGTCCGGCTCCCGGCGGGCGTACACGTTGACGATCGCCAGGAACCGGTGCCAGGCCACGCCCATGGTCGGTTGCAGGCCGACGACGACGAACCACGCCATCGACACGAGGATCTTCACGGTCGCGCAGACGACCACGGCGTCCTCCAGCACGGCGGTCGACGCCGAGGCCCAGGCGGCACCGAACCATGCGGTGAGCGGGAAGTGCCAGGTGCTCGCCACCGGGTCGCCCGCCTGGGCGGCCAGGGCGTACTCCAGCCCGCGCAGCACCAGCACCGCGAGGACGACGAGGCCGACGGTGGCCTCGACGACGTAGGCCGCGGTGGCGTCGGAGCCGAAGAACCGGGAGCGGCGACGCCCGGGGTCCGCGGCGGGCTCCGCCGAGCCGGTGGCCCGCACCCGGTCGGCGCGCCCGTGCCCCGGGTGGCGGGGCTGCGTGCGCAGCCGGACGGCGACGAGGGCGACGATGCCGACCAGCCCGGCCCAGGCGAACGCCTCGGTGATCCACTCCCAGGGGGCCAGGTGCCCGACCAGAGGCAGCACGTACCGCGGGTCGACGACCTGCCCGTACCCGGCGACAAGGGTGAGCAGGAGGACCGGGAAGGACACCATGACGGCCCAGTGCGCGGCCCGGACCGCCGGCCGCCCGCGGAACCCGGTGTGCCCGAGGACCTCCGTGGCGAGGGTGGCCAACCGGCGGCCCACCGGCCGCAGCCGCCCGGCCGGCACCGGCCGGCCGATCCGCACGGTGGTGACGATCCGCATGCAGCCGCGGACGAACAGGCTCACGCCGATGACGGTCGCCAGCACGACGAGCACGAGGCAGAAGGCACGCAGTGGCTGCACGACGGTCACCGTAACCTCTTGCCTGCCGACCGACCTGGCGCGAGGACCCGCTCGGAGCCGACAGCTAAGGTCGTCCTGTCCCCGCGCGGGACCCCCCGCCCCCGACGAGGACGGACCCGGACGTGCTGCTGCTGATCACCGGACACCTGGTGGCGGGCTTGCTCGCGCCGCTGCTGGTCCGGCGGTGGGGTCGGCGGGCCTTCGCGGTGCTCGCCCTGGTCCCTGCGGCGGCGACGGTGTGGACACTGAGCCGCACGCAGGCGGTGCTGGCCGGCCACGGCCCCGCGACGCGCGTCGGCTGGGTGCCCGCGATCGGGCTGGAGCTCAGCTTCCGGTTGGACACGCTGTCGTGGCTGATGGCGCTCGTCGTGTCCGGGGTCGGTGCCCTCGTCCTCGCCTACTGCACCGCGTACTTCCGGTCCGGGGCGAGCGGCCTGGGCCGGTTCGCCGCGGTGCTCACCGCCTTCGCCGGCGCCATGCTCGGCCTGGTCACCGCGGACAACCTGGTGCTCCTGTTCGTCTTCTGGGAGTTCACCACGGTCTGCTCCTACCTGCTCATCGGCCACTACTACGAGCGCAAGGCCAGCCGCCGTGCCGCGATGCAGGCCATCGTCGTCACCACGGCCGGTGGGCTGGTGCTGCTCGTCGGCCTGGTGCTGCTCGGTCACGCCGCGGGGACCTACCGGCTCTCGGCGATCCTCGCCGACCCGCCGTCCGGTACCGCGGTGACGGTCGCGGTGGTGTGCCTGCTGGTCGGGGCGGCGAGCAAGTCGGCGCTGGTCCCGACGCACTTCTGGCTGCCGGCCGCGATGGCGGCCCCGACGCCGGTCAGCGCCTATCTGCATGCCGCGGCGATGGTGAAGGCGGGGGTCTACCTCATCGCCCGGTTCGCGCCGGCGTACGCGAGCCTGACCGTCTGGCAGGTCCTGGTCCTGGGGCTGGGCGGGGCGTCGGTGCTGCTCGGCGGGTACCGAGCGCTGCGCCAGGACGATCTCAAGCTGATCCTGGCGTTCGGCACGGTCAGCCAGCTGGGTCTGGTGGTGCTGCTCGTGGGGCACGGGTCCCGGGCCGTCGCCCTGGCCGGCCTGGCCCTGCTCGCCGCGCACGCCCTGTTCAAGGCCGCGCTGTTCCTCGTCGTAGGAGTGGTCGACGCCGCGACCGGCACCCGTGACCTGCGCCGATTGTCCGGGGTCGGACGCGAGCTGCCGTGGACGGCGGCGACCGGCGCGCTGGCGACCGCATCGATGATCGGCCTACCGCCGTTCGTCGGCTACGTCGCCAAGGAGGCCGCGCTCGACGCGCTGGGGCACAGCCCGGTCGGACCGGCCTGGACCGGGCCGGTGCTGGTGGCGGTGGTGGCCGTCGGGTCGGCGCTGACCGTGGCCTACGGCCTGCGCCTGTGGTGGGGCGCGTTCGCCACCAAGCACGACGTCCCCCCCGCCGAGGCGGCGCCGGTCAGCCACCCCTCGCTGGTGCTGGTCTGGCCGGCGCTGGCCCTGGCGGTGCTGGGCCTCGGCCTCGGCCTGGCGCCCGGCCTCGGGGAACGGCTGCTGCGGCCGTACGCGGACACCTACCCGTCGGGCCGACCCGGTCACCTGGCGCTGTGGGCCGGCCTGACCCCGGCCCTGGGTGTGACGGTGCTCGCCCTCGCCACCGGTGCCGGGCTGTTCGTCGCCCGCGGCCCGGTGGCCCGCGCCCAGGTCCGGATGCCGCGCATGCCGGAGGTCGACCGCATCTACCGGCGGGGGATGCGTCGGCTCGACGACGTCGCGGCCGACGTCACCGCCGGCACCCAGCGTGGGTCGTTGCCGCTGTACCTGGGCGGCATCCTCGCGGTGCTCGTCGTCGGGGTGTGGTCGGCCGCGGCCAGCACCGGAACCTGGCCGTCCGTCGTGCGGGGCCCGGACCACGTCGTCGAGGGGGTGCTCGCCGCGGTGGTCGTCGTGTCGGCCGTGCTCACCGCCCGGTCCCGGCGCCGGCTCAAGGCGGTGATGCTGCTCGGCGTGGGCGGCTATGCCATCGCGGGGTTGTTCCTGCTGCACGGGGCGCCCGACCTGGCGCTCACCCAGGTACTCGTGGAGACCGTGACCCTGGTCGTGTTCGTGCTGGTGCTGCGTCGGCTGCCGCCGTACTTCTCCGACCGCCCGCTGGCGGCCAGCCGGTGGCTGCGGCTGGGCGTCGGGGTCGCGGTGGGCCTGACGGTGGCGCTCGTGGCGCTGGTGGCTCCCGTGGCCCGGGTGCACACACCCGTCTCGGCGGACTTCGCCGAGCAGGCGTACGGCGTCGGAGGCGGGCGCAACGTCGTCAACGTCACCCTCGTCGACATTCGGGCCTGGGACACCATGGGGGAGATCTCGGTGCTGCTGGCGGCGGCGACCGGGGTCGCCTCCCTGGTCTTCGTCACCCGGCGCGGCGGCCCGGTGCAGCGCGTGCGCGACGCGGGCCAGACCGTGGACGTGTGGACGGGAGCGCCCGATCCGGCCCGGGAGCTGCGCAGGCCGGCGGCCGAGCTGCGCGCCGCCGAGCGCGACCCGGACCGGCCGGGCACCCGCACGTGGTTGCGCGCCGGCGCCACCCTGTCCCCCGAGCGACGGTCGGTGCTGTTCGAGGTGACCACGCGTCTGCTGTTCCCCACCATGCTCGTCTATGCCCTCTACCTGCTGTTCTCCGGGCACAACTCCCCGGGCGGCGGGTTCGCCGCCGGCCTCGTCACCGGCCTCGCCCTGACCGTGCGGTACCTGGCCGGTGGCCGCTACGAGCTCGGTGAGGCGGCGCCCGTCCAGCCCAGCCTGCTGCTCGGCGCCGGGCTGTTCCTCTCGGCCGGGGTTGGGCTGGTCGCCGAGCTGGTCGGCGGCTCGGTGCTGCAGTCCTGGGTGCTCGACCGGCACCTGCCGGTGGTGGGTGAGGTGCACCTGGTGACGTCCTTGTTCTTCGACATCGGGGTGTACCTGGTCGTGGTCGGGCTGGTGCTGGATATGCTGCGCAGCCTCGGGGCCGAGATCGACGTCCAGGCGGAGGCCGACCGATGACGCCGGACATCGTGCTCGTGGTCGCCATCGCCGTGCTCGTCGCCGCGGGCGTGTACCTGCTGCTCGAGCGCAGCCTGTCCCGGGTGCTCGTCGGCGTCGTCCTGATCGGCAACGGCATCAACCTGCTGTTCCTCGTCGCCGGGGGCCGGGCCGGCCGCCCACCCATCGTCGGCCAGGCGCCCGAGTCGGCCATGGCGGACCCGTTGCCGCAGGCCATGGTGCTGACGGCGATCGTCATCACGCTCGGCATGGCGGCCTTCGTGCTGGCGATGGCCTACCGCTCCTGGCGCCTGCACGGCCACGACGAGGTCCAGGACGACGTGGAGGACCGCCGGATCGCCCGGCAGGCGGCCGGTGACCTGCTCGCGGTGCGGGGCCTCGACGAGGCGGCCACCAGCCTGGCGGAGGAGGCCTCGGCCACCCGCGACGAGACCGACGAGGGCCACCCGGGGGTGCACGGGTGAGCGGCGCCGCCTGGCTGGTCCCGCTGCCGGTGGTCATCCCGCTGACGGCTGCCGGGCTCACCCTGGTGCTGTCCCGTCGGCCGCGCGCCCAGCGCACGGTGTCGGTGGCGGCGCTGTGCCTGGTCGTCGCGGTCTCCGTCGCCCTGCTGGTGCTTGCCGACTCCGGCCCGCTGGTCCTCGACGTGGGCGGCTGGGCGGCTCCGATGGGCATCGACCTCGTCGCCGACCGGCTCTGCGCGCTCATGCTCGCCGTGTCCAGCGCCGTGACCCTGTGCGTCCTGGCCTACTCCCTGGGGCAGGGCACGGCCGATGCCCAGTCCACCGCGCCGGTGTCCATCTACCACCCGACGTACCTGGTCCTCACGGCGGGGGTGTCGAACGCGTTCCTGTCCGGCGACCTGTTCAACATCTACGTCGGGTTCGAGATCCTGCTCGCCGCGAGCTTCGTGCTGCTCACCCTGGGAGGCAGCGTCGAACGGATCCGGGCCGGCAGCATCTACGTGGTCGTGTCGCTGACCTCCAGCCTGCTCTTCCTCGTCGCCCTGGCCGGCATCTACGCGGCTACCGGCACGGTCAACCTCGCCCAGCTGGCCGTGCGCCTGCCTCAGATCGATCCGGGAGTGCGTCTGGTCCTGCAGGTGGTGCTGCTGCTCGCGTTCGGGATCAAGGCGGCGATCTTCCCGCTGTCCACCTGGCTGCCCGACTCGTACCCCACCGCGCCGGCGCCGGTGACCGCGGTGTTCGCCGGCCTGCTGACCAAGGTCGGCGTGTACGCGATCATCCGGACCCAGTCCCTGCTCTTCCCCGACGGCCGCCTGGACGGCGTGCTGGCCTGGGCCGCGCTCGCGACCATGCTCGTCGGGATCCTCGGCGCCGTCGCCCAGGACGACCTCAAGCGGCTGCTGTCCTTCACGCTGGTCAGCCACATCGGGTTCATGGTCTTCGGCATCGCGCTGTCGTCGGAGGCCGGCTGGACCGCCTCGATCTACTACGTGGTCCACCACATCACGGTGCAGACGGCGTTGTTCCTGGTCGCCGGCCTGATCGAACGGCGCAGCGGGACGACGTCGCTGACCGAGCTGGGCGGGCTGGCCCGGTTGTCGCCGGTGCTGGCCGTCCTGTTCTTCATCCCCGCGATGAGCCTGGGGGGGATCCCGCCGCTGTCAGGCTTCCTCGGCAAGCTCGGGCTGCTCCAGGCCAGCACGCAGGCCGGGACGCCGGCGGCCTTCATGCTGGTCGGCGGCTCGGTGGTGACCTCGCTGCTCACCCTGTACGCGCTGGTCAAGGTGTGGAACAAGGCCTTCTGGCAGACCCCCCCGGAGGAGCCGGAACCGGTTCGGCTGCCTACCGGCATGGTGCTGCCCGCCGCGGCGCTGGTCGGGCTCGGGGTGGCGCTCACCGTGGTGGCCGGCCCGCTGTACGGCTACGCGGGCCGCGCGGCGGCGGATCTCGTCGAACGGACGCCCTACATCGGTGCGGTGCTGCCCGACGGGTCACCGGGCTCCGGGGGGCCGGCCGACGTCGCCGAAGACGGTGCGTCGGGTCCCAAGGCCGCCACGGCCGGGTCGGTCGACGGCACGCGGGAGGGTGCACCGTGAGCCGACGGTGGCGCAGGGCTCCGGCTCGGCTGGTGCGGCAGTGGCCGACCGTCGTGTGGCTGACGGTGGTGTGGGTGCTGCTGTGGGGGAACGTCGCGCCGGGCACCGTGCTGGCCGGGCTCGGTGTGGCGTGCCTGGTCGTCCTGGCGGCCCGGATGCCCTCGGTGTCCTTCCACGGCCGGGTCCGCCCGTGGGGGCTGGCCCGGCTCGTGGCGCGGCTGGCGGCCGACATCGTGCGCGCGTCGACGCAGGTCGCGCTGCTCGCGTTGACCCCTCGTCGGGTGCCGCACGGCGCGGTGGTCCGCGTGCAGCTGCGCACCCGGTCGGACCTGTACCTGACGCTCACCGCCCAGCTGACCTCGCTCGTGCCCGGCTCGCTCGTCGTGGAGGCGCACCGGCTGTCCGGGGTGCTGTACGTGCACGTGCTCGACGTCGGGCCGCAGGGCGCCGAGGCCGCCCGGCGGTCCGTGCTCGACCAGGAGGAACGGGTGCTCCGCGCCCTCGCGTCGCCCGCCGAGCTGGTCCGGACCGGGCTGGCCCGGACCGGCCCGGCGTCCGGCGGGAGCGGCCGGGCCGACCGAGAGGGGTCCCGATGACCGTGGTCGTGGCGGTGGCGGCCGCGCTGCTCCTCGTGGGCGGGGCGTGCGCGGTGGTCCGGGTGGAGCGCGGGCCGACCATGCTGGACCGGACCGTCGCCTTCGACATCCTGGTCGGCGCGCTCGTCGCGGCGGGTGCGCTGTATGCGTCGCTGGAGCGCCGGGCGGACATCGTGCCGATCCTCGCGGTGCTGTCCCTCGTCGGGTTCGTCGCGTCGGTGATCATCGCGCGGTTCGCCGCCGTGGAGCCGCAGGGCACCGAGCGGGTGCGCACGGCGCTGGAGGTGGCGGCCGAGGAGGCGGCGCGGCGACGCGCCGAAGCGGACGACGCCGGGGAGCCTGACGGCCAGGCCGACGGCAGCGCCGAGGCCGATCGGCCGGAGGAACGCCGATGACCTGGACGACGGCCGCCGACGTGGTGTCCGGCGTGGCGCTGCTGGGCGGCGCGGCGCTGTCGTTCGCCGCTGGGGTGGGCGTGCTGCGCTTCCCGGACCTGCTCGCCCGCCTGCACGCCGGGACGAAGCCGCAGGTGCTGGGCCTGATCCTGGTGCTGTCCGGGCTGGCGCTCCGGCTGCGGGACGTCCCGGCCGTGTGGACCCTCGTGCTCGTCGTGGTCTTCCAGCTGATGACCGCCCCCATCGCGGCGCACATGGTGGGCCGGGCCGGCTACCGGACCGGCAAGGTGCGCCGGGACCTGCTCGTCGTCGACGAGCTGACGGCGGACACCGCCGAGGCGCAGCACGACGCGGGCGCCTGACCCGGGCGCCCACTCAGCGGATGGCGGCCCGATGTGAGGCGGCGCGGTCCGCATCCACTCGCCGGGCGAAGGATGCGGTGCCCCGCGTGACCAGCGCGCGGGCGAGCGCCACGGCGGCCCCGCTGAGGGCGGCGGCCACGAGCACCTCGCCGAGCCGGGCGTCGCCCGGGTCCTCGGCCTTGGGCAGCGGGTGTCCCGAGGCTGCCCGCCACGCCCCGGAGACCGCCCGTTGGGCGACCCACACGGCAGCCAGACCGGCGGCCACGCCGACCGACCTGGCCAGGACGGACACCTTCTCCTCGTCGGACACGGCTCCTCCTCGATCCTGGACGGCATGCCCACCTGGGGCGACGTCCACGGTAGCGGTCGACCCGGCATCGCACCCGGGCGCGCGGGTGTACGGTCGCCCCGATACGACAGGGGAGCGTCCCGTGAGCGTGGGCAGCACAGCCCAGGTTCGCGGACGCTGAGAGTGCGGACCTCCGCAGACCCTCGCACCTGATCCGGTTCGTACCGGCGTAGGGAGTCGGGCATCTCGGTCCCCACCGTCGTCGGTCGGCGCCCGCGGGCGCCTCCGGCACGGTGGGCACCCCCTCCTGCACGTGATGGAGGAGGACGCATGGCCAGCCATTCCGATGTCAACCGGTCCGGGACCAGCGCGTCTGGTGGTCGCATCCGCCGGGCTGCCACCCGGGGTGCCGTCGTCGCCCTGGTCGGTGCGCTCGCGGCCTGCTCGACCGCCGGCGGTGCGCCGGGTGGGGCGTCCGCCACTCCCGACGACACGGTGACGCTGGTCACCCACGACTCGTTCGCGCTGAGCAAGGGCGTGCTCGACGCGTTCACGGGGCAGACCGGGCTGACCGTCCGGGTGGTCGCCCCCGGTGACGCGGGCACCCTGGTCAACCAGCTCATCCTCACCGCCGACGCGCCGCTCGGCGACCTCGCCTACGGCGTGGACAACGCGTCGGCGGCCCGCGCGGTGCGGGAGGGGGTCTTCCAGCCGTACACGTCCACGGCGCCGGCCGCGGCGGACGCCGCGCGGTACGCGGTCGACGACTCCGGGACGCTCACCGCGATCGACACCGGCGACGTGTGCCTCAACGTCGACCACACGTGGTTCGCCGAGCACGGCGTGGCCGAGCCGGTCACGCTGGCGGATCTGACCCGCCCGGAGTACCGCGACCTGCTCGTCGTCACCAACCCGGCGACCTCCTCCCCGGGCCTGGCCTTCGTGCTGGCGACGATCGGGGCGTTCGGCGAGCACGGCTGGCAGGACTACTGGAGAGCCCTGCGCGCCAACGGCGTCGCCGTCGTCGACAGCTGGTCGGACGCCTACGACGTGGACTTCTCCGGCGGTGGTGGCGACGGGCCGCGTCCGATCGTCGTGTCCTACGCGTCCTCGCCGCCGTTCACGGTTCCCGACGGCGGGGGCACCCCGCGCACCGGGGCGCTGCTGGACACGTGCTTCCGGCAGGTGGAGTACGCCGGCGTGCTGACCGGCGCGACGAACCCGTCCGGCGCACGCCGCCTGCTGGACTTCCTGCTCTCCGACACGGTCCAGGCGGACATCCCGACGTCCATGTACATGTACCCGGTGAGCACGGCCGTCGACGTGCCGGCCGAGTGGGCGCAGTGGGCGCCGCCCGCCCCGACGCCGTTCGCGGTGCCGCCGGCCGACATCGCCGCGCACCGGGACGACTGGATCGCGACGTGGACGCAGATCGTCACGGGGTGAGCCCGCGCCGCCAGCGACTTGGCGCCGCCGGGCGCGCGACGGGCTGGGCGCTGGCCGCCGGGGTGCCGCTGGTGTTCCTCGGGGTGTTCTTCGCCTGGCCGGTGGCGACCATCGTGGGTCGCGGCTTCGCCACCGGCGGGGCGGTGGACCTGTCCGGCTTCGCCGAGGTGTTCTCCCGGCCGCGCACCTGGCGGGTCGTCGCGATGACGTTCGCCCAGGCCACCACGGCCACCGCGATCGCCGTGGCACTGGGCGTCCCCGGCGCGTACGTGCTCTACCGGCGGACCTTTCGCGGGCGGGCGGCCGTGCGGGCGTTCGTCACGGTCCCGTTCGTGCTGCCCACCGTGGTGGTCGGGGTGGCGTTCCGGACCCTGCTGATGCAGGGTGGGCCGTTGGGGTTCCTGCACCTGGATCAGACCTTCGTCGCCATCGTCGCGGCGATGGTGTTCTTCAACTACGCGGTCGTCGTGCGAACGGTGGGCGGGATGTGGGAGCGGCTCGACCCGCGGGCCGAGCAGGCCGCCCGAGCGCTGGGCGCCTCGCCGGCCCACGCATTCCGCACGGTGACGCTGCCCGCCCTGACCCCGGCGATCGCCTCGGCGGCGGCGCTGGTCTTCCTGTTCTGCGCGACGTCGTTCGGCACGGTGCTCATCCTCGGCGGCATGCGCTACGGCACGCTCGAGACGGAGATCTGGATCCAGACGACGCAGTTCCTCGACCTGCGGGCGGCCGCGGTGCTGTCCGTGACCCAGCTCGTGGTCGTGACCGGCGCGCTGTGGGTGACCGGGCGGGCGCGGGCCCGGCAGGACCGGGCCATGCCGCTGGCCCAGCCGGACCAGGCCACCGCGCCGCTGCGCCGGCACGACGTGCCGGCCGTCGTGGTCACCGCCGCGGTGCTCGTCGCCCTGGCGCTGCCGCTGGTCACGCTGGTCGTGCGGTCGCTGCGGGTGGGCGACGGCTGGGGCCTGGGCCACTACCGGGCGCTGGCCACCACCGGTGGCCCCACCACGCTGAGCGTGACGGTGTGGCAGGCGACCCTCACGTCCCTCGGCGCGGCCGCCGACGCCACGGTGCTGGCGCTCGTGGTCGGTGGACTGCTGGCTCTGGTGCTGTCCCGGCGGCCACGTCGGCCGTGGACGCGACGCGCGGGCGCGGCGCTGGACGCCGTCGCCATGGCGCCGCTGGGGGTGTCCGCGGTCACCGTGGGGTTCGGGTTCCTGCTCACCATGCACCGTCCGTTCGGGCTCGACGTGGACCTGCGCAGCACCGGGTTCCTCGTCGCCGTGGCCCAGGCCGTCGTCGCGGTGCCGCTCGTCGTCCGGACGCTGCTGCCGGTGCTGCGCGCGCTCGACCCGCACCTGCGGGAGGTGGCCGCGACGCTCGGCGCCTCGCCGGGCCGGGTGCTGGCCACGGTGGACCTGCCGGTGGTGGCCCGGTCGCTCGGGCTGGCGGTGGGCTTCGCGTTCGCCGTCGCGCTGGGGGAGTTCGGTGCCACGTCCTTCCTGGCCCGACCGGAGCGGGCCACCTTGCCGGTGGTCATCTACCGGCTCATCGGCCGGCCAGGACAGGACAGCTACGGCATGGCGCTCGCGGCATCGGTGGTGCTCGCGGCGCTGACCGCCGGGGTCATGGCGCTGGCGGAGCGGCTGGGTGCGGGTCGCCGGGGCGCCGCGCCGCAGCCTGCCCGTCGGGACGCCTCCGCGAGGTCCGGCCGGCTCCGGCCGGATGTGCACCGGCGTGGTACCACGGCCGTCGGCGGGCCCGCAGCGGGCGTGGCTGCCGGGAGCCTGCCGTGAGTGCGCTGGGGCTCGGCGTGCACGGTGTGGTCGTCCGCTACCCCGGGGCGCACCGGCCCGCGGTCGACGGGGTCGACCTGCGCGTCGCCCCGGGGGAGGTGCTCGCCCTGCTCGGGCCGTCCGGCTGCGGCAAGTCCTCCCTGCTGCGGGCGGTGGCGGGGCTGGAGCCGCTGGCCGGCGGGGACGTCACGTGGGACGGGGAGTCGGTGGTTCGGGTCCCGGTGCACCGGCGGCGGTTCGGCCTGCTCTTCCAGGACGGGCAGCTCTTCGTGCACCGGGACGTGGCGGGCAACGTGGAGTACGGCTTGCGCGCGGCCGGGTGGCCGAGGGATCGTCGCGCGGCGCGGGTGGCCGAGCTGCTCGAGCAGGTCGGCCTGGCCGGGTGGGAGCACCGCGACGTGGCGACGCTGTCCGGCGGGGAGCGGCAGCGGGTCGCGCTGGCCCGTGCCCTGGCGCCGGGCCCACGACTCCTGCTGCTCGACGAGCCGCTGTCCGCGCTGGACCGCGCGCTGCGTGAGCACCTGGCCGCCGAGGTGCGCGAGACGCTCGTGCGCACCGCCACCACGGCGGTGTTCGTCACCCACGACCAGGACGAGGCGTTCGTCGTCGCCGACCGGGTGGCGGTGATGAGCCAGGGGCGGATCCTGCAGGTCGACGCCCCGGAGCGGCTGTGGCGCGGGCCGGCGTCGCGGGAGGTCGCGGAGTTCCTCGGCTATCAGGCGTTCCTGCCGGTGGACGACGCGTCGTCGCGGCGCGGTGGCCCCGACCTGGCAGGCGCAGACCGGCTGCTGGCCGTCGGGCCTGAGGGGTTCATCGTCCTGGGGGCCGGTGGACCTCCGGACGCTGCGGTCGGGCCGGACGCTGCGGTCGGGCCGGACGCTGCGGTCGGGCCGGCTGCGACCCTGGGCTGCTGGCAGGCGACCGTGCTGTCGACGACTGTGCGGCGCGGACGGCTCGAGGTGGCCGCCGTGGCCGACCTGCCCGACGGTCCGACCCGGGTGGTCGCGGTGGCGAGCACCGCGCCGCGGCCCGGCGACCGGGTTCGGCTGGGGGTGGACCGCAGGGCGGCGGCATGGGTGCCGGTCAGACCAGCGGCCGGTGCCACTCACCCGACCCGCCCGCGGGCCGGAACCCCAGGGCGACGTTGATGGCGAGCATGGGGGCGTTCTCCTCGGCGTTCCAGGTGCTTAGGCGGCGGGCCTCGGGCTGCTCGGCGGCCAGGCGCTGCAGCTGGGCGGCCTTGAGCAGCATCCCCAGCCGGCGGCCCCGGTGCTCGCCCAGCACCAGCGTGTCCCCCTGGTGCACGACGGCCGGGTCGTGCGGCACGGTGATGAGGACGCTGTAGGCGGCCAGGGTGCCGGTCGGGACGTGCTCGGCGACGGCGACCCGCAGCGTCACGCCACGCTCGGCGGACTTCCGCTCGTCGCTGCGGACCCGGTCGGCGTCCCAGGCGTCCGCGCGGATGTCCAGGTCACCGACGGGCACGTCGGCGCTCATCCGGGAGGACAGCACGGCGAACTGCTCGACCCACTCCTCGGGGCAGCGGTCCTGCCAGGTCAGCACCCGGTAGTCCGGGCCGGCCGTCGTCTGCGCCTCGTCGCGGTACCGGGACAGCAGGCTTGGGTCCGCCGGCAGCGGGAGGACACTGCGCCGGTTGACCTGGCCGAGGATCCAGCCGTGCCGCACGGCGAACCGCACCGAGGGGTCGGTCGCGTCGACCCGACCGCTGCCGGTGGATGCCACCAGGGTGTCCGGGCCGCTCGCCGGTTCCTGACGTTGGCTCGTGGAGGCGAAGAGGGTGGTCCGGCCGTGGGTGCGCGCGACGCCGAGGGCGGCGGCGTGCAGAGCGGACCCGATGCCCTGGCGCCGGTGCGCCGGGCGGACCGTCACGTCGATCGCCGCCGTGTGGGCGTTGGCGCCGGCCGGCAGCTCGACCACGGCGCTGCCCAGCACGAGGGCCGGGTCGCCGAGGGCGCCGGGAGCGAGCGCCGCCAGGCGTACGGAGCGCGCGTACGTCTCCTCGCGGAGGTCGACCAGGGCGTCCTGCACCGTGCGACGCAGGTCCAGGTCGCCCCACGTATCGAGGAGAGCGGCGTCCGCGGCGTCGACCGTCCCGCGCAGCAGCCAGGCGTCGGAGGAGTCGGGGCTGGACGGCACGGGGACGGGGACGATCTGCCAGGCGGTCACCGGGAGAGTCTGCCCGAGGCCCGGATGGCGCGTCGAGGCGGCGTCGACGGTCCGTCGGCAGGCCCTCGGCAGGCCGTCGACACGGCGTCGACACGGCCACACGGCGTCGACACGGCGTCGGCACGCTACGGTCGGCACCGCGCCGGCCGAGCCTGGCGTGACGGTCCACCGGGGGCAGACCCGGTCGGAGACGACAGGGAGCGTTCCATGGTGTGGCTGGAGATCGTCGGCTGGCTGGGTTCGGTCCTCGTGGTCGTCTCGCTCATGCTGGCCCACGTCCTGCGGTTCCGGGTGCTCAACCTCGCCGGTGGGGTCATCGCGACCGTGTACAACGTTGTGCTGGGCATCTGGCCGTTCGCCGCGATGAACGGCGCGATCGCCGTCATTGACGTGTACTGGCTGGTCAGGCTCGTGCGCGAGCGTCACGACCCGGCCACCTTCGAGGTCGTCGAGGTCGCTGCCGACGACGCCTACCTGCAGCGCGTCGTGCTGGTGCACGCGGCGGACATCGAGCGGTTCTACCCGTCGTTCCGGCGTGACCAGGTCGCTGCCGGAGACCGCAGCGTCTTTCTG
>CAVPEV010000012.1:0-21942 GCA_963703555.1 uncultured Actinomycetota bacterium | reverse complement strand
ACCTGGCGAGGGTCCGCAACATCGGCATCATGGCGCACATCGACGCAGGGAAGACGACGACCACCGAGCGGATCCTGTACTACACCGGGATCAACTACAAGATCGGTGAGGTCCACGAGGGCGCCGCGACGATGGACTGGATGGCGCAGGAGCAGGAACGCGGCATCACGATCACGTCTGCCGCGACGACCTGCTTCTGGAAGAACAACCAGATCAACATCATCGACACCCCCGGGCACGTCGACTTCACGGTCGAGGTGGAGCGCTCGTTGCGCGTCCTGGACGGCGCGGTGGCCGTCTTCGACGGCAAGGAGGGTGTCGAGCCGCAGTCGGAGACCGTGTGGCGTCAGGCGGACAAGTACGCCGTGCCGCGCATCTGCTTCGTCAACAAGATGGACAAGCTCGGCGCCGACTTCTACTACACGGTGCGCACCATCAGGGACCGCCTGAAGGCGCGCCCGCTCGTGGTGCAGCTGCCGATCGGTGCCGAGTCGGACTTCATCGGCGTCGTCGACCTGATCGACCGCAAGGCGCTGGTGTGGCGCGGCGAGACCGAGCTGGGCGAGCACTACCAGATCGAGGAGATTCCCGAGGACCTGCGCGAGCGTGCGGCGCAGTACCGCAACGAGCTCGTCGAGGCGGTCGCCGAGGCGGACGAGACGCTGCTGGAGAAGTACCTGGGCGGCGAGGAGCTCACCGCCGACGAGATCCGGGCGGGCGTCCGCCGGCTGACCATCGCCGGCGAGGGCTACCCGGTGCTGTGCGGCTCGGCGTTCAAGAACAAGGGCGTCCAGCCCATGCTCGACGCCGTGGTCGCCTTCCTGCCCTCGCCGCTGGACGTGCCGCCGATCGAGGGCCACGACCCCAAGGACGAGAGCATCGTCCTGGAGCGGCACCCCGACGCGTCGGAGCCGTTCTCCGCACTGGCTTTCAAGGTCGCGGCCCACCCGTTCTTCGGGCGGCTGACGTACGTGCGGGTCTACTCGGGCAAGGTCGTGCAGGGCGCCCAGGTGCTCAACGCGACCAAGGGCAAGAAGGAGCGCATCGGGAAGCTCTTCCAGATGCACGCCAACAAGGAGAACCCCGTCGAGGAGGCCCAGGCGGGCCACATCTACGCGATGATCGGGCTGAAGGACACGACGACGGGGGACACGCTGTGCGATGCGGCGCACCCGATCGTGCTGGAGTCCATGACGTTCCCGGAGCCGGTGATCGATGTGGCGATCGAGCCCAAGACGAAGGGTGACCAGGAGAAGCTCTCGCTGGCCATCCAGAAGCTCGCCGAGGAGGACCCGACCTTCCGGGTCCGGCTGGACGAGGAGTCCGGCCAGACGATCATCGGCGGGATGGGCGAGCTCCATCTGGACATCCTCGTCGACCGCATGCGCCGCGAGTTCCACGTCGAGGCGAACGTCGGCAAGCCGCAGGTGGCGTACCGGGAGACCATCCGCCGCGCCGTGGACAAGATCGACTACCTGCACAGGAAGCAGACCGGCGGGTCGGGCCAGTACGCCAAGATCCAGATGAAGTTCGAGCCACTGGTCTCCGAGGACGGCGCGCTGTACGAGTTCGTCAATGCGGTGACCGGTGGCCGGATCCCGCGCGAGTACATCCCCAGTGTCGACGCGGGCATCCAGTCCGCGATGCAGATGGGTGTGCTGGCGGGCTTCCCGATGGTCGGCATCAAGGCGACCCTGCTCGACGGGGCCTACCACGAGGTCGACTCCTCGGAGATGGCGTTCAAGATCGCCGGCTCCATGATCCTGAAGGAGGCCGCGCGCAGGGCGGACCCGGTGCTGCTCGAGCCGATCATGGCCGTGGAGGTGCGCACCCCCGAGGAGTACATGGGCGAGGTGATCGGCGACCTCAACTCCCGCCGCGGGATGATCCAGGCCATGGACGACGCCACCGGGGTCAAGGTCATCCGCGCCCTGGTGCCGCTCGCGGAGATGTTCGGGTACGTCGGCGACCTGCGGTCGAAGACCCAGGGTCGCGCGGTGTACACGATGCAGTTCGACAGCTATGCAGAGGTCCCTCGCACCGTTGCCGACGAGATCATCAAGAAGACCCGGGGCGAGTGAGTCCCACAGGTCGACCGACGCAGTACCAGTAACAACCGACCCGTAGGACGGCTCGCCGTGCAGGTCCCGACCCGGGACCCGGCTGACGACCGGCACCGACACCAAGTCCGAGGAGGACACCCCAGTGGGCAAGGCGAAGTTCGAGCGGACCAAGCCGCACGTCAACATCGGGACGATCGGCCACGTCGACCACGGCAAGACGACGCTGACTGCAGCGATCTCGAAGGTCCTGCACGACAAGTTCCCGGACCTGAACCCGTACACGCCGTTCGAGGAGATCGACAAGGCTCCCGAGGAGCGCCAGCGCGGGATCACCATCAACATCGCGCACGTCGAGTACCAGACGGCGAAGCGGCACTACGCGCACGTCGACGCGCCCGGCCACGCCGACTACATCAAGAACATGATCACCGGTGCGGCCCAGATGGACGGCGCGATCCTCGTGGTCGCCGCTACCGACGGCCCGATGGCCCAGACGCGTGAGCACGTGCTGCTGGCCCGTCAGGTCGGTGTGCCGTACCTGCTCGTCGCGCTGAACAAGGCCGACATGGTCGACGACGAGGAGATCCTCGAGCTCGTCGAGGTCGAGGTCCGCGAGCTGCTCAGCGCCCAGGGCTTCGACGGCGACAACGTGCCGGTGATCCGGGTCTCCGCGCTCAAGGCGCTCGAGGGCGACCCCAAGTGGGTCAAGTCCATCGAGGACCTGCTGGACGCGATCGACGACAACGTGCCGGACCCGGTGCGCGACGTCGACAAGCCGTTCCTCATGCCGATCGAGGACGTCTTCACCATCACCGGCCGGGGCACCGTGGTGACCGGACGGGTGTCCCGCGGGCAGCTCAAGCTCAACGAGGAGGTCGAGATCGTCGGCCTGCGGGAGAAGCCGCTGAAGACGACCGTCACCGGGATCGAGATGTTCCGCAAGATCCTCGACTCCGCGCGGGCGGGGGAGAACGTCGGTCTGCTGCTGCGCGGGACGAAGCGCGAGGAGGTCGAGCGCGGGCAGGTCGTCGCCAAGCCGGGGACGATCACGCCGCACACCGACTTCACGGCGCAGGTCTACATCCTGTCCAAGGACGAGGGCGGCCGGCACAACCCGTTCTACTCGAACTACCGTCCGCAGTTCTACTTCCGCACCACCGACGTCACCGGCGTCATCACGCTGCCCGAGGGCGTCGAGATGGTCATGCCCGGCGACAACACCGAGATCACCGTCCAGCTGATCCAGCCGATCGCGCTGGAGGAGGGCCTCGGCTTCGCCATCCGCGAGGGTGGCCGCACCGTCGGCTCCGGCAAGGTCACCACGATCATCAAGTGACGTGCCGGCCCGGGCCCGGGTGCCTCGCGCGCCCGGGCCCGGCCCGTGCCCCGGCTCCGGTCGCACCGGTTTGGTGATCGGCGGGGGCGTCTGGCACACTGGTCAGGTTGCCTGGCAGGGACGTGCTCGCGCGCGTCCGGCGGGCAGGAGCACGTTCCGGGCTCGGTAGCCCTGGGGGAACCCGGGCGGCGATCCCGATCTGCACCCCACAACCTCGCGCGGTGCGGCACGGTGCGACACGTCGGGTCCACGGACCTCGCTGTGCCGGGCTGTGCGACACGCCCGAGCGCGGGGGTCGGAGTTCACGCGGGACGAAGAGAGAGAAGTAGACGACGCCATGGCGGGACAGAAGATCCGCATCCGGCTCAAGTCCTACGACCACGAGGTCATCGACAGCTCGGCGCGCAAGATCGTCGACACGGTGACCCGCGCTGGTGCGACGGTCGTGGGCCCGGTGCCGCTGCCGACGGAGAAGAACGTCTTCTGCGTCATCCGGTCGCCGCACAAGTACAAGGACAGCCGCGAGCACTTCGAGATGCGCACGCACAAGCGGCTGATCGACATCATCGACCCGACGCCGAAGGCGGTGGACTCGCTCATGCGACTCGACCTGCCGGCGGACGTGAACATCGAGATCAAGCTCTGACGCTGGGAAGGAACTGATCGATGACCACCCAGCAGGGTGCGCGCGCCGTCACGGCGCTGCTCGGCACCAAGCTCGGCATGACGCAGGTGTGGGACGCCGCGGGGCGCCTCGTGCCGGTGACCGTCGTCGAGGTCGGCACCAACGTCGTGACCCAGGTGCGGACCGTCGAGACGGACGGTTACGAGGCGGTGCAGCTCGCCTACGGCCAGGTCGACCCGCGCCGGGTCACCCAGCCGCTGCGCGGCCACTTCGAGAAGGCGGGCGTGACCCCCCGTCGCCACGTGGCCGAGGTCCGTACCGGGTCGGCGGGGTTCGCGCCGGGCCAGGAGCTCACCGCGGACGTGTTCGCCGCCGGGTCGCTCGTGGACGTGCAGGGCACGACGAAGGGCAAGGGTACGGCCGGGGTGATGAAGCGGCACGGTTTCGGCGGCTTCAGCTCCTCGCACGGTTCGCACCGCAACCACCGCCACCCCGGGTCGATCGGCTCGTCCGCCACCCCGTCGCGGGTGTTCAAGGGCGTGCGGATGGCCGGCCGGATGGGTGGCGAGCGTCAGAGCACGCAGAACCTCACCATCCACGCGGTCGACGTCGAGAAGGGCGTGCTGCTCGTCAAGGGCGCGATCCCCGGCCCTCGCGGCGGCCTGGTCCTGGTCCGCAGCGCAGTGAAGGGGGCGTGAGCCGGATGTCACAGACGCTGACCATCGATGTCCTGGACGCCGCGGGAGCCGCAGCCGGCACGGTCGAGCTGCCCGGTGCGGTCTTCGACGTGCAGACCAACGTGCCGCTGATCCACCAGGTCGTCGTCGCGCAGCTGGCTGCCGCCCGGCAGGGCACCCACTCGACGAAGACCCGCGGTGAGGTCTCCGGCGGTGGCCGCAAGCCGTACAAGCAGAAGGGCACCGGGCGGGCCCGGCAGGGCTCGACCCGCGCGCCGCAGTTCGCCGGGGGCGGCGTCGTGCACGGGCCCCAGCCGCGCGACTATGCCCAGCGCACGCCCAAGAAGATGAAGGCAGCCGCGCTGCGCGGCGCCCTGTCGGACCGGGCCCGGGCCGGGCGGGTGCACGTGGTCACTGGTTTCGGCGTCGACGACTCGCCGTCGACGAGCGCGGCGGCCCAGGTGCTCGCCCACCTCACCGACCGGCGCGACGTCCTGGTCGTGGCGCAGCGGACCGACGAGCTCAGCTGGATGTCGCTGCGCAACCTGGCGGGCGTCCACCTCCTCGTGCCTGACCAGCTCAACACCTACGACGTCCTGGTCAGCGACGACGTCGTGTTCACGCAGGACGCCCTGAGCACCTTCCTGGCCGGCCAGCCGGCCGACGGGGCAGGCGCCACGGCGCAGGAGGAGGCGAAGTGACCGCCGTCGGCAAGAACCCGCGCGACATCCTGATCGCGCCCGTGGTCTCGGAGAAGAGTTACGGGCTCCTCGACGAGGGCAAGTACACGTTCCTGGTGGACCCGCGGGCGAACAAGACGGAGATCAAGATCGCCGTCGAGCAGGTCTTCTCGGTCAAGGTCGCCTCGGTGAACACGGCGAACCGCCAGGGCAAGGTGCTGCGGACCCGGAAGGGCAGCGGCCGCCGCAAGGACACGAAGCGGGCGATCGTGACGCTGCGCGAGGGCTCGATCGACATCTTCGGTGGCCCGGTCGGCTGACCGGTCGCCAGAGAATCAGTGAGGACAGATCTCCATGGGAATCCGCAAGTACAAGCCGACGACGCCGGGCCGCCGTGGTGCGAGCGTCGCCGACTTCGCCGAGATCACCCGCTCCACGCCGGAGAAGTCGCTCGTCCGCCCGCTGAGCAGGTCGGGTGGGCGCAACGCCCACGGTCGGATCACCACCCGGCACCAGGGTGGCGGTCACAAGCGGGCGTATCGCGTCATCGACTTCCGTCGGCACGACAAGGACGGCGTGCCCGCCGTGGTCGCGCAGATCGAGTACGACCCGAACCGCACCGCGCGCATCGCGCTGCTGCACTACGCGGACGGTGAGAAGCGGTACATCCTGGCGCCGCTGCGGTTGTCCCAGGGCGACCGGGTGGAGAACGGTCCGGGCGCGGACATCAAGCCCGGCAACAACCTGCCGCTGCGCAACATCCCCACCGGCACGGTCATCCACGCCATCGAGCTGCGGCCCGGTGGCGGCGCGAAGATCGCCCGGTCGGCCGGCGCCGCGGTGCAGCTCGTCGCCAAGGACGGTCCGTACGCGCAGCTGCGGATGCCGTCCGGGGAGATCCGCAACGTCGACGTCCGATGCCGCGCGACCGTGGGTGAGGTCGGCAACGCCGAGCAGTCGAACATCAACTGGGGCAAGGCGGGGCGCATGCGCTGGAAGGGCAAGCGTCCCAGCGTGCGCGGCGTCGCGATGAACCCCGTCGACCACCCGCACGGTGGTGGCGAGGGCAAGACGTCCGGCGGCCGCCACCCGGTCAGCCCCTGGGGCCAGCCGGAGGGCCGGACCCGCCGCCCGAACAAGGCGAGCGACAAGCTCATCGTGCGTCGTCGGCGCACCGGTAAGAAGCGCTGAGAGGGAGTCGACAGATGCCACGCAGCCTGAAGAAGGGGCCGTTCGTCGACGGCCACCTGCAGAAGAAGGTCGACGCCCTCAACGAGTCGGGCGCCAAGACGGTCATCAAGACCTGGTCGCGGCGATCGATGATCACCCCGGACTTCCTCGGTCACACCGTGGCCGTGCACGACGGCCGCAAGCACGTCCCGGTGTTCGTCACCGAGTCGATGGTGGGCCACAAGCTCGGCGAGTTCGCCCCCACGCGGACGTTCCGCGGCCACGAGAAGGACGACCGGAAGGGTCGTCGCCGCTGACCTGCGGGTCACGGTGACACCTGGACGCTGACACAACGAGAAGGCAGGACAGCGATGGAAGCCAAGGCGAAGGCGCGGTTCGTCCGCGTCACGCCCCAGAAGGCCCGGCGCGTCGTGGATCTCATCCGGGGCAAGCAGGCGGCCGACGCCGTGGCGGTGCTGCAGTACGCGCCGCAGGCCGCGGGCGAGCCGGTGCTCAAGGTCGTGCAGTCCGCGATCGCCAACGCCCGTGAGGGTGCCAGCCGGGCGGGGCAGCGCCTCGACGAGGGCACCCTGTACGTCTCCGAGGCGTTCGTCGACGAGGGCCCGACGCTCAAGCGGTTCCGTCCGCGGGCGCAGGGCCGCGCGGGACAGATCCTCAAGCGGACGAGCCACATCACCGTGGTCGTCTCCGAGCGTGACAGCACGAAGGGAAGGGCCCGATAGTGGGACAGAAGGTCAACCCGCTGGGGTTCCGCCTGGGCATCACGGCCGACCACCGGTCGCGGTGGTTCGCGGACTCGACGAAGCAGGGACAGCGCTACCGCGACTACGTCCGCGAGGACGTGGCCATCCGCAAGCTGATGAGCACGGGCCTGGAGCGTGCGGGCATCGCCAAGGTGGAGATCGAGCGCACCCGCGACCGCGTGCGGGTGGACATCCACACCGCTCGGCCGGGCATCGTCATCGGCCGCCGCGGGGCGGAGGCCGACCGCATCCGCGGGGAGCTGGAGAAGCTCACCGGCAAGCAGGTGCAGCTCAACATCCTCGAGGTGAAGAACCCCGAGATCGAGGCGCAGCTGGTGGCGCAGGGCATCGCGGAGCAGCTGGCCAGCCGGGTGTCGTTCCGGCGCGCCATGCGCAAGGGGATCCAGTCCGCCCAGCGGGCCGGCGCCAAGGGCGTCAGGGTGCAGGTCTCCGGGCGCCTGGGCGGCGCGGAGATGAGCCGCACGGAGTTCTACCGCGAGGGGCGGGTGCCGCTGCACACGCTGCGCGCGAACATCGACTACGGCTTCTTCGAGGCCCGGACCACCTTCGGGCGGATCGGCGTCAAGGTGTGGGTCTACCGGGGCGACATGACCGAGCGGGAGTTCGCCCGCGAGCAGGCGACGATGGCGCCCCGGGCGCCGCGTGGTCCGCGCAGCGACCGTACCGAGCGGCCCGGCCGCGGCCCGCGCCGTGACCGCGCCGAGGTCCCGGGCACCTCGGCGCCCGTGGCCGAGGCCCCGGCCGAGACGAAGGAGGCGTGAGTCGTGCTCATCCCCCGCAGGTTGGCGCACCGCAAGCAGCACCGGCCGACGCGCTCCGGCGCGGCCACCGGAGGCACCACGATCGCCTTCGGCGAGTTCGGCATCCAGGCGCTCGAGCCGGCGTACGTGACGAATCGGCAGATCGAGGCCGCGCGTATCGCCATGAACCGGCACATCAAGCGTGGCGGGAAGGTGTGGATCAACATCTACCCGGACCGTCCGCTGACGAAGAAGCCGGCCGAGACCCGGATGGGTTCCGGCAAGGGGTCCCCGGAGTGGTGGGTGGCCAACGTCAAGCCGGGCCGAGTGATGTTCGAGCTCGCCGGCGTCCCGGAGCCGCTGGCCCGCGAGGCGATGCGCCGCGCGCAGCACAAGCTCCCCATGAAGACCCGTTTCGTGGTGCGCGAGGGTGGTAACTGATGGCTATCGGATCCGCGGAGCTGGCGATCACGGAGCTCGACACCTTCGACGACGAGCGGCTGGTGGCAGAGCTGAAGAAGGCGAAGGAAGAGTTGTTCAACCTGCGCTTCCAGTCGGCGACCGGCCAGCTCGAGAGCCATGGTCGGTTGAAGGCCGTGCGTCGCGACATCGCGCGGATCTACACGATCCTGCGCGAGCGCGAGCTCGGCATCCGGACCGCCCCGAGCGCGAGCGAGTGAGGACATCATGAGCACCGAAACGACCGACGGCGCGGCCGAGCAGACGACCGCGGCCGGCGCGCACCGCCCGTACCGGAAGACCCGACGCGGGTACGTGGTCAGCGACAAGATGCAGAAGACCGTGGTGGTCGAGGTCGAGGACCGGGTCAAGCACCCGCTCTACGGCAAGGTCATGCGGCGTACCAGCAAGGTCAAGGTCCACGACGAGGCCGGCACGGCCGGCGTCGGCGACCTGGTCCTCATCATGGAGACCCGCCCGCTCTCGGCCACCAAGCGCTGGCGTGTGGTGGACATCCTCGAGAAGGCGAAGTAGTCCGCCGCCAATCCGTTCGACCAGGCTCGCCCGAGGCGAGAACCGGCGCACGACAGGAGCTCAGTAGATGATTCAGCAGGAGTCGCGACTCAGGGTCGCCGACAACACCGGTGCCAAGGAGATCTTGTGCATCCGTGTGCTCGGCGGGTCGGGGCGGCGCTATGCGGGGATCGGCGACGTCATCGTCGCCACCGTCAAGGACGCGATCCCCGGGGGCAACGTCAAGAAGGGCGACGTCGTCAAGGCGGTCGTCGTGCGCACACGCAAGGAGCGGCGCCGCCCCGACGGCTCCTACATCCGCTTCGACGAGAACGCGGCCGTCATCCTGCGGGCGGACGGCGAGCCACGCGGGACCCGCATCTTCGGGCCGGTCGGCCGCGAGCTGCGGGACAAGAAGTTCATGAAGATCATCTCGCTGGCTCCGGAGGTGCTCTGAGCATGGCCAAGGTCAAGAAGGGCGACCTCGTCGTCGTCATCTCCGGGTCCCGCAAGGACCGGGGCAAGCAGGGTCGCGTGCTCGAGGTCCTCACGGACCGCGACCGCGTGGTCGTCGAGGGTGTGCACCGGGTGACCAAGCACGTCAAGATCGGCCAGTCGCAGCGGGGTACCCGCACGGGCGGCATCGAGACGATCGAGGCGCCCGTCCACGTGAGCAACGTCATGGTGGTGGACCCGGAGACCAAGAAGGGCACCCGGGTCGGCTACCGCACGGAGCAGGTCGAGCGGGACGGGCGGGTGCGCACCGTGCGGGTGCGGGTCGCCAAGCGCTCCGGTAAGGACATCTGATGACAGCCATCGACACCCCCACCACGCTGCCGCGGCTGGCGGCACGCTACCGCGAGGAGATCGTGCCCGCCCTGCGGGCCGAGTTCGGCTACCCCAACGTCAACCAGGTGCCCCGCCTCGTCAAGGTCGTCGTCAACATGGGCGTCGGCGAGGCGGCCCGGGACGCGAAGCTCATCGACGGGGCGGTCCGCGACCTGGCGACCATCACCGGCCAGAAGCCGCAGGTGACCCGGTCGCGGACGTCCATCGCGCAGTTCAAGCTGCGCGAGGGCATGCCGATCGGCGCGCACACCACCCTCCGGGGCGATCGGGCGTGGGAGTTCCTCGACCGGCTGCTGTCGATCGCGCTGCCGCGCATCCGCGACTTCCGGGGCCTGTCGGCCGAGCAGTTCGACGGGCGCGGCAACTACACCTTCGGGCTCACCGAGCAGTCGGTGTTCCCCGAGGTCGACCAGGACGCCATCGACCGGGTGCGCGGCATGGACATCACGGTGGTCACCACCGCCACGACGGACGCCGAGGGGCGCTCGTTCCTCAAGCACCTCGGCTTCCCCTTCAAGGAGGACTGACATGGCGAAGACCGCCCTCGTGATGAAGGCCGCGGGTACCCCGAAGTTCGGCGTCCGCGGCTACTCCCGCTGCCAGCGCTGCGGGCGGCCGCGGGCCGTGTACCGCAAGTTCGGCCTGTGCCGCATCTGCCTGCGCGAGATGGCACACCGCGGAGAGCTTCCCGGCGTCACCAAGAGCAGCTGGTAATCAACGACGGCGCAGGTCCGGGCATCCGTCCGGAAACCGCGGCGAGGAAGGGCTCGAGCCCCCCATGACCATGACCGATCCGATTGCAGACCTGCTGACACGTCTGCGCAACGCGAACACCGCCCATCACGACTCGGTGAGCATCCCGCACTCCAAGCTCAAGGCGAACATCGCCCAGATCCTGCTGTCCGAGGGGTACATCGCCGGTTGGCACGTCGAGGATGCTCGGGTGGGCAAGACGCTGATCCTGGACCTCAAGTACGGCCCCGACCGGGCGCGCGCGCTGGCCGGCATCAAGCGCGTGTCCAAGCCCGGTCTTCGGGTGTACGCGAAGTCGACCAACCTGCCCGCCGTGCTCGGTGGGCTGGGCGTGGCGATCCTGTCCACGTCGTCCGGTCTGCTGACCAACCAGCAGGCAGCCAAGAAGGGCGTGGGTGGGGAAGTCCTCGCCTACGTCTGGTAGCCCGAGGCGGAGAGGAGCAAGCCATGTCTCGAATCGGCAAGATCCCCGTCCCGGTCCCGGCCGGCGTCGACGTGACGATCGTCGAGTCCCTCGTCACGGTGACCGGCCCGAAGGGGATGCTGACCCACCGGGTCGCGTCGCCCATCGCGGTCACCCGCGACGACTCCGGCGCCATCGTGGTGACCCGGCCGGACGACGAGCGCCAGTCGCGCTCGCTGCACGGCCTGACCCGCACCCTGTTGGCGAACCTGGTCACCGGGGTCACCCAGGGCTACGAGAAGAAGCTCGAGATCGTCGGTACCGGGTACCGGGTCGTCGCCAAGGGCGCTGACCTGGAGTTCGCCCTGGGCTTCAGCCATCCGGTGACCGTGGCACCCCCCGAGGGCATCACCTTCACGGTGGAGTCCCCCACCCGGTTCGCGGTGGCCGGCATCGACAAGCAGCAGGTCGGCGAGGTCGCCGCAACCATCCGCAAGATCCGCAAGCCCGAGCCGTACAAGGGCAAGGGCCTGCGGTACGTGGGCGAGAACGTCCGCCGCAAGGTCGGAAAGGCTGGGAAGTAAGCCATGGCGATCAGCATCAAGGGCAAGGGCACGGCGCTCGCGCGCAAGCGTCGGCACCTGCGCCTGCGCAAGAAGGTCGTCGGCACCGCGACCCGGCCGCGGCTGGTGGTGACGCGTTCGTCGCGCCACATGGTCGCCCAGGTCGTCGACGACGGCGCCGGACGCACGCTCGTGTCGGCCTCGACCCTCGAGGCCGAGCTGCGGGCGATGGGCGGCGACAAGACGGCGAAGGCGCGCCGGGTGGGCGAGCTCGTCGCCGAGCGTGCCCGCGCCGCGGGCATCGACGCAGTGGTCTTCGACCGCGGCGGCAACACCTACCACGGCCGGGTGGCCGCGGTCGCTGACGGCGCCCGTGAAGGCGGTCTGTCCCTGTGACCGCGACGTACGTCCCGGAGAAGAGGATCCACTGATGGCTGGTCCGCAGCGCAGCACCCAGGGTGCGTCGGCCGGCGGTCCCGGCGGCGACCGGCGTGACGGCCGGCGCGACGGAGGCCGTCGTGGGGAAGCGCCCGACAAGAACGCGTATCTCGAGCGCGTCGTCAACATCAACCGGGTGGCCAAGGTCGTGAAGGGTGGCCGCCGGTTCAGTTTCAGCGCCCTCGTGGTCGTCGGCGACGGCGACGGCACGGTCGGCGTCGGGTACGGCAAGGCCAAGGAGGTGCCCGCGGCGATCGCCAAGGGCGTGGAGGAGGCGAAGAAGAACTTCTTCCGCGTCCCTCGGATCCAGGGCACCATCCCGCACCCGGTGCAGGGAGAGGCGGCGGCCGGCGTGGTGTTCCTGCGCCCGGCGTCCCCGGGGACCGGCGTCATCGCCGGCGGCCCGGTGCGTGCGGTGCTCGAGTGCGCCGGCGTCCACGACGTGCTGAGCAAGTCGCTCGGCTCGTCCAACTCCATCAACATCGTGCACGCGACGGTGGCCGCCCTGCGCCAGCTGGAGCGGCCGGAGGCCGTGGCGGCGCGTCGTGGCCTGCCGGTCGACCACGTCGTGCCCGCGCCGTTGCTGCGGGCACAGGCGGCCGGCGTGGCCGCTGCGGCGCAGAAGGTGGGTGCGTGATGGTACGACTCAAGGTGACGCAGACGAGGTCCGTCATCGGCGGCACCCAGAGCCAGCGTGACACCGTGCGGTCGCTGGGCCTGAAGCGGATCGGGGACGTGGTCGTCAAGGAGGATCGTCCCGAGATCCGCGGCATGGTCACGACGGTCCCGCACCTCGTCACGCTCGAGGAGGTCGAGTGAGCATGGCTGAGGACACGACGCCCACGCAGGGCACCACGGGCACGACCGCGACGACGTCGACGGGCGGCGCGGGCGTGGCTCCGGCCACCGCGCGGGCCGCGGTGGGTCCGGCACTCAAGCTGCACCACCTGCGTCCCGCTCCCGGGGCGCGCACGGCCAAGATGCGGGTGGGCCGCGGCGAGGGCTCCAAGGGGAAGAGCGCGGGCCGGGGTACCAAGGGCACCAAGGCCCGCTACCAGGTCCCCGAGCACTTCGAGGGCGGACAGATGCCGCTGCACATGCGGCTGCCCAAGCTGCGCGGGTTCCGCAACCCGTTCCGCGTGGAGTACCAGGTCGTCAACCTGGACCGGCTGGCCGAGCTGTACCCGGCCGGCGGCGACGTGACCGTCGCCGACCTGGTGGCCAAGGGCGCGGTGCGCAAGAACGAGCCGGTCAAGGTGCTCGGCACCGGAGAGCTGTCGGTGGCACTGTCGGTGGATGTGGACCGGCTGTCCGCGTCGGCCCGGGAGAAGATCCTCGCGGCCGGCGGGAGCATCGCGCAGGACTGACCCTCGGGCGTCGGCCGGCGGGGCGCTGCTCCGCCGGCCGACGTCCTGGGCGCCGCGCCGAACCGGCGTTAGGGTGCCCCGGGGGTCTCCGGGAGCCGATGGCCGCGAGGTCGTCCGCCCGGCCCCCCGCCCCGGACCTCCGGGGCGGTCGTGACCCCGCCTCGGCGGAGCAGGAGGACAGGTGTTCAGCGCATTCGTGCGGGCGTTCCGCACGCCGGACCTGCGGCGCAAGCTGTTGTTCACGATCGGCATCGTGGTGATCTTCCGGGTCGGCTCGTTCCTGCCGACCCCGGGCGTCTCCTACCCGAACGTGCAGCAGTGCATCGCCGAGACCGGCGACGCCGGGTCGCTGCTCGGGATGGTCAACCTGTTCAGCGGCGGCGCGCTGCTGCAGCTGTCCGTGTTCGCGCTGGGGATCATGCCCTACATCACCGCGAGCATCATCATCCAGCTGCTCCGGGTGGTGATCCCGCGGTTCGAGGCCCTGCACAAGGAGGGCCAGTCGGGCGACGCCAAGCTCACCCAGTACACCCGGTACCTCACCATCGGGCTGGCGATCCTGCAGTCGACGACGATCATCACGGTCGCCCGGTCCGGTCGGCTGTTCACCGGATGCTCGGTCGGCGTGATCCCGGACGGCAGCTGGACGACCGTGGTGATGATGGTCATCGTCATGACCGCCGGGACCGGCCTCATCATGTGGCTGGGCGAGCTCATCACCGAGCGTGGCGTGGGCAACGGCATGTCCCTGCTGATCTTCACCTCGATCGCCGCGTCGTTCCCGACGTCGATGTGGTCGGTGGCCGGCGGGTCGGGTGGGATCGGCAAGCTCGTGGTCATCCTTGCGGTGTTCATCCTCACGATCGGGCTGGTCGTGTTCGTCGAGCAGTCCCAGCGGCGGATCCCGGTCCAGTACGCCAAGCGCATGGTGGGCCGCCGGACGTACGGCGGGTCCAGCACCTACATTCCCATCAAGATCAACATGGCCGGGGTCATCCCGGTGATCTTCGCGTCCTCCCTGCTGGCCGTGCCCGGGCTGGCGGCCCAGTTCGCCGACCAGACGGCCGGCTGGGTGCGCTGGGTGTCGCAGTACCTGGTGAGCACCTCCTCGCCGCTGCACATCGCGCTGTACGTCCTGCTGATCATCTTCTTCTGCTTCTTCTACACGGCGATCACGTTCAACCCGGACGAGGTCGCGGACAACATGAAGAAGTACGGCGGGTTCATCCCCGGAATCCGCGCGGGCCGGCCGACGGCGGAGTACCTGGACTTCGTCATCACCAGGATCACCACCCCCGGCTCGCTCTACCTGGCCGTGGTCGCGCTGATCCCGCTCATGACGTTCATCGCCCTGGACGTCGGCACCCGGGTGCCATTCGGGGGCACGTCGATCCTTATCATCGTCGGGGTCGGGTTGGAGACCGTGAAGCAGATCGAGTCCCAGCTGCAGCAGCGTCACTACGAGGGGTTCCTGCGATGAGCCTGCGGATCGTGCTGCTCGGACCGCCCGGCGCGGGCAAGGGGACACAGGCGGCCCGGCTGGCCGCGCGGCTCGGCGTCCCGACGATCTCGACCGGAGCCGTCTTCCGGACGAACATCGCGGCCGGCACGGCGCTGGGTCGAGCGGCGCAGCAGTACACGACCGTCGGGGCCCTGGTCCCCGACGGCGTGACCAACGCCATGGTGCGCGACCGCCTCGCGCAGCCGGACGTCGCCGACGGGTTCCTGCTGGACGGCTACCCGCGCACCGTGGCCCAGGCAGCCGAGCTGGACGCGATGCTGGCCGCCGCGGGAACCCCCCTCGACGCGGCAGTGGAGCTCACCGGGGACCCGGACGTCCTGGTGCAGCGGCTGCTGCGGCGGGCCGAGATCGAGGGCCGGGTCGACGACACCGAGCCGGTGATCCGGCGCCGTCTGGCGGTGTACGCCGAGCAGACCGCGCCGATCTGCGACGTCTACGCCCGGCAGGGCCGGCTGCGGCAGGTGGACGGCCTGGGCGACGTGGACGAGGTGACCGAGCGGCTGATGGCGGTGCTGGCGCCGGTGCGCTACTGAGCCCCGGGACGTCGTGTCCGCGGTCCTGCCGGGTAGCCGTTTCCTCCCGCGGCGTCCGTACCGTAGGATGTCCTCTCGGGTCTGTGTGCCCTGCTGCACGACGGGGACGCACACGAGGCCGGGGTGGGCTGTCGATCGACGTCGACGGCATGCCGCGGCAGGGCCCGTCCACGGAAGGCCAAGTCCCTCGGGTGCGCGTGCGCCGGGGGCGGCGCGTCGGCCGTCGGAGCGTCCGGGAGTCAGAGAGTAAGCGGAGGACATGGCCAAGAAGGACGGCGTCATCGAGATCGAGGGCAGCGTGGTCGAGGCCCTGCCGAACGCGATGTTCCGCGTCGAGCTGGCCAACGGCCACCGGGTGCTCGCCCACATCTCGGGCAAGATGCGCCAGCACTACATCCGGATCCTTCCGGAGGACCGCGTGGTGGTGGAGCTGAGCCCCTACGACCTGTCCCGCGGTCGCATCGTCTACCGCTACAAGTAACCGTCCGCGACACCGCCGGGCCTCCACCGCCGGCAGAGGAAAAGGTCATGAAGGTCAAGCCCAGCGTCAAGCCTGTCTGCGACAAGTGCAAGGTCATCCGCCGGCACGGTCGCGTGCAGGTCATCTGCGAGAACCCCCGGCACAAGCAGCGCCAGGGCTGATCGCGCACGCCCGGGCCGCCCGGGTGGCACCACCGGCCGTCGCAGGACGGCCAGCAAGCGCATCGCCAGCCGGCGACCTCCGGGTCGCCGGTCCACCCCCGGCTCGGAGGCCGGGGCCCGCGGACCGCGGGGCGGCGGTGCGGCAGACCTCCGAGCAGTACAGGAGCCACCAGGCACATGGCACGTCTCGTCGGCGTCGACCTCCCCCGCGACAAGCGGCTCGAGGTCGCCCTCACCTACATCTACGGGATCGGCCGCACCCGCGCCGCCGAGACCCTCGCGGCCACCGGCATCAGCCCGGACCTGCGCGTCCGGGAGCTCAGCGAGGCCGACCTGGTCGCGTTGCGCGACTTCCTCCAGGCGCACTACAAGGTCGAGGGTGACCTGCGACGCGAGGTCGCCGCGGACATCCGGCTCAAGGTCGAGATCGGCTGCTACCAGGGGCTGCGCCACCGCCGCGGTCTGCCGGTGCACGGTCAGCGCACCAAGACCAACGCCCGCACCCGCAAGGGTCCCAAGCGCACCGTCGCCGGCAAGAAGAAGGTCGGCCGCAAGTAGGCCCCCGGCCGAGCTCCCGCGACGGTCGAGCCCGGCCCTGCCCAGCACCCGTAGACCTCCGGAAAGAGACAGGTAGATGCCCCCCAAGACCCGCACCAGCTCCGTGCGCAAGCCCCGCCGCAAGGAGAGGAAGAACGTCACCCACGGCCAAGCGCACATCAAGAGCACCTTCAACAACACGATCGTGACGATCACGGACCCGACGGGTGCCGTGCTGGCCGCCTCGTCCGGTGGCGACGTCGGCTTCAAGGGATCCCGCAAGTCGACCCCGTTCGCGGCCGGTCTGGCTGCGGAGTCCGCGGCCCGCAAGGCCCAGGAGCACGGGATGAAGAAGGTGGACGTGTTCGTCAAGGGTCCGGGTTCGGGCCGTGAGACGGCGATCCGCTCGCTGCAGTCGGCCGGCCTGGAGGTCGGCTCCATCCAGGACGTCACGCCCCAGGCGCACAACGGCTGCCGGCCGCCGAAGCGGCGCCGGGTCTGAGCTGACACCACCCGGTCCGGCGCGGGCACGACCCGAGCCGGACCGGCCCACGCCCGACCGGGCAGACCGAGTCCCGGCGGCCGGTACTGCGAGGCGTCATATGGCGGGCGCCCGCGGAGAGGAAACACACCGTGCTGATCGCACAGCGACCCACGTTGACCGAAGAAGTCGTCTCGGAGCACCGCTCGCGGTTCACCATCGAGCCGCTCGAGCCCGGCTTCGGCTACACGCTCGGCAACTCCCTGCGCCGCACCCTGCTCTCGTCCATCCCCGGTGCGGCGGTGACGAGCATCCGCATCGACGGGGTGCTGCACGAGTTCAGCTCCATCCCGGGGGTCAAGGAGGACGTCACCGAGCTGATCCTCAACATCAAGCAGCTCGTCGTCTCCTCCGAGAACGACGAGCCCGTCGTCATGTACCTGCGCAAGCAGGGCGCCGGCGCGGTGACGGCCGCGGACATCGTGCCGCCGGCCGGCGTGGAAGTGCACAACCCCGAGCTGCACCTGGCGACCCTCAACGACAAGGGCAAGCTCGAGATCGAGCTGACCGTGGAGCGCGGCCGGGGCTACGTCTCCGCGGCGCAGAACAAGCAGTTCGACGCCGAGATCGGACGGATCCCGGTGGACTCCATCTACTCCCCGGTGCTCAAGGTCACCTACAAGGTCGAGGCCACCCGGGTGGAACAGCGCACGGACTTCGACAAGCTCGTCGTGGACGTGGAGACGAAGCCGGCGATCTCCGCGCGGGACGCGATGGCGTCGGCGGGCAAGACCCTGGTGGAGCTGTTCGGGCTGGCCCGGGAGCTCAACGTGGAGGCCGAGGGCATCGAGATCGGTCCGTCTCCGACGGACGCGGCCATTGCCGCGGACCTGGCCCTGCCGATCGAGGACCTGGCGCTGACGATCCGGTCGTACAACTGCCTGAAGCGCGAGGGCATCCATACCGTCGGCGAGCTGGTCGCCCGCAGCGAGGCGGACCTGCTGGACATCCGCAACTTCGGGGCGAAGTCGATCACCGAGGTGAAGGAGAAGCTGGCCGAGCTGGGCCTGTCGCTCAAGGACAGCCCGCTCGACTTCGACGCCACCGGGTCGGCCGGGTACTACGAGGCCGACGCGACCACCTACGGCGAGGACGAGCAGTACTGACGCCGGGGGCCGTGGCTGATCAGCGGCGCGCGCCTCAACCCGCAACTCAAGGAGTGACGACATGCCCACGCCCACCAAGGGTCCCCGGCTCGGTGGCGGTCCCGCCCACGAGCGGCTGATCCTGGCCAACCTGGCGACCCAGCTGATCCTGCACCGGCGGATCACGACGACGGAGACGAAGGCGAAGCGCCTGCGTCCCCTCGCCGAGCGGCTCATCACGTTCGCCAAGCGTGGCGACCTGCACGCCCGCCGGCGGGTGATGCGCATCGTCGCGGACAAGACCGCCGTGCACGAGCTGTTCACGCAGATCGCCCCGGCCGTCGCCGAGCGGCAGGGTGGCTACACGCGGATCACCAAGATTGGTCCGCGGAAGGGCGACAACGCGCCGATGGCGGTGATCGAGCTCATCCTCGAGCCGGTCTCCGCGCGGCAGGGCGTGGTCGGCGAGGCGACGCGGGCGGCTGCCGCTGCAGCGCCCGTCGCCCCCGCGCCGGTGACGTCGGCACCGGCTGCGCCGGCGACCATGACCCCTGTCGAGGAGGTCGAGGAGGTCGTCGTGGAGGACGTGGTCGAGCCCGAGACCGTGGCCGAACCCGGCGACGTGGTCGAGGCCGACGTGGTCGAGCCCGAGACTGTGGCCGAACCCGGCGACGTGGTAGAGGCCGACATGGTCGAGCCCGAGGTCGAGGCCGACGCCGTCGACGTCGACGCCCAGACGCCGCCGGAGCCCGACAAGGCCTGACCGTCACGACGCCGTCCCGCCCAGGGCCCGGTATCGCCGCGAGCGGCGTGCCGGGCCCTCGGCCGCTGCGGGCCGGGACCGTCTCGGCGCTGCACGGACCAGCGGTGGCCGGATGGTTATCGTGGGCGTCATGGGGTTGCCGGTGGTGCTCGTCCACGGGCTGCGCACCTCAGCGACGATGTGGCGTGCCCAGCTGGCGGCACTGGGCCGGGCGGACGTCACCGCGGTCGCGGTGGACCTGCCCGGGCACGGGACGCGGCGCGGCGAGCGGTTCAGCCTGGACGGCGCCGTCGGGGCCGTGGCCGACGGCGTCGACGCGGTGGGCGGTCGGGCGGTCGTCGTCGGCCTGAGCCTGGGCGGCTACGTCGCCATCAGCCACGCGGCCCGGCACCCGGAACAGGTCGGCGCACTGGTGGCGGCGTCCTGCTGCACCCAGCCGCGGCGGCTGGTCACCGTGCCGTGGGCGCTGACCAGCTGTGTCATCGTGGCGTTCCCCGATCACGGAGCCCGGCTCAACGAGCTGACCGCGCGCCTGGCGCTGCCTGCCGCGGGCTACCGGGACGCCGCAGCAGGCGGTTTTGCCCTCGACGTGGTGGGCGACGTGCTCACCGAGCTGGCGCAGGCGCGGCCGGTGGCGGACCTGGCGCGCATCGAGGCGCCGGTGTGGCTGGTCAACGGCCGGTTGGACCACTTCCGCGGCGAGGAGCGCCGGTTTCTCGCCGCGTGCCGGGACGGTCGGCTGGTGCTCGTGCCGCACGCGACGCACCTGGTCAGCCTCGTGCAGCCGGTGCCGTTCAGCCGGGCGCTGCTGGAGATCCTCGACGAGCTCGACAGCCGGAGCGGGGCGCCCGACGGCGGGTGAGCGCCGGACGAACCCGCCCGTGGGGTAGGTGCGCCACCCACCTGCGGGCAAGCGGTTCCCGGCAGGCCGCGTGCCCGGCCCGCGCGGGGGCAAGGCCTACCCGAGGGGGCGCAGCGCCCACGCGCGGACGCCGCCGACCAGGCCGGCCTGGTTGGGCACGACGACGACGTCGTCGCCGAGCCGCTCGAGGACGGTCGGACTGATCCGGCGCGAGTTCCCCCCACCGAGGTAGAGCCGGTCCCAGCGCACGACGGGCCGCAGCCCCTCGACCACCCGCCGCACCCGCCGCGACCAGCGCGAGTCACCCAGCCGGAGCCGTTCGGTCTCCCCGACGTAGTCGTCGTAGCTGGTGCCCCGCCGGATGGGCGCCTGGGACAGCTCCAGGTGAGGGGCGAGCGTGCCGCCGTCGAAGAGCGCCGACCCCAGGCCGGTGCCGAGGGTGAGCACGAGCTCCACCCCGGCGCCGGACACCACACCGGCGCCGTGCACCTGTGCATCGTTGAGCACGAGGGTGGGCACCCCGAGCCGGTCCTCGACCAGGGCGCGGATGTCGCAGCCACCCCAGGCGAGGACGAGATCGGGGTCGACCCGGGTGTGCGGTCCGGCACGGGTCACGTAGTGCGGCGTCGCGACGACGACACCGTGCCGGATCATGCCGGGCATGCCGACCGTGGCCCGAGCCGCAGGGGGCAGCTGTGCGGCGACCGCGGCGATGGTGTCCACGAGGCGCAGGGGAGCCAGCGGGTACGGGGTCGCGACCCGCACCGGTGGCGCGTGCAAGGTGCCCGCGGAGTCGAGCACGCCGACCTTGATCCCGCTGCCGCCGCAGTCGACGGCCAGCGTGGATGCAGGGGGCGGTGGCGCGGCCGTCGGCACCGCGTCACGGTAGCGCGGCGCCCGGCTAGCGTGTGCGCCGTGAGCACCGTGCGCCTGCGGCTGGACCTCGCCTACGACGGGACCGGCTTCGCCGGCTGGGCCCGCCAGCCGGGGCTGCGCACCGTGCAAGGCGTGCTGGAGGGCGGCCTTGCCCGGGTGCTCCGGACGTCGGACGAGGCGGCCCTGCGGCTGGTGGTGGCCGGGCGGACGGACGCCGGGGTGCACGCGCGCGGCCAGGTGGCCCACGTGGACGTGCCGGCCGACGCGTGGGCCACCGTACCGGGCCGGTCGGGACGACCGCCCGGGGAGGCGCTGCGGGCCCGGCTGACCGGCGTGCTGCCGGCGGACCTGGTGGTACGCGGCGTGGCGCCCGCACCCCCGGGCTTCGACGCCCGGTTCTCCGCCCTGTCCCGCAGCTACACCTACCGGTTGACCGACGACCCCGCGACCGTCGACCCGCTGCGCCGCTCCCACGTGGTGCGGCACTCCCGGCCCCTGGACGTGGTGGCGATGGACGCGGCGTGCCAGGAGCTGCGCGGTCGGCACGACTTCGCTGCGTTCTGCCGTCCACGGCCCGGCGCGACGACGATCCGCACCCTCGAGGAGCTCGGCTGGTCCCGTGCGGCGGTCGGCGGGGACGCCGGGCTGGTCGTCGCCAGGGTGCGTGCCGACGCGTTCTGCCACTCCATGGTGCGGGCGCTGGTGGGGGCCTGCCTGGCGGTCGGCGAGCACCGGCGGGACCCGGCATGGCCGGCGGAGCTGCTCGCGGCGCGGGTCCGAGACCCTGCTGCGCCGGTGGCACCCCCGCACGGCCTGGTCCTGGAGGCGGTCGCATATCCGGCGGACGCGGAACTGGCGGCACGGGCCGTCCGGACCAGGGCGCGGCGGGAGGCTGACGACGTCGACCCCTGTGCGAGCCAGGAGGACCGATGAGCACGACACCGGCGGCCGACGTCGGCCGCCGGACCAGCGTGACCGGCGCACGCCCGGACGTCGCCCGGATGCGGCGTCACGACCTCGGGCCGTGCTCCTCGTCCTCGTCCTCGTCGTTCTCGTCTCCGGCGTCCTCGTCCTTGAGGCTGTCGTCCCGGCCCCGACCCTCGTCGTCGTCCTCGGCGCCCTCGTCGACGTCCGTGTCGTCGCCCACGCCCTCGTCGTCG
>CAVPEV010000011.1:0-12069 GCA_963703555.1 uncultured Actinomycetota bacterium | reverse complement strand
AGGAACGGGTGGCCGATGCCGGGACACTGCTGAACTTCCGTCACCTGCTCGAAGCCCACGACCTTGGGGCAGCGATGTTCGCCAAAGAATGGCACGCTGTTGCAGGCGAACGGGACGCGCTCTCCCAACGGGACGATTGTGGATGCGACGCTGATCGCAGCGCCGCCCTCGGTCAAGAACCAGGACAAGACCCGCGATCCAGAGATGCACCAAACCAAGAAGGGCAATCAGTGGCACTTCGGTATGAAGCTCCACATCGGCGTGGATAGCGCCAGTGGCTTGATCCACAGCGCCAGCGTCACAGCGGCCAATGTCCATGACCGCCACGAGGTGCCGAACTTGCTGCATGGGAATGAAACCCGCTTCTACGGTGACAGCGCTTATCGAGGCAAGGAACAGCGCGAGCGGCTGCGGGAGATTGCACCGAAGGCGCGCGACTTCACCAACCGACGCGCGTACAAGAACCGCCCACTGAGCGATGCCGACAAGGAAACGAATCGGCGAAAGTCTGCTGTCCGTTCCAAGGTGGAGCATCCGTTCCTGACCTTGAAGCGGCTGTGGGGTTTCGCCAAGGTTCGCTATCGCGGTCTTGAGAAGAACGCGAACCGGGCCTTTGCCATGCTGGCGATGATCAATCTCGTCAAGTGGGGAAGACCTCTCGTCGGAGAGGTGCGCCCGATATGAGCAGGATAGGGGGAAATCCCCCGTTGCCTGCCTCAAATGAGACGATCTATCCAGTGAAAATTTCATTCGCGTCTCGGTTTCTCAATTCAATCTTGCCGTCGCGCTTCGCGAGGGCTTGTTAAGCGTTTCCCTAAATGCAAAAGCGGTACGCGCAGAGGTTCACCCGGAGAATGAAGCAAGCTTGGCGTTGCTAGATCATTTTGGTTTCAAATATAAGTGCAAGGCTACCAAGGCACCAATGTTGTTATATGAGGTTGATCGAAGTGCAGCCGGCGTATAACCTTACGCTCAAGCGGGACGCCGCAAAAGCGCGGCGCCCCTTAGCTTCACGTTAGAGGTTTCCATTGAAAGACACTCGCACTCCGTCTGAACAAGTGGCCGATGGTTACAACAAGGTTGCATGTGACGTTCCTTATGATCGTGAGCTTGAGGTAATGACCTACAAGCAATTAGCCATCGAGTTAGAGAAAAGCGAAAAAGGTTCCGCGCGGCACTCCGTAATCGCGCACGAAATGGATAAAAGAAAGCCTGGTGGCCTTGGCTGGATTCACAGAAATGGAGCCGCCCTGTTACTGGGCATATTCGGTTCCTTAATTGCCGCCGATTTTTGGTTTGTCTATGGGCCGCAATGAGTTCGCCTATCTTTATGGCCGTGAAAGCACCGACCACCATCACAAAAAACCTTATGGCATCCATGAGCCAAACCTCTAACCCGGCGCTCAACCTCGCTCCCCTTGGTCGCTGGACTCGCCGCGATAAGGCTGCGGCGAGCCGGTTAGCTCTACGTTAGGCTTAATGTAATGAAAGAAAAACAACTACCTCCCAAAGGCGACAATAGATATAGAGTTCATCGCTCTGTAAAATGCTACTTAGCAGAAATGATGTGTGGTAGAAGTTTTTGTACACTACACATCACCGACTCAATTGAACGAGTTGTGTATAACTTTCCAGGCGGGATAGAAAAAGTCCAATACAAAAATAAATTCTATGCTGCCGGGTCAGGGCGGTCACCCCGTACGACTCGGTGACCGGCCGGTCGTACTCGTAGGTCGTGCGATGCACCAGGTCGTACACCCGCGGCGTCATGCGGCGCCGTCCGGCCGCACGTCGCTGCCCCAGATGCCCTCCTGGGCACGGCTCGGGGCGGGGCGTGCGAAGTGGACCCGTCCGATCTCGTCGGCGGCGGCGCGCAGGCGCCAGCGCATCGAGTCGAGCGACTCGGCCAGGCGCACCCGGCGGGCCCCGGACAGGGCGGCGCCGACCGTGACCGAGTCGAGCTCATGGACCAGGTCGGCCACGTCGCGCAGCAGGTGGTCGCGCTGGTCGGGCGCCCGTCCCACGGCCGGGACGGCCTCCAGGTCGACCCGCAGCCGGTCCAGCTGGAACGCCACCGAACGCGGGTTGGACTCGTCGTGCACCAGCAGGTCGAGGACCGTGGCGACGGAAGACCCGGACGGGTGCCGCCGCCGGTCGGTGATCGCCGACTCGTGGATCAGCAGCACGGATTCCAGGACCAGGTCGTCGACCTCCGGGGCGCGCCGGTCGAGCAGCGTGGCGGCGAGGGTGTCGACGACGTGCTGGGCACGCTCGACCCGGCGGCCCGCGTCCATCAGGTACCAGCCGACGTCGCGGGTCAGCCCCTCCGCGGCGACCCCGGCCAGGGCGAGCAGCCCGTCGAGCACGCGGTCGAGCGTCGGCCGCAGCCCGGCGGTCACGGCCGGCCGACCCGGCGCCCCGGGCCGACCGGGCGCCCCGCCCTGGTCCGACGTGGTGGCCGGCGCGGCCCGGGTCCGGCCCGCCTCGTCGCGCAGCGCGCGCTCGATGCGGGCGATCGGGGCGAAGGCGTCGTTCGACAGCTGGTCGCGCACGGTGTCCGTGGTGTGGTGCAGGGCGAGCACCGACCACGCCACGCTGCCGGTCAGGCGCGGGTCGAGGAGCAGCTCGCGCAGCCCGGGAACCCTGGCGGGCGCCGGGATCGCCCCGGCTCGCGCCGGCAGCGCTTCGGCCGGTGGCTCCTCGCCGCCCTCCGGGGACGTCCGCAGCGTGAGCACCTCGAGCAGCACCGCCAGCGCACGCCCGCCCGCGCCGTCCGGCCTGGCGTGGTCGTCGTCCCAACGGTCGGCGACCGCCCGCAGCACGCGCACCTGGTCCTCGGCGCGCTCGGCGTACCGGCCCATCCAGAACAGGTTCTCGGCGGTGCGCGGTGAGATTGCCGGCCCGCGCGCCCGCGCGTGCTGGGGCAGTTCCTCCGGTGTGCCGACGACGGTGGTCGGGTGCGGCTGGGACGCCATCACCCAGACGTCCTTGGCCACGGCGCCGAGCGAGGACGAGATGAGCGGGCCCGCGCCGATCCGGGCCAACCCGCCGGCCATCACGGTGTAGCCGCCGTCGTGCGCGACGGCAAAGGTCCGCAGCACCGCCGTGGTCGGCTCGTCGTCCGGCTGGACCTGCTCCTGGCCCACCCAGCCCCACGGGCCGGCGGCGATCCGTGCCGCCAGGGCACCGCGCTGCTCGTCGGACAGCTCCCGGCCGACCACCGGTGCCCCGCCGCCGACAGGTAGGAGGACCAGCCGGTCGAGGTGCGCCAGCACGTGCTCTCGGCCGCGGTCGTCGCCGCACCACCAGGTGGGTGCGGACGGAAGGACGAGATCCTGGTCGAGCGTCGCCCGGGCCAGCGGGGGCAGGTACGGGACGAGGGCCGGGTTCTCCAGCACGGAGGCGCCGAGCGGGTTGACCACGCCCACCGCCCCGCCGCGCACGGCGCGGACCAGGCCCGCCACCCCGAGCCGGGAGTCCGCGCGCAGCTCGAGCGGGTCACACCAGGCGGCGTCCATCCGGCGCAGCACGACGTCCACCGGCTCCGGGCCGTCGATCCCGCGCAGCCACACCCGGCCCTGCCGCACCAGGAGGTCGGAACCTTCGACCAGGGGCAGTCCCAGCATCGAGGCGAGGTACGCCTGGTCGAACGCGGTCTCGTCGTTCGGCCCGGCGGTGAGCAGGACGACGCGCGGCTCGCCGGGCGCACCGGCCGGAGCAGCCGTCCGCAACGCCTGCCGCAGCGTGTGGAAGAACGGCCCGAGCCGTGCGATGGAGGCCTGCCGGTAGACCGGGGACAGCACGGTGGCGACCACCCGCCGGTTCTCCATCGCGTAGCCCGCGCCGGACGGGGCCTGCGTCCGGTCCGCGACGGCGACCCACTCACCGGTTGGGGACCGGACCAGGTCCGTCGCGGCCAGCACCAGCTCGCGGCCGCCCGGCAGGCGCAGGCCGTCCATCTCCCGCAGGAAGCCCGGATCGGCCAGGACGGCGGTCGGCGGCAACAGCCCGCCGGCGAGCAGGCGGCGCTCGCCGTAGAGGTCGGTCAGCACCGCGTCGAGCAGCTCGGCCCGCTGCCGCAGCGCCGCGTCCAGGGCTGCCCACTCGCCCTCGTCGACGGTCACCGGGACAGGGTCGAGCCGCCAGCGCCGGTCCGTGCCCTCGCCGGAGGACACCCCGTGGTCCGCGAGCAGCTGCTCGGCCTGCCGGCCGGCCTGCTCCAGGTCGGCGGCGGTGGGTTCGTCGGCCGGGTCGGCGAGCCAGGACCAGTCGGCCCGCCGACCGGCCGACGCGCCGCCCGGGCGCGTGGAGGACAGCAGGTCGGTCACGCGCTCAGTGTGCCGGACGCGGGTCTAGCCGCCGGCGACGTAGTGCGGGGAGCTGCGGTACGGCGAGCAGGGGTCGCCGGCCAGGTAGGGCGGCTGGACGGGGAAGCGCGCGTCATAGTCCGCGAGGTAGGCGTCGCGCTCGGCGGACGTGTCGAAGTACAGCTCGACGCCCTGGCAGACGAGCTCCCGGTTGACCACCTCCGCGGTGGCCAGGCCCTGCGCCTGGAGCGTGGCGACGTCGGACGGGCTGACGTACTGCCCGTGGTAGACCGGGCGCACCGCGGCGACGCCGATACTCGTCGGCTGTGCGTCGTGGCTCGGTTGCGAACTCGCACCGGACAGGAGAAGGCCGACGACCGCGGTCGCCGCGAGCACCCACGGCCAGCCGGGACGGGCCTGCTCGGTGCCGTCCTGCGTGGGGACATCGACGTCGTCCACGAGCCACTCCCTCGTCATCCCCCTGCGGGGCACAACGATACCTTCACGTTTCCACCAAGCAATGACCTCGGTGGGGGAAAACGAACGTCAGCCCACGCGGCCGATGAGGAAGGCGTTGACGGCCGCGGTCAGCGTGTCGTCGTGCGGGCGCGGCACGGCGTCGACCGCCGTGACCGGCACCGCCAGGCGCACCGAGCTGGTCAGCCAGAGCGCGTCGGCAGCGGCGATCTCGTCCACCCGGATGTCCCGGAACTCCGTCGCCAGGCCGACTCCCGCGGCGTAGGCGAACATCCCCTGCTGCGTGGTGCCCGGCAGCACGCCGGCCTCGGGCGGGGTGGTGACCAGGGTGGAACCGAACCTGGCGACCAGCGAGGACGTCGGCCCCTCGAGCACGTAGCCGTCGGTGGTGGTGAACAGGACGTCATCGGCGCCGCGCCGCGCGGCCTCGCGCAGCGCCGCCCGGTTCACGGCGTAGGAGAGGGTCTTGGCCCCCTGGAGCAGCCACGGCGCGGTCTGCGTGACGTCGAGCGCGTAGCCGCGGGAGAGCAGCACCACGCTCACCCCGTCGCGCCGCGCCGCAGTGAAGTCCTCGGAGACGTGCACGTGCGCCCAGCCGATCGGGCCGACCGTCCGGTCCTCCTCGTCACCGCGGGTGAGCACGTACTTCACCGCTACGTCGGACGCGTCGCCGAGCAGGACGATGCCGCGCTCGATCGCCGCGGCGTACACCTCGGGGTCGGGCGCGGGCAGGTCGAGCATCGCGGCCGAGCGGGCGAACCGGGCCAGGTGCGCGCCGGCGGCCTGCACCCGACCGTCGCGGATCGCCGCCGTCTCGAAGATCCCGTCGCCGCGCGTGGCGGCCAGCACCGTGGCGCGCAGTGCCGGCTGGTCGGCCGGCAGCACGCGGAACGCGTCGCCCGGGCCGTTCTGGCCGATCGTCGGCCGGTCGATCATCACGAGGATGCCGGTGCTCATGCGTGTCCTTCGTCGTCGCACGCCCGCCCTGCGGGACCGGGCCGAGGAGAGGATAGGTCCGGTTCGCACCGGCCGCGCCGACCCTGGGCCGGCCCGGGCCGTGAACCCGTCGTCCTCGAGCTGGCCGAACTGGCCGCGGCGAGGCGCCGGGCCGGCGTGCGGCACCCTGCCCCGCGCGCCGGCACCGCCGGACCGCCGGCTCAGCCGAGCGTCACGGTGACGCCACCGGAGAAGGCCGAGTCGTGCACCTCGGCGGTGGTCAGCACCGTGTCGGCCGGCACGTCGAAGACGACGATCCCCTGCACGCTGTTCCCCGGGTTGATCTGGTTGAGGAAGCTGTTCGACTGGTCCAGGTAGATGCCTGCGGTGGTGTCGGCCGAGAACGTGCGGCCGGCGGCGTCGTGCAGCTTCTGGCTCGAGCCGTCGAAGTACTGCGCCTCGGTACCGATGTTCGTCACGGTGAGGTGGAGCAGCACGAACTGGCCCTGCGCGTCCTGGCCCAGCACATCGTTGCCGATGCGCTTCACGCCGGTCTCGACCTGGGTGACGGTGAACTCGAACTTGCCGTCCCGGACGGCCGTGCCGATGACCGCCGCGGGCTGCTCCGGGGCTGCCTCGGAGGCGGACGCCTCGGAGGGGGTCGGGGACGAGGCTTCGGAGGCACCCTGAGAGGCTCCCGGAGCGGCGGCCGGCTGTGATGCCGCGGCGCCGGTGGCCGTGCCCCCGCCCTTGCTCGCCAGCGAGATGACGACGACGAGCGCGACGATCCCGCCGAGAGCGGTGAGCACCTTGTGCCGCCTGAACCACGAGCGCTGCTGCGGCGGTGCGGACGCGGGGTAGGGCAGCCCGGTGGTCGGGTCGACGCCGGGGCCTGTCGGACCGGCGGGTTGGTACTGGCTCATGACGACTCCTCGAACGATGCGGACGTCCCGCACGGGACGCGTTCGGAATCGTCCTGGCCGGGCGGTGCGCGCCGCGTCGCCCGAGTGGCCACACCGTGCTGGCCGGAGGTCGTATCCCGGCACCGGGATGATCGGCCGATGGGCTGACTCGGCTGCGCAGGGCCGCCTCTACGCTACGGACATGAGTTCCGGCCCGGCAGTGCCGCCCGGTTGGGCCGGCCCGCCCCCGCCCGGTGCCGGGACGCGGCCGCCGGCCCTGGGGACGCCCACCGCCTGGCGCGCCGCTCCGCCGGGCATGCGCCGGCCACCACGGGTCCGGCCGCTGGCGGCACCGCCCGGCGCACCCATCCCCCCATCAGGTCGGCGCTGGACCATGCGTGACGTGCTGGCCGACCCCCGAGACCGGCGCCTACGCTCCGTGCTCGGGACGATCATGGCGGTCCTCGTCGCCGTGTCCTCGTCGTTGGTCGCCGTCTCCTTCGCCGGCAACGCGGCACAGGCGGCCGGCCAGAGTGCGGTCCTTGCGGTCCTCGGGACGCTGGCGAGCTTGGTGGGTGCATTCGCCTTGGTCGGGCGCGCGCGGTACCCCGTGCAGGTGTGTCTCGGCACAGCGCTGCTGGCGCTGGTCTTCCCCCTCGATGCGTTCGCGCCGCTGCTGGCTCTGACCTGGGTCATCGCACGGCGCCCCCGCGTCGACGCCATGGTGTGCGGCCTGGCGGCAGGGCTGGCCACCGCGGTGTCGCTGTGGCGCGACGCGGCCCGCGTCGGCGACGACGTGATCTTCGCCAGCACCGATGCCGCGGGCGTCCGGACCCACCTGGAGCCCGCCGGCTACGTGGTGCTCGGTGTGCTGCTGGTGGCGATCGCCGTCGCCGCCGGGCTGGCGCGCCGCTACGCCGAGCGGGCGCGTACCGCGACCGGTGCCGCCGAGCAGCACGCGCGGGCCGCGGCGGAGCTGCGGACCGAGCTGTCCCGGCAGGACGAGCGCGAGCTCATCGCGCGCGAGATGCATGACACGGTTGCCCACCACCTGTCCCTGGTGTCGCTGCGCGCCGCGGCGCTGGAGGCGACGGCGGGCGACCCGATGACCGACGTGCCTGCGGCCGCCCGCTCGATGCGTGACAGCGCGCACCGCGCCCTGGAGGAGATGCGCACGCTTGTCGCGTCCCTGCGTGACGCGTCCACGGCCACCGAGCCCGGGGCGGCCCCGGCGCTCGGCGACCTGCCGCGGCTGGTCGACGAGGCCCGGGCGGTCGGCGCCGATGTCTCGGCGACGCTGTTCGTCGCCGACCAGGACGAGGCGCCGGCGGCGTTGACCCGGGCCGTCTATCGGATCGTCCAGGAGTCGTTGACCAACGCCCTCAAGCACGCACCCGGTGCGCACGTGGACGTCGACGTGCGAGCCAGGCCGGGCGCCGGGGTGGAGATCGTCGTCCGCAACCCGCTGACCGGGCCGGTGGCCGCGCCGCACCCGGTCCCCGTCGCCCTCGACGCATCAGGTGCTCCCTGCGCACCGCGGGGCGCCGGCGGCACCGAGGGCGGGCCGATCCCGGGTGGCGGGGCCGGGCTGCGCGGCATGGCCGAGCGTGCGCTGGCGCTCGGCGGCACGTTCGACGCCGCGCCCGCCGATGGGTGGTTCGTCGTCCGCGCGCACGTGCCCTGGCAGTCCGCCCCGCCGCAGCGGGCGGGCGCGGCTCCGGGTGTCGGGGGCGGGCCCTAGGCTCAGGGCTGTGTTGAGGGTGCTCGTCGTGGACGACGACCCGATGGTCCGCTTCCTGTTCGGGCAGATCCTGAACGCTGCCCAGGGCATCGAGGTGGTGGGCGAGGCGTCCGACGGTGACGAGGTGGTGACCGCCGTCCAGGCCCACCACCCCGACGTCGTGGTGATGGACCTCAAGATGACGCGCATGGGCGGCGTCGCGGCGACCATGGCGCTGCGTGCCCTGCCGCACCCGCCGGGAGTCGTCGCGGTCACCGCCTTCGACACCCCGGCGCTCATCCTCGAGGCGGTGGTCGCCGGCGTGGACGGCTTCGTTGCCAAGGACGCCGCCCCGGACGAGATCGTCGGCGCCGTCCGCGACGTCGCTGCGGGAGAGGCGGCGCTGTCGCCGCGGGCGCAGCGGATCGTTCTGGAGCAGATCCACGCCGATCCGTCGGCTCGCGTCGCGCGCGAGGCGCGCGACCGGCTCGCGCGGCTGACCGTCAAGGAGCTGGAGATCGCCCAGGGGGTCGCCGCCGGGCTGACCAACGCCCAGGTCGCCGCCCGCGCCTACGTGAGTGAGGCCACCGTCAAGACGCACCTTGGGCGGGCTCTGACCAAGCTCGGCCTGACCAACCGGACCCAGCTGGCGCTGGTCGTCGACCGGGCCGGGCTGGGTGGCCAGGCGGCAGGGAGCTGACCGGGCCGGTCAGCGCGGGGCGCCGCGCTCGTACTGGACCGGCCATCCGGTCGGCTCGCCGGGCGGCACGCGCGCGTCGGCGCCCGCGAAGGCCGGCGTCGGCAGCGTCACGCCCAGATCGTGCGCGGCATGCAGCGGCCAGAACGGGTCGGCCAGGGCGGCGCGGCCGACCAGGACGGCGTCGGCGGACCCCTCGGCGAGGATCTGCTCGGCCTGGGCGCCGGTGGTGATGACGCCGACGGCGGCCACCGGCAGCCCGGACACCTCGCGCACCCGCCGGGCGTGGGTCACCTGGTAGCCGGGAGCCACCGGGACCGGCACCGGCAGGTTGCCGCCGGTCGACACGTCGATGAGGTCGACCCCGTGGTCGCGGAGCACCTCGGCGACTGCGGCGACGTCGTCCACGGTCAGACCTCCCTCGGTCCAGTCGGTCGCGGACAGCCGGACCAGCAGCGGGCGGTCGTCGGGCCACACGGCCCGTACCGCGTCGGTGGTCTCGACGAGCAGCCGGGCGCGGTTCTCCGGCGAGCCTCCCCACCGGTCCGTGCGCAGGTTCGACAACGGGGAGAGGAACTGGTGCAGCAGGTACCCGTGCGCGGCGTGCAGCTCGACCGTGTCGAAGCCGGCCGCCAGGGCGCGGGCGGCCGCAGCGGCGAATGCGCCCGGGATGGCGGCCACCTCGTCGTCGGACAGGGCCACCGGCTCCCGGAGCCCGGGGAACGGGACCGCGGAGGGCGCGACGGTCGTCCAACCACCCTGGGCAGCCGGCACCGAGCCGTCGCCCTCATGGAACGGCCGGTACGTCGAGGCCTTGCGCCCGGCATGCTGCAGCTGGACACCGACGTGCGCGCCGCGGGCGTGCACCACGTCCGTGATCCGCTGCCAAGCCCCGGCCTGGGCGTCGTTCCAGAGGCCCACGTCCTGCGGCGTGATGCGGCCCTCGGGGACCACTGCGGTCGCCTCGGCGATCACCAGCCCGAACCCGCCGGCCGCCCGGGCGCCCAGGTGGACCAGGTGCCAGTCGTTCGGCACGCCGTCGAGCGCCGAGTACTGGCACATCGGGGGCAGCCAGACGCGGTTGCGCAATGTCGTGCCGCGCAGGGTCAGGGGGTCGAAGAGGAGGGCCACGCCCGGAGCGTACGTCCGCCGGGACGCCGCCCCGGCCGGACCTCCGCCGGCCGGACGCTCAGCCCTGGGCTCCGGAGACGCTCACCATCCACCGCATCCCGGGACGGTCGGTCCACGCACCGGCCGGGCGTGTCGCCCCAGGGCTGGGCGGCCAGCGGTACCCCCACGGTGCCGCCCGCTGTCAGGGCCTCGGACCCCGGGGGCACCGCGCACACCGCGGCACCCGCGCCCGTCCCGGCGCCGCCGGGGCGCCCCCGGCCCGGCACCCGCGCCGCCGCACCCGCGCCCCGGTAAGCCCGACGTTACGAGCCCGCTCCGCCGTGTGACGGCGCCGGTGCGGGCGTTACGTCCCGGTGAATTCTGCGGCCCGCTCCTTCCCGCGGGTCCGGTCCGGGGTGACGATGGGCGGGCCGGCCGGGCGCCGGTGCCGAGCGGAGGGGGGCCTGCGATGGCCGGCCGTCACGCCCGCCGCCCCGCCCCCGTCGAGGTGATGGCGTGGCCGACCTGCTGAGGCGACCCGGACCGGTGCTGCACGGCCTCGAGCCGTGGGACGGCCCGGCGCCCGACGACCCACGCCCGGACGCCGTCCTGTTCGACATGGACGGCACCCTGCTGGACACCGAGACCGTCTGGGCGGGTGTCGTCGGCTCGCTCGTCCGTTCGCACGGCGGGGTGTGGCGGCCCGACGACGGCGAGGCGGTGCTCGGCTGGTCCGTGCCCGCCCTGACCGCCGAGATCGCACGCCGCGGCGTCCCGCTGCCGTCCGACGAAGTGGCCGAGCGGCTGCACGCGGGTGTCGCCGCGGTGCTGCGCCGGGGCCTGCCGTGGCGACCCGGAGCACTCGGGCTGCTCGCTGCCCTGCGTCGGGTCGGCGTGCCGTGCGCGCTGGTCACGGCGACGCACACGTCGATCGTGGAGGGCGTCGTCGCGCAGGCGCCGGAGGGGGTGTTCGGCGCGGTCGTCGCCGGCGACGGAGCGGTCCGGCCCAAGCCGGCCCCGGACGGCTACCTCGCGGCGGCACGTCGGCTGCGGGTGGACCCGCGCCGGTGCGCCGCGGTCGAGGACTCCCCGACCGGCACGCGCGCCGCCCTGGGGGCGGGGGCGCTGACCTACGCCGTCGACCCGGCCGTCGTGCTGCCCGCCGACCTGGCCGCGCACCCGCGGCTGCGCCGGGTGGACGGGCTCGCCGCCGTGGGCCGTGCGGTGCTGGGCACCTCGCCCTGGTGAGGCCCGGCCCGCGCGACCGCAGGCAGACGAAGGGCCGGCCGGGACCGGCCCCGACCGGCCCTGCCCGAGCGGCAGGTCAGTCCTGCTTGTCCATCAGCTCCTTTGCGCGGGCGACGGCCTCGTCGACCTTGGTGTCGCCGGCGTCGTCGGTCTTGCTCTTGATGAAGTCCGCGGCTTTGTCGAGGCCCTCCTTCACCTGGTCCTCGTGCCCCTTGACGGTCTCCTGCGCCTTGTCCAGGAAGTCGCCGATGCCCGTGGGGGTTCCCTTTCGCACCCGGCCGGCGGCCGGTCTCGCGGTCAGTCTCACACCGCGGCTGTGGCGGCGCCGGACGAGGTTCCCGGGCCGTCACCCGCCCGTGAGCAGCCGGTCGAGCTCGACCAGCGCCTGCTCGACGTCCGGCACGTGGCGCACGCCGGACGGTTCGCCCGCCCCGTCCTCGACCCGCCAGCCGTCGATCGCGACGACGGGCACCCCGGTGCGCACCGCGAGCGCCACCTCGCTGAGCGTGCCCCAGGAGCCGCCGACCGCCACCACGACGTCCGCGGCGCGCACGACGAGCCCGTTGCGCAGCTCGCCGAGGCCGGTGGGGATCGCCACGGTGAGGTCCCGGTTGCCCTCCGCGCGGTCGGTCCCGGGCAGCAGGCCGACCACGATCCCGCCATGCTCCGCCG
>CAVPEV010000010.1:0-4022 GCA_963703555.1 uncultured Actinomycetota bacterium | reverse complement strand
CACAGCGCGAACACATCCTGTGGCCCGAATCGAGCCCAACACCACAAACCTGACGCACACCCTGACCGGCACGCCCTCGACGGCGATGTCGGGTGGCCATGGCACGATCCCACTGTGCTTGTCACCGACGGCCCCCTGCCCGAGATCCCGGAAGGCGAGATTCGCCGCGTCGTCGGCGGCGGGGCCTTCGAGCGCGGCCGGGCCTACCAGCGCCAGAGCCACGTGTCCCGGCTGGACTGGTTCCCCGGCGACCGTCGGCTGCAGGCCACCGTGCGGGGCAGCGGCGGCAACAGGTACCAGTGCGACGTTGCCCTCCTCGAACGGCCTGGCGGCGGACTCGCCGTCGCGGAGAACCGGTGCACCTGCCCGGTCGGTCGGGACTGCAAGCACATGGCAGCGGCGTTGCTGCACTGCAATGCCGGCAGCGCCGTCCGGCGCGCCACGTCGTCGGCCCGACCCCCGGCGTCCATCCCTGCGCGCCCGCCCGCCGTCCCGGCGTGGCAGCGGGCCCTGGCGCGGCTGACGAGCGGCACGCCGACCGCCGGGGTCGAACCGCGCCACGAGTGGACCCCGGTCGGCCTTCAGGTCCGGGTCGACGGGCTGCCGAAGGCGTCGGACCGGTCGGCGGCGATCCGCCCCGGTGCTCTCTCGGTGTCGGTGCGCCCGGTCAAGCAGGGCGCCAAGGGTGCCTGGAGCGGCGGCTACGAGGTCTCGTGGGACGCCTTCCGGTACCACTACGCGTGGCAGCGGCTGCCGATGGCACCCGCGACCCGTGGGTGGTTCCGCGAGCTGTCGGCGCTCCGCTCCGGCGACGGGTACTCGGCCTACTCCTCCGGCTCCTGGCTCGATCTGGGCACCTGCTCGCCGTTCGTCTGGCAGCACCTGACCCGGGCCGAGCAGCTCGGCATCCCGCTGGTGGGCAGCGCCCGCAGGGACGTGGTCCGGCTCGTGGCCACCGCGAACCTGACCCTCGACGCGACGACCGGCACGGACGGGGGTATCCGCCTGGTCCCGGCCGTCGAGCCGGACGGCCGGCTCGACGGCGCGGCGGTGCACGGTGCGATCGGGACGTCCGGGCTGTTCGCCTGGGAAGACCGTGGCGCGGAGCGGGTCCTCAGCCTCGGCCCGGTCGCCGAGCCGCTGACCGAGGAGCAGCTCGCCGTGCTCGACCTGCCGTCGCTCGAGATCCCGGCCACCGACGTCCCCGAGTTCCTCACCGGGTTCTACCCGCTGTTGCGCCGGCGGGTGACGGTGACGAGCCGGGACGCCAGCGTGGCGCTGCCCACCCCCGCCCGGCCCGTGCTCGTCGTCACCGCGGACTTCGTCTCCCCGGCGCTGGTCCGGCTGGCGTGGGAGTGGAGCTATCCCGTGGGTGGGGCCGAGACCCGCCTGCCGGTGACCCCCGCAACCGAGGACCTCGCGTTGCGCGACGCCGAGGCCGAGGCCGCCACCACCGGCCGTGTCGAGGATGTCGTCCAGGCGCTACCGGGCTTCGCGGCGTTCCGGCTGGGCTCGCGGCACGAGTTCGCGGGGCTGGCCGCGCTCGATGTCGCACAGTCGCTGCTGCCGGCGCTCGCGACGGTGGACGGCGTGCGCGTCGAGGCCGGACAGGTGCCCGGGTACGTCCCGCTCGAGCAGGCGCCGCTGGTCACTGTCGCGGCCGGCGACACCGGCGAGACCGACTGGTTCGACCTGGGGATCACGGTCAGCGTCGACGGGCGGGAGATCCCGTTCGAGCCCTTGTTCCGGTCTCTGGCGGCTGGGCTGGACCGGCTGCTGCTCGACGACGGTGCGTGGCTGCGGCTGGACCGTCCGGTGTTCGACGAGCTGCGGCGGCTGATCGAGGAGGCCACGCGGCTGAGCGACCGCACCGGCGCGTTGCGGATCAGCCGCTACCAGGCGAGTCTGTGGGCCGACCTGGAGGACGTCGCCGACGTCGTCGAGCAGTCCGACGCCTGGCGGCGTTCCGTCGGCGCACTCGTCGACCTGCTGCGCTCCGCCGGCGACGCACCACCCGCCGCCACCCTGCCCGCCGGCCTCACGGCGGAGCTGCGCCCCTACCAGCGACAGGGCTACGAGTGGCTGGCGCTGTGCTGGGAGCACGGGCTCGGCGGCATCCTGGCCGACGACATGGGGTTGGGCAAGACCGTGCAGGCGCTCGCACTCGTCGCGCATGTCCGGGAGCAGGCCGGCGACGGCACGACGACCACGCCTCCGTTCCTCGTCGTCGCGCCTGCGTCCGTCGTCGGCAACTGGTCCGCGGAGGCCGCCCGCTTCACCCCTGGCCTGCGCGTCCTGGCGATGACCGAGACCGCAGCCCGGTCCGGCACCTCGCTCGACCGGCTCGTCGCGGACGTCGACGTGCTCGTCACCTCGTACGCGATCTTCCGGCTGGAGTTCGAGGCGTTCCATGAGCGCGACTGGTCCGGGCTGATCCTCGACGAGGCTCAGTTCGCCAAGAATCACGCGACGAAGGCCAACGAGTGCGCGCGGATGCTGCGCGCGCCGTTCAAGCTCGCCATCACCGGCACGCCGCTGGAGAACAACCTCATGGAGCTGTGGGCGATGCTGGCGATCACCGCTCCGGGCCTCTACCCGTCCCGGACCAGGTTCCGGGAGGACGTGGTGCGCCCGGTCGAGGCGGCTTCGCGCCCCGGCGCCGACGACGCCGCGCGGCGGGTGGCGGCGGCGACCCTGACGAGGCTGCGACGGCGGCTGCGTCCCGTGCTGATGCGCCGCACCAAGGACGACGTCGCCCCCGAGCTGCCGGACCGGCAGGAGCAGGTCCGGTACGTCCCACTCGCCCCACGCCACCGCCGGGTCTACGACACCCATCTGCAGCGCGAGCGGTCCCGGGTGCTCGGCCTTCTGGAGGACTTCGAGTCCAACCGGATCGCGATCTTCCGCTCGTTGACGACGCTGCGGCGTCTCGCCCTCGACGCCGGCCTCGTCGACGACGCCTACCACGAGGTGCCGTCCTCCAAGCTCGAAGCCCTCGTCGAACAGCTCGAACAGGTCGTCGCCGAGGGGCACCGAGCGCTGGTGTTCTCCCAGTTCACCGGATATCTCGCTCTCGTGGCCGAGCGCTGCCGACGGAACGGGATCGCATTCGAGTACCTCGACGGCAAGACCACCCGCCGGGCGACGGTGATCAATCGGTTCAAGGACGGCGGCGCACCGCTGTTCCTCATCAGCCTCAAGGCCGGCGGCTTCGGCCTCAACCTGACCGAGGCGGACCACGTCTTCCTGCTCGACCCGTGGTGGAACCCCGCCGTCGAACGGCAGGCGATCGACCGCACCCACCGCATCGGGCAGACACGGAAGGTCATCGTCAACCGGCTGGTCTCCGCCAACACCATCGAGGAGAAGGTCATGGCCCTGGCCGAGCGCAAGGGCAGGCTGTTCGACGCCGTGCTCGGTGACGACGAGCAGGCCTTCTCCCAGGGCCTGGGCGCCGATGACATCCGCGCCCTTCTCGAGGTCATCCTCGACCCCGTTCCGCCAGAGTTGGTCAATGAAGCAGAGGAAAAGCGCACAGGCGTGCCCCGAACACGCGATCACGGTTCGTTACCAGGATTGATGGTTCGTCACCAGCTGACGAGACCTGTCTTACAACCAGCAAAGCGAGATACAAGATGACAATGACGGCACCGCTGAAATCCGATGTGCGATGGCGCTTCGAGCAATACATCGGCGGGACGTGGCGTCCCTCCGTCAGTGGCAAACGCAGGGAGGTCATCAACCCGGCCACCGCCACCATCGTCGGCGACCGCTGGCATCGAGCACCTGTACCAGATCCAGTGTGGAGTGGAGTTCGCGCACCGCCTCCGCTGGGCCGTGGGGAGACAGTCGGGCAGCGACTTGTTCCGTCTGCTCCAATACCGTCGCTTCCGCAGCCGAGCGCAGCGAGTCATCCAGGAGCATCACCTGGGCCAGTCCTGCCGCGACCAACGTCAGGGCCACGACGGTGGCCGCCGTTGCGGCCGCCGTCGCCCGCACACCAACTCGCCGGGTCGATAAGA
>CAVPEV010000009.1:0-32578 GCA_963703555.1 uncultured Actinomycetota bacterium | reverse complement strand
ACCACCGTCCGCCGGTCAGCCGACCTGGGGCATCGGACCGGTCCCCCCGGGGCCGCCGGCCACCGGCAGGGCCGGCGGCACGTTGGTCCCGGACCCGGGCGTCCCGGCGGCGCGGTGCGCACCTGCCGGCACGGCCGGTCGGTCCGCCTCCTCGCGCGGCACGCCACGGAAGGTGAACTCACCGAGGATCCCCTCGCCGACGGCGTCGACGATCACGGTCTGCCCCGGGGCGAGGTCACCGAACAGGATCTTCTCGCTCAGTGCGTCCTCGATCTCCCGCTGGATGGCCCGACGCAGCGGTCGCGCGCCGAGGACCGGGTCGTAGCCCTTCTCGGCCAGCAACGCCTTGGCGGCGTTCGTGAGCCGGATGCCCATGTCCTTGTCCTGCAGGCGCTCGGCCAGCCGGGCGACCATGAGGTCGACGATCTGGAGGATCTGCTCCTGGGTCAGCTGCGGGAAGACGATGACGTCGTCCACGCGGTTGAGGAACTCCGGGCGGAAGTGCTGCTTCAGCTCGTCGTTGACCTTCGCCTTCATGCGCTCGTAGGACGTCTGGGTGTCCCCGCCGACCTGGAATCCGGTCTGCAGGCCCTTGGCGATGTCCCGGGTGCCGAGGTTGGTCGTCATGATGATGACCGTGTTCTTGAAGTCGACCACCCGGCCCTGGGAGTCGGTCAGCCGGCCGTCCTCCAGGATCTGCAGCAGCGAGTTGAAGATGTCCGGGTGCGCCTTCTCGACCTCGTCGAACAGGACGACCGAGAACGGCTTGCGCCGCACCTTCTCGGTCAGCTGGCCGCCCTCGTCGTAACCGACGTAGCCGGGCGGGGAGCCGAACAGGCGGGAGATCGTGTGCTTCTCGGAGTACTCGCTCATGTCCAGCTGGATGAGCGCGTCTTCGTCGCCGAACAGGAACTCCGCCAGAGCCCTGGCCAGCTCGGTCTTCCCCACACCCGTCGGGCCGGCGAAGATGAACGACCCACCGGGGCGCTTGGGGTCCTTCAGACCCGCCCGCGTGCGCCGGATGGCCTGCGACAGGGCCTTGATCGCCTCGTCCTGCCCGACGACCCGCCGGTGCAGCTCGCCCTCCATCCGCAGCAGCCGGCTGGACTCCTCCTCGGTGAGCCGGAACACGGGGATGCCCGTGCTCATCGCCAGCACCTCGGCGATCAGGTCCTCGTCGACCTCCGCGACCGCGTCGAGGTCGCCGTTCTTCCAGGACTTCTCCTTCTCGGCGCGCCGCTCGGTGAGCCGCTTCTCCTCGTCGCGCAACCGTGCGGCGCGCTCGAAGTCCTGCTCGTCGATGGCCGACTCCTTGTCCCGGCGGGCCTCGGCGATCTGGTCGTCGAACGCCCGCAGCTCCGGTGGGGCCGTCATCCGCCGGATCCGCAGCCGCGCACCCGCCTCGTCGACCAGATCGATCGCCTTGTCCGGCAGGAAGCGGTCGTTGACGTAGCGGTCCGCCAGCGTCGCAGCAGCCACCAACGCACCATCGGTGATGGACACCCGATGGTGCGCCTCGTAGCGGTCGCGCAGACCCTTGAGGATCTCGATGGACTGCTGCAGGGTCGGCTCGGCCACCTGGATGGGCTGGAAGCGGCGCTCCAGCGCGGCGTCCTTCTCGATGTACTTGCGGTACTCCTCGAGCGTCGTCGCCCCGATGGTCTGCAACTCGCCACGGGCCAGCATCGGCTTGAGGATGCTCGCCGCGTCGATCGCACCCTCGGCCGCGCCCGCCCCGACGAGGGTGTGGATCTCGTCGATGAACAGGATGATGTCGCCGCGCGTGCGGATCTCCTTGAGCACCTTCTTCAGGCGCTCCTCGAAGTCGCCCCGGTACCGGGACCCGGCCACCAGTGCGCCGAGGTCGAGCGTGTACAGCTGCTTGTCCTTGATGGTCTCGGGGACGTCCCCACGGACGATGTCCTGGGCCAGGCCCTCGACGATGGCCGTCTTTCCGACGCCGGGCTCACCGACCAGCACCGGGTTGTTCTTGGTGCGGCGGCTGAGCACCTGCATGACCCGCTCGATCTCCTTCTCGCGGCCGATCACCGGGTCGAGCTTGCCCTCGCGGGCGGCCTGGGTGAGGCTGCGACCGAACTGGTCGAGCACGGCGGAACCGGCCGGCTGACCCTCGGTCGGGCCGCCGGCAGCCACCGGCTCCTTGCCCTGGTAGCCGCTGAGCAGCTGGATGACCGTCTGGCGCACCCGGTTGAGGTCGATGCCCTGCTTGGTGAGCACCTGGGCGGCGACGCCCTCACCCTCGCGGATGAGGCCGAGCAGGATGTGCTCGGTACCGATGTAGTTGTGCCCCAGCTGCAGCGCCTCGCGCAGGGACAGCTCAAGCACCTTCTTGGCCCGCGGCGTGAACGGGATGTGCCCGCTCGGGGCCTGCGTGCCCTCGCCGATGATCTCCTGGACCTGGGCGCGCACCGCATCGAGAGAGACGCCCATCGACTCCAGCGCCTTCGCCGCGACGCCCTCACCCTCGTGGATCAGGCCCAGGAGGATGTGCTCGGTACCGATGTAGTTGTGGTTGAGCATCCTCGCCTCTTCCTGGGCGAGTACGACGACCCGGCGGGCGCGGTCGGTGAACCGTTCGAACATGTGCACTCCTCACGTGCGGCGAGCTCACCGGGGTGCGGCCCGTACCAGCACGTCGGTCCGGGGACGAGGAGCCCGCACGAAGGGGTTCCAGGCGGATCGGGTGCCGGACGCGGCCCGGCGAGGCGGCGTTCATCGATGCTAACGGCCTGCTGCGCCGCGCACGTCCGGTGTTCGCCCCCGGCGTGATGCGCGCCGGGCGGCCGCCCGGCCGCTGGTCGCCGATGCGAGCGGGCCTGCCGCGCCGCCCTCACCAGTCGTGCAGCCGGGGCGCCGCTTCCTGGTACGGGGCGAACACGGCCCGCTGCCCGGCGGTGAAGGGCTGGGCCGCCCGCGTGGCACCGTCCAGCTGGACCATCCGCGACCGCGCCTGCAGGTACACCGTCGACCCACCGCCCGCATCCACGATCTCGTACCCGAAGTCCACCGACGCCCGCCCGACCCGCGGGACCCACACCTCCACCGCGAACGGCTCCGGCCGGAACGTCAGCGGCGCCAGGTAGTCGATCTCGTGCTTGACCACGACGAGCAGCGACGCGGTCGGCACGCCGACCGCGTCCACCCCCATCTGCGGGAACAGACTGAACCGCGCGTCGTCGAGGTACCTCAGGAACGCCGCGTTGTTGACGTGCCCGAACAGGTCCACGTCCGACCACCGCACCTGCTGCACCACCCGGGCGCGGTGCGGGTGCGCCCGGGTGGTGCAGCTGTGCGAGCCGTCCGGTCCGGCGGCCGGGTCGGTGTCCACAGCCGCCACGCTAACCCCGCCGATCAGATCAGCGGGTACTCCCGCGGGGTGTGCTGGACGGACACCCAGTGCACCCGGGTGAGCTCCTCGATGATCCAGTCACCGTGGAACCGGCCGAGTCCGGAGTTCTTCTCCCCGCCGAACGGGGCGAACGGCTCGTCCTGGACCGTGATGTCGTTCACATGGGTCATCCCGGCCTGGACCTGCTGGGCGAAGGCGACCCCGCGCTCCAGGTCCCCGGTGAACACCGCGCTGGACAGCCCGTACTCGGTGTCGTTGGCCAGCCGGAGGGCGTCGGCCTCGTCGCGGGCCTTGATGATCGGCACGACGGGGCCGAACGTCTCCTCCCGGGACAGCCCCATCTCGCCGGTGACGTCGACGAACACGTGCGGCGGCAGCACCTGACCGGTGGGCTCCCCACCGAGCAGCTGCCGGGCGCCCTCGGCGCGCGCCCCGCCGACCTTGCCCAGCACGCTGCGCATCTGGCTGCGGTTGATGATCGGCCCGACGAGCGTCGCCGGGTCGTCCGGGTCGCCGACCTTCAGACCGCGCACACGCTCGACGAACGCGTCGACGAACGCGTCGTGGATCCTCGCGTCGACGATGATCCGGTTGGTGCTCATGCAGATCTGCCCCTGGTGCAGGAACCGGCCGAACACCGCGGACTTCACCGCATGCTCGATGTCGGCGTCGTCCAGCACGACGAACGGCGCGTTGCCGCCCAGCTCGAGGGCGACCCGCTTGAGGTGCGGACCGCTCGACGCCAGAGCACCCACGTGCTTGCCGACCTCCGTCGACCCGGTGAAGGACACCAGGCTCGGCGTCGGGTGCTCCACGACGTAGTCACCGATCTCGCTGCCGGAGCCTACGACAACGTTGAGCAGCCCGGCAGGCAGCCCGGCCTCCTCGAAGATCTTCGCGATGAGCAGTGCCCCGGTCACGGGGGTGTCGCTGGCCGGCTTGAGCACCACGGCATTGCCGAGGACCAGCGCCGGAGCCACCGACCGCATGCTGAGCACGAGCGGGAAGTTCCACGGGCTGATCACCGTGACGACGCCGAGCGGCTGCCGGTAGATCCGGTTCTCCTTGCCCGGCACGTCGGACCCGCGCAGCTCGCCGTGCACCCGGTAGGGGAAGGACGCGGTCTCGTCGAGCACCCCCAGGGTGCCGCCCCACTCGAACTCCGACTTGAACCGCGTACCTCCTGCCTCGTGGACCAGCCAGTCGACGATCTCCTCGTGCCGGGCGTCCATCACCCGCATGGCCGCGTGCACGACAGCCTGCCGCTGCCCCGGGTTCGTGGCAGCCCATGCAGGCTGTGCTGCTGCGGCCGCGCGGTACGCCTCGTCGACGTCGTCGCGGCTGGCCAGCGGGATCTCCACCAGCGTACTGCCGGTGTAGGGGTCGATGTCCGGGGCGACCGTCCCGGACCGCCCGGCCCGCCATGTGCCGCCGATGAGCATCCGGTCGAAGCCGTCGTACCTCTGCCCGACCGGTGCTGTCGTTGGTGCTGTGGTCTGCGTCATCACTACCTCCGCTCGCAACGGCATACCTGCCGTCGGGTGCCGACGGGCCGGACCCCAGCCCTCCTCGTCGTCGAGGGGTCGACGGCGACCCTCTCGGCCGCCTCCCGACGCGCCCGTCGTCATGGACTGCGTCGCCCCTCAAGGGTATCCGACGTGCAGCCGGCGAGGCTCTGGGAGGATGGCGGCGTGCCTCCTGCCCCGGACGTCCGACTCATCGCCGTGGACATGGACGGGACACTGCTGGACAGCGACCACCGCCTGCCGCCCTCCGTGTGGCCCGTGCTGGACCAGCTCGACCGCCGGGGGATCGCGTTCTGCCCGGCCAGCGGCCGCCAGCACGCCACGCTCGTCGGGCAGTTCGGCCCGTGGGGCGAGCGCCTCGTCGTGATCGCCGAGAACGGCGCGTACGTCGCCCGCGGGGACCGGGAGCTCACGTCCACGACGCTCGACGGGGCGGTGGTCAGCCATGCCGTGCGAGCGGTCCGTGGACTGGCCGCCGAGGGTGCCGACGTGGGCGTCGTCGTGTGCGGGAAGCGGTCCGCCTGGGTCGAGCGCACCGATCCGCCGTTCCTCGCCGAGGCACGCCGCTACTACGCCCGGCTGTCCACCACCGCCGAGCTGCTGACCGTCGACGACGCGGTGCTCAAGGTGGCCGTCTTCGCCTTCGGGTCGGCCGAGGCGGTGGTCACCCCACGGCTGCAGGACCTGGCAGCCACCCACCAGGTCGCCGCTTCGAGCGAGCACTGGGTGGACGTCATGGGGCGCTCGACGCACAAGGGCGCCGCGCTGGCGCAGGTCCAGGCCGCTCTCGGGGTGACCCGGGAGCAGACCATGGCGTTCGGCGACTACCTCAACGACCTGGAGATGCTCGACGCCGCCGCGCACTCGTGGGCGATGGCCAACGCCCACCCGAAGGTGCGCGCCCACGCCCGCCACCTTGCGCCGTCCAACGACGAGGACGGCGTGGTGCGCACCATCGCATCGGTCCTCGGGCTGGGTCTCGGGAACCGCCCGGGGCCCGACCACGCCCCCGGCACGGTCGCCTGGCGGACAGCACAGCACGAGCCCGGCCGGACCGCGGACGACGGAAAGGCGGACCGAGCATGATGGAGCCCATGCAGACACGACTCATCGGGGACAGCCCGGTCAGCGCCATCGGGCTCGGCGGCATGCCGCTGTCCATCGAGGGACGTCCGGACCGTCAGCGGGCGATCGCCACCGTGCATGCGGCGCTGGACGCCGGCGTGACCCTCCTGGACACCGCCGACTCCTACCACCTGCTCGCCGGCGAGGTCGGCCACAACGAGGTCCTCTTCGCCGAGGCCCTGCGCTCCTGGGGTCAGGACACCTCCGCGATCCTGGTCGCGACCAAGGGTGGTCACCTGCGTCCCGGCGACGGCACGTGGACGATCGACGCCTCGCCGGCCCACCTGCGCCAGGCCGTCGAGGGCTCGCTGCGCCGGCTCGGCGTCGAGGCCATCGGCCTGTACCAGCTGCACCGACCCGACCCGAAGGTGCCCTACGCCGAATCGGTCGGTGTGCTGGGGGAGCTGCTGGACGAGGGCAAGATCCGCATGGCCGGCATCTCCAACGCCAACCCCGACCAGATCCGGTTGGCGCAGGAGGTGCTCGGCGGTCGGCTGGTCTCCGTGCAGAACCAGTACTCACCCGCGTTCCGGTCCTCCCAGGCGGAGCTGCAGCTCTGCGCGGACATGGGGCTGGCCTTCCTGCCGTGGAGCCCGCTCGGCGGCATCGGACGGGCTGGTGGTCTGGCGACCCGCGAGGCGTTCGCGCGGGTGGCGGCCCACCACGGCGTGAGCCCGCAGCGGGTGACGCTCGCCTGGGAGCTGGCCCAGGCACCGGTGGTCATCCCGATCCCCGGGTCGTCCCGCCCGGAGACGATCCTCGACTCCGTGCAGGCCGTCGACCTCATGCTCTCCCCGGCGGAGATCGCCGAGCTCGACGCCGGGGCCTGAACCCGCACTGCCCGGTCCGGCACCGCCGTGCCGGGCACCCGCCGACCGACTCCTGGGACGGACGAGGCCCCTCCGACGCTTACTCGGAGGGGCCTTCGTCGTCTCCGACGATACGTCGCCATCCTGCGACGGGCTGGTCGCCACGCCGGGCGGAACGGGTGGTCCACGGTGAACAGCTGGCGCCCGGGGGCTGAACGGTTCTCCACAGATTTCGTCCACAGCCCTGTGTCGGATGCGTGGGTTCGCAGGTCAGCCTGTGGACAACCGACGCCCGCGCTCGAGGTCGTGAAGTGGTCGAGAAATGCCCTTGCGGGGGCCCCCCGGAGGGGCTAGACCTGGTGTCACGACCTTGACGGAACGGGGCGATCCCGACGGGGGAACCCGCACGGCGAACTCGTCGCCCGTCCCGAACTTGAGAGGTCGGACTGACCGGATCACGACGGGCCTGATCGATGGGGAGACCCATTGACCTGCGGATGACGACGCAGGGGCCCGCACAGGCTCGGGAGGTCGACCGCAGTCCCCTGCTGACGGTCCGGGTCAAACCGGTCACCGGAGGCGAGGGGGAGCCGCACGTCGAAGCGGCGTCGAGCCGTCGGTCCGCCGACGGCGCCGGGTCTCCGGTCATGCCGGGGACGCGAGGCCAGCGGCCACGGGAGGGCCCCTCGAACGCTTACTTCGAGGGGCCTTTTCCGTGCGAGCGCGTGGCAGGCGGTTCGTCAGCCGCTGACAACCGACGCCGGTCACGCCTCCAGGGCGGTGGCGAAGGCCGCACGGACGGCCGGCGAGAACAGCACGAACCGCACGAGGTCCACCGCGCCCGGGTGCTCGGCGTCCCAGCCGCGAACGGCGTCGACGCCGACCCGTGCGACGACTGCGGCCTCCCATCCGTACACGCCCGCGCTCACCGCGGGGAACGCCACGGTGCGTGCACCCAGGTCGGCGGCCACGTCGAGGGAGCGGGTGAAGCACGCCGCGAGCTGAGCCGGGTCGGTCTGGCCACGCCGGGCGTTCGGACCCACCGTGTGGATCACCCACCGGGCCGGCAGGTCGAAGCCCGGCGTGGCAACCGCCTGCCCGACGGCAAGTCCGTCGGGCAGGCTGCTCCGGCGCAGCTCGCGGCATGCCTCGAGCAGCCGCGGCCCCGCCGCCGCATGGATCGCCCCGTCGACGCCGCCGCCGCCGAGCAGCGAGGAGTTCGCCGCGTTGACGATCGCGTCCACCCGCTGGCGCGTGATGTCCCCCAGGGCTGTCTCGATGCGCATGGTGCGAGCGTAGAAGGAGCTGGCGCCGCTCGCTCAGCCCTTGACCGATCCCGCCATCAGCCCGCCCATGAAGTACTTCCCCAGCACGATGTAGACGACCAGCGACGGCAGCGAGGCTACGAGTGCACCCGCCATGGACACGCCGTAGTTCTGCAGCTGCGCACCGTTGGCGAGATTGTTCAGGGCCAGGGTGACCGGTCCGTTCTGGCTCGACGAGAAGAAGACGGCGAAGAGGAAGTCGTTCCACGCGTTGGTGAACTGCCAGATGAGCACCACGACGAAGCTGGGGATGGAGATCGGCAGGATGACCGACGCGTACGTGCGGATCAGCCCGGCACCGTCGACCCGTGCCGCCTCGACGAGGTCTGCAGGGATCGACTGGTAGTAGTTGCGGAAGATCAGCGTCGTGATCGGGATCCCGTACACGGTGTGCAGGAGGATCAGGGACGGCACGCCCGAGGGGATCCCCGCGCCGAGCATGAGCTGCAGCAGCGGGATCATCACCGCCTGGTACGGGATGAACATCCCGAAGAGGATGAAGGTGAAGACCGCGTCCGCCCCGGGGAATTTCCACCGGGCCAGCACGAAGCCGTTCATCGAACCGAGGACCGCCGAGATGACCGCCGCGGGGACGACCATCTCCAGGCTCCGCAGGAGGGCGGGGGCGAGCGCTTCCCAGGCGTTCACCCAGTTCGTGGTGATCCACATCTGGGGTGGCAGCCAGGCGCGGGTGGGCGAGGCGTCGCCCGGGCCCTTGAAGCTGGTGACGAACAGGACGTAGACGGGAATGAGGACGACGAGGAGGAAGACCAGGAGGATTGCATACCTCATGGTCCGCGACCAGGAGAAGCCGCTCGGCCTGGGCCTGCCGGTCCCCGTGCCGCTCGTCAAGGGGATCGTGGCGCTCGAGGTGGTCGTCATCTGCGCTCCTCACGGGATGTGCGGACGAGGTACGGCACGATGATGACTGCCACGATGATCAGAAGGATCGTACCGACTGCAGCGGCATTGGCGTAGTCGAAGCTGGACTTGAACACGTACATGTCCACCGCAGGAACTTTTGTCTGGTAGTTCGCCGGCTTCGAGATCGACATGATGAGGTCGAAGGACTTCAGCGACATGTGCGCGATGATGATGAGCGCCGAGAGCGCGACCGGTGTCAGCTGCGGGAAGATCACGTGCCGGTAGACCTGCAACTCGCTCGCGCCATCCACCCTGGCTGCTTCCCGCAGCTCGTCGGGAATTCCTCTGAACCCGGCGAGGAACAGTGCCATGACATAGCCGGACAGCTGCCATATGGCTGGCAGTGCGATGGCGGCGATACCGAAGGTGATGTTGTTCCACCACGGGTTCTGCAGGAAGTCCAGGCCGATCATCTGGAAGAGCCGGTTGAGCCCGGAGGCCTTGCCGTCCTGGTTGGAGTTGAGCAGCCAGCGCCACACGACGCCAGAGGCCACGAAGGACACGGCCATGGGGAAGAGGTAGACGGACCGGAAGATCCCTTCACCCTTCATCGGCCGCTCGAGGAGCCACGCCCACACGAAGCCGATGATCATCGTCCCGGCGAGGAAGACAGCGGTGAAGATGAGAAGGTTGATCAGCGAGTGCTGGAAGCTCTGCGAGCCCAGCAGCTTCGCGTAGTTGTCGAACCAGATCGTGTGCACCGGGGCGACGCCCGTCGCCTGGGGTGAGGTGTGCGAGTCCGTCAGCGAGGTCCGGATGTTCGCGCCGATGAGGCCGTACACGAACACGCTCACCAGGATGAGCGAGGGGAGAATGAGTAGCAGCGCCGAGCCCGAGCGGCGGAAGAACCTGACCACGTGTTGGCTCCTTGATGTCGGCCCGGTGGGTCGGGGACGAGCGCCGTCGTCCCCGACCCACCGCTAGGTCAGCCCGGTCGTGTCCGGTGCGGCCTCAGCCCTGCACGGCTGCGGCGAGCTCCTTCTGGAACGTCGTCAGGTCGGAACCGCCGGCGGTGAACTTGCTCGTCGCGTCCGAGATCCCGTTGAGCACCGAGATCGAGGTGGCCGCGCCGTGCGCGAGCGACGGCACGATCGTGTCCTTCGCGTAGGACTCGATGGCCGTCTGCTGGTACTCGGAGAACTCGGCCGGGTCGGCATCGGTGCGGGCCGGGATGGAACCCTTGACCTTGTTGAACGCCGTCTGGCCCTCCAGGGACCCGACCGTGTCCAGCCACGCCTCAGTGCCGGACGGGTTCTTCGCCCCTACCGGCATCGTGAAGGAGTCGGAGAGGAAGCCGAACATCCCGTCAGTCCCGGGGACCGGGAAGTAGATGTAGTCCTCGCCCCCCACCTTGTGCTGCTCCTCGAAGGCCGCCACCGCCCAGTCGCCCATGACGTTGTAGGCGGCCGTGCCGTCCATGATCATCTGGGTCGCCTCAGGCCAGTCCAGACCATCGCGGTCGGTGTTGGTGTAGCCGATGAGCTTCTGGAAGCTCTGCAGAGCCGCTGTCACGTCGGCGCTCTGCCAGTCCGTCGAACCGTCCCACAGCCCGATGTACCCGTCCGCGCCGAGCTTGGACATCAGCACGGTCTCGAGCAGGTGGACCTGCGTCCAGGGCATCCCCAGAGACAGCGGTGTCGCGCCGGACGCCTTGATGGCGTCGAGTGCGGTGAACCACTCATCCATCGAGGCCGGGACCTTGGTCGGATCGAGACCTGCGGCCTCGATCACCTTGGGGTTGGCCCACACGACGTTGGACCGATGGATGTCAGCTGGGATCGAGTAGATCGCGTTGTCGACCGTCAGCAGGTCCAGCAGGTCCTGGGGGAACACCTCCCGCAGCCCGTACTTGTCGTAGAGGTCGGACACGTCCTGCAGCTGCCCGGCCTCGATGTAGTCCCGTAGCTCTCCGCCGGCGTGGCCCTGGAAGGTGTCCGGCGGGTCATTCGCCTGCAGCCGGGATTGCAGCAGGTCCTTGGCCGCCGAGCCGGCTCCTCCGGCCACAGCCCCGTTGACGAAGGTCGTCTCGGGGTGCTGCTGCTTGAACACCGCGACCAAGGCATCGAGCCCGGCCTTCTCCGAACCGGCAGCCCACCAGGTGAAGACCTCCACCTCACCGCCGCCGCTCCCGCCCGAGCCGGCCTGCGTCTCGCCGTTGCCTGCGTTCCCACCGCACGCGGTCAGGGTCAGGCCTAGAGCCGCAACGGCGGCCACGGCCATCGTGCGTCGCATCTTCGCTCCCTCACTGAACATCGTCGTCCCGCGGGCCGGGATTCGTCGCCGCAGGTCAGGGGCAGCCGCCATTGGCTGCACCTCCAGCACTGTTCAGTTTGCCGCGGTACGCGCATTTGCCACGCTGTGCAGGCGAGATGTGACCATTCCGTGACCATCGTCGACGACGTCTCGTCCCTGTGCGGGGCCAGTCCCTCGTTCGAACGGGCGCTTCCTCATGCCGCAGACCGTGCCCAGCCGGGACCCCGGAGGCGTGGGACCACGGTGGCGGCCTGTCAGAATGGACCCGGGAATGCTCGAACCGACGTGAATGGACACCAGCTCATGGGCCTGGTCGACGGCAAGAAGATCCTCGTCACCGGCGTCCCGGCCGAGGGCTCGATCGCCTTCCACGTGGCGCGGATCGCACAGGAGTAGGGCGCCGGCGTAGTCCTGACGTCCTTCGGCCGGCAGCTCCGCCTCGCGCAGGCCAGCGCCCGTCGGTTGTCCCTCGGGGTGCTGGTCGTCCAGCTGGACGTGACGACGGACGACGACCTGGCCGCGCTCGCCGACCGCATGCGTGAGCGCACCGACCAGCGCGACGGCGTCGTGCGCTCGATCGGGTTCGCCCCGCAGTCGGTCCTGACAGGCACGGTCCTCGCCGCGCCCTGGGGCGACGTCGCGACCGCACCGCGGGTCTGCGCGTACTCGCGCTCACGGCGCTTGCCGTCGCGGCCCTGCCGCTGCTCGGATCCGGCGCCTGGGCCGTGGGGCTGACGTCCGATGCGCGCTGCGCCTGGCCGGTCTACCAGGGGTGCTCATTCTCACAGATGGTGGTGCAGGCGAGACGACCCTGGGGTCGGTGACGGGCAGGTGACCGTCACCGACCCCTGGTGGTGTGCCCGACGAGCGGTCAGGCGGACGGGTTGACGAGGATCTTGACCTGGGCGTCGCGGTGGTTGCGCAGCTCCTCGAAGCCGCCCGAGACGATGGCACCCAGGCCGATCTCGCTGGTGATCATCGGCGCGGCCTTGATGTCACCGCGGGCGATGAGCTTGAGCAGCTGCGGGATCTCCTCCTCCGCCTCGTAGCAGAAGGTGAAGAGCAGCTCGATCTCGCGCAACAGCGGCCCGGACATCTCGATGGCAGCAGGCCGCTCCCACGCGGCCACGACGACGAAGCGCCCCCGCTTGCGGATCGCGGCGATCGCCGGGTCGAAGGCCGCCTGCACACCGGCGGTGTCGAAGCCGACGTCGGCTCCTCGTCCGAAAGTGAGCGAACGGGTGACCTCGACCGCGTTCTCGACGGTCGGGTCGATGACGCGGGTCGCCCCGAGCTCCGCGGCGGCCTGGCGCCGACGTGCCGAGACCTCGCTGACGATGATCTCGCTCGCACCGGCAGCCCGCACTGCCTGGATGACTCCGAGCCCGATCGGACCGGCACCGGCGACGTAGACCGTCTCACCCGGGGCGACTCGGCCGCGGCGGACGCCGTGGAACGCCACGCCGAGCGGCTCGACAAGTGCGGCCTCGACGAGGGACAGGTTCTCCGGCACGACGAACAGGGCCGACGCGGGCAGGGAGGCCAGCGGCGCCAGGGCACCCGGCCGGCGCAGCCCGATGAACGTCGGGTTGTCGCAGATCCCGGTCAGGCCGTGCCGGCAGTAGTAGCACACGCCGCAACCGGTCACCCCGACCCCGGCGACGCGGTCGCCTGCGTGGAATCCGTCGACGCCCTTGCCCACCTCGACGACGGTCCCGGAGTACTCGTGGCCCAGGATGGTCCCCGGCAGGGCGAACAACGGCCCGCCCAGGTATTCGTGCAGGTCGGTGCCGCAGATCCCGGTGCGTTCGACCTGAATGAGCACCTCGCCCTCGGCCGGCGTCGGCTCCGGGACCTCCTCGACGCGGACGTCCTCCGCGGCATACCAGACAGCAGCCTTCACGACGCATCTCCCTTGATGTCGCACAGTGCAGCGCGGGCGCGCCGCCGGGTGATTGTAGGCATACGCGCAGATCGGACCGCCCCCTTTTGACTTGGGAGTCCGCTGATTGACCGACAGTCTGCTGAGGGCGGCCGGCGCCGCGGCCTGCTGCCGACCACCGGCCGCGGAATGCCCGTCCGGCAAGCGCTGTTGCACGGCCGTGCGGGCCGGCGCCGATCGGCCCGCGCGAACTCGGGGAGAGAAGGGACGGGCGTGGAACTCGGCATCTACAGCTTCGGGGACGTGCAGAAGGATCCCGTCACCGGCCGGCTGGGCAGCACCGCGCAGTCGATGCGCAACCTCCTGGAGGTCATCCGGCTCGCCGACGAGGTCGGGCTGGACTACGTGGGGATCGGCGAGCACCACACGCGCGAGATGCCGGCCTCCGCGGCAGCCACGGTGCTCGCGGCCGCCACGAGCGTCACCACCCATGTCCGGCTGGGCTCCTCGGTCACCGTGCTGAGCACGGACGACCCGGTGCGGGTCTTCCAGCAGTTCGCCACGCTCGACGCCCTGTCCGGCGGCCGCGCGGAGATCACGGCCGGGCGAGGGTCCTCCATCGAGTCGTTCCCGCTGTTCGGCTACGCCTTGGACGACTACGACGAGCTGTTCGAGGAGAAGCTCGGCCTGCTCCTGGCGATCAACGACCTGGGCGAGGACGAGCACATCTCCTGGCAGGGCCGGTTCCGCGCCCCGCTGACCGACGCCGTCGTCGTGCCCCGCCCGGAGGGTGGCCGGCTGCGGATCTGGCGGGCGACCGGCGGCAGCCCCGAGTCCTCGCTCCGCGCGGGGCAGCAGGGGCTGCCCGTGATGTACGCGATCATCGGCGGCCGGCCGGCCCGGTTCGCTCCGCTGGTCCGGCTCTACCGCGCCGCCGCGCAGCGTGCCGGTCACGCCCCGCACGGCATGCCGGTGGCCGTGGCCACGCTGGGCTTCGTCCACGCCGACCGCCGTACGGCGACGGAGCTGTGGTGGCCGCACTGGCGGGCCATGTGGGACGTGCTGGGTCCCAGCCGCGGGGTGGCGCCGCAGGGTCGCGCCGCGTTCGACGCCCAGTCCGGCCCGGACGGGGCGTTCTTCGTGGGCGACCCCGAGCAGGTCGCCGAACGGATCGTCACCCTGCACGGCCACCTCGGCCACAGCCGGCACATCCTGCAGATGGACATCGGCCACCTGCCCCAGGCCGACCTGCTCCGCGCCGTCGAGCTGCTCGGCACGCAGGTCAAACCCCGCGTGGATGCCGAGCTCGGCGCCGCCACCCCCGCGCAGGTGCGCTCGTGACCGCCCACCGGACCGGCACCGTCGGCATCCTCGGCGTCGGCCGGGTCGGTACGGCCGTCGCCCGGCAGGTCATGCGGGCCGGTCACCCGGTGCTCATCGCCGCCTCCGGCGACCCGTCGGCCATCGAGCTCATCGTCGAGGTGGTGTCCCCCGGGGCCACGCCGGTCTCCGCGGCCGAGGCCGTGCGCGGCGCCGACGTCGTCGTGCTGTCCATCCCGCTGCACCGGTACCGGACCCTCGACCCGATGCTGCTGGCGGGCAAGGTCGTCATCGATGCCATGAACTACTGGCCGGAGAACGACGGCGACATCCCCGAGCTGACGACCGGGGAGACCACCAGTTCCGAGATGGTCCAGGAGTTCCTGGCCGGGGCGCGCGTCGTCAAGACGCTCAACCACATCAGCTATCACGAGCTGGAGACCGACCACCTGCCACCGGGCACCCCCGGCAGACGGGCCCTGGCGGTGGCCGGCGACGACCCGCAGGCATGCGCGGTCGTCCGCGAGCTCGTCGAGGAGCTGGGCTACGACGCCGTCGACGCCGGGCCGCTCAGCGGGGGTGCGGCGTTGGAACCGGGCACGGAGATCTTCAACGGATCGCACGACCGGGCCACCATGGAGCTGCTCCTGCACCGAGCCCGCACCACCGCGGCCTGAGCCCACCCCCCACCGAGAAGCACAGAGAGCGCGAGGACACATGCCGGATTACGGCCAGGAGCTCATCTTCGGGTCCTTCATCACCCCCGCCAACGCCGACCCGCACCGCGTCGTCGAGCTGGCGCACGCCTCGGAGCGGGCGGGGCTGGACGTCGCGACCTTCCAGGACCACCCCTACCAGCCGGCGTTCCTCGACACCTGGACCCTGCTCAGCTGGGTGGCTGCGCGCACGGAGCGGATCCACGTCGCGGCCAACGTGACGAACCTGCCGCTGCGCCCCCCGGCCGTGCTGGCCCGCGCGGCGGCGAGCCTGGACCTGCTCTCGGACGGGAGGTTCGAGCTGGGCCTGGGCGCCGGCGGCTTCTGGGACGCGATCGAGGCCATGGGCGCCCGCCGGCTCACCCCCGGCCAGGGCGTGGACGCCCTCAGCGAGGCGATCGACATCATCCGCGGCACGTGGGACGCCACCAACCGGTCCTACTTCCGGGTGGACGGCACCTACTACCACGTCAACGGCGCGAAGCGCGGCCCGGCCCCCGCGCACGCCATCAACATCTGGATCGGCGCCCTCAAGCCCCGCATGCTGCGGCTGATCGGCCGGCAGGGCGACGGCTGGGTGCCCTCGCTCGGCTACCTGACAGGGCTCACGCAGCTGTCCGACGGCAACGCGCGCATCGACGAGGCCGCAGTGCAGGTCGGGCGTGACCCTGCGGCTGTCCGCCGCCTGCTCAACATCAACGGTCGGTTCACCTCCGCAGCCAGCGACCGGCTGCTGGTCGGCCCGCCAGACCAGTGGGCGGACCAGCTCGCGGTGCTCACCCGGCGGTACGGGATCAGCGGTTTCATCCTGGCCAGTGACGACGAGGCGACGATCGCCCGGTTCGGTGGGGAGGTCGCGCCCGCCGCGCGCGAGCTCGTCGCCGCGCAGCGATCGGCGGCTGCCCGGGCCCGCTGACCGGTGTCGCACCTGCGTGCCAGGATCGACCCATGACACAGATCACCGTCACGGGGGCGAGCGGGAAGGCGGGCCGAGCGGTCGTCGCCGACCTGCTCGAGCACGGGTACCAGGTGCTGGCGACCGACCGGGTCCCACCGGCCGGCGGCGCCGCAGCCCTGGGGACGCCGTTCCTGCTCGCCGACCTCACCGACTACGGCGAGACCGTCCAGGTGCTGGACGGCGCCGACGCCGTGGTCCACCTGGGCAACATCCCGGCACCCGGCATCGCCACGCCGGCGACGACCCTCGACCGAAACACGGCGGCCAACTCCCACGTCTTCCTCGCCGCCGCCCAGGCCGGGCTGCGCCGCGTCGTCTGGGCGTCCAGCGAGACGACGCTGGGCCTGCCGTTCGACGTCCCACCCCGGTACGCGCCGGTCGACGAGGCGCACTTCCCCGTGCCCACCACCACCTACGCGCTGTCCAAGGTGCTCGGCGAGCAGACCGCGCAGCACGTGTCCGAGTGGTCCGGCATCCCGTTCGTCGGGCTGCGGCTGTCCAACATCCACCGTCCGGAGGACTACGCGGCGGTGCCGTCCTACTGGGCGAACGCGCAGTTGCGGCGGTGGAACCTGTGGGGCTACGTCGACGTTCGGGACGTGGCCGCGGCGTTCCGGCAGGCGCTCGAGGCGCAGACCACCGGATCGGTGAACCTCGTCATCGCCGCGGCGGACACGATCATGGACCGCCCGTCCGCCGAGCTGCTCGCCGAGGTCTTCCCCGACGTCCCGGTCACCCGCTCGATCACCGCGTTCGAGACCCTGCTGGCGATCGACGCCGCCCGCGAGCTCATCGGGTATGCACCGGCCCACTCCTGGCGCGACCACGTCGCTGCCCGGTGACCCCGTCGCCGGCGCCGAGCACCTGCCGCCACCGCAATCGACCGCCGGTCCGGGTGATGGCCCGGCGGTAGACGACCGTCGCCAGCCGGACGACCACGGCCGTCGCCAGCACCATGAGCGCCAGGGCGAGGGCCAGCTGCCACACCGGCACCTGTCCGGTCGCCCAGCGGATGGGCATGGCCATCGGTGCGGACAGCGGGAACAGCGACAGCACGACGCTCACCGCGCCGCTCGGCGCCTGCGGGATGACCGACACCGACAGCACGTAGCCGATGACGACGACCATGGTGATCGGCGACGTCGCCGCGCTCACCTCGGTGACCTTGTCCACCAGGGCGCCGGCTGCGGCGAACGCGAACGAGTAGAGCGTGAAGCCGAGCAGCAGCCACACAGCGGCCAGGGCGAGGTCGCTGCCCAGCACCGAGGGCACCCGCACACCCAGCTGGGGCAGCGCGACGAGCGCGGGGACCGCCGCCGCGAGCGCCAGGAGTCCCAGCGTGACAGTCACCGCGACGACGTTGCCGACGAGGACCTGGGAGGGCCGCAGCACCGAGAGCAGCACCTCGGAGATCCGGGACGACTTCTCCGTGCCGATCGTGGTCGCCACGCTCATCCCCGCGAAGAACACGATGAGGTACAGCAGGATGCCGACGGCCATCCCCACGCCGAACCGCGCCGTGTCCGTCGCGTGCTCCACCGGGACCTGCGCCACCGCCGACGCCTCGGCGAGGCCGGCGATGTCCGCGTCGCTGAGCCCGAGCTGGTGCAGTCGTTCGACCGACTGCGCCCCCGACACCGCCTGGGTCACCAGCATGACGAAGGTGCTGGACCCGCCGCTGGACGTGTAGACCGTGCGATCCACCAGGCCCACGTCGGCGTCGCCGTTGCCGACCGCCTTCTGCACAGCCGCCACGTCGGCCAGCTGGGTGTAGGCGACGTCGAACGTGCCCTGCTGCGCCGCAGTGTCGAGCTGCGTGCGCACCGCCGGGTCCACCGCCTGGACCGTCGCCAGCGTGTACCGCGTGGGACCGCCACCGAGCACCTGCCACAGGATGATCCCGCCGGCGGAGGCGACGAGCAGGAGGATCACCGTCACCCGGAAGGACCGGGCGGCCAACGACTCCCGGATGCCCCGACCCGTCACCAGGCGGGTTCCCGTCCACCATCCGCTGCGCATCAGCGACCCTCCCGCTCGGGCCGCGGCGGCACGGCCGACACCGAGGCGGTGTCCTCGGCCCGCCCGCCGGCGACCACCTCGGTGTCCTCGGCCCGCCCGCCGGCGACCGCGGCGAGGAACAGCTGGGACAGGCTGGGCAGCTCCAGCCCGAAGTCGAGCACGGGGCCTGCGGCCCGGGCGGCGTCCAGCACCGCCAACGGGTCGAGGCCGGGTGGGATCTCCAGGCGCAGCCCCTCGGCCCGCTCCTCGGCGACCCGCACGCCCGGGAACACGGCCAGCCACGTGCGGTCCGGGCTGTCGACGTGCAGCCGCAGCTGCCGGCGTCCGTGGGCGGAGCGCAGCTCCGCGACCCGGCCGCCCAGCACCACGCGTCCCTGGTCGATCATCGTGATCGACTCGCAGAGGTCCTGGACGAGGTCGAGCTGGTGGCTGGAGAACAGCACCGTGCACCCGGCCTCGGCCCGGGCCGCCAGCACGGTGGACAGGTCCGCCACGGCCACCGGGTCCAGCCCCGCGAACGGTTCGTCGAGGACGATGACCTGCGGGTCCCCCATGAGAGCGGTGGCCAGCTGCAGCCGCTGCTGCATCCCCCCGGACAGCTTGTCCGTCCGGTCCGCCCAGCGGTCCGCCAGGCCGAGACCGGCCATCAGCTCCATGCCGCGGCGTGCGGCGTCCGCGCGGGACAGCCCGTGCAGTCGGCCGAAGAAGATCACCTGCTCCCCGGCGGCCATCCCTGGGTAGAGACCGCGCTCCTGAGGCATGTACCCCCACCGCTGGCGATCGGTCGACGACACGGGCCGCCCGCCCCAGCTGATCGTGCCACCCATGGGCGGCACGACGCCGAGCAGGATCCGCAACAGGGTCGTCTTGCCGGCGCCGTTAGGGCCGAGCACCCCCATGAGGACACCGGCGGGAATGTCGAGGCTGACGGCGTCGAGGGCGAGCCGGTCACCGTAGGCGTAGTGCACGTCCCGGACGCTCAGCACCCGCCCCGAACCGTCAATGGCTCGCGCGTCGGCAGTTCGCGCGTCGGCAGTTCGCGCGTCGGAGCCCACGTCCGGCCACGCTAGCAAAGCACCCGGGCCGAGGCGCCCCTGCCACGACCGCGACACACGGAACCGGTCCGCAGAATGCTGCGTCCGTGCGCCACCGCGCACGCCGGCGACCGACCCACCGCGCGCCGGACCGCTACCGGGTCGCGAGCAGCCGCTCGGCGCGGTAGACATCCGGCTCGGCCCGGCTCACCGTGTCGAAGACCTGGCCCTGGTGGTCCGGCGCCCGGTACGGCGCCCACCCGGGGTCACCCTCGGTGATGAACCGGACCCAGGCGCCGTGCATGGCATCCGCCACCGCCTGCGGCGGGTTGGGCCCCGTGTTGACCACGACCCGCTCGGCGTCCAGGCAGTCCCAGGCGAACGGCAGCTCCAGGCAGTGCGGCGCCAGACCGCCCGCCGCCGGGCTCGGCCACCGGAAGTCGTACACCCAGGTGTCCCCCTGGTGGGCGGCGCAGTACTCGGTGAGGGGAGCCCGCATGATGAGGTCGGTGACCAGCTGCCCAAGCACCTCCGACGTGCTGAGCCCGGCCCGGGCTCGCAGATACTGCCTGATCAGGCCCCTGGGGAGGCCGGCGAGGGCGAGCAGTCCGGACGCCGGGACGAACCTCACGGCCTTGGGGACGTTCGCCGCGGCCGCGTTCATCTCGTTCGCGGTCGTGCCGACGAGCAGGCCCTTGTCCGCCCCGGCGCCGTGGGCCAGCGCCTGGGTGACCGGCACCGGCACGAGGTCGCCGTCGACGACGGGCCCGAACGCGATGACCCCCTGCTGTCGACGGACCATGCCGCGCAGCAGGTCCACCGGCTTGTCCGCCATCTCGTCGAGGTTGGTGACCTGCTGCTGCGCGTCGAGGATCTGGTCCTCGGTGCAGGCGGTGAACCCGGCCCGGGTGGCCTGAACGCCGAGGATCTCGGCGAGCCGGCGGGTGGTCCGCTCCGCGGTTCCCGGCAACACATCCCCGGGAACGCCCGACTCGCAGATCGCCCGCGCGAACAGGCGCTGAGCCGTCGGCATCCCCAGCAGGGTGAGGACCGCCCCGCCCCCCGCACTCTGCCCGCCGATCGTCACCCGGTCCGGGTCACCGCCGAAGGCCGTGATGGTGTCCCGCACCCACTCCAGGGCGCACAGCCAGTCGAGCACGCCCCGGTTGGCGGGGGCGTCGGGCAGCCAGCCGAAGCCGTCGAACCCCAGGCGGTAGGACACCGTGACAGTCACGACGCCGTCCCGGTTGAACGCCCGCCCGTCGTACCACGGGGAGGCCGGCGAGCCGGCGAAGAACCCCCCACCGTGGATCCACACGTACACCGGCAGGCCGGCCGCCGTGTCACCGGGACGCGGGGTGAACACGTTCACCCGCAGGGTGTCCTCCCCGGGGATCGACGGCTCCGGGATGGCGGTCACCTCCCCGAACGGGCGGCGCTGCGGCGTGGGACCCGGCTCGGTGGCGTCCAGCACCCCGTCCCACGGCCGGCGCGGCACCGGCGCGCGGAACCGCAGCTCACCTACGGGCGGCTCGGCGAACGGGATGCCCAGGAACGCCGCCGAGGTCTGGGTGCGCCACACCCCACGGACATCGCCGGACCGCGTGTGGACGATCGGTGCCTCAGTGGTCATAGCGGCATCATGCCCCGAGCGGCTTGCCCTGCCGGCGGAGCTGCCGGCGCTGAGCGTCCGTCGCGCTGTGCCTGCGCCCTCGATCACCCGACCAGCCGGCGCAGCCCCGCGGCGCCGGCTGGCAGTGTCGGCGTCCACGGCACGACGACCGGCCGCGCGGGGCTGGCTGCCGCGATCTGGGCCAGCCAGCGACCCTCCTGGTCGGCCCGGGCGCGCAGCACCGGATCCGTGGTGCCCGTCGCCGACAGCACGCTGTTCGCCACCCACGTGCACGGCCGTAGCCCCGCGCGGGCCAGGTCGGCCTGCAGCGCCAGCGCCTCGTGGACCGGGGTCGCCTCGGGCAGGGCCACGAGGACGATCCGGGTGTGCTCGGTGTCGCTCAGCGAGGTGAACAGGTGGGCCGCCGCCTCGTCCGCGTCCGGTCCCACCGTACGGCCCGCGTCCGCTGACGATGGGTGCCCCGCCACAGCGCCCGCCGCCCTCCCGGCCTGTTCGGCGAAGGTTCGGGAGGACTGCAGGAGCAGCAGCGTGTGGCCGGTCGGCGCGGTGTCGATGACCACGTACCGCCCGGCGGCGTCGGCGACCGTCCGGGCGAACGCGTGGAACACCGCGACCTCCTGGGTGCACGGCGAGCGCAGGTCCTCGGCCAGCAGGTCCAGCGCCGCGGGCTCCAGCCCGGCCCCGGCCGTCCCGAGCACGCGCGCGGTGTGCGCCGCCGTCTCCGCGACCGGGTCGATCCGGGTCACGGTGAGGTTCGCCGGTCCGTCGGGCAGCACACCGGCCACCCCGGCCGCCGGGTCCGTCGTCGTCAACGTCACCGGCAGGCCACGGTCGGCCAGCGCCAGGGCGAGCGCCGCGGCGAGGGTCGTCTTGCCGACGCCGCCCTTGCCCATCGTCATGACGATGCCGGGCCCCGCTGCGGCGACCTCGTCGACCAGGTCCGTGAGCGTCCGGCCGGGCGTCGTCGGCCAGGTGCTCGCAGCGCGCGGCGCGGGACCGTCAGCACCGTCGGGGCCGCCGCTCCCGGGGGCGCCGCCCTCGGGCAGGTCGGCCTCCGGGTCGAGGACGCCGCGCACCCCGAGCAGACCCAGCGGCGGCCGGGCCAGCAGTGGCACGGTGTCGACGGACTCGGCGCGGGCGAGCGATGCGGGCAGGTCGGCCAGCGTGGCTTGCTCCCGCTCGGCGCGGGCGAGCGCGATCGCGTCGTCCTGTCGCGGCGCGGCCAGCACGCCGTTGATCACCAGACGCTGGTGGGTCATGCCGAGCTGGGCGAGCTCCTGTGCGGCATGGTCGGCCTCGTCGAGGGCCGAGCGCTCGGCCCGGGTCACCAAGACGACGGTGGTGACCGCCGGGTCACGCAGCGCGGCCAGGGAGCCGGCGTAGGTCTCCTGGGCCTGACCGAGGGCCGAGACCGGGCCGACGCACGTCACGCCGGCCGTGTTGGTCTCCAGGAACCCGGTCCAGGCGGCCGGCAGGCTGAGCAGGCGCAGGGTGTGTCCGGTCGGCGCGGTGTCGAAGACTACGTGGTCGTAGGTCGCGCAGATCTCCGCGCTGGTGACGATCGCGACGAACTCGTTGAACGCGGCGACCTCGACCGTGCAGGACCCGGACAGCTCCTCCTCGATCGACGCGACGGCGGAGGCGGGCAGCACGGCCCGGTAGGGCCCGACGACGCGTTCGCGGTACTCGGCGGCGGCGGCGGCCGGGTCGATGTTCACCACGTCCAGGCCGGGCACGCCGGGGACCGGCGCCGGCGCGGAGCCACGGACGTCGGGCATGGCCAGCACCTCGGCGAGGTTGCTCGCCGGGTCGGTCGAGACGATGAGGACCCGGCGGCCGGCGTCGGCCAGGGCGACCGCGGTCGCCGCCGCGCAGGATGTCTTGCCGACGCCGCCCTTGCCGGTGAAGAACAGGAACGGCGTCGGCCGGTGCAGGACACCGGCGAGCACACCGGTGTCCGGGACCGCCGAGGCGGACGGGTCCGCCGACGTCACCCGAGCCGGGGACGTCGTCTCGATCGAGGTCACCTCAGCAGCACCCCGCCCCGGCAGCGCCCGCGCCGCCGCAGCACCCGCCCGCCGTTGGCGACGCCGTCCGGTCGGCCGACCCGGCGGCGACGATCGGCAGCGCCGTCCGGTCGGCCGACCCGGCGGCGACGATCGGCAGCGACGTCCGCGCAGCGGGCGCGGCAGCCATCACCGGCACCTGGGCAGCCTGGTCCACCTGCACCCCGGCCCACCTGGCCAGCTCGGCGCGCTCGGGGTAGCGACCCTTGGACGTCAGGACACCGTCCACGACGATCGCCGGCAGGCCGGCCGGGCCGTCGGTCTCCAGGACGTCGCGCACCGCGTCCACCGCGACGAAGGCGCCCGGCTCCTGGGACAGGCTCATCCGCTGGACGTCCGCCCCCTGGGCGGTCAACCAGTCCAGGTCGGCGGCGAACCGGGACAGGGTCGGGTCCACATCCGTCCCGCAGACCCCGGTCGAGCAACACATCGCCGGGTCGAACACCCGCACCGTTGCCATCACGCACTCCTCTGGTCGACGTCCGCGCCGCGTCCGTCGCACCACTCATCGACGAACACTGATATCAGAGTATGCCGATACGACGTAGGCTCATACCCATGACGAAGGTCATGGACGTCGCCATCAGCCCGTCACCGGCTGCGACCGCCGAGCTGGCGGCACAGTTTGCGCTGCTCGGGGACCCGCTGCGGCTGCAGATCGTGCAGGCGCTGACGCACGAGCAGCTGTGCACCTGCCACCTCATCGACATCACCGGCGCCAAGCAACCGACCATCAGCCACCACCTGCGGCTGCTGCGCGAGGCCGGCGTGGTCATCGGCGAGGCCGAGGGCCGGTTCACCTGGTACCGCCTGGCACCCGGGGCCCTCGCCCGGGCCGGCCGGCACCTCGCGGGGCTCGTCACGGACGAGCCCGCTCCCCGGCTCCGGCCGGCCTGCACCCCCTGACGCCTGCTCGCACCGCCCGACCACCACACCCTGGAGGCTCGCCATGCACCTGGTCACCATCGGCGGCAGCGACGCGGGGATCAGCGCCGGGCTGCGCGCCCGCGAGCTGGACCCGTCCTGCGACGTCACGGTCGTCCTCGCGGACGACTACCCGAACTTCTCCATCTGCGGGCTGCCCTACTACGTGTCCGGCGAGGTGCCCGACTGGCGCAACCTGGCCCACCGCACCCGCGGCGACCTGGAGAGCGCCGGGCTCCGGCTGCGCACCGGCACCCGCGCCACGGCCGTCGATGCCGCCGGCCACACGGTCGAGCTGCGCGGCGCCGACGGCCGCAGCGAGCGGCTCGCCTACGACGCCCTGGTCATCGGCACCGGCTCGGTCAGCGTGGTCCCGCCCATCGACGGCCTCACCGGCCCCGACGCCCTCGGTCCGGACGACGGCGTGCACACCCTGCACACCGTCGATGACGTCCACGCCGTCATGGCCACCCTGGGGCGGCACGAGCCCGCCACCGTGGTCGTCGTCGGCGCCGGCTACATCGGGCTGGAGATGGCCGAGGCGCTCACCGCGCGCGGGTGCGCGGTCACCCAGGTCGAGGCGCTCCCCGAGGTGCTGGCCACCCTCGACCCCGAGCTGGGGCGGCTCGTCCACGCCGAGCTGCGCGCCCACGGCGTCGAGGTGCTGACGAGCACCCGGGTGCTGGGCGTCGCGCGGAGCCGGACCGGTGGCCCAGCGCTGACGGTGCACGCCGAGGACGCCGACGGTCAGCCCCTCACCCGCGCGGCGGACGCGGTCCTCGTCGTCGTCGGGGTGCGCCCGGACGCCGCCCTGGCCGCCGCGGCGGGGGTGATGCTCGGAGCTCGCGGGGCGGTGCAGGTCGACACCCGGATGGCGACGACCCTGCCCGACGTCTACGCGGCCGGCGACTGCGCCGTGACGCACCACCGGCTGCTGGGCGACACCTGGCTGCCGCTGGGCACCACCGCGCACAAGCAGGGCCGGGTCGCCGCGGAGAACGCGCTCGGCGGGGACCGGCAGTTCCAGGGGAGCCTGGGCACCCAGGTCGTCACCGTCTTCGACCTCGTCGCCGCGCGCACCGGGCTGCGCGACCGCGACGCGGCCGGGGCCGGGCAGGGCTGGGTACCGCTGACCGTCGCCACCCGGGCGGACGACCACAAGGCGTACTACCCCGGCGCCAGCCCGGTGGACCTGCGGGTCACCGGGGACACCGCGACCGGACGCCTGCTCGGGGCGCAGATCGTCGGTCACCGGCGGGCGGAGGTCGCCAAGCGCGTCGACGTGCTCGCGACCGCCCTGTTCCACGGGATGACCGTCGACGCGATCAGCGACCTGGACCTGTCCTACTCCCCGCCGCTCAGCGCCCCGTGGGACCCGGTGCAGGCTGCGGCGCAGGCATGGGTGCGGTCCGCCGTCGCGCCACCGCCCGCCCGATGACCTTGCGCAGCTCGCTCACCCACAGCACCGCGCTGGCCAGTACGACGCACACCACCCACTGACCCAGGTCCAGCGGGACGGTGCCGAAGGCGGTGTTGAGCACCGGCAGGTGCACCACGAGCACCTGCAGTCCGGCCGACAGCGCGATCGCGCCCCACAGCCACCGGTTCGCGCCGAGCTGGTGGAACGCGCTGGTCGTCTCCGAGCGGGCGTTGATGCAGTTGTACAGCTGGGCCAGCACGAGCACCGTGAACCCGGCGGTCCGGGCCACCTCCAGCGACGCCGAACCCTCGACGAGCCCGCCCGGCAGGAACAGGTCGATGGCGAACAGGGTCGCCATCGCCATCACCGTGCCGAGCAGGATCACGCCGGCCCACATCCGGGCGTCGATGACCCGCTCGGTCGGCGTGCGCGGCGGCCGGCCCATGACGTCGTCGATCTGCGGGTCCACACCCATGGCCAGCGCCGGCCCGGTGTCGGTGAGCAGGTTGATCCACAGGATCTGGGTCGCCAGTAGCGGGATGACCAGGGTCTCGCCCTCCCCGGTGAGCCCGATGACACCGGCCAGCACCACGCCGAGGAACACGGTGAGGACCTCGCCCATGTTCGACGACAGCAGGTACCGGAGGAACTTGCGGATGTTGTCGAAGATGGCCCGGCCCTCCCGGACCGCGCGGACGATCGTCGCGTAGTTGTCGTCCGCGAGGATCATCGCTGCGGCCTCCTTGGCGACCTCCGTCCCGGTGATGCCCATCGCCACGCCGATGTCCGCGGCCTTCAGCGCCGGGGCGTCGTTGACCCCGTCGCCGGTCATCGCCACCACCTGCCCGTCGGCCTGCAACGCGTCGACGATGCTCAGCTTGTGCTGCGGGGCGACCCGCGCATAGACCGACGTCGCCCGCACCGCGGCGGTGAACCGCTCGGGGTCGTCCGCCATCGCGTCCAGCTCCGGCCCGGTGAGCACCGGCGCGCCGGCCTCCACCAGGCCGAGGTCCGCGGCGATCCGCTGGGCGGTGCGCGGGTGGTCCCCGGTGATCATCACCGTGCGGATACCCGCCCGGTGCGCCTGGGCGATCGCCTCCCGGGCCTCGCTGCGCGGCGGGTCGATGATGCCGACCATGCCGGCGTAGACGAGGTCCCGCTCCAGGTCGTCGCCGTCCGGCTGGCTGTCCCCGTCCGGTGCCTCGCCCCCGTCCATCTCCCGGAACCCGACGGCGAGCATGCGCAGCGCCTGGGCGGACAGCCGCTCCACGTCGGCCAGCACCCGGCCGCGGCGCTCGTCGCCGAACGGCACCACGTCCTGCCCGACGAGCACCCGGGTGCACCGACCCAGCAGCACGTCCGGCGCCCCCTTGACGACAACCACCGGGACGTCGCGCTCGGCCTGGTCCTGCACCGTGCTCATGAGCTTGCGCTCGGAGGTGAACGGCACGACCGCGAGCCGCCGGAACTGCGCCGCCCGCTCCTCGGTGACTCCCAGCTTGCGCTCGGCCACGAGGAACGCGGCCTCCGTCGGGTCGCCCTGGATCACCCACTCACCGTCGGTGTGCTGCAGGCTCGCGTCGTTGGCCAGGCTGCCCCCGACGAGGACGGCCGTCACCTCGGCGCGCAGTGGCCCGTCGGCGAGCGGGGCGTCGCCGTCGAGCACCTGGCCGTCCGGCGCCACGCCTACCCCGGTCACCCGCGCCTCGCCGGAGGTGGTGACCACGGTGACCACCGTCATCTCGTTGCGGGTCAGCGTGCCCGTCTTGTCCGAGCAGATCACCGACGCGGACCCCAGCGTCTCCACCGAGGACAGCTCCTTGACGATGGCGTGGTGCTGCGCCAGCCGCTGCACCCCCAGCGCCAGCACGACGGTGAGGATGGCAGGCAGCCCCTCGGGCACGGCGGCCACCGCCAGGGACACCCCCAGCAGCAGCACGGACACCGCGTCCGAGGCCGTGCGGATGTCCGACGTGAGAAAGACCGTACCGATGACGATCACGGCGATGACGACGACCGACACCCCGAGCAGCCGGCCGACGTGGGCGATCTCCCGCTGCAGGGGCGTGGGCTCCTGCTCGGTCCGGCCCAGCAGGTCCGCGATCCGGCCCATCTCGGTGCCCATGCCGGTCGAGGTCACCACGGCCCGGCCGGAGCCCTGGGTGACGGCCGTCCCGGCGAACACCATGTCCGTGCGGTCCCCGAGCGCCGCCGGGCCCGGCAGGGCGGCCACGGACTTGTCGACCGCCTCGCTCTCGCCCGTGAGCGACGCCTCCGCGACCCGCAGCGTCGCCGCCTGCACCAGGCGCGCGTCCGCGGACACGGTGTCCCCCTCGGCGAGCACGAGCACGTCGCCGGGCACCACCTCCCGCGCCGGGATGCGGCGCGGTTCACCGTCGCGCACCACCCCCGCCGTCGCGCCCGCCATCTTCTGCAGGGCGGCGACGGCCCGCTCCGCACGTGCTTCCTGCACATAGCCGAGCACCGCATTGAGCACGACGATGACGACGATCACCACCGCGTCGAACGGCACGCCACGGGCACCCTCCGCTCCCCACGCGACCAAGGAGATCGCCACCGCGACGAGGAGCAGATAGACCAGCGGGTCCGCCAGCTGGGCCAGGAGCTTGCGCCACGTCGGCACGGGCGGGGCGGACACCAGCTCGTTGGGGCCGCTGCGCGCCAGGCGGGTGGCGGCCTCGGTGGAGGCGAGACCCCGGTCGGGGTCCGTTGCCAGGACCTCGACGACGTGTGCAGTTTCGAGGACGGACGGGTCGGCCAGGCCGTCGCGGAGGCCGGCCTCGGTCCCCTCCATCGGCGCTGCTGCACTCACGCACCCAGTATGCGAGCCGGTCGCGCCGACGGACACCGCACACGGGTCCCGTGGTCGGCCCCGGGGCGGCGGCCGAGGTCCCGGGCGCCACGGGCAGGCGCAGGCCGCACGGCCGCCCTGCCGCGGGCCTCAGCCCTCGGCGCCGTCGGCGCGCGCGGCGTGCACCGTGGTGACCTCCAGCAGGTACAGGTCGCCGCGCCGGTCCACCCCCTGCGGGGCGACCGGGTCCAGGAGGACGGCCAGGGTGCGCAGGTCGTCGGCGTCCAGGAGCTCGGCGTCGCGCTCCACCGCCCGCTCGAGCCGCTGCCGGACCGCGGCGCGGACCTCGGCGATGGACGGCGCCGGCACGTCGAGCAGGAAGGACCGGCTGGACGGCCGGACCAGCCCGGCCCCCACGAGCATGCCCGGCCAGTCCTCGACGACGCGTCGGGCACCGGGCACCGAGGAACGCAGGGCCGTGAACCAGTCCTCCGCCGCGGCCTCGAGCCGGGCCTCCAGGCCGGGCCGCCCGAACCCCAGGTCGCGCGGCAGGGACCGACCCCCGGGATGCCCCTCGACGAGCGCGACGAGCCCGCCCGGCCGAGCAGCGGCAGCCAGGGCGTCGATCCCGGCCTGCTGGTCGCCGACGTGGTGCAGGACGCGGCGCACCCACACGACGTCCGCCGGGCCCGCCTCACCGAGGCCGTCCGGTAGCCCGCCGAGCACCGCCCGGAACCGGTCGGCGAAGCCGTGCTCCCGGGCCCGGGCCTCGGCGAGCTGCAGAGCCGGCGCCGCAGGGTCGACGGCGACCACCTCCGCCGCCGGGAACGCCTCCGCGAGCAGCCCGGTGACCGCACCGGGACCCGCGCCCACGTCCACCACCCGGCGCACCGTGTCCGGGTCGCGACCGTCGGCGGCCAGCAGGTCGCCCAGCCAGGAGGCCGCCGCACGGAGCACCGGGGCGTGCAGCTGAGCGTCCCGGTCCAACGCGGCGGCCCGGGCGGCCCAGTCGTTGCCATGCCCGTGCGGGTCGTGGGCGTCGCGGCCGAACGGGTCGTGCACCTGCTGACCGCTGGGGCCCGGGGCATCGGCCGGCTCAGGCATCGGCCGTCATCTCCAGCAGCAGCGTCACGGGTCCGTCGTTGACCAGCTCCACCGCCATGTCCGCGCCGAACCGCCCGGTCTCCACGTGCACGTCCCGGGCGCGCAGCGCAGCCACGACGCTCTCCACCACGGGCTCGGCCGCCGGAGCCGGAGCCGCCCGGTTCCAGGTGGGGCGCCGCCCCTTGCGGGTGTCCGCGTACAGCGTGAACTGGCTGATGACGAGCACCGGCGCGGCCGCGTCGAGCACCGAGCGCTCGCCGCGGAGGATCCGCAGCTCGGCGACCTTGCGGGCCAGGGCCTCGGCCTGCGTCGGACCGTCGCCGGCGGCGACCCCGACGAGCACCACGAGGCCCGGCCCGTCGATCGCTGCGACGACCTCGTCGGACACGCTCACCCGGGCCCGGGTGACCCGCTGGACGACCGCCCGCACGTCACCAGCCTCCGCGCGCCGGTGGCCTGCGCCGGCCGGTGGGCCCGAGCGCCGGCCGGACGTCGACCAGGTAGACGATCGCCGCCACCGCCGCCAGCAGGGCGAGGAAGGACAGTGCACCGATCCCCAACGGCCAGGGCAGCGCGACGAAGGACACCGCGGTGGACGCCCCGAGAATCGCCCCCCACCGGCCCTTGGTCAGCTTGCCCGCCGCGACGAAGGCGCCGGCGGGGCGCCGCAGCAGGTCCACCAGGCCCCACACGCACAGGACGAGGATCGCCAGGTAGAAGGCAACGAGCACGAGGCTCTGCAGGGAACCGAGGACCACGGCACGGAGCCTACGGTGCGAGGCTGTCGACGGTCACGCCGCGGCCGACGACGCCCGACCGCCAGCTCGGCCACCCACCGCTGCCGCCGGTCGCCACCGTCGGGCTCGTCATGGCCGGCTCAGCCGGGCGGGGCTGCGCGCCACCGGTTCCGCAGCGGTGTCACAGGGTGGGGCGCAGGCCCGGCCGCGGGCCGAGCCCTCGCGCGACCTCGGGGCGCGGGCCCGGCCGGTCGACGGACGTGCCCTCCCCGGGCACGATGACCTCCTGGGCGGCGGTCACCTCCCCGCCCTCGGCGTCGACGAGCAGCTCGGCGCCCTCCGGTGTCCCGCGGCGGATCACCGCCAGCGCGAGCGGCCCGAGCTCGTGATGGCGAGCCGCGCTGGTCACCTGGCCCACCTCCCGCCCAGGCACCCGGATCCCGTCGGAGCCGACCACCAGCTCGCGCACCACCGCACCGGGCTCGGGCAGCACGTGAGCCGACCCGTCCAGCAGCAGCGCGACCAGGCGGCGCGGCGGACGGCCCATGTTGTGCACCCGGGCCACCGTCTCCTGCCCGCGGTAGCAGCCCTTGTGCAGGTGCACCGCGGTGCGCAGCCAGTCCAGCTCGTGCGGGATGGTGCGGTGGTCGACCTCGTGGGAGAACCGCGGCCGCCACGCCTCCAGGCGGAGTGCCTCGGCGGCCCAGGTGCCGGCCAGCAGCCATCCGGCGCCCAGCCGCGCGTCCACCGCGGCGACCAGCTCGGCCCGCGGCACGAGCACCAGCCGCCAGGCCCGCGCGGCACCCGGGTGCACGTCGTCCGGGGGGCCGTACCGAGTCCCGCCGGCCAGCGTGCGGGGCCAGGGGTCCCGCCAGGTGACGGCCTCGCCGGGCGCGGCCTCGGCGTCCACCGCCTCACCGACGGCGGCCCAGTCGGCGGTGACGTCGGCCACCTCGACGCGCAGCATGAAGCGCATCCGGTCCAGCCACTCGGCCAGGCCGGGCGCAGTCTCCGCGATCAGCCAGGTGCTCTCCCCATCGTCGACGACACCGGCCGCGTGCTCCACGTGCCCCTGGGGGCTGAGCACGAGGGTCTCGGTGGACGTCGCCGGAGGCAGCTCGGCCAGCTCCTGCGAGGTGATGGAGTTCAGCCAGGTCAGCCGGTCGGGGCCGGTGACCCGCACCACACCCAGGTGGGACTGGTCGACCACGGCGGCGCCGCGGGCCAGCGCGCGCTGCTCGGCCGTCGGGTCCCCGTAGTGCCAGGCGACCCCGGTGTCCGGGCCGGCGGCGGCCACCGCACCGTGCCGGGACAGCAACGGGCTGGTCACGACGCCACCCGGCCCAGCCGGGCCGACGCGTACGTCTGCAGCGGGCGGCCGAACGCCGCCAGGTCCTCGGCCCACATCAACTCACCCCGCACCAGCCCGTACATCCGCCGCACCCCTGCCACCTCGGCGCCGGTCGCGGTCCGCGCGACGACGTCGCTGACCACGTCGATCCGACCACCCCCGACGGTGCCGACCAGCACGCTGACGTACCCGGCCGGGTCCGCGAGCAGCGCCTCCACCGGCGACTGGTCCTCGGCCAGACCCTCGGGCCGCACCGGCGGCACGCGCCAGAATCCTGACTCGGTCGACCACACCGGCTCGAGCCCGTCCGGCGCCCCCGCGTCCTGAGGCCCGCCCACCAGGCGGATCGTCGAGCGGTAGGTCAGGTACGGGCCCCCGTCGTGCCCGAGCTCCAGCTCCTGGGTGAAGGCGGAGTCCGCGACCCCGGGGTACCCGAGCTGCCCTTGTCCGCGCCACCGGCCCACCAGCCACGCCAACGGGTGGACCTCGGGCGCGAGGCCCTCTGGCAGGACGAACGGCACCGCTGGGCCTCCCGGCTCTCGTGCGCTGCGCCTCAGCGCTGGCCCTTGAACAACCGGTAGACGACCAGCCCCGCGAACCAGACGATCGCCAGGGTCACCACCACCAGCAGGGCGACGAAGGTCGCCTCCAGCGCGCTCATGCGTCGATCCTACGGTGCGCCCCAGCGACGCGGTGGGCCGCCCCGGTCCCGCGGTGCGCCCGGTCGACGCCCGGTCGACGCCCGGCGGCACCATCAGGCGACTCCGACGGCACCATCAGGCGACAAGGACGCGGCCGACCCCGTAGACGAGGATGCCGGTCACCGCGACAGGCAGCACGAGTGCCGCCACCGCAGCCACCACCCGCCGCAGTGCGGGCAGCGGGTCGAACAGCGCGTGCAGCGCCGCAACGAGGACACCCACGGCCAACCCCAGCAGCGCGCCGGCCACGGGCCCGATCCCGGGCAGCACCACCGCGCCCACCAGGCCGGCGAGCAGGCCGCCGGCGGCGGTCAGACCCCCGGCGGCCCACGACCGCAGCGGCACCGCTGCGAGCGCGGAGGACAGGGCGAGCGCCAGCGCGCCGACCACGACGAGCCGCTCGCCGTCGGGCGCGCGCGCCGCGGCCACCCAGCCGGCCGTCGCCGTGGCGATCAGCGCACCGGTCACCGTGCCGGACACCGACTCCACGAGTCCCGGGCGTCCGTCCCGCCGCGACAGCTCGGCGAGGAAGGCGGCCAGCACCGCGCCTGCGAAGATCACCGGCAGGT
>CAVPEV010000008.1:0-4664 GCA_963703555.1 uncultured Actinomycetota bacterium | reverse complement strand
TGTCGTCTACTCGTTCAGCGTATTGCTCACCCGGTGGCCGCCGCACACCCGACGATCCTGGCCAACGTCTGGCCCGTGCTTCAGCCCTTGCTGGTGAAGCGCTGATCCAACGCGGGCCCGCGACGCGTCGCGGCTAGCGCTGGCCGCGCGGACCTAGGTGCCCGGGATCGTCGCCGCGCGGCCCCCCGGGGCGCTGCGGTTCGGGCACCTCGGCCTGCTGCCGCGGCGATCGCGGTGTCGCGGGCGCCGCGGGTGCGACCGCTGGCGCCGGGCGCTGCACGTCAACCGGGCGCGGCGCGGGGGCAGGGGCGGTCGGGCTCGGAACCGTCGGCGGCGCCGGACGCTCCCCCCGTTGCGGCTTCTCCGGATCGGTCAGCTTGATCCGATAGGACGCGGGGATGTCCGCCGCGGTGGTCTCGGCGAACCACCACTGGTCGGAGAACCGCTTGGCGTAGGACGCGTACGCCTCGTCCTGGGACTCGAACCACACCTGCTGGATGTACGGCTTCAGCTCCGGGGACGCCATCAGCGCCTCGAGGTCGCCACGCTGGGCATCGGTGACCGGACCACCGGCACAGGACTCCTGCACCGAGCCCTGGGGGCACAGGTAGACCGTGACTTCGACCTTGTCGTACCACTCACCCTTCATCGCCGAGATCTGCTGCTGCAGCAGCCCGGCCGCCCCCACGAAGGTGAGCGACACGAACGTGACGATGACCACGGAGATGGCGATCGGCAGGTTCCGCCGCAGGCCGATGCCGATCTCGGAGAGGATGAACTGCAGTCTCATGGCCTCACCGGGCCGACCCGTAGACGCCACGGGACTGGTCGCGGACCATCTCCCCCTCAGACAGCTCGATCACCCGCTTGCGCATCTGGTCGACGATCTCGTCGTCATGGGTGGCCATGACCACCGTCGTACCGGTCCGGTTGATGCGGTCGAGCAGGCGCATGATCCCCAGGGAGGTCGTCGGGTCGAGGTTGCCGGTGGGCTCGTCGGCGAGCAGGATCGCCGGCCGGTTGACGAAAGCGCGGGCGATCGCCACCCGCTGCTGCTCCCCGCCGGACAGCTCGTGCGGTCGGCGCTTCTCCTTGCCGCCCAGGCCCACCATCTCCAGGACGTCCGGGACGGTGGTGAGGATGTGGTGCCGCGGCTTGCCGATGACCTGCAGCGCGAACGCGACGTTCTCGAACACCGTCTTGTTGGGCAGCAGCCGGAAGTCCTGGAAGACCGCACCGATCTGACGGCGCAGCTGGGGGACCTTCCAGGAGGACAGTGTCGTCAGGTCCTTGCCCGCGACGAAGACGCGCCCGGCGGACGGGCGCTCCTCGCGCAGGACGAGGCGCAGGAACGTGGACTTCCCGGAGCCGGAGGCCCCGACGATGAACACGAACTCCCCGCGCTCGATCTCCACAGAGATCTGGTCGAGCGCCGGGCGCGCGCCGCGCGCGTAGACCTTGGTGACGTTCTCGAAGCGGATCACGACGTCCGGCCAGCTCTCGGGGGCGGGTGGGGTGGTGCACCTGGCCTCGACGAGGGTAGGCAGGCCGGGCCGGTCGACGGCCCGGGACACGCCGCCCGCCCCGAGGTCCGTCGCATGACCGCCGTCACCGCGGGCCGACGCCCACCCGGTCGGGACCGGCGTGGTGGCAACGTCCTCGGCGACCCCGACCGGTCACGGTGCGACGGACAGACCCCGCCGCCAGCGGATGCCGGCCTCGATGAACCCATCGATGTCCCCGTCGAACACCGCCGCCGGGTTGCCGACCTCGTACTCGGTGCGCAGGTCCTTGACCATCTGGTAGGGCTGCAGCACGTAGGAGCGCATCTGGTCCCCCCAGCTGGCCTTGATGTCCCCGGCCAGCTCCTTCTTGCGGGCGTCCTCCTCCTGGTGGCGCAGCACCAGGAGGCGCGACTGCAGCACCCGCATGGCGGCCGCCCGGTTCTGGATCTGGGACTTCTCGTCCTGCATGGACACGACCAGCCCGGTGGGTAGGTGGGTGATCCGCACCGCGGAGTCGGTGGTGTTGACGGACTGGCCGCCGGGGCCGGAGGACCGGAAGACGTCGATGCGGATCTCGTTCTCCGGCACGTCGATGTGGTCGGTCGGCTCGATGAGCGGGATGACCTCCACGGCGGCGAACGATGTCTGGCGCCGGCCCTGGTTGTCGAACGGGGAGATCCGGACCAGCCGGTGGGTGCCGGCCTCCACCGAGAGCGTGCCGTACGCGTAGGGGGCCTTGACCTCGAAGGTGGCCGACTTCAGGCCGGCCTCCTCGGCGTAGGAGGTGTCCAGCACCTTCGTCGGGTAGCCGTGGCGTTCGGCCCAGCGCAGGTACATCCGCAGGAGCATCTCGGCGAAGTCGGCGGCGTCCACCCCGCCCGCGCCGGACCGGATGGTGACCACCGCGTCGCGCTCGTCGTACTCCCCGTTGAGCAGGGTGCGGATCTCCAGCTCGCCGAGGTCCTTGCGGATCCCGGTCAGCTCGGTCTCGGCCTCGGCCAGCGACGCCTCGTCAGCCTCCTCGGTGCCGAGCTCGACGAGCGCCTCCAGGTCGTCGATGCGGTGGCGCAGCCGGTCCACCCGCTCCAGCTCCGACTGTGTGGCGGACAGCGCGGAGGTCACCTGCTGGGCCGCGTCCGGGTCGTCCCACAGGTTCGGGACCGAGGCCTGCTCGGACAGCAGGGCGATCTTGGCCTGCAGCCGCTCGGGGTTGCTGACGGCTTGGATCGACTCCAGGGTCGAGCGCAGGGCGCGGATCTCCGCGGGAAAGTCGGTGGTCGCCACGGCCGTCCAGGCTACCGGGCCGCGGGAGGCCGCAGGTCATGGCCGGTGAGCAGGGGTGAGCCACCCCGGCTCACCGTGCCCGGATCGGGTCGCCGACGCCCTGCCTGGGCGACCCGCCGGTCACCACGCCCGGGCGGAGGACGCCGCCTCCAGCGCGATGCCGTCCGACCACGGCGCGGTCACGACGCTGACCAGCACCGGCCGGACCACCGCGCCCAGCCGCACCTGCACCGATCGCCCGTCGGGCGTCGAGGCGTCCAGCACGGCGACCGGCCCCAGACCGGCCGGGGCGTGCCGGGCGACATAGTCGGCCACTGCTCGGGACACCGACTCGTCGGTGAGCAGCACCGGCACGTCCGGCCCGTCGGCCGTGTAGTAGAGGTCCTCCGCGAGGGAGTCCGCGGCGGCCAACGCCGCACCGTCCGCCAGGGTGACCAGCCGGGTCCGGTCCAGGTGCACCCCGGTGGCGGAGACCACGGCGGTGACCAGCGCCAGGGCGACGAGCACCACGCCGATGACCAGGACGAGCACCTGACCGTCGTCGCGCGCGGCTCGCCCGTGCCGCCGCCCGGCCCTCACGGCGCCTCCCGGAACCGGTCCACCGTGGCCGTGTGGGTGCTGCTCACCGGGACGGCGAGCGGGACCGCGGCACGGGCGAAGGTCGGTACCAGCGGCAGCTCCACCTGCACCGCCACCGTGGCGGACACCTCGGCATCGGGGGTCTGGCACGGGTCGGCCGAGCACTCCACCCGCACGGCGCCGGGCACGTCCACGTCGACGAAGCCCTGGTCCGCCAGGGCCAGGCCGACCGCGGTCAGCGCCCGCCGACTACCCTCCGCGGCATTGTCCGCCCGGGCGACCGCCCGCGCCGCGTCCCGGGCAGCTCCCTCCACGGCCAGCGATGCAGCCTGCACGCGTCCCAGCACCAGCACGAGGTACATGAGCGGGACGAGCAGCACGACCGCTCCCCCGATGAACTCCACCACGGCGTTGCCGTCGTCGGCCCCGGCGGAGCCTCGGGCCCCGGCACGGGCCTGCGACCGCCAGCGCGCCGGTCCCCTCGCCACCCACATCGGCGACCACCTGGCCGCCCGCCGGACCTGCCGGACCTGCCGGCTCCGCACCTGCCGGCCGCGCTCCGGACGACCTGGGTCCGTGACCGCGCGCCCCGGGAGCCTCACGGTGTCTCCGCGAGCGCATGCGCCGTGACGTCGAGCCGGCGGTCCGGCCCGAGCAGCCCGGCGACCGGCAGCGGCGCGCGCACCCGGACCTCGACGAGGTCCAGCCCGTCGCGGACGACCCGACTGGCCGACACGTCGCTCGTGTACGTCGGCGACAGCGACTCCGCGACGAGCCGGCGGGTCCGGGCCTCCCCGTCCGCCGGGGTGTGCCCGGCGAGCGCGGCGTACCGGGCGCCCTGCGCCGCGCTGTCCACCAGGACGGCGCGCACGTGCTGAGCCAGGGCCACCTGCACGACGGCCGCGAACAGCACCAGGACCAGGCTGCCGACCAGCACGAAGTCCACGACGGCCGAGCCCCGGTCACGCGCGTCCCGCCGGCCAGGCCGATCCCGCCGGTTGCCGCGGCCGGGCCGTGGCGCGCAGCTGCTCGAAGAACCGGCCTGCAGCCGGCGGGGAACCGCGACGCGGACCCGGCTCAGCCGGCCCCGGGTCCCACCACGCTGCTGATCGCGGTGCTGAACAGGTTGACGAGCATCGGTCCCGCCACCGCCCAGAGCGCCACCACGAGGCCGGCCGTCATGAGGGTGACGAGCACCCACCCAGGCACGTCGCCGCGCTCCGGGTCCGCCACCGTCAGCGACCCGGGCACCACGGCCCGCGTTCGCCCCCACGGGCCCCGGCCCCACAGGCCCTG
>CAVPEV010000007.1:0-3655 GCA_963703555.1 uncultured Actinomycetota bacterium | reverse complement strand
CGCCACGCTGATGATCCCGGACCAGCTGCGCCTGGTCCCGGTTTACCTGCTGCTCAACGGCGCGGGGCTGACCAAGGGGTTCGCGCAGTACATCGGCCTGGTCATCGTGCTCGCGATCAGCGGCTCCAGCATCTTCCTGCTTCGCCAGTACTTCCTGTCGATCCCGCGAGACCTGGAAGAGGCGGCGCGGATCGACGGCGCAGGCTTCTTCACGACGTTCTACCGCGTGATGCTGCCGCTCGCCGGGCCCGCACTGTCCGCGGTGGCGATCCTCACCTTCCAGGGCACCTGGAACGGCCTGTTCTGGCCCCTGATCCTGCTTGGGGAGCGAGCCCACTACACGCTGCCGGTCGGCCTGCTCGCGTTCCGCACGGCGGGCGGGTTCACGAACGACTGGCCACCGATCATGGCCACCGTGGTCATGGCGACGATCCCGATCCTCGTGCTGTACGTGTTCTTCCAGCGCTACTTCGTCGAGGGTGTCGCCGCCAGCGGCGTGAAGGGGTGACGACCGTGGAGCGTGGCCCGGCCCGGCCGGCGGCCCCCCGGCTCGGCGATGCCACGCGTTCCGCGGCGGTCGACGTGTTCTACAACTCCTGGCGGCTCGTCCCGGCCAATGTCCTGTGGAGCGCCGGCTTCCTGACGCTGCTCATTCTCTGGGAGGCCGGCACCCCGCTGTTCTCGGTGCTCGGCGCGCCCCTGCTGGCCCTGCCGACCATCGGGCTGTACCGGATGGCGGCGCTGGTGACCCGCGGCGACGCGGTCTCGCTGTCTGACGCCTTCGACGCGTGGCGCCAGTTCGGGGGGCGCGCGCTCGCGCTGGGCGGCGCGTTCACGCTGCTGGTCACGGTGTTCGGGGCCAATGTCCTGCTGGGGCTCGACCGTGGCGACGTGCTGGGCTGGGTGATCGCGACGACGGCCGCCTGGGGGCTGGTGATCACCGCCCTGTGCGCGTGCGTCGTCTGGCCGCTCGCCGCAGATCCCCGGCGCGAGACGTTGGGCTTCCGGGCCATAGTGCGCCTGGCGCTGCTCATGGTCGTCGCGTTCCCGCTGCGCATGGGCGCGCTGGCCGTGCTGATCGCCGTGGTCCTCGTCGCGAGCACGATCGGCTTCGTCGCGCTGGTGACCATCTCGGTGGCGTTCGTCGCCCTGCTGGCCACCCGGTTCGTCCTGCCGGCCGCCGACCGGTTCGAGCCGCTCAAGGCGGGGGGCTCAGACGGCGGGGCTGCCGCCCAGGAAGCGGCGAAGGCTGCCGCGCCAGAGCGCTCGCCCGTGGAACGAGACCCCGGGCGCGATCGCCGCCAGCCCGCCGTACCAGATCAGCGTCTGTAGCAGCGGCGTCAACTGGGACCCGTACAGCTCCATGCACGCCTCGGGCCGCATGCCCGGCCACGAGTAGCAGGAGACGACGGTTCGCCGGTTGGTGGTCGGGATCCCGGTGGGCAGGCGGTCCCAGGCGGGGTCGTCGCGGCCGAACTCCCACTGGTCGAGGTTGCCCTGGGGGATGCCCTTGATCCCGCGCACGACCGGCGGGTCGTCGTCGAGGAGATACGGGTCCACCGCCAGTTCGCAGACGATCGCGTGGTCGGGCAGCCAGCCGAGCCAGGCGTTGGGGAGCAGCGAACGGGACGTGTCGCGGCGAGCCGTGGCGTCTACGAGGATGTCGGTCCGGGCCAGCCGGCGCCGGAAGTAGGCCTCGTTGCCGGACAGGTTCTGCTCGACCACCAGCCTACCCCGACGCGGCCCGGCTCTCCTCGGCCACGGTTCCGTCGCAGGGCTTCCGGGCCGGAGGGGAGCAGGAACGGGATGAGCGCCAGGCTGCTCTGGCCCAGCACAACAGAACCGGGCGTGGGAAGCGCCGGCACTCCTCGACCTGCTCGACGAGTTCGAATTCGAAGCGCTCACGCCGACTCGCGACGGCGAACCGCGGCGGTCACCGAGCGCCCATCCCCCGCGTCGCCGGATCAGTCGAAGTCGAAGATGCCGCGCCCGGCAGAGAACTGGAGCACGAGCCCGCACTGCCGGCAGATCCTGAGCACGAGCTTGTGCGAGGTCAGGCCCCAGCGCGAGTCCATCCGCCCCTGCTGCTGCTCGAAATCCGTTCCGCCGCACAAGGGGCAGCGGAGCACCGGCCTCGACTTCTGTTCAGCCTGTTCCCACGTCATCCGATGACCTCCAGATCTGCGCGCGTGCCGGCCCTGTGCCCACGGACCCGACCCGGACGGCCGCGGTTCGAGGCCCGTGTCCCGCTTCGCCGTCCCCCACGGCCCCATCAGCGCGCTGGCTTCGTGCCCTGGTCGCCTCGATGCTGCGGTGCGACGGTGGAAGCCTGGGGATGCAGCCCGAACCGGATCGCCTGGTCCGGCCACTCCGGATCGTCGGGCGTCCAGGCGTGCGTCCGGGTGCCGAGGGCGTCTGTTCGGACGATCGAACCGTCGGTATCGAGCACGAGCCGGCCGCCATCGGCGAGCTCGAGCTCATGTCGCCTGAAATCGGCGGCCGCGCGGGGTGGCGGTCCGTGACGACTCCCGCCGGACGAGCTCGTCATTCATGTCGGTCTCCCTGTCTCGTGCGGAGAGTGATATCACGTCGGCGAGTCCTTCCGGCGACGCGGCCCGCCCGGCCAGGCCGCCCGGTCCTCAGCCGGCCGTGTCCCGTCGCAGACGCGCGACCGCGTGGGCCTGGTCGCGCGTCGCCGGGTAGAGCGAGCGGTAGACCGCGTACAGCTCGTCGTATCCCCCGCGGGCCGCCGGGCTCGGGTCGAGCGTCTCCGCCGGCCCGTTCCAGCCAGCCGCGACCCCGGCCAGGCCGGCGCCGTCGGCGGCGAGCATCGCGTCGCCGTAGCTTGCCCCGATCGTGATCGCCGGGATCACCTGGCGCAGCCCGGTGACGTCGGACACGATCTGCGTCCACAGCCCGCTCTTCGTTCCACCGCCCACAGCGGTCAGGTGGTCCGGGGCGGCTCCGGCGTCGGCCATCACCTCGAGGTTGTGACGCACCTCGTAGGCGGACCCCTCGAGCAGGGCCCGGTACAGGTGTCCCCGGCCATGCTCCAGGGTGAGGCCGAAGATCAGGCCACGCGCGAGCGGGTCGAAGATCGGCGACCGGGCGACGCCGAAGTAGGGCAGGACGACCAGCCCGTCGGCGCCTGCTGGCGTCCGCGCCGCCTCCTCGATCAGCGGCTCGAACTCCATGCCCACGATGTCGCGCAGCCAGACCGTGAGGCCCCCCGACACGGACAGGCCCGCGGCATAGGTGGACGTTCCCTCGAACACGCCCTGCGTGCTCCACAGGCTGGCCAGCGGCCGGAACTCCCGGGCGATCTCGACCATGAACATGGTCGTGCCGTACATGAGCATCGTGTCGCCGGGATCCCGGACCCCCGCGCTCAGGGCCTCGGCCCAGGCGTCGATCGTCCCGGCCACGACCGGTGTGCCCACGGGAATGCCGGTGGCCGCCGCGCCCTCCGCGTGCACGCGCCCCACGACCTCATTGGACCAGGCGAGCCTCGGCAGATCGAGGCCGGGGACGACATCGGACGCCCAGTCCATCGCCCATGCGGCGGCGCCCATGTCGTACAGGGGATCGCACTGGCTGGCGGAGTGATGGTCGAGGACGTACTCTCCCGGTCAGCCGCTCGACGACCAGCGAATGG
>CAVPEV010000006.1:0-12455 GCA_963703555.1 uncultured Actinomycetota bacterium | reverse complement strand
AGATCAAACTCCTGGTAGTACCACCGGCATCGCCTGCCGCTGCGAAGGCGCCACCTGTTGTCAGTCCGAGCGTGAGAGCGATGACCGCAAGTTAAGTCACCGCATGACGCGCCGCCTCCGTGATGGACAGTCGGCTCAATGCTTGAAACATCGCGTCACTCTCAGGGTTGGGGCACTCAGGAAAGCATTCAATTCTTCTTCCTCAAGACTGGAACGGCTCGGTCGTGGGCAAGCGGAGCAAACGCAAGGCGTTCATCGTCACCAGAACCGTCGCTCCGGTGTCTGCGAGGATGGCCGGCCATAACCCCGTCAATCCGACGACGGTGGTGACAAGAAAGACGGCCTTGAGCCCGAGAGCGACCGCGATGTTCTGCCGGATGTTGATCATCGTCCGCTTCGACAAGTCGACCATTGCGGCAACGTCGGCGACCCGCCCGTGCAGTACGGCGGCGTGGGCCGTTTCGAGCGCGACGTCCGTCCCTCCGCCCATAGCGATACCCACATCGGCTGCTGCGAGTGCCGGCGCATCGTTGATGCCGTCGCCGATCTTTGCGACCGACCAGCCCGCCTTTTGAAACTGGCCGACGATCCGCTGCTTGTCCTCAGGCAGCAGTTCCGCTTCGATATCGATGCTCAATTGCTTGCCGATCGCGTTCGCGGTGCGCCGAGCTGCCGGAGAAGTCGGGGATGTAGGTGTTGTGACCGACGCCCATCTGGTTGGTCAGGTCCGCGCCGAGTGCGGCTCCCTGACTGCCGAGGCTCTGCGCCATCCCCCAGCCCTGCGCCAGCGTCTGGCCTCCGGCACCGAGGGCGCCGAGGAGGCCGCTCGCGGAGCGGGTGAACCGCTCGTTGGTGGCCGCCTCCGTGGCGCCCTCGCCTCCGGACTGCCCGGAGGCGTCGCTGCTGGAGGCCGCATCCGAGGCGCCGGCGCCGTCCGCCCTCCCGTTCAGGAGGCCTTGCCAGCCGCCCTGGGCGGCCAGGCCGGCGCGCATGGCCGAGCCGGAGCTCGTCCCGGGGTCGACGAACGCGAGCAGCTTGAACAGCGCCAAAGGCGCGAAGCTGCCGACGAAGATCAGCACCACACCCGGCACGGCGGTGCCGATCGCGGTCTGCAGGGAGTCGGTCATCGACAGGGCCACGCCGCTGGTCGCCTTCACGCCCAGCCCGAGCATCAGGACCATCAGGACCGGCGTGAACGCGGCGGCCAGGAACCAGCGGAACGTCTTCCAGAACCACGACCGGCCACCGTCCCAGACGAGCCCGGCCGCAGAGACCGGATTGGTGGCGGCCAGCACCATGAGCGCGGCCGCTCGGGCGAGCATGACCAACAAGTGCGCCACGGCCGCGAACACCACGAAGATGCCCAGGACGCCCAGGACCGTTGCGACGGTGCCGTCGGTGAGGTCCGCGGTCGAGAACCCCGTCCACGGCTGCCAAGCGGAAAGAGAGTCGACTCCGAGCAGTGACCGCGTCAGCGCGCGGGTCAGCCCTCCCGCGGCGGCGAGGATCGCGACGGCGAACACGATCCACATCACCCACACCGCTCCGAACTGGCCTACGCCGAGCAGGACCCGGCCCACGCTCTGCCCGTCGCGGCGCACCCCGGCGATGCCGAGCTGCACCAGGAACAGCAGCAACACCATCGCGCCGGCGATCCAGAACGTCGCGCCGTAGAGGTCCCGCATCGGGCCGCTGGCGCTCAGGTCCGGGACCAGGAAGGCGTCCTCGATGGTGAGGGCGAGCTTGAGCAGCCACAGCCCGGCGTTCCAGATCCCCAGCATCGCTGCGGTCCACCCGTCGACGACAACGCTCGCGGCGGCGTTGCCCAGCGCCGTGAACGGGTTGAGGTACTCCGACCAGTCCATGCGCGCCTCACCCCTTGCTCGTCCAGGTGCGCCACCCGGCGGCTGTCGCCAGGTCGGTGCCGGGCCAGGTCGACGGCGCGGGTTCCGGGGGCTCGCCGGGTGCGATAACCCAGCGGTCGTCGACCCACTGGAGGCGTTCGCAGTGCCCGTAGGCGGCGCGCGCCTCGGTCACGACGGTCACGGTGACGTCGAGCAGGACGCAGGCGACCACCCAGTCGTCGCCGTCGCTGCCCTTGACCTGCGCGGCCACGGGGTCGGTGACCACCGAGGTTCCCGGCTCGTCCACGTGCCGGCCGGCGTCGCTGGCCAGGAACGCCTGGACCGCTTTCATCAGCGCCCACTCGTCCACACCCGGTGCGCCTGGCGCGGACCACTGCTCGTGCACGACACGGGTGCGCTCGATCGACATGCTCTGCAGGACCGTGGTGGCGATGGCGGCGAGCTGGCCGACCGCGCCCTCAGGGGTGCGGTCGAACCCCGTCGGGACCTCCGCGGGGCCAAGGCTCGTCGCGGTGGGAACAGCGATGGTCGGCGCAGGGCTGGCTGCCGGGGTGCCGCGACGGGAGTCCGGCGGGGACACCCGCAGCATCGGCTCAGCGGCGATGGCATCCCGGCGGGCCTGCCCGCTCGGCAGCGCGTCGGCAGCCACCGCGGCGCGGTCGCCGGAGGTGACGCTGGACGCGACGGCGCCGTGCACGGCGTAGACCAACCCCACCAGGCCGCTCACGACGACGAGAACCATCGCGACGACGATGCCCAGGAGCCTTCGCCTGCCCCAGCCCGGGGTCTCGTGGGCCAGCGCCGACATCACACGCAGCCCGAGCCGGTGATGCCCGCGACCATCGGCGGAACCACCATGTACGCGATGCCGGCGATGAACATCATGACCAGCGAGACGATGCCAGCCTTGCTGGCATGCGGCAGCGAGAACACCCGGCCGCCGACGATCGCGCCGAGCCCAACGATCACGCCGATGCCCAGCAGGATGAGCACCCCCCACATGACGTAGCCGGTCATCTGGTCGGCGTAGGCCTGGGCGCCGGGTGGCGCCACCGGGCAGACGGCCTGTAGGACGGTGCCGACGTGGTTCGCGACGACGTGCCTCATGAGGTTCCCTTCGGTGGATGACCAGCCGCGCCCACGTGGCGCAAGACGTCGCCCGCGGCCGCCACGAGCGCGGACGGGAGCGGGTTGGAGTCGATGCCGCGCAGGGCAAACCGCCTGTCGTGCGGGATTCCGACCCACCGCCCGGTGCGGTGCTGGTCCCGCGTCGCGGGCCCCATCGCGGTTGCCAGCTCGCGGGGCCACCGACGCGGGTCCGGGCCACCGCGCATGGCGACGACCGTGCGCGCGGGGTCGAGCAGAGTCAGGGCGCTCTCCAGCCGACGGAGCCCCGGCACGGTCGCCGTGCCGGCGACGACGACCTGCGGCGCGGCGTCCACGGCTGCGCTCAACCACCCGTCAGACGCCAGCAGCTGCCCCAGGTTCCAGCCGATGTCCAGCACGCTCAGGACCGTGCCGGCGGCCGCGTCGTCGGGCAACGGCAGCTCGCGAGCGCTACGGTGCAGGGCGCTAGGTCGGGCGAGATGGACCTGGTCGCGGCGTCCGACGGTCCATCCCGACGACGTGGCCCCCAGCTCGGCGGTGGCCGCTCCCACCAAGCCCGACGCGATGGGCAGGCTGCACTCGATGACGCGGGCCGGCGTGGCGTGGGTGGCGATCGCCAAAGCGAGGCTCGTCACACCGGCCTGGGGCAGACAGCCGACCACGGGCAGAACGGTCTCTCCAGGGCGCCAGACGCGGTCGTCCACAACCGGCGGCTCGGTCGGACGGGGAATGGTCCCGCGGTCCAAGGGTCGCGGCGAGAGGAACTGCCCCTCCTCGACCGCGTGCCAGGCACGCCGCAGCTCGTCGAGTCCGACCGTGCGGGTCGTGGCGGTGGTCGTCATCGTCGACCACCGGCCAGCGCTGTTCGGCGCATTCGCAGCGCCTCGCGCAGCTGTTCGGCGGGCAGGCCGGCCAGCGCGGTCTGCGCGGCGCGTGCCCGCCGCAGACGCTCCAGGCTGTCCTCGAGGCCGGCCACGGCGGCGGCCTCGTCGTGGGCCTCGCGCAGCAGTCGCTGCAGCTCCAGGTCGTCGGTCACGTCCATCACCTCGCCACCGAAGGCCACCCGCACCGCCCGGGTGCTCACCGGCTCACGCCGACATCTGTCGCGTGTACGCCTCGGCCAGCGCCCGCATGCTGCGCCGAGCCCGGCGTCGCACCGTCGCCTCCGAGATCCCATGGCGCGCCGCTACGGCGCTCGACCCGGACCGGGAGCACAACCCACCGCGCCCTTCTCGGCTGCGGGTCACCTCCATCTGGCAAGCGGCCTCGGCCAGCCCGACGAGCAGGTCTCGATCGTGCTCGTCGATCACGCGGTGGGACATCGCCCACGAGAGCAGCTCAGCCAGTTCCTCCTCTGGCTGGACCCCCGGAGGCTCCGCGGCCCTGGCGTCCAGGACCCTCCACAGGTCGGCCTCGGGCGCAATGGGCATCGCTCGTGCCCATGCCGGGTCGACCGCCCGCAGGTGCTCAGCGGCGCCGAGCTCGCGCAGCACGCCGCGGCGCAGGTTCATGACAATGTTGCCTGCCACCTTCCGGCGTCGCTCCCAGGCGAAGCTGCGCACCTCGATCCACAGCTGCGCGGCGACGCACTCGTCGATCCTGGGTGTCATGTCCCGCAGCCGGCGGGCCACCTGGATCGCCCCGGGGAGCAGCAGCCAGGCAAGGGCACCGGCCGCTGCGAGATCGTCGCCTCCGGTCGGGCTGCCGAGGCGCGCGAGCTCGTGCAGGACGTCGTCGACGTAGTCGCGGTCAGCCGAGCGGATCCACCCGGGCAGGTCGAGCAGGTCGTCCACCACGGCAAGCCGTGGATCACGTCCGCACCAGGCGGGCCACTCCGTGCGGGCCTGTGCCAGCAAACCCGAAGCCGTGTCGTCGAGTCCGAGCTGCGCTGCGACGCTCATCGTGAGGTCCTTCCGCCGTAGGGATACGGCGTGAAAGGTCACGCTCGGTCGTCCCCCGACTCGTCCCTCGATGCGGTGTCGGGGCAGAGATTGGCCCACTTCCGGCCTCGCCTCCCTCGCCGCACCAAGCCCCTCAACTGGGGTAACGCCGAGGAGCACCGCGTCCCCCTTCGTCCCCCATCTGCCCCCCGGTTCGTTGCCTGGAGGTCGCTCACGGGTTCTCGCGTACCAGCCGCGCCGGCTGCGGTTGGGCCGCCTCGCAGCTGACCGGGCAGCCTGATCGCCGGCTGAGGGCCTCAGGCGCAGCAGGAGGTGGGCATCTGGTGACGGAAGAGGCCCGCGACGAGACGCAGGCTCTCGGCGATCGTCAGGTACGGCGCCCAGGTGGTGGCCAGGTCGTCGACCGTCATCCCGGCCTTGATCGCATAGGTCGCGGCAAGCATGATCTCCCCGGCGCCGTCTGCCAGTGCGTGGACACCCAGAACCTTGCCGGTGTCGGCGTCGGCGAGGAGCTTGATCGCCCCGCGTGTCTCGCGGTTGACCAGGGCACGAGGCACATCGGCCAGGTCCAGGACTCGGCATTGGCAGCGGACGCCCCGGGCCACGGCCTCGGTCTCAGTGATCCCGGCCGAGGCGAGCTGGGGGCGGGTGAACATCACCTGGGGCATCCCGGTGTAGTCGACCTCGGCCGGCGCGTCGCCGATGCCGAGGGCGTTGGTGGCGGCCACCCGACCGGCGGCGGCCGCGACGTAGACGTACTGCGGCGCGCCGGTGACGTCACCGGCCGCCCAGACGTGTTCGTTGGTGGTGCGCTGGTGGGCGTCGACGGTGACGAACCCGCGCTCGTCGACTTCGATCCCCGCGGCAGTGACGTCGAGCCCGCCGGTGCGCGCACGCCGTCCGGTCGCGACAAGGAGGCGACCGCCCGTGACGCGCCGCCCCGAGCTCGTGATGACCGCGACCCCTCCGCCGGAGCGCTCGACGCGCGACGCGTGCTCCTCGACAACGGTGACCCCGTCGTCGGCGAACACCTGGCAAAGGCGCTGGGCCAGCTCGGGTTCGGCGTGGGGGGCCAGTCGGCCCACGAGCGTCACGTCGACACCCAGGTGGGCGAAGAGCTGGGCCTGTTCGGTCCCGACGTACCCGCCGCCGACCACCACCAGGGACCGCGGCAGGTCGGTCAGCTCCATCGCCGTGGTGGACGTCAGGTACTCGACCTGGTCCAGGCCCGGCAGGTCAGGGATGGCCGGCGCAGCCCCGGTGGCCACCAGGTAGGCGCCGGCCCGCAGCGCCTGCCCATCGACCACGAGCGTCTGCGGATCGTAAAAGCGAGCGTGACCTGCGCGCACCTCAAAACCGTAGGCAGTCGCGACGTCGGCGTACTTCGCCTTCCGCAGCCGCCCGACCAGCTCATCCTTCTGCGCGACTAAGGCCGTCATGTCAACAGCGCCGGCGGTCGTCGGAGCTCCGGGGAAGGGGTTCGTCAGAGCGCCGTGACGTGCAGCGGCCGCAGCCAGCAGCGTCTTGGACGGCACACACCCCACGTTCACGCACGTCCCGCCTAAGGAGCCTCGCTCGACCAGGACAACACTTCGGCCGGCTCGGCTCGCGGTGATCGCGGCGGCCATCGCCGCGCCGCCCGAACCCACCACTGCCAGGTCCCAATCGGTGCCGTATTCCATGAGATGGCTCCTTGACGTTGTCCGCGTGAGCGCGTAGGCCCACACTGGACCTTCCAGTGCAGGGGAAGGTCAAGTCCCTCGCTGCGGGCCAGCCAGGAAGGAGGACCGATGCGGATCGGTGAGGTCGCCGAAGCAACCGGCACAACGACCAAGACGCTGCGCTTCTACGAGGACCAGGGGCTCTTGCCCGCGGCGGACCGCACCCCTGGCGGGTACCGGGATTACGCCGCAGACGTCGTCGACCGTCTGGACTTCATCCGCCGCGGCCGGACCGCCGGACTGACTCTCGCTCAGATCCGGCAGGTCCTCGTCATCCGCGACACCGGTCAAGCCCCGTGCCGGCACGTCCGAGGCCTGCTCGATACCCGTCTTGAGGCCCTGGACCAGCAGATCGCCGACCTACAAGCTCTCCGCGGCTCCGTCGCCGCCTTGCGGGAGCACGCCGTCACGGCCGACCCTGACACGTGCCCGCCCGAGCGAGTCTGTCGCTACCTCTAGGCCCCGCGCATCGGCCCTCACCTTGAGCCCCCCCGCCTCCTGGCGCGGCCCGGGTCCTGCGGGGTCACACCTGGACACCTTCAAGGTCGTCGGCCGTCAGGCCCCACGGGGCGCGTACATGATGACCGCGACACCCACGAGGCAGACCGCCGCGCCGATGACGTCGTAGCGGTCGGGACGAAACCCGTCGACCACCATTCCCCAGGTCAGCGACCCGGCCACGAACACACCCCCGTACGCGGCCAGGATGCGCCCAAAGTTGGCGTCGGCCTGCAGCGTTGCGACGAAGCCGTACAGGCCGAGCGCGATCACCCCGGCGCCCACCCACAGCAGGCCGCGGTGTTCACGCACGCCCTGCCACACGAGCCAGGCGCCACCGATCTCAGCGATCGCGGCCAGGACGAACAGGGCGACGGACCTGGCGATCAGCATGGCCGAGAGCCTAGACGGCCCGACGGAGGCGGCCGGGGTGGGAACGGCTGCTATCGAGCCATCGCAGGCTGCGGATTCGATGTGCTGGTCGCCGCGCTGGTCGTGTGAAGGTTCGTGGTGCGTCCGGCGCGCACACCGTTGGCGATGACGACGACCTCGGCGAGCTCGTGGACCAGGACGACGGCCGCCAGCCCCAAGACGCCGGCCACGGCCAGCGGGATCAAGATGGCGATGAGGGCGAGGGACAGCCCGACGTTCTGCAGCATGATTCGCCGGGCTCGTCGGGCATCGGCGAGTGCCTGGGGCAGGGCTCGCAGGTCCGTACCCATCAGGGCGACGTCCGCGGTCTCCAGTGCGACGTCGGAGCCCATCGCGCCCATCGCGATGCCGAGGTCGGCGGTGGCCAGGGCAGGGGCGTCGTTGACGCCGTCCCCGACCATCGCCGTTGGCGCCGTGGTGCGCAGTGCGGCGACCAGGGTGGACTTGTCCTCGGGGCGCAGCTCGGCGTGGACGTCGGTGATGCCGGCCTGGGCGGCGACGGCGTGGGCGGTGGCGGTGTTGTCGCCGGTGAGCATCGTGACGGTGTAGCCCTGGCGGTGCAGCTCGGCGACGACGGCGGGTGCTTCGGGGCGGAGCTCGTCGCGCACCGCGATCGCGCCGATGACCTGCCCGTCCTCCTCGACCAGGACGGCGGTGGCCCCGACCTCCTGCATCCGCTGGACCTGGTCGGCCAGGTCACCGGCCTCGATCCAGCCGGGCCGGCCCAGCCTCGCCAGACGCCCGTCGACGGTGCCGGTCAGGCCGGCACCGGGAACCGCCTGGACGTCTGCGGCGTCGGGCACGGTGCTGACCGCGGCGAGGATCGCCCGGGCAAGGGGGTGTTCGCTGCGCGCCTCCAGGGCGGCGGCCAGGGCAAGGACCTGCTCGCGGGTGTTTCCGGTGGTGGTGGCGACCTCGACGACAGCTGGTGCGTTGGCTGTCAGGGTGCCGGTCTTGTCCAGGGCGATCGTGCGGATGGCGCCGAGGGCCTCCAGGGCGGCTCCGCCCTTGATGAGCACACCGAACCGGCTGGCCGCCCCGACGGCGGAGACGACCGAGACCGGTACGGAGATCGCCAGGGCGCACGGGGATGCGGCCACCAGGACGACCAGGGCGCGCTGGATCCACAGGCCCGGGTCGCCGAGCAGGGAGCCGATGACCCCGATGAGTGTGGCGACGATCATGATGGCGGGCACGAGCGGCTTGGCGACCCGGTCGGCCAGGCGCTGGGTGGTGCCCTTGCGGGACTGCTCGGCCTCGACGATGTGCACGATGCGGGCCAGGGAGTTGTTCTCTGAGGTGGTGGTGACCTCGATCTCGAGTGCCCCGGTGCCGTTGATGGATCCGGCGTACACCTGGGTTCCGGGTCCGGCCTCGACGGGGATGGACTCACCGGTGATGGCCGAGACGTCCAGGGTGGTGCGCCCGGTACGGATCGTGCCGTCGGTGGCCAGTCGCTCACCGGGCTTGACGAGCATCGTGTCGCCCACGGCCAGGTCGGCCGGGTCGATGACCTGCTCGATCCCGTCGCGTCGGACCGTCGCGGTCTCGGGCACTAGGGAGAGCAGGGCGCGCAGCCCGCGGCGGGTCTTGGCCAGGGAGTACTCCTCCAGCCCCTCGCTCAGGGAGTACAGGAAGGCGAGGGTGGCGGCCTCGGCGAACTCGCCGAGGATCACCGCTCCCACAGCGGCGATCGTCATCAGGGTGCCCACGCCGATCTTGCCCCGCGCCAGCTTCTTGAGGGTGTCGGGCACGAAGGTGCTCGCCCCGACCGCCAGAGCGGCGATGTTCAGGCCCAGCGCCCACCCGTCCTGACCGCCCAGGCCCAGCACGAAGGCGACGGCCAGCAGCGCGCCGGCCAGGATTCCAGCGCGGATCTCGCTGACACCCCAGAGGCTGGTCACCTCGTCGTCATCGTCGTCCTCGACCGCGCCGGTAGTGGTCTGGTCGGCGCTGCAGGCGTCGCTCATCGGGTGCTCTCCTGATGGGTGTTGTCGTTCGATGTCATCAAGGTCCGGGCGCCGGTCTGGTCCAGCCCGTAGGTGGGGCACAGCTCGACCGCGTGCCCGGTCGCGTCCAGCAGCCGCTCGGCCGCTGCGAGGACCGCGAGAAGCTCCGGGGCCGTCGTCAGGAAGAACATCGACGCCCGACCCTTCGGGCGGGAGTCGACCAGGCCGCACTCCTTGAGGCACGCCAGGTGTGCGCTGACGGTGCTTTGCGCGAGACCGAGGTGCTCGGTCAAATCCCGGACCCGGTGCTCACCGTTGGTCAGGTGCTGCAGGACGGCCAATCGGGCCGGGTCGGACAACGAGTGAAACATCGCCGCCGCTGGCGCCAACGCCGTAGCCGTAGCCCCGCCGGCAGACGGCTCCATGAGGGTCGCATCGTTATCACCAGTTGTGATCGTCACGGGACGATGCTAGCAGACTCTTCCTATGCCGCGTCCGGGCATGCCGCCAACGGGCGGATCGTCCTACCAGGTGAGGTCCTGGCAGCCGTGATGGTCGGCCGGCTCCACCTGCAAGGTGGCATGGGTGATGCCGAACCGGTCCCGCAGGACATCGCGCGCGATGTCCAGGACCTTGTGGTGGTCCGCCTGCGGCGCGGCCACCAGATGAGCAGTGGCCACGTTCATCCCTGAGGTCAGTGCCCACATGTGCAGGTCGTGCACCTGGTCGACGCCGTCGATGCTGTCGAGTGAAGCCGAGACCGCCTCGGGGTCGATGCCCTCCGGTGCATGTTGGCCCAGGACAGCCAGCACCTGTCGTCCGAGAGTGACGGCCCGCACGATGACGAAGACCGCAATCGCCACGGCGACCACGACGTCCCACACCGGCTCTCCTGTCGTGATGATCAGGACGCCGGCGACCATGACGCCCACCGAGCCTGCGGCGTCAGCGATCACCTCGAAGTACGCGCCGCGCACGTTCAGGCTCTCCTTCGATCCGCCGCGGAGCAGCAGCAGGGAGGCGACGTTGATCACAAGGCCGAGGAAGCCGATCACGAGCATCGCCCCCGAGGTCACCTCTGGTGCCTCACCGATCCGGCTGATGCCCTCGAGGAGCACGTAGATGCCCACGCCGAGCATGATCAGCACCGTCAGCCCAGAGGCGAAGACCTCGGCGCGGTACGACCCGTAGGTGCGCCGCCCGGACCGGTCCGGACGGGTGGCGATGCGCGTGGCGACCAAGCTCGCACCTAAGGCGACCACGTCGGCGGCCATGTGCCCGGCGTCGGAGATCAGCGCGAGGGAGCCGGAGAGCAGCCCCACAGTGAGCTCCACGGCGAAGAACGCCGCGGTGAGGCCGAAAGCTGCGGCCAAGCGCGCGCGAAACCTGCCGCCAGCGTGCTCTGGCGCCGGACCGTGGCTGTGCCCCGTGCCCATCAGCGCACCACGTCGTGGCGCGTGTGCTCGCGGGACAGATCGAGCAGCATTCGCACGTGCGCGTCAGCAAGCCGGTAGAAGACCATCCGACCCGACCTGCGGCTGTCGACCACACGGGCCGTCCTCAACAACCGCAGCGCTTGGGAGGCCGTCGACTCGGGGACCTCAACAACAGCGGCCAGGTCGCACACGCATAGCTCGCCCGCCTCGAGCAGGGCGTACAGGATTCGGGTCCGGTTGGGATCGCCGAGGAGCCTGAACAGCTGCGCAAGCGTCCCCGCCTCATCCAGACCGGGAATGCGCTCGCGCGCGAGCGCGACCTTGTCGGGATCCACCGCGACAACCTCGCACGAGTCCAATGGCAGGACCTGAGCCATGACACCTCCACGTCTGCGTATCTGTGCAGATGTTACCAGCAGGCGCGCCTGTCCGGGGAAGGTCCGCCGTCAGGAGGTCCGTACCTGGCTCGAGGTAGCGCAATGCCCGTCCAGCGCTTGTATGCCGTCGCGTCAAGACGCCCTACTTCCGAGCCACTCGGTTCGGCGTTTCAGGACCGCCTCGGTCCGGCTGACGAGTTCGGGCGGCGCACCCTCGTCGTCGGTGCGGTTCGCGATCTCGTCGCGGACGATCCGGCGCGCCTCGGCGTGGCGTCCTTCGGCGGAGGCCACCGCCGCCAGGTCGAGCCGCGGGATCTCCTCGAATGGCCCGGCCATAGCCGCTGTCTCTGCGGCCATGCGACCGACGGCCAAATCGCCTGTGGCGAGGGCGTCTGTGACAACGAGGTGGGCAACGTCGACGACGGCGACCACCGCGTGCTCGTCGAGCCGGTCGCCATCGACGAGCCAGGTCCACCCGCCGCCGGCTCGTCGCTGAACCGGGGCGTCGAAGGGGCGGCCCTCGACGAGCCGCAGGGCGGTGCGCAGGTCCTCGATGCCGTCGGCGCCGCGCGCCTGCCCCCGGCCACGGAGGCGGCGGAACAGGTCGAGGTCGACGAGCAGGTCGACCACTTCGTACACCGCGGTTCCGCGGTGCAACGCCCCGCGCGCGAGGCGGGCGTCGGGGAGGTGCGGCTCCCCGGTGCGCGGGTTGGTGCCGAGCCACTCGCGCACGAGCCGAACGTACTCGCGGACCTTGGCCGGAGTGATCCCGAACGCGTCGGAGACCTCGCCCGGGGTGGCACCGTGCGGGTGCAGCGCGATGAAGGTGAGCAGCTCGGTCATGTATGGCTTGCGCTTGAGCAGGGGCTTGCCGCGGGTGGTGGCGCGCACGGGACCGAGCAGGCGCAGCTTGGGCAGCCGGCTGGAGTCGGCGAACCACGCGGCGATGTCCTCATCGAGACGAGGGTCGGCGTCTTCGACGTCTCGGCGAACGGTCGCCGCGACCCGGGGCGCGAGGGCTTGCAGGTCCTCCGACGTCGTGGCGGCTGCCTCCAGGTAGAGCTCGTCGGACCCGCTCAGGACGCTGGTCGCCTCCGGCTGAGCCGAAACAGCTTCGCCCTGGTCCGGGTCGGGACGCGGTTCTCGCGGCAGGGTGTGCTCGTCCCGCA
>CAVPEV010000005.1:0-52683 GCA_963703555.1 uncultured Actinomycetota bacterium | reverse complement strand
GGCTCGATGCCAAGACGCAGGTGCAAGACCCGTTCTTCGGTCGCCTCGGCAATACCGGCGCGGCGTTCACGCTGATGCTGCTGGTGGCGGCGCTGGAGAACGCCAAGCCCGGCGACCGCTTGCTGGCGGTCAGCTACGGCGACGGGGCCGACGCTTTCACGCTCCAGGTGGCGGAGCCGGTGAAGGGTCTCACCGACCGGCGCGGCATGCGCTGGCACCTTGAGCGCCGCACCGAGATGGACAATTACGACAAGTACCTGAGCTTCCGCCATCTGCAGGCGACCGAGCACGACCGCCGCGCCGGCGGCGGCGTCTCGGCGACCATCCACTACCGCGATCGCGACGAGGATAGCCCCGAGCGGTCCCGCTCCGCCTGCGCGGCCTGCGCGCGAAACCGGCCCAGCCGGTGCCCGGCCCTCAGGCGACGGTGCGCTGATCGGGCGCGAGTGGGTGCGCGTGCGCAGCTGCCCGCTCCTGCGCGGCGTGCCCCCGGGTCCACTCGTCCGGGACGATCTGGGCTGTGCGCAGGTCGGTCAGCTCCGCGGCGTGCACCGTGGCCTCGTAGACACCCGGCTCGGGGCGGTGCATGCCGACCCGCTCGGCGCGGTCGAGGTCGTCGCCGAGGTGGGCCACCCGGACGATGACGTTGCGGTCGACGTCCTCCCACTGGTCCACCACCCGCACGCCCAGACCGCGCCAGCGTGCCGTGATGTCCAGCTCGAAGAGCTCGTCGACGAACTCCCAGGGCACCTGGCGCTGCCACCGGCCGGACGGTCCGCGGCGGAACCCCACCTCGGACAGCGGCGGGCTGGCGAGGGCGAGGACCACCGTGCGTCCGTCGTCGACCACGTCGGCGTCGAGGTACCCGCCGTGCCAGCGCGCGACCGGCCCCACGCAGCGGGACAGCGGTGCCGCCCCAGGATGGCGAGCCGCCAGGTCGGTCGACGTCCAGCCGGTGCCCACCGTGCCGTACCGGCCGAGCAGCTGGCTCGTGCCATCGGCGAACACCCGGACCACCTCGGCGCCCGGGGTGATCCGGGAGTGCCGCAACCACCACATCGGGACGACGTAGCCGGGCACCTCCCGGTACTGGAGGTTCGGCGCGGAGCTGAACCGCAGCACGTCGACCCAGGGGGCGTCCGGTGTCAGGTCAGACCCCGGGTAGCCCAGGCCGTGCACCTCGTACAGCTGGGCGGGCGTGGAGGCGAACGCGACGTCGGCGGCACGGACGACGTAGCCCGCCACTCGGTCGTCCCCCGCGACGAGGTAGCCCTGTGCGGCCGCAGGCGTCAACGCCTTCTGCATGACCGGCACCAGGACCGGCACCGCGCACCTCCCGGACACGACGGGACGAATCGGGCAGCAGTGTCGTGGCGTCGGCCCGGCGGTGTCCAGACCTGTCCGCGTGGTGGCCCGGTGCGCCGGCTGATCAGTCCGCCAGGTGGCGGACCAGCCGGGCGGCGAGCCCGGTGTACGTGCCCGGCGTGAGGGCCGCCAGGCGGGCCTCCACCTGCGCCGGCAAACCGAGTCCGGCGATGAACGCCCGGATGTCCTCGGCCGTGATCCGCCGGCCACGGGTGAGCTCGCGCAGCCGCTCGTAGGGGTTATCCATCCCGGGGACCCCGGCCACCGCCGCGGCCCGCATCGCCGACTGAATCGGCTCGCCAAGGACCTCCCAGGCGTCGTCCAGCTCGCGGGCGAGCAGCTCACGGTCCACCGACAGGGCGGTCAGGCCACGGTGCAGGTTGTCGATCGCCAGCAGCGAGTGGCCGAACGCAGTGCCGATGGTGCGCTGCGCTGGTCGAGTCGGTGAGGTCGCGCTGCAGTCGGCAGGTCACCAGCGTGGCGGCCAGCGTGTCCAGCAGGGCGCAGGACAGCTCGAGGTTGGCCTCGGCGTTCTCGAACCGGATCGGGTTGACCTTGTGCGGCATCGTCGACGAGCCGGTCGCGCCTTCCACCGGCACCTGGACGAACACCCCGCGGGAGATGTAGCTCCACACGTCGGTGGCGAGGTTGTGCAGCGATCCGGTTGAACCGGGCCACGTCCGCGTACAGCTCCGACTGCCAGTCGTGCGACTCGATCTGCGTGGTCAGCGGGTTCCAGGTCAGACCCAGGTGCTCGACGAAGTGCGCGACTGACCGCCTGCCAGTCGGCGTCCGGCACCGCCACCAGGTGGGCCCCGTACGTGCCGGTGGCCCCGTTGAGCTTGCCCAGGTACTCCGCGTCCTCGACCCGGCGCAGCTGGCGGCGCAGCCGGTGGGCGAAGACGGCGATCTCCTTGCCGAGCGTCGTCGGCGTGGCCGGCTGCCCGTGGGTCAGGGCGAGCATGGCGACGTCGGCGTTGTCCCTGGCCAGTGCGGCGAGCTGGTCGACGAGGGCGCGGGCCGCCGGCAGCCAGACCTGCTGCACGGCGGACCGGACGAGCAGGGCGTAGCTGAGGTTGTTGATGTCCTCGCTGGTGCAGGCGAAGTGCACGAGCTCGCCCACGGACGCCAGCACCGTGCTCTCCCCCAGGACGGCGGGCGCTGCGGCGAGCCGGGCCTTGACGAAGTACTCCACGGCCTTGACGTCGTGCTGGGTGATCCGTTCGATGCCGGCGAGCTCGGCGATCTCGTCCGGGCCGAAGGTCGCCACCACGTTGCGCAGGTAGTCCTGCTCCTGCGCAGAGAGCACGGGTGCGCCCGGCAGCACGTGGTGGGAGGTGAGGTGGATGAGCCACTCCACCTCCACGTGCACCCGCTCCCGGTTGAGCGCCGGTTCGGACAGGTGGTCGACGAGCGGCGCCACCACCGGCCGGTAGCGCCCGTCGAGCGGGCCCAGCGGGATCGGCGGGGTCACGTCAGCCAGCCGCACGCGCTCGGCCACGTCCCAGGTCGTCATGGCGACCATCCTCCCAGAGCCGCGAACGCGCCGGGGGTCGGTCGCCGGCCGGACCGGCCGTGAGTCGAGGGCGGCTGCGCGCCACCCCCAGGGCACCGGGACGGACGGGTCATGCCGGGCCACGGAGGTCACCCGATCGGCCGCCGTGCGTCGTCGCCTACCGTCCGGGACATGACGTTCGGGTGGGCGCCGCCGGCCGGGCCGGCTCTGGGTCGCGCCGAAGACCTCGTCGGGCAGGCGCGGCGGCTGCTCGTGTCGGCATCCGGGGCGGACTGGGTCTCCGACGCCGCCGACGGGTACCGCTGCGCACTGTCCGCCGAGGCGGCCCGGCTGCGGCGCACGGCGGTGCTGCTCGGCCAGGCCAGGGCGGCGCTCGCCGGCTACGACCGGATGGTCGCCGGCGGGCCGGCCTGGCCCGCCCGCTCCCCGTGGCCGGCTCGTCCGATCGGTGCCTTGGTACCGGTGTCTTCCGGGTGGTCCGCCGGGTCGCCCCGCCGACCGGGCGGCCTGCCGTGACCGATGGTCTCCAGGTGCGGGGCGGCCGGGCCGGCACGGCCGCACGGCTGGAGGACCTCCGGGCGGCGGCGCAGGCTCTGCGGTCCGCGACGCAGACGCTGCGCGATGCTGCCGACTGCCTCCGGCAGGCGTATCTGGCCTCCTGGTCCGCCCCGGACGCCGCGGCGGGTGCTGCGGCACGGCTCGAGCTCGAGGCGGTCCGGGCGGGGTCGGACGCGCCGCACCTGGCCGCGGACCGGCTCGAGACCCTGACCCGGCAGGTGGAGCTCACGGCGGACGGCTATGCGGGAGCGGACGGGTTCGTCGCCGGGCTGCTGCGTGCCGGGAGCGCGGCGACGGGGTACGCCTGGGGGGACGCGATGGCGTGGAACCCGACGCCGTGGCTGCGCGCCGGGCGGGGCGTGCTGCCGGCGATGCTGCTCACCGCATGGCAGCGGGACCGTGCGCCGCAGACCGGCGACATCGCCCGGTCCGGGGCCGCCGAGCCGCTCATGCAGGCCGTGGCCGGCTGGCTGGTGGGTGCGGCGCCGGGGCACCAGGCTGTGGGAGCGAACCCGGTGGGGCAGGTGTCGGCCGGGTTGGCTCTCGCGTTGCGCATGCTGCAACCGGCGCACCGGCTGCGGGTCGTCACCTCGCCGCGGCGGCCGGCTCCTGCCCCCCGCGGCGACGGGGACGCCATGCGCGCGGTGACCGCCGCAGCGGCGGCGGGCGCGGGGACGGTCTCCGTCGCCCGGCTGGACCACCCCGACGGGACAACGTCCTGGGTGGTCGCGATCCCCGGCACGCAGGAGATGTCCCCGGCGACCGGCAACCCGTTGGACATGGAGAGCAACGTGGCCGTGCTCGGCCTCGGGGCGTCGGACGCGACGGCGCTGGTCACCCGGGCCATGCAGGCCGCCGGTGTCGGCGAGGACGAGCCTGTCATGCTCGTCGGGCACAGCCAGGGCGGCATGACGGCGATGGCACTGGCGTCCGCGCCGACCCTGCCGTACCGGGTGACCCATGTGCTCACCGCCGGCTCGCCGGTGGCGACTGCCTCCCCCCGGCCCGGGGTGCGGGTGCTCAGCGTGGAGCACAGCAGCGATGCGGTGCCGGCGCTGGACGGCCGGCCGAACCCGGACACGCCGGACTGGATCACGGTGCGCCGCGAGCTCGCCGACTCCGCCGACCCGCGCGACCGGGCCGCCGGCACGAGCCTGGGCTCCTCCCACGGTTCCGACGTGTACCTGCGGACGGTGCAGGCGGTGGATCGTGCCGAGCACGCGTCCCTGCAGGCCTGGCGGGACTCGGTCGGTGCGGACATCTACGGACCGCCGGGCACCACCGCCACCGTCATCGACGTCACCGGGACGGTAGAACCGGCTCAGCGGGCGCGGGGCGGTAACCGTGCCGAGCCGACCGACTATCCCGGGCCGGTCGCGAGGCCCGCCGCGCCGACGCCCGCCGCGCCGAGGCCCGCCGCGCCGACGCCCGCCGCGCATGCGGCGTCCTGATCGGCCGACGGTGCGGGCCGGACGGTCAGTCGCGCGAACGGGTGGCGGCGGACAGCGCGAAGCTGACGATCGAGACGAGGAGCGCACCGAGCAGCGCCGCCCAGAAGTCGTCCACCCGCAGGCCCCAGCTGGTCTGCTCGGTGATCCACGCGGTGAGCAGCAGCATGCCGGCGTTGACCACCAGGGTGAACAGCCCCAGCGTGAGGATGTACAGCGGGATGGACAGCACGTGCACGATCGGCTTGACCACCGCGTTGACCACGCCGAAGACGAGAGCGACGAGCAGCACGACGCCCACGGTGCCGAGCCCGCCGGCACCGCCCACGATGGCCATCCCGGGCACGACGAGCGAGGCCAACCACAGGGCCACGCCGTTGACGAGGACACGCACGACGAAGTCCACGGCCCGATCCTGGCATCCCGCACGGTCCGCGCGCACTTGGTGGCATCCTGACCCGCGTGACCCAGGTCCGCCTCCGCCCCGCTGTCGCCTGTCTGCCGCCGTACGTCCCGGGGGAGCGTGTCGCCCCGGGTGCGCGGGCGTACAAGCTGTCCTCCAACGAGAACCCGTTCCCGCCGCTGCCCAGCGTGCTCGAGGCGATCTCCCGGGCGGCGGCCGAGACGAACCGCTACCCGGACATGTACGCGACCGAGCTGTGCGAGGCGTTGGCGGCCCGGATGGCCGTGGCGCCCGCGCAGATCGCGGTCGGCACCGGGTCGGTCGCCGTGCTCGGCCACGTGCTCGCCGCCGTCGCCGGCGCGGGGGACGAGGTGGTGTTCGGCTGGCGGTCCTTCGAGTCGTACCCGATCGCGGTGGCGATCAGCGGGGCCACGGCCGTGATGGTGCCCGTGGGCGCGGACGGTCGGCTCGACCTGCCGGGGATGGCGGCGGCGGTCACCGAGCGCACCCGGGCGGTGCTCGTGTGCACACCGAACAACCCCACCGGCCCGGCGGTGCGCGCGGACGAGCTGGCCGGGTTCCTCGCGGTGGTCCCTCGGGACGTGCTGGTCGTGCTCGACGAGGCGTACGTCGACTTCGTCCGCGACCCCGACGCCGTCGACGGGCTCGACGTGCTCCCCGGCCACGACAACGTGCTGGTGCTGCGCACCTTCTCCAAGGCCTACGGCCTGGCCGGGCTGCGCGTGGGCTACGCCGTCGGCGCGCCGGGCGTCGTCGCCGGGGTGCGTGCCACCTCCACCCCGTTCGGTGTCTCGACGCTCGCGCAGGCTGCGGCGCTGGCGTCGTTGGACGTCACGGACCAGCTGCGCGAGCGCGTGGAGGCGATCGTCGCGGAGCGCGAACGGATGCTCACCGGGCTGCGTGCCCAGGGGCACCGCGTGCCGGACGCGCAGGCCAACTTCGTCTGGCTCGGCGTCGGGGACCGGGCGACGGCGCTGGCCGATGCGTGCCGGACGGCCGGGGTGCTGGTGCGCCCGTTCGCCGGCGACGGCGTGCGGGTCAGCGTCGGCGAGCCCGAGGCGACCGACCGCCTGCTCGAGGTGACCGCACCGTTCGCGCGGTGACCCGGGCGTGCCGCGGCGTACAGCAGGCGTGCAGCAGGACCGGATCTCACCTGGCCCGTGAGCGGTCGAGCGGCTGCGGGCGGGCTGGCCGACCGCCAGACTGGCCGCCATGGACGTCGACACGACCCGTCCGGGCCGGCGGGGAGGTGGAGGCGTGCAGCCGTGGTGACTGTCCGCACCCCACAACCGACGCCGCCCGGTGTTGTGCGCTGGATCGCCCAGCGACCTACGGCTCCGTAGCCTACGCTGGCGTAGGTTTGCTCAGGCCGGTCCCACCGTGGGAGCGCGACCCGGTCGCGAGCCTCGCCCCGGCACGACCTCGACCCCGCATGAAGGAGGCCTGCGTGATCCCCACCGGTCCGCTCTCCGACGAGAACCTGGTACAGCTGCTCACCCCCGCGGGGACCCGCGAGGAGGATGCCCGCTACTCCCCGCGGGTGGCCCACCTGACCGCCGACGAGCTGCGCGGGATGTACCGGGACATGGTGCTCGTCCGCCGGTTCGACGCCGAGGCAACCGCGCTGCAGCGGCAGGGCGAGCTCGGCCTGTGGGTGCAGAGCCTCGGCCAGGAGGCCGCACAGATCGGGTCCGCTCGGCGCGCTGGCTCCGCAGGACCACGTCTTCCCGTCCTACCGCGAGCACGGTGTCGCGTTCGTGCGGGGCGTCGACCCGCTCGACCTGCTCCGGCAGTTCCGCGGCGTGGACCACGGCGGCTGGGACCCGAACGAGCACGGCTTCCACCTGTACACGCTGGTCGTCGGGCGCGCACCCGCTGCACGCCACCGGGTACGCGCATGGGCGTGCAGCGCGACGGCCTGGTCGGCACCGGCGACCCGGCCCGCGACACCGCGGTGGTCACCTACTTCGGCGACGGCGCGACGTCCCAGGGCGACGTCAACGAGGCGCTCGTCTTCGCCGCGGTCAACCACGCCCCGGTCGTCTTCTTCTGCCAGAACAACCAGTGGGCGATCAGCGAGCCGACCACGCGCCAGTGCCGCGGTGCCGCTCGCCGACCGCGCGCCGCGGCTTCGGCATCCCGGCGGTGCGGGTGGACGGCAACGACGTCCTGGCCGTGCTACGCCGTCACCGCCGACGCGCTGGAGCGGGCCCGCAGCGGCGGTGGCCCGACGTTCATCGAGGCGCTCACCTACCGGATGGGTGCGCACACCACGTCCGACGACCCCACCCGCTACCGCAGTGCGAGCCGAGGAGGAGTTCTGGCGGCGGCGCGACCCGATCGACCGGTTGCGGGCGAACCTCGACGGCGGCCGGCGAGCTCGCCGGGTGACTTCCTGGCCGAGCTGGACGCCGAGGCCGACGCGCTGGGCGAGCGGGTGCGCATCGAGGTGCGTGCGATGGCAGGTACCGACCACCGCCTCGATGTTCGAGCACGTCTACGCCAGCCCGCACTCCGTCGTCGACGAGGAGCGCGACTGGTTCGCCGGCTACGAGGCGTCGTTCGGGGGGGCACGGTGAGCGAGAGGATCACGTTGGCGAAGGCGATCAACGCGGGACTTCGTCGTGCGCTGGAGAACGACCCCAAGGTCCTGCTGATGGGCGAGGACATCGGCCGGCTCGGCGGCGTGTTCCGGGTGACCGACGGGCTGCAGAAGGACTTCGGCGCGGACCGGGTGGTCGACACCCCGCTGGCGGAGTCGGGCATCGTCGGCACGGCGATCGGGCTGGCCCTGCGCGGCTACCGGCCGGTGTGCGAGATCCAGTTCGACGGCTTCGTCTTCCCCGGCTTCGACCAGATCACCACCCAGCTGGCCAAGATGCACTACCGGTCCCGCGGCCGGCTGCAGGTGCCTGTCGTCATCCGGATGCCCTACGGCGGGGGCATCGGCGCGGTGGAGCACCACAGCGAGTCCCCGGAGGCGCTGTTCGCGCACACGGCCGGCCTGCGGGTGGTCAGCCCGTCGGACCCGGCGGACGCGTACGTGATGATCCAGCAGGCCATCGCGTCGCCGGACCCCGTGCTGTTCCTGGAGCCCAAGTCGCGCTACTGGCAGAAGGGCGACGTCGACGTCGCGTCGCCGGTGCCCGCGCCGCACCAGCCGGGCGCCGGTCCCGAGGCCTCCGGCCTGGACCGGGCCCGCATCCTGCGCCCCGGTACCGACCTGACCCTGGTCGCCTACGGCCCGACCGTCGCCACGGCGCTGAAGGCCGCCGACGTGGCCGCTGCCGAGGGCCACAGCCTGGAGGTCGTGGACCTGCGGGCGATCTCCCCGATCGACACCGACACCGTCGTCGCGTCCGTACAGCGCACGGGTCGGTGCGTCGTCGTGCACGAGGCCCCGGTGTTCCACGGCGCGGGGGCGGAGGTCGCGGCACGGGTCACCGAGCACTGCTTCTACCAGCTCGAGGCGCCGGTGCTGCGGGTCGGCGGTTTCTACGCGCCGTACCCGCCGGCCAAGCTCGAGCACGAGTACCTGCCCGGGCTGGACCGCGTCCTGGACGCGGTCGACCGTGCCCTGGCCTACTGACCTGCGTTCGGCGAACCGGAGGAGAGACGGTGCCCGTTCCAGCAGTTCCCGTTGCCCGACGCCGGCGAGGGTCTCACCGAGGCCGAGATCGTCGAGTGGCACGTGGCCGTCGGCGACCGCGTGGAGGTCAACCAGACCATCGTCGAGATCGAGACGGCGAAGTCCGTCGTCGAGCTGCCCAGCCCGTGGGCGGGAGTCGTGACCCGGCTGCTCGTCGAGGCCGGCACTACCGTCGAGGTGGGCACCCCGATCCTTGAGGTGGACACCGACCCGACCGGTGCGCCGGCCGAGCCGGCGGCGCCAGTCGGCGAGGCCGCGTCGTCGGGCGAGGCCGCGTCGTCCGGCCAGGTCGCGTCGTCGGGTGGGGCCGGACCGGCGCCCGCACCCACGCCGTCCGCCGAGGTGGGCGGATCGGTGCTCGTCGGGTACGGGGTGTCCGGCGCCGCGTCGACCCGTCGGCCACGCACGCCGGCCACCGCTGCCCCCACCGCGCCGGCCACCGCTGCCCCCACCGCGCCGGCCACCGCGCCGGCCACCGCACGGCGGGTGCGGTCCCTGGCCAAGCCGCCCGTCCGCAAGCTGGCCCGCGACCTGGGCATCGACCTGGAGTCCGTGGCGCCGAGCGGACCGGGGGACATCGTCACCCGCGAGGACGTGCTCGCCTACGCCGCGGCAGGGCAGGCGCGCGAGCTGGCCACCTACCCGGGGGACGACGCGCCCTGGCTGGCGTCCGGCACGGTCTCCGCGGACGGCCGGCAGACCCGGGTGCCGGTGAAATCGGTGCGCAAGCGGACCGCGGAGGCGATGGTGACCAGCGCCTTCACCGCCCCGCACGTCACGGTGTTCCAGACCGTGGACGTCACCCGGACCATGCGGCTGGTCGACCGGCTGCGCGCGGACCGGGAGTTCGCCGACGTCCGGGTCACGCCGCTGCTCATCGCCATGAAGGCGCTGCTCATCGCGGTGAACCGGCACCCGGAGATCAACGCGTCCTGGGACGACGCCAGCCAGGAGATCGTCTACAAGCACTATGTCAACCTCGGCATCGCTGCCGCGACCCCGCGCGGCCTCGTGGTGCCCAACATCAAGGACGCCCACCGGCTCGGGCTCAAGGACCTCGCGCTCGCGCTGCGGGAGCTGACCGAGACGGCGCGCGCCGGCAAGACCTCGCCGACGGACATGTCGGACGGCACCATCACCATCACCAACGTCGGCGTCTTCGGCATCGACACCGGCACCCCGATCCTCAACCCCGGGGAGGCGGCCATCCTTGCGTTCGGTGCCATCCACCAGCAGCCGTGGGTGCACAAGGGCAAGATCAAGGCGCGGGACGTCACCCAGCTGGCGCTGAGCATCGACCACCGCCTGGTGGACGGTGAGCTGGGCGCCCGGGTGCTGGCCGACGTCGCGGCGGTGCTGGCCGAGCCGGCGCAGGCGCTCGTCTGGGGGTGAGCGCGTGGGCGACACCGGCCGGTGGCAGTCCACCGGGTCGCGGTGCCGTCGATCGTGCTCGGGCGGTTCTCGGATCACGCCGCTGGGATGTGCGGAGTTGCGGGCTCCGGCTGCCTCAGGTGCTGCGCCGCCGGTCGAGTGACAGGCCCGCCCGTCGACCGCACGGGTGTCCGCAGCCGGACCTGGTACCCGGCGCAGCCGGGCCGCGGAACACCGGCCCGACTCGGGACACCTACGCTTGCCGGGTGCATCCGGGCCGTGCGTCGGCGCCGGCCAGGCTGGCGCCGCTGGTCGGCGGGGGACTCGTCGCGGTGCTCGCCGGGGTGGTGTTCTCCGGTGCGGCGCGGGCGGGACAGCTGGCGGACCCCGGTGCGCTGGTGCGGTGGGGGCTGCCGGTCTCGGCGACCCTGACCGATCTCGCCGGGGCGCTGACGGTCGGTGCGCTGGTGCTCGCCATCGGGGTGCTGCCGCGTCGGGAGCCCGGCGACGGTGCGCGTCCGCGTCCCGGTCGGGCGTCCAGCGCCCGGCGCGCAGGGGCCGCGGGCCGTGGGCTGGGTGAGGCCTACCCGAGCAGCCTGGTCCTGGCGGCGGGCGCCGCCGGGGCGTGGACGTTGCTGAGCGTCGTGCACCTGGTGCTGACCTACGCGTCGGTGGCCGGGCAGTCGCCGGCGGCGGAGACGTTCGACCGCCAGCTCGGGCTGTTCGTCACGCAGATCGAGCTGGGGCAGGCGCTGGCCGCCGTGACGGCGGTCGCGGCGGTGGTCACGGCGCTGGCGCTGCTCGTGCAGACCCCGACGGGGGCCGGGTGGACCGGTGCGCTGGCGCTGGTCGCGCTGTGGCAGCAGGCGCAGACCGGCCACGCCGCGGGCACCGCCAGCCACACCTTGGCCACCTCGGCGATGGCCTTGCACCTGGTGGGTGCGGCCGTGTGGATCGGGGGCCTGGCGGCGCTCGCGGTGCTGCACCGGCGGCTCGGGCCGGACCTGGCGCCGGCGGTGGCCCGCTACTCGACGACCGCCGGCTGGTGCCTGGCCGCGGTCGGGGTGTCGGGCGTGGTCAACGGCGTGGTCCGGGTCGGCAGCGTCGAGGGGCTGGCCGGCCGGTACGGCGGGCTGCTGGCCGCCAAGGTGGTCCTGTTCGCCGTGCTGGGCGGGCTGGGCCTGGTGCACCGACGGGTGGTCATCGGCCGGCTGCGCCAGGACCCGGTGCGCAGCCGGCTGTTCTGGCGGTTGGTGGCCGTCGAGCTCGCGGTGATGGGGGCGGTCTCCGGGGTGGCGGTCGCGCTGGCCGGCACGGCGCCGCCGGTGCCCCAGACGCCCCCGGCCGACCCCACGGCTGCCCAGATCGTCACCGGGGCGCCGTTGCCCCCGGAGCCGACCGGGGCCCGGTGGTTCACCGAGTGGTCGTGGGAGCCGGTACTGGCCTTCGCCGCGGTCGCCGGAATCGTCGTCTACCTGCGCTGGGCCCGCCGGCTGCGTCGGCGCGGCGACTCCTGGCCGTGGACCCGCACGGTGTCCTGGGTGGCGGGCATGCTGCTGTTTCTCTGGGCCACCTCGGGCGGCCCGGCCGTCTACGGGCAGGTGCTGTTCAGCGCCCACATGCTCGACCACATGATGCTGGCGACGGTGCTGCCGCTGTTCCTCGTGCTGGCGGCGCCGGTCACGCTCGCGCTGCGCGCGCTGCCCGCGCGGAGCGCGGCGCTGCGCGGGGACGCCTCACGCGGCCCGCGGGAGTGGATCCTCATCCTGGTGCACAGCCGGTGGGCCCGGTTCCTGGCGAACCCGCTGGTGGCCGCGGTGAACTTCGTCGGCTCGATGATCGCCTTCTACTACACCGACTTCTTCCGCTGGTCGCTGACCAGTCACGTCGGCCACTACGTCATGGTCGTGCACTTCTGCGTGGTCGGGTACCTGTTCGTCAACGGCCTCATGGGCATCGACCCGGGTCCGCGCCGTCCCGGCTACCCGCAGCGGCTGCTCCTGCTGCTGGCGACCATGGGGTTCCACGCCTTCTTCGGGGTGGCGCTGATGTCCAGCGAGTCGCTGCTGGTGGCGGACTGGTTCGGGCTGCTGGGCCGCCCGTGGGGGCTCAGCGCGATCGCGGACCAGCAGCGCGGCGGGGCGATCGCCTGGGGGATCGGGGAGCTGCCGACGCTGCTGGTGGCCATCGTGGTCGCCACCCAGTGGGCCCGGGACGACGAGCGGACCGCGCGCCGCCGTGACCGGCGGGTCGACCGTGACGGCGACGTCGAGCTCGACGCGTACAACGAGATGCTCACCGGCCTGGCCTCCCGGGACCCGGCGACGGGCCGCGCCGCAGGCGGACGTCCGCAGGCCGACCAGCACGCGGGACGCCCGGACGGCGGGTGACAGCCGCCGACCGGTCGATACACTGCCGTTGTCGCATCTACCATCGTTGATCTATCGGAGGTTCTCGATGCCCGCACCGCTGTCCGACGCCGAGCTCGTCGAGCAGGTGCGCAGCCGCTATGCGGCCGTCGCCCTGCAGGTGACTGCGGCCGGCTGCTGCAGCGGCCCCGCGGCAGCAGCGGCCTCCTCCTCCTGCTGCGACGGCGGGACCGGGCCGGGGATCGTGGGCCTGTCCTCCGGGCCGTTCGGCGCCGGCCTGTACGCGCCCGAGCAGGTTCAGGTGCTCCCCGAGGCCGCGTACCTGGCGAGCCTGGGCTGCGGCAACCCGACCGCGGTGGCGGACCTGCACCCAGGCGAGCGCGTGCTCGACCTGGGATCGGGTGGTGGCATCGACGTCCTGCTGTCCGCCCGCCGCGTCGGGCCCACCGGCTACGTGTACGGCGTGGACATGACAGCGCAGATGCTCGAGCTGGCCCGGGCGAACGCGACCGAAGCGGGGGCGACCAACGTGGAGTTCCGCGCGGGGCGGATCGAGGACGTGCCGCTACCGGATGCCAGCGTGGACGTCGTCATCTCCAACTGCGTCATCAACCTGTCGGTGGACAAGCCGGCCGTCCTGCGCGAGATCGCGCGTGTCCTGGTGCCGGGCGGGCGGCTCGGGATCTCCGACGTCGTCGCGGAGGACCGGCTCAGCGCGGCCGACCGGGCAGCCCTCGGCGACTACGCCTCCTGCGCTGCCGGTGCGCTGTCCCGTGCGGCGTACCTGGCCGGCCTGGCGGACGCCGGGTTCGTCGATGCCGAGGTGACGTTCACCCACGAGGTGGAGGCGGGCAGCGGCCTGCACGGCGCGATCATCCGGGCCAGGACGCCGACCGCCTGACGGGGGCGGCGCAGCGGTCGCAGTCACCCGGGCCGGGCCCGTCCCAGGCGCGCAGCCCTGCCCGCTCGGACGCTCGGACGCTCGGACCACGCCGGGCGGTCCCGTCGGGGGTCCGTGGTAGGACGGAGCACGTGACCACCGACGCCCCGCAGCCCGCCGCTGCGACCCCGTTCCACGACCTCGACGCCTACGTCGGGCTGCCCCGACTGTCCGGCCTGCAGCTGTCCCCGGACGGCACCCGCCTGGTCACCTCGGTGGCCACCATGGACGCCAAGCGCACGCGGTACGTGACCGCGCTGTGGGAGGTCGACCCGACCGGTGTCCGTCCGGCGCGCCGGCTGACCCGTTCGGCGAAGGGTGAGGCCGGTGCGGCGTTCACACCGTCCGGCGACCTGCTGTTCACCTCCGCCCGCCCCGACCCGGCGGCGGCCGACCCCGTGGAGGACGCCGTGTCCGCCCTGTGGCTGCTCCCGCGGGACGGCGGCGAGCCTCGGCTGCTCGCCGGGCGCGGCGCTGGTGTCGACGACGCCTGCGCCGCCCGGGCGGCGGACGTCGTGCTGGTCGGCTCGCAGGTGCTGCCTCGAGCGCACGGCGACGCCGACGACGACCGGCTCCGGCGGCTGCGCAAGGACACGAAGGTCAGCGCCATCCTGCACAGCTCCTCTCCGGTGCGGTACTGGGACCACGACCTCGGCCCGGCGTCCCGGCACCTGTTCGTGGCCGACGTCGGTCCTGGTCCCGGGGCCGGGCCGGCCGCGGAGGTGCCCGCTGACGAGTCGCGCCGCGCGCTGCGGGACATCACGCCCGACGCCGGCGAGGCGCTGCGCGAGACCTCGGCCGTGCTGTCCCCGGACGGGCGCACGGCGGTGACGGGCTGGCGCGTGCACGGCCCCCGCGCGAGCATGCGCAGCCGGCTGGTGGCTGTCGACGTGGCGACCGGGGTGCACCGGGTCCTGCTCGACGACCCGGACGCCGACCTCGGTGACCCGGTCGTCTCCCCCGACGGGCGCACCGTGGCCTACCTGCGGGAGGCCCTGTCCACCCCGCAGCGCGCCCCGCGCGTCAGCCTCGGCGTCGTGCGCCTCGACGGCACCGGCGCCCGGGAGCTGACCGGGGCGTGGGACCGCTGGCCGTCCAGCGTCGTGTGGATGCCGGACTCGGCGGCACTGCTGGTGGTCGCCGACGACGACGGCCGGGCCCCGATCTTCCGGGTCGACGCCGCCGACGGCACGGTGACCCGGGTGACCGCCGACGATGCGGCGTTCAGTGACGTGCGGGTCGCCCCGGACGGTGCCACCGCCTACGCGCTGCGCACCTCCTACCTGGCGCCGGAGCACCCGGTGCGCGTCGACCTGGCCCGCGCGGCTGCCACGGGTGCGCCCGTGGAGGCCCAGCCGCTGCCCGCGCCTGCGCCGGCCCCGGACCTGCCCGGCACGCTGACGGAGATCGCTGCCGCCACCGCGGACGGAGCCCGCGTCCGTGCTTGGCTGGCGCTGCCGGAGGGGGCGTCCGCCGCCCGGCCGGCACCCCTCCTGCTGTGGGTGCACGGCGGGCCGCTGAGCTCGTGGAACGGCTGGTCCTGGCGGTGGAATCCGTGGCTCATGGTCGCCCGGGGCTACGCGGTGCTGCTGCCGGACCCGGCACTGTCCGTGGGGTACGGCCAGGAGTTCGTGCAACGGGGCTGGGGCGCCTGGGGTGCAGCACCGTTCACCGACCTCATGGCGGCCACCGACGCCGCGATCGCCCTGCCCGAGGTCGACGCGACCCGAACGGCGGCGATGGGCGGGTCGTTCGGCGGCTACATGGCCAACTGGATCGCCGGGCACACCGACCGGTTCGCTGCCGTCGTCACGCATGCAGGCCTGTGGGCGCTGGACCAGTTCGCCCGCACCACGGACGACGCGTACTCCTGGCAGCGGGAGATGACGTCGGAGATGACTCGGGCCAACAGCCCGGACCGGTCCGTCGCCGAGATCCGCACGCCGATGCTCGTCATCCACGGGGACCACGACGACCGGGTGCCGATCGGGGAGGCCCTGCGGCTGTGGTACGAGCTGCTCAGCGCCTCGGGCCTGCCCGCCGACGACGAGGGCCACAGCCCGCACCGGTTCCTGTACTTCCCCGACGAGAACCACTGGGTGCTGTCCCCGCAGCATGCGAAGGTCTGGTACCAGGTGGTGCTCGCCTTCCTCTCCGAACACGTGCTCGGAGAGCCCGCCGATCTGCCGGAGGCGCTGGGGTAAGGCAGCCGGGTGTCGGGCGGCCGCCGCCGCCCCCGCCGCCGACGCCAACCTGTTCCCCGGGGGTGGGCCACCGGGCTGCCGGCGGGTGCGGGTCAGTGCGCGCCGAGCACCGCGACGTCGACCAGCGTCTGCAGGATGGCCAGCAGGTCCGCGTCGGGCTCGCCGAGGGCCTCGACCTGGACCGTCCACGGGCCGTGGGACACGGTGATGGTGTGCAGCGGAGCGCTGGTCACCGAGGGTGCCCCGCCGCGGGCCACCGCGGCCGGCTGGTCCGCGTCCGCTGCGGCGAGCACTGCCCAGCTGCCGCCGCCGAGGCTCTCGGTCGCCGTGCCGGCCAGCGCGCTCAGCCGAGCGACGACGGCGGAGGAGGGGGCTGCGGCGATCCCGGTCATCGCCGCGGACAGCACGCGCTGCACCGTGGCGCGGCGGTCGGTCTCGCGCTGCACGCGCTGCTGCCACCGGATCGCCCGGGCCCGCTTGGCCTGGTACTGGGCCGCGTCGGCACGCCGGAACAGGCTGCGCGGGGACTCCTCGCTGCCCAGCGCCGAGGCGATGCCGTAGGAGATCGACGACCCGTTGGGCAGCGGGAACAGCTCGAGGACGTCGGCGACGGTCGCCATGACGACGTCGCGCGGGACGCCGCTGGTGACGACGCAGAACTCGTCCCCGCCGATCCGTCCGGCCACCGAGCCCGGCAGCTGGTCGCGCACCCGGCGCAGCACGTCGGCGACGGTGCGCAGCAGCTGGTCCCCGGCGTCGTGCCCCAGTTCGTCGTTGACCCGCTTGAGGCCGTCGACGTCGCACATGACGACGCAGGTCTCCTCGCCCGAACGGAGCGCGGACTCGGCGGCCCGGTCGATCGCGCGGCGGTTGGCCAGGCCGGTGAGGGGGTCCTCGTCGACGAGGTGGCGCACCTGCGCCTCCAGGTCCACCCGCGCGATCGCACCGGCGACCAGAGCCGCGATCACCGTGGCGATCGCCAGGTCGTCGGCGGTGAAGCCCGGCCGGTCGGCTGCCCGCGCGGCCCGCAGCTGACCCTGCAGCCGACCGTTGACGAGGATCGGCACGCCGAGGGCGGAGCGCACGCCGAGCCGGCGCAGCTCGCGCATCTCGTCGGTGACGGTGCCCTCTCCATCGACGTGCACGAGCCAGCCGGTGCGCTGGTGCACCAGGCGCGCCAGCGTCGGTTGGTTCGTCGCGCGCTGCTCGGCGCGCAGCGCCGGGTCCGGCTCCGCACCGGCGGTCGCCACGGCGACGAGCGCGGCAGTGGTCTGCTCCACCCGGTCGATGACGCACCAGCGGGCGTCCAGCACCGCGCGCGCGCCGTGGGCCCCGATCCGGGCCACCTCGTCGAGGGTGGTGCTGGACTCGAGCTCATGGGCGAGGGCAGCGACGGTCCGGAAGGTGGCCGAGTCGTCGCCCACCCCCGTGCCCTCGTCGGCCGGCATGCGCCTCATCATGCGGCACGCGGGTGCCCCGCAGTGCCGAGCCGTGGGCTTTTCATCCCGCAGCGCAGGCGGTCGCGTCCGATCCGTCCGAGCGGCGGGGTGCCGGTGCCCACGAGGCGCCCGCGGCGCGCAGCACGAACTGGACCGTGGCCTCGATGGCGTGGTCGCGATCAGGTCCCTCGGCGGTCGGCAGGCCTCGGCCGACCAGGCAGGCGTTGACCAGCGGCACCGTCGCGGCGACGTCCTGCGGGGCGAAGGCGCCGGCGGTCATGCCAGCCACCAGGATGCGGCGCAGGACCTGCTCGACGAGCGCGGCGTGCTCCCGCAGCCGGGCGGCCGCGGCCGGGGAGAGGACCGAACGCACGTCCGGGCCGGGCAGGTGGTAGGCGGGGCGCAGGGTCACCTGCATGCGCACGTAGGTGCGCAGCTGATCGACCGGGTCGTCGACCTCGGCGAGGGCGTCCTCCAGCCGTGCGACGTACTGCTCCGTCTCATGCGTGACGAAGCCGAGGAGCAGCGCCTCCTTGTTCGGGAAGTGGTTGTACACCGCGGTCCGGCCCACCCCGGCGGTCGCGGCGATGTCGGAGAACGTGATGGCGTCGAAGCCGCGCTCCTCCATGAGGGTGCCCAGCGCGTCGAACAGTCGCCGACGGGTCTGCCGACGGTGTTCCTGCAGCGACCCGCCGATGATCTTGGGCATGCTGACATCCTTGCACGAGACGTCAGGTCGTCCGGGCGTCGCCCGCCGTCGGCCCGGGTGCACCGGCGCTGTCCGCGCGGTCCGCGCCCGTCGTGGGCCACGTCGGCAGGTCCACCGCGGGCGTCGTCACCGGTGTCGCGCGAAGCACGCCGTCGAGGATCGCCTCCTGCACCACTCGTGCCGCCGCAGCCTGCAGTGCGATGAGAGCACCCACCCGGGCGGCGCGGTCGGCCCGGTCCGGCAGCGGGCTCGAGCCTGTGGCCAGGGTGAAGACCGTGTCGCCGTCGGCCAGCGTGTGGACCGGGTCGAGCGCCCGGGCCATCCCGTCGTGTGCGGCGATGGCAGTGCGGGAGGCCTCGGCGGGATCGAGGTCGGCGGTGGTGGCGACGACGGCCAGCGTCGTGTTGAAGGGGCTGGGCGGGGCGGGCGAGGGTTCGGACCTCGGCACCGTACGGGTAGCCGCCGGGGCCACGGGCGGCGGCGTGGTCGGCGCGCCCGGATCGCTCGGCGCACCGGTGAAGACCGGGACCCCGGACGCGTTGACGACGGCCAGCGCGGCGACCACGACGTGGTCCCAGGGGGCCGGCAGGCGCATCGCGGCGGTGCCGACGCCGCCCTTGTGCGTCTGGCCGGCGACGGCGGCCCCCGTGCCGGCGCCCACGGACCCCCGCGCGACGGGCGCACGGTCGCCGGACGAGTCGGCGGCGCGCACGGCCGCATACCCCATCTGCTCATCGGGGTGCGCATGGAACCGGCCACCCCGGCCCAGGTCGAAGATCGCCGCCGCCGGCACGATGGGCACGACCTCACCGGGGACGGCGGACACCGGGAACCCGCGGCCCTGCTCGGCGAGCCAACGCTGCACGCCGTGCGCGGTGACCAGGCCGTAGGCGGACCCACCCGTGAGCACCACGGCGTCGGCGGTCGGCACCAGGGTGCGCGGGTCGAGGGCGTCGGTCTCGTGCGTGCCCGGACCTCCGCCGCGGACGTCGACGCCGGCGACCGTGCCGGGCGGGGCGAGCACCACGGTCACCCCGGTCAGCCAGCCGTCGCCGACCCGCTGCACCTGCCCCACCCGGATGCCGGGCACGTCCGTGATGCCGCCGAGGTCGCGGCCGGCGGAACCTGTGTCGGCGCTCACCGTGCGGCCCGCGCGGCGAGCGCCCGCTCGATCGTCGGCGTGGCGGCGACGAGCTCGCGGGTCCGGGGATGGCGGGGCGAGTCGTAGACCACCGCGGTGGGTCCGGCCTCGACGATGCGTCCGTCCTGCATGACCACCACGGTGTCACACACGTGGCGGACCACGTGCATGTCGTGGGACACCAGCACCAGGGTGAGCCGGTACCGGTCGACCAGGTCGATGAGCAGGTCCAGCACCTGGGCGCGCACGGACACGTCCAGGGCGCTCACCGGCTCGTCGGCCAGGAGCACCCGCGGCCGGGTGATCAGCGCGCGGGCCAGGGAGATCCGTTGCCGCTCGCCGCCGGAGAACTCGTGCGGGTAGCGGTCCGCAGTGCCGGTGGGCAGGGCGACGGCGGCGAGGGCAGCGGCCACCTGCTCGCGGGCCGCGCCGGCGGACAGGCCGAGCGGCTCGGCCACCACGTCCCCCACCCGCATCCGGGGGTCGAGGGACCCGCTGGGGTCCTGGAAGACGATCTGGACGTCGCGGCGGAACGTGCGCAGCTGGGACCGGGGGGCGCTCGTCGGGTCGATCCCGGCCACCCGGACGGTCCCCGACGTGGGCCGGTCCAGCCCGCACAGCAGCCGCAGCAGGGTGGACTTGCCGGACCCGGACTCGCCCACGACCCCGTACCGTTCCCCGGCCCGCACGTCGAAGGACACGCCCCGCAGGGCGGCGACGTGCCGGCGGGACCGGCCGAGCAGTCGTCCGCCGCCCGCATAGGTCCGGGTGAGGTCCCGCACGACGATGAGGGCGTCGGCACCGGCCGGGGAGAAGACTCCTGCCACCGCGCCCGGCCGCGCCGTCGGGACCACCTGCTCGGCAGGCTCGGTCGCGATCACCTGCTCGGCAGGCTCGGTCGCGATCACCTGCTCGGCAGGCTCGGTCGCGACGACCTGATGGGGCCGGGCGTCCGGTGCGAGCCGTGCACCGCCTCGGCCGCCCGCCGGCTGGTCCCCCAGCTCGTAGGCCCGCACGAGCGCCTGCGTGTACGGGTGCCGGGGCGCGGTGAGCAGCTCCTCCACCGGGCCCTGCTCGACGACCCGGCCGGCCCGCAGGACGAGCAGGCGCTCGCACGCCCCGGCGACCACGCCCAGGTCGTGCGTGATGAACAGCAGGGACGTGCCCCGGGCCCGGACGGCGTCGTCGATGAGGGCGAGCACCTGCGCCTGCACGGTGACGTCCAGCGCGCTGGTCGGCTCGTCGCAGACCAGCAGTCGCGGGTCGTTGGCCAGGGCCATCGCGAGCAGCACGCGCTGGCGCTGCCCGCCGGACAGCTCGTGCGGGAAGGCTTGCGCGGCACGTCCCGGGTCGGGCAGGTGCATGTCGGCGAGCAGCCGGACCGCGCGGCGCCGGGCGTCGCTGCGCGACGGCTGGGTGCGGTGGTGCACCATGACCTCCGCGACCTGCCGCCCGACGGTCATCAGCGGGTCGAGCGCGGTCATCGGTTCCTGGAACACCATGGACATCGCCCGCCCACGCAGCCGGCTCATCGCCCGCTCCGGCGCGCCGAGCAGCTCGTGGGCCACCCCGGCCAGCCGGACCGAGCCGTCCGCGTGCAGGGACTCCGGCAGCAGGCCCATGATCGCGCTCGCGGTGACCGACTTGCCGGCGCCGGACTCCCCGATGAGGCCGACCCGCTCCCCGGGGCCGATCTGCAGGTCCAGCCCGTGCACCAGCTCCGCGTGCGAGGACGCCACGCGCAGGTCGCGGACCAGGAGGGTGGGCTCGGTCACCGGACCACCCGCATCCGGGGGTCGAACCGGTCCCGCAGGCCGTCGCCGAGCAGGGTGAAGCCGAGCACGGCGAGGGCGATGGCCAGCCCGGGCCACACCACGAGCAGCGGCTGCACGTACAGGTAGGACTGCGCCTCCTGCAGCATCCGCCCCCAGGACGGCGTGGGCGGTCGGGTGCCGAAGCCCAGGTAGGACAGCGCCGCCTCGGACAGCACGGCCAGGGCGACGGACACCGACGCCTGCACGACGACGACGCCGGCGATGTTGGGCAGCACGTGGCGGCGGGCGATCTGGTCGGCTCGGCGCCCGGCCGCCCGGGCGGCCAGCACGTACTCGCGGCTCATCACCTGCAGCGTCGCCGCACGGGCGACCCGCGCGAACGACGGCGCGGAGCCGATGCCCAGCGCGGTCGCGGCGGTGAGCGTCGAGGCGCCCCAGACGGCGCCGAAGAGGATCGCCAGCAGCAGGGCCGGGAAGGCGAGCAGCACGTCCGTGCCGCGCATGAGGACCACGTCGGCGGCGCCGCCCCGCATCCCGGCGACGACCCCCGTGGGCACGCCGAGCAGCGCACCGATGCCGACCGCGACCGCGCCGACGAGCAGGGCGACCCGGGAGCCGGCGAGGATGCCGGAGGCTATGTCCCGCCCGTACGGGTCGGTGCCCAGCCAGTGGGCGAGGCTGGGGCCGGCGAGGCGCTCGGCCGGCACCACCCGGATCGGGTCGTGCGGGGTCCACACCAGGGACACCAGCGCTGCCACGACGACGAGTGCGACGATCGCGGCGCCGAGGACGAGCGCCGGGTCGGTGCGCCGGGGCCGGGCCGCCGGGCCGGCAACGGCGTCGACCCGGCCGGCCGCGCCCGCGGTCACGTCGTCCTCCGCAGCCGCGGGTCGACGAGCGTGGTGAGCAGGTCCACGACCAGCGTGATCACCAGGACCGTGAGCACCAGGACGATGACGGCACCCTGCACCGCCACCATGTCCCGCTCGCCGACCTTGTCCAGCAGGTAGCTGCCCAGTCCGGGCACGACGAACACCCGCTCGACGACCACCGCCCCGACGAGCAGACCGGCGAGCTGCACCCCGGTGACGGCCAGCACGGGGATCGCGGCGTTGCGTGCGCCGTGCCGCACCAGGGCGCGCAGCGGGGTGAGCCCCACCGAGCGCGCAGTGCGCCAGTAGTCCTCCCGGAGGACGTCGAGCACGGCGGCCCGGACGTACCGGCTGAGGATCGCGCCCTGCACCCCGCCCAGCGCCACGGCGGGCAGCACGATCCGCCGGGCGAACTCCCCCAGGCCGTCGGCCGGCGCCACCCAGCCGCCCGCCGGGAACCAGCCGAGCCGCACCGCGAAGACGGTGACCAGCACCATCCCGGCGAGGAAGCTGGGCACGGCCACCCCCACCTGGCTCAGCCCGCTGAGCATGGCGCCGTCGAGGTGCCGGTGGCGCAGAGCGGCGAGCGTGCCGAGCGGGATCGCCACCGCGGCGGCCACGAGCATCGCGGCGAGCACCAGCAGAGCGGTCACCTGCATGCGGTCGCCCAGCTCGGGGCCCACCGGCAGCCGGGTCACCACTGACGCGCCCAGGTCGCCGCGCAGCAGGCCGCCCAGCCAGTCGAGGTACCGCACCACCGCGGGCCTGTCCAGGCCCATCGCGGCGCGCTCGCGCGCCACGTCGGCGGCCGAGGCCTGCACGCCGAGGGCGACTCGCGCCGGGTCCCCGGGCAGCACGGACAGTAGCCAGAAGACCGCGACGGAGGCAAGGAGGGCGGTGAGCAGGAACACCCCCAGGCGGCGCAGGACCTGCACAGTCACGCGGCGCGACCTCCCTGCGAGCGTGCCCGGCGGGACCGTCCGGCCGGGGGTGGACCGGTCAGGACCAGGCGACCCGGGTGAGGTCGAGCGCCAGGCTGGTCTGGTTCTGCGGGATGCCGGTGAGGCCGGCGTCGGCGACGACGAGCCGCGGCAGGAGGAACAGCCAGTCGGCCGCGGCGTCCTCGGCGATCGTCCGGGCGACCTGCCGCATGCCGGCGACGAACGCGGCCTCGTCGCCCGCATCGGCCTGGGCGAGCAGCTGGGTCACCTGGGGGTTGTCGTAACCGAAGTAGTAGGCAGGGTTGCCGAAGACGGTGATGTCGCGGGGCTCGGCGTGGCTGATCACGGACAGGTCGTAGTCGTGGTCGGTGAACACCTGCTGGAGCCACACGGCCGGGAACTCCAGGGTGTGGATCTGCGCGTCGATTCCCACGTCGGCGAGCTGGGCCTGGACCACCTGGGCGGCGGCCGTGGCGTAGGGCAGGTTCGGCACGTCGAACGCCACGGTCAGGTGGCTGGCGCCGGCCTCGGCCAGCAGGGTGCGCGCCTGCTGGGGGTCGTAGGGGTACAGATCCGTCAGCGAGGGGTCGTACCAGGGGTCGGTGGGCGGCACCATCGACCCGATGAGCGTGCCGTGCCCGGCGTAGGCGGTGTCCATCACGGCCTGGCGGTCGACGGCGTGCATGACCGCGCGGCGCACCCGGACGTCGTCGAACGGCGGGCGTTGGTTGTTCATCGCCAGTGTCACCTCGCCCGTGCTGGCTCCCTCGATGACCTGGTACCGCGGGTCGGCGGTGAACCGGTCGAGCAGCTGCGGGCTGCCGAGGCCGTCGATCATGTCGACGTCGCCGGCGAGCAGGGCGTTGGCGGAGGCGGTGGCGTCCTGGTAGTACCGCAGGGTGACCCGCTGGACGCCAGCCGGCCGGCCCCAGTAGGTGGGGTTGGCGGCGAGCAGGAGGCTCACCCCCGGGGTCCAGCTGTCCACCACGTACGGGCCGGTCCCCACGGCCGTGCTCGCCAGGTCGCCGACACCCGTCGGCGTGAACATCGCCCCGACCGGGCCGGTCATGGCGAACAGCCACATGTTCGACGGCCGGGACAGCCGCACCCGGACATGGGTCGCGTCCACCACGTCCACGCCGGCGACGACGGCCATGGCGGCCGGGTCGTTGGCGGTCCAGTCGGTGGCCACCCGCTCCAGGCTGAACTTCACGGTGTCGGCGGTGAACGCAGAGCCGTCGGAGAAGGTCACCCCCTGCTGCAGGGTGAAGTCGTAGACCGTGCGGTCCTCGCTCACGGTCCATGCCGTGGCCAGCAACGGGACGATCTCACCGGCCGAGGTCAGCCGGACCAGGCCCTCGTAGACGTTGGTGAGCAGGGCCTGGGGGATGGCGGCGCCGGCGCTGCGGGTGAAGTCCAGGTTGGCGGGGGCGGCCGTCAGCGCGACGGTCAGGTCACGGCCGGTCCCGGACGGCCCGGACGCGCCACCCCCGGACGTGCTGCCGGCCGAGCATCCGGCGACCGCCAACGCGGTGACGGCAGCGACCGCGATGGCGTGGTGCAGGCGGAACACGGCGCGGCGCATGATGCTCCTTCGGTGGCTGCCCGGCCCGGCGGGCGCGGGCGCTGAACGGTGCGTCGCACCAGTAAACCCGTCCCGGCGGTCGCCGCGCTGCCGCTGTCCGCTCCAGGTGCCGGTAGCGTGTTGCCGTGTCCGCCGAGCACCAGCCGGCCGCAGGGGCCGGCGAACCCACTCCGCCCGAGCCCGTCCGTCCGGTCCCCGACACGAAGGACGCCCTGCGCGAGGCCGCCCACCACCTGCACGACGTGGCAGCCTGACGGCCATGGCACCCGCGACCCGACCCGCGACCCGACCGTCGGCCCGGACCCCGGGCGCCGGTGCCGGCGGGCCCGTTCGGACCGGCGTCGCCCGGACGCTGGCGACCCCGGACGGCCCTTTCACCATGCTCGCCGACGATGCCGGCGCCGTGCTCGCCTCCGGCTGGACCGACGACGTCGACGCGGTGCTCGCGCGTCTGCGCGGGCCGGCACGTCCGGAGGTGGTGCGGTCCGGCCGGGACGAGGATCTCGTCGCGGCGGTCGAGGCCTACTACGCCGGCGATGACCGCCCGGTGCTCACCGCGCCCGTACGGCAGGTGGGCACCGCCCTGCAGATGCGCGGCTGGGCGCTGCTGCGGACGGTCCCGGCGGGTCGCCCGTTGACCTATGCGGCGTTCGCCACCGCCCTCGGGGTCCCGACGGCCGTCCGGGCGGCCGCAGGCGTCTGCGCGGCCAACGCTCCCGCGCTGTTCGTGCCGTGCCACCGCGTCCGGCAGGCGGACGGGAGGCCGGGTGGCTTCGCCTGGGGCGTGGCCGTCAAGCAGGCCCTCCTCGACCGCGAGGCAGGACTCGCGTCGTCCGGCTGACCCGCTGTTCTCCTCGTCGCCCGTGTCGCGTAGAGTGCCGACGTCCGCTTACCAGCAGTAAGTACCAGACAGGAGGACAGTGTGGACGTCCTGGTTCTCATCGGCCGCGTGCTCTTCGCGGTCGTGTTCCTCGTCTCAGGCTCGGGGCACTTCGCCCAGCGATCCATGATGGCCGGCTATGCGGGGAGCAAGGGGGTACCTGTGGCCGGCGTGATGGTTCCTCTCACCGGCGCCCTGCAGATCGTCGGCGCGCTCATGGTGGCGGTCGGCATCTGGCCCGATCTCGGCGCGCTCTTCCTCGTCGTCTTCCTGCTGCCGACCGCGCTCATCATGCACAACTTCTGGACGGTCACCGACCCGCAGATGCGTGTGAACGAGCAGACGCAGTTCTTCAAGGACATGGCGCTGGGCGGTGCGGCACTCGCGCTCTTCGCGCTGTTCGCGCACCTCGGCGGCGACCTCGGGCTGGTCGTCGTCGGCCCGCTGTTCAGCCTGGGCTGACATGACTCGGCGGCCGTCGCGTGTGCTGCGACGGCCGCCGAGCGGTCAAACCGACGAGCGGCCCTGGTCAGGCGGTGGGAGCGTTCGCCAGCTTCTGCATGACCTCGCCGAAGATCTGCTCGATCTTCGGGTCCGGGCGACCCAGACCGCCGCCGGCAACCCAGCCGCCGTCGACGACGAGGTTGGTCCCGGTGACGTAGGACGCCTCGTCCGAGCACAGGTACACCGCCGCCATGGCGATGTCCTCCGGCCGGCCGATGCGCGGGATGAGCAGCGACTCCTCGACCGGGCCCTTGATGCCGGCCTGGAGCAGCGACCGGGTGGCTGGCGTGTCGATGAACCCGGGCGAGACGGCGTTGACCCGGATGTTCCACGGCGACAGCTCCACCGCGAGGTTGTGGCTCAGCCGCAGCACCGCACCCTTGGCGACGTTGTGCACCAGGTTGCCCGAGACGTTGCCGGGCATCGCCGAGCCGACCATCGCTGCCACGGAACCGGTGTTGAGGATGACCCCACCGCCCTTGCGCTTGAACACCGGCAGGGCCTTCTGGATCGCCATGAAGAGGATGGTGACCTCGTTGGTCATGTCGAACTCCCAGTCCGCGCGGGTCAGGGACTCGATCGTGCCGCCACGGACGCCCGAGGCGTTGTTGTAGAGGATGTCGAAGTCGCCGTACTGCTCGACGGCGAAGTCCAGCCAGCGCTGCAGCTGCTCCTCGTTGCTCAGGTTGACCGGCTGCATCGACACCATCTCGCCGCCCTGCTCCCGCACGAGCTCGACCGTCTTCTCGGCCGGCTCCGCCTTGAGGTCGCAGCCGACGATCTTGGCGCCCTCGGCGGCGAAGGCCAGCGCTGCCGCCCGCCCCTGCCCGTCTGCGGTCCCGGTGATGAGGGCGACCTTGCCCTCGAGTCTTCCAGTCATCAGATGCTCCTCGTTGAGTGGTTGCTCCCCGCAAGGGAAGCGTAACCGACGTGCGCAAGAGGCTGTCCGTACCCCTGCTGCCGGACAGCCCCGCGGTATACCGTCACCAGGTCACAGCGGCACGACCTCGAGGAAGAGGTAGGGCGATGAAGGCAGCACGGTTGCACGAGTTCGGCGGTGACTTCGTGATGGAGGAGGTCCCCACCCCGGAGCCAGGCCCCGGCGAGGTCCGGGTGCGCATCGGCGGGTCGGGTGCTTGTCACTCCGACCTGCACGTCCGGGCGGGGGAGATCCCGGTTCGCCTCCCGGCGCTGCTGGGCCACGAGAACGCCGGGTGGGTGGACGCGATCGGTCAGGGTGCCGAGGGCGTCGAGATGGGTGAGCCCGTCGTGGTGTTCGGCGGGTGGGGCTGCGGCCACTGCCGGTTGTGCCTGGGCGGCCAGGAGCAGCTGTGCGACACCATGCGCTGGGGCGGCATCGGCCCGGACGGCGGCTACGCGGAGTACATGATCGTGCCGAGCACCCGGCACCTGCTGGCCGCTGGCGACCTCGACCCGGCGCTCGCGGCCCCGTTGACCGACGCGGCCCTCACCCCGTACTCCGCGGTGAAGAAGACCCTCCCGCGTCTGGTGCCCGGCACCACGGCGGTGATGGTTGGCGCCGGTGGGCTCGGCCAGTACGGGCTGCAGTTCCTCAAGTTGCTCTCCCCGGCGACGGTGGTCGTGGTCGACAGCTCGGCGGACAAGCGGCGCCTCGCGCTGGACCTCGGCGCCGACCAGGTGGTCGACCCGGCCGACGCCGACGCGATGGAGCAGATCAAGGCCGCCAGCCACGGCGAGGGCGTGGCCGTCGCGCTCGACTTCGTCGGGGCCGACGCGACGATGAAGCTGGCTGCGTCGTCGCTGGGCCCGCAGGGCCTGTTCGTCCTGGTGGGCCTGGCGGGCGGGTCGTTCCCGTTCTCGTTCTTCTCCCTGCCGACCCAGGCGACGGCGACCAGCAGCAACTGGGGCAGCCGCAACGAGCTGGAGGAGGTCCTGGCCATGGCCAGGACCGGTCGTCTGGTCTCCACCATCGAGCAGCACCCGCTGAGCGAGATCAACGACGTGTTCGCCCGCCTGGCCGCCGGCCAGGTCCAGGGCCGGGCCGTGCTGATCCCCTGAGCACGCCCCGACGAGCCGCTGGATCGGTGCAGGCCCCCGCGTCACCGGTCCAGCGGCGCCGCACCCACCAGGCGGGGTGTGCAGGTTCGGGTGGCGGGCCCACAACACGGCGAGGGACGGAGGGCCCTGGCGCCGAGGCCTTCGGCCTGGTCGTCTAGTACTCGGACGAAGTTCATGTCCGCGGCGCTGCCTGTGATGGGAGGTCGACCATGACGATCTCGCCCGACGAGGCTGTCGAGTACGACGCGTTCGGTCCGTGGATCCTGCCCGTGCGTGATCCGCACGAGGTGCCCCGGTTGTTCCGTGACCATCCCGTCGACCTCGCGTCGGCGCGGATGGTGGTCAAGGTCCCTCGGAGCATCGCCCGGCGGGACGCCGACCCGGGCATGGACCTGTACGACCACCTGGTCGTGGCCGGGCCCGAGCGCCTGACCGTGCTGAGCCGCCACGGCACGGGGTACACGGACACCACGGTCGGCTACGACCAGATCGCCGCGTTGACCGACAGCGTGGACCTGCTCGACGGCCGGTTCACCGTGCACACCCTGGCGCAGGGCGCGGTGTCGTTCGGGTACAACGCCTCGTCGAGGGACACGGTGAACGGGCTGCTGGCGAGCATCCGCGAGCCGGCCCTCGAGGCGGCCCGTCGCGCCGCGGGACCCGGCGGCCCCGTGTCGGTGCTCACGGCAGGGGCCGCGCGCCCGGTGCCTGCGCTGCGGGAGCTGGGTGACGCCGATGTCGACCTGGTCACGTTCTACCTCAACGTGCAGGCACACGAGCCCGACCTGGTGCTGCATGCCGCGCACGGCCGCCGGTCCGTCCAGCCGGTGCGCACCGGGACGGCCACCGAGCTGCTGCACCGCCTGCGCCCGATGGTGCTGCACGGCGGCCTGGTGTGCTCCGGAGGCGGCGAGCTGCAGATCCTCGGCCGCCGGTACTGGCTGATGCGGGGCCGCGCGCCGGTGCACTCCTTGGCCCGTACGGTGATCCCGCTGGCCCGCCTCGGGCAGGTGACGGTCGCCGAGCACCCGCGCTACCGGGATGTCGGCGTCGTCACGCTCCGGGCCGGTGTTGCGACGTTCGACGTGCCGCTTCCCGAGGGGTCGGCCGCCGAGCACGTGCTGACGGCCTGGCGGCCGATGGCGGCTGCGGTCGGGACCTGACCACGCCGCGACGGGTCACCATTGATCGGCACAGCTCCTCCGCGGCGTCCACATCTCCTCGCCCACGTCCGCGGGCCCGCACGTTCGGCGCGGTGGCGCTGTGCGCCGATACTGGGACAGCCGGAAGAGGGTGCCGCTGTGGGCTTTCGGGTACGGAAGTCGTTCACGCTCATGCCGGGCGTGCGCATGACGGTGACACCACGAGGGCTCGGCGTCAGTGCCGGGGTCCGTGGTGCGCGGGTGTCCGTCAACTCCTCGGGGCGGGTGACCCGGACCGTGGGGATCCCCGGCACGGGCGTCTCCTCCGTGACGACCACGACGCTGCCCTCGGCGCGCCGGTCCGGGCGTCCAGGCGTCCACGGGTGGGCTCCCGGCGCCGCACCGGCCGGCGCTCCTGGGCGGGCGCCGTCCGCGCCGAGACCGGGCATGTTCGCCCCGGCGTGGGAGAAGGCTCTGTGGCGTGCGCTCGTCAGGGACCACGACCCGGCAGCGCTCCCTGCCGTGGTCGTCGACCATCCCGAGGCGCAGCAGGTCGCCGCCGTCTGTGAAGCCGTCCTGCTGGCAATACCCCAGCACTCCGACGCGAGGGCGCGGGAACTGCTGGCGTGGGCCTTCTCCGTGGGGTACGACCCGGCCGCCGACCCGTTCGTCCGCAGGTATCTGCCGGATGTGGCGATGGACCTCGAGATCGCCGACGGCATCGAGGTCCGTCTGCCGCTGGACCGGGACACGATCGGCCTCGCGCTGGCGGAGCTGCACCAGCGCGCCGGTGACCTCGCCGCCGCGGTGCACGTCGTGGAGCAGCTGGCGCCCACGACGGTCACGGCGGTGTCCCTCGCCGAACTGTACGCGGCCCAGGCTCGGTGGGAGGAAGTCGTCACTCTCACCGACGGCCTGACCAACGACGACGACCCATCGACCTACCTGCTCATCCAGCGTGGTGCCGCCCTGCGCGAGCTGGGGTTCCGCACGGCGTCGCGCGAGGCGCTGAGGGAGGCGCTGCGCGTGCGCTCCCGCCCCACGGCGCTGCGGCACCGGGCGCTCGTCGAGCGGGGGCAGACCTACGTCGCCGAGGGCAAGCTCGCGCTGGCGCGAAAGGACTTCGAACGGGTGCTCGCCGAGGACAGCTCCTATCCCGGGCTGGCCGAGCACCTCGGCTCGCTCGGCGGGAGGGCTCGACCCCAGCAGGCGGGTGGGCAGCCGAGCTGACCGTCGTGGCGACCGTCGTGGCGACCGTTGTGGTGGCCGGCGTTGGCCGCGACTCAGGCGGCCGCTTGGCACGTCCCAAGCGCTCCCCGACTCGCAGTGGCCCTGACCGAGCTTGTGAACCTGGAGTGGTCGATTGGTTGCTGGGCTAGGGGACCGTTCCAGCTACCCTGCGGCGGCATCCACGGTCCGCGGCGACCTCAGGGTCCCAGCAGTGCGAGCGGGACGACCGCGACGCCGTCCGTGCGGCGGTACGCGTATGACCCGGTCGTGAGGACCACCATGTCGACGAGCCGCTCGCCGAGCCGCTCCTTCAGCCAGATCAGGTGCCGCACGTCGTGCGCGTCGGGTAGTTCGGCCAGCTTCACCTCGAAAGCCACCGCCGGTCCGTCATGGCCCTCGACGAGGAAGTCGACCTCGCGGTCGCCGGTCTTGGTGCGCAGGTGCGCCACCTCGGCCTCCGCGGCCTGGGCGAACACCCGCAGCTCGAGTGCGGCGAGCGACTCGAAGAGTGCGCCGAGCAGGGTGCCGTCCCGTGGGATCACCACGTCCCCCTCCCCGCCGGCGAGAAGCTTGGCGGGGGTGACGTTGAGCAGCGCCACGGCAAGGGCTGGATCGGCCAGGTACCACTTCGGCGACGTGGTCAGCCGGTTCAGCCGCGACATGGTAGGCACGTAGCCCGGCAGCGGGTCAGCGATCCAGATGCGCTCGAGCACGTCGCGGTACGTCTGCACGGTGGAGCGTGCCGGCGGTGTTCCGTCGCCCGCGGTGGTGGCGTCGCGGATCTTCTCCATCGTGGTGGTCGTTCCGGTCGCGGCTGCGTATGCCGTCATCCAGCGCCGGAGGCCTTGCGGGTTGCGCACCTGCTGACCGGCTTCGTCGAAGTCCCGGTCGACGATGCGTGCCACGTAGCCCGCGAGCTGGCTGCGCTGGACCCGTCGGGACTGCGACCGTATGCCGGGGAAACCGCCGGCCACGATCTCATCCGTGTAGTCACGAAGCCCCACCCGCGTCTCACCGCGGATCTCAGCCGTCCCGTCGAGGAGCCGCGTGAGCGAGACGGTCGGTGTCTCGACCCCACGTTCGACGAGGGTCATCGGACGCATGCGCACCGTGACGATGCGCCCGGCACCCGAGTGTGTCTGAGGCGCGCGCGGCGAGGCGGAGCCGGTGAGCAGGAACCGACCGGGGCCGGAGCGGTCGTCCACGGCCCGGCGGACCAGATCCCATGACGGCTGCCAGCGCTGCCACTCGTCGATCAGGATCGGTTCCGTGCCGCGGACGAGGCTCTTCGTGTTGGCGAGGACGATCTCCAAGATCGCCGGGTCATCGAGGCGGTAAGAGGTGGCGGCGCGCTGCATGGCGGTCGCGGTCTTTCCCACGCCCTTCGGGCCGTCGAGGCTGATGGCGGGCAGCCCGGCGAACAGCTCGTCAAGCTCGTCGTCGACGACCCTGCGCTCGTACAGGGGTGCAGCAGAGTGGCTCTCCACGACCACGACGCTACGCGACCGTGGACCGCTGCGCTACAGATCGTCTGGTTCCTAGGCTCCAAAGCGTCGCCTTGCTGCGCTACACATCGTCGGGTCGCCGCGCTACCGATCGGCGTTCGTCTCTCTGTCTACCGCCCGTGCCGAACGTCACCCACGCGTCCGGCACGGGCAGCATCCCGGCGAGGACGTCAGCCAACGCGCTCTCGCCGCCGGCGATCCTGCCGTCGCCCGGCGGGTCCACCCGTACGGGGACTCCCACCGGATGAGCCGCGCAGCGGCCACCCGCTGCCACCGGGCAGTCGGAACGGAAGTAGTCGACGTCGCGGGTCTCGCACGCCAGGTCGATCAGGGCGGCCATCGCGGCAGCGCCGGCTGCGATCGGCCCTTCCCGCAGGGCCAGTCGGGCGTCGGGGACGCGACGGCGGAAGGTGAACCGCCACCGGGAGCGCAAGGAGTCGCGATCGATTGGCCGACCCCGGCGGTGAGCATGGCGATCCAGGCGTTGGTGACGGGTTTGAGGCGCGACGCCGGCCCGGGCTCCTCGGCGACCCACACCGTGCTCGCCGGCCAGCGCCGCCAGGCGCGCGGTGCCGGTCGCCCCGACCGTCGAGGACTGCACCCACACCGCGCCCGGCGCCATCGCCGGCAGGGCTTCCGCCATCTGGGCTCTCCACTTAACCGGAGTAGGTTTGGGGTGTGATGATGCCCAGGGCCGGTCGGGACTACCCGGGTTCGGTGGGTGAGCTGTTGGCGTGGTTCTCCTCGGATGCTGGCTGCCGGGACTACCTGGAGTGGCTGCGCTGGCCGGAGGGGTTCGTGTGCTCGCAGTGCGGGTACGCGGGTGGCTGGCGCCTTGGTGACGGCCGGTGGATGTGCGCGGGCTGCTCGCATCGCACGTCGGTGACGGCGGGCACGATCTTCGACCGGACCCGCACCCCGTTGACGGTGTGGTTCAACGCGTGTTGGGCGTTCGTGACGGCCAAGGACGGGATCTCCGCGCTGAGCCTGCAGCGGACCTTGGAGATCGGCTCGTACCAGACCGCGTGGGCGATGCTGCACCGGTTGCGCTCGGTGCTGGTGCGCCCGGGCCGCGATCGGCTCTCGGGCGGGTGGAGGTGGACGAGACGTTCATCGGCGGCCAGGAGCCGGGCCTTGCCGGCGGGCGGGCCAAGGCCAAGAAGGCGCTGGTCTGCGTGGCCGTGGAGGTGACGTCACCGGGGGGTTTCGGCCGCTGCCGGATGGCGGTCATCGCCGATGCCACGGCCGCCACGCTGCACCAGTTCATCGCCGACCACGTCCAGGCCGGCTCCACGGTGATCACCGACGGGTGGGCCGGCTACCTGGGCATCGAGGCGGCCGGATACGTCCACGACCGGCGCAGCCAGCGCGCGGCGCTCGCCCGCGGTGCGGATCCCGGCGCACTGCTGCCCGGCGTGCACCGCATCGCCGCGCTGGCCAAGCGATGGCTGCTGTGCACCCACCAAGGAGCGGTGGACAGCGAGCACCTGCCCGGCTACCTGAACGAGTTCGTGTTCCGGTTCAACCGCCGCACCTCACGCAACCGCGGCCTGGTGTTCATGCGGGTCCTGCAGCTGGCCGTCGACCACGACCCGGTGCGCTACCGCGAGCTGATCAAACGACCCCGGCCACGCCCAACATCGCCGATCCCGCCCGGCGCGACGGGACACCCACCCAGCCTCGAACGCCCCCGACCCGACCGGCCATGGCGGCACTCCCACCTGCACAACTCCGGTTAAGTGGAGAGCCCAGACGGGTCTTACGCACCGACGACCCGACCGACGAGCTCGGCGCCGCCTGGGGCATCAAGGAACAGGTCCGCCGCCTGCTGCACGCCGGCTCCCTGGCCGAGGCCCACACCGAGAAGATGCGCCTGGGCACCTACGTGCTGGCCGCGAACATGGTCGAGACCGACAGGCTCTACGACACCATCTGCGCCTGGTGGCCGGCGATCGAGGTCCTGATCGTCACCGGCGTGACCAACGCCCGCACCGAGGCCGCGAACACCACGATCAAGAACATCAAGCGGACCGGCCGCGGCTTCCGCAACGCCCGCAACTACCGCACCCGTATCCTCCTGACCAGCGCAGCGAAGACCGCCGCGTGAACACCCCCAGCAGGCCGGTTCACCACGAACCGCGAAGAGCCCATTACGTGAGGCACGCGCTCACCAATTCGCGGGCAACTTGACGTGAGGGACCACGTCATCGAGGCCAGGTCTGTCGCGCGCCCATACCTCTAACGGTATGGTTGCTCCGTGGATGTTGCGACCCTGATCCGCACGAGGCGTGAAGCGGCCGGCCTGAGCCAGGACGCCCTGGCGGCGCGTGCCGGGACGTCGCAGCCGGCGGTGTCGCGCTACGAGTCCGGCGCCAACTCTCCCTCCGTCGAGACACTCGACCGGCTGCTCGCGGCGATGGGGGCGCGCCTGGAGCTGAACGCCGAGGTCTCGTCGCGTCGCCTCGACGTCCGTACCCCTCGGATGGCGAAGCTGCGCGCGAACCGAGCCCGCGTCCGCCGCATCGCCCACAAGCACGGCGCCTCGAATGTCCGGGTCTTCGGGTCGGTTGCGCGAGGCGAGGACGGACCTGAGTCGGACGTCGACCTGCTCGTCGACCTCGACGTGCACGAGCGTGGCCTGCTGCCGCTCGGGGCGATCGCGGATGAACTGTCGGCGCTCTTGGGCGAGCGCGTTGACGTCGCGCCGGCCAGCGCCTTGGCGCCGGCTGTCGCGGACTCGGCGCTTGCTGAGGCGGTGCCGCTGTGAGCCGATCGAGTGAGCAGCGGCTGGCCGACATCCTGACTGCGATCTCGGCGATCGATCAGGCCGAGGCCGTGGGGCGGCGGCACACGGAGGATGACGAGCTGCCCGACGTTGTTCTGGCCGCCATCCAGTTCCACGTCTTCACGATCGGCGAGGCCGTCAAGGCGCTGCCCAGCGAACTGACAGCCCAACGGCCCGACGTACCGTGGACCGACATCGCCCGGATGCGCGACCTGATCGGGCACCACTACTACAAGCTTGACGTGGTCATCGTCCGAGCGACGATCGGCAAGCCGCTCGAGCGACTCCGAGCCGCGTGCGAGGCGATGCTCGCTGAGGACCTCACCTGACGCACTTCGCAGAGACCGTCGCCACGGCTGAAAAGAGTCGCCGCGTGCGATGACGAGCGGCGACGCGTCTTGCACCTGCGCGATGCGGGGATCCTCCCGTTCGGCTCAGGAAGGATGGACCATGGCCTTCATTGCGTACTTGCCGCGCAAGGTGCGCATCGCGGCGACGAGTTTCGCGGGCGTCAGCACCTTGCTGCGCGCGTCCAGCTCCCCCTCCTGGTAGCGCTTGAGGAAGTCGCGGTCACGCGTCACGCAGTACACGCGGGCAAGGGGGTCGTCGCCTGCGAGCCGGCGGCAGGCGCCGTAGACCATGCCATCTTCGTGATCAAGAGGAGGGTTGCCGTCTGGCATGTGACTCGAGCCGAGGGTCCCGCCGCTTGACCAACCGGTGAGGTCACTGATGAGGACCCCTGTCAGTGTCTCCGCGTCGTCTCTGCTCCAACCGAGCCCCCGGTTGCCCGTCTCCGGGTCTGGCGTCGTGGACTGCATCGCCTTCCCGAGAACGATTCGTTCGATGTGCGCATTGGTCCACACCTCGACAGGCTCATCGCCGGCAAACACCCCGGAGGTGCACATCGCGACCACGCGGAGCGAGTCCATGTGCTGGCCGGCGGGGTGCGGTACTGGCTCCCGGGCCATCCGCGCGACGATCGCATCGAACCGGTCCCAGGCAAACGGCGGGCCGACGGCGCGGGCGACGTCGAGGTAGATGTTGCAGTCAAGGACCAACACGTGCCGGTCCGGGTCCGGCCGTCGGCTCGCACCGGCAGCCACGCCACTGGTCACCGGCTCGCGTACGAACGCCGGGGCGTCTCGCCGACCTTCTCGCTCTCGAACTGCTTGGTGTCGTGGAGGTTCGCGCCGCCCCAGGGGTCATCACCGGGGTCGTCATACTCGTCGCCGAGCCCATCGATGATCGCGTCCACATCCGGGTGCTCCGATGCCTGACCCGGGAGGTGGATGCCACCGGCGGCGAGATCAACCGCCGTACGGCCCCCAAGACGACGGGCGCGACGGTAGTACGACGCCATTGACTCGACGCTGATGGGTGAGCGGCACTCCTCCCCGTCGGCAAGGCCTCCCCGCGCCTCGATCCAGGGCTGCTCGACGTGCGTCAGGGCGCTGAGCTCCTCCCCGGACATCGAGCCGTACTCGGCAATCACCAGGTCGACAAGGTCGGAGGTGAAGCCATCCAGCTCCACGCTCTCGGCGGTTTGCTCGGCGGCGCGCCTCGAAGCCGGCTCCTTCCGCGCATGCCAGACCTGCGGGACTACCGGGCCGTCCTTCCAGGCCTTGATCTGTTCAGGGAAGAGGGGCTGGTCAGTGACCGCCAGGTGCCACGCCTGAACGTAGTAGAGCAACTTCTGCAGACGCATCGCGTCGCTCCAAGGGCCCGATCGGGCGAGGATGACGGATGCGACGTCGTTGGCCGACGGCATTCAGGTCTCCTCTCGAACGCCAGGTTCGTCCACAGGCTGTGGATAGTCCAACCCGCAGCGCCGCTCTCTTAGCGTAGTCGACGGGGGACGAGACGCCGCGCGACTAACGGGTGAGTTAGCAGGGAGGTTAGTGAGCAGCGCCGACAGTGGCGCCACGTTCTTCGGAGACCGCAAGGTCCCGCGACCTGAGTTGTGGGCCGCAGTGGGCAACTCGGCGTCCCTGACGCGGGGTGCCCGCCGCCGTGAGACGCGCGCATACGTGAGGGCCCTGAATCGGTGTGGCGGCGAAGCGCGGGGTTGCTGACGCGGTGATCACGGGTGTCGGTACCGGCTCCGAACTACGCCCGCCTCGCGTGTTGCCGCTGGCGAGATCGGCCGTCTGAGGTCGCTGGGGGACTCTCGAGGGCGCGGTCCAGGCGCTCAGCGATCCGTTTCTGGGCGTCGTCGGCGGCGTGCTGGTAGTGAGGGGCCGCGCGCGGCGTGGAGTGGCCTGCGCGCTGCATGAGCTCGGGGAGGGTCGCGCCGGTGAGGGCGACCAGGGTCATTGCGGAGTGGCGAAGGTCGTGCCAGATGAGGTCGTCGCGGCCTATCGTGCGGCGGGCTCGGGCGAACATCGTGGTGCGGCTGCCGCCGGTGAGCGGGCGGCCCGTGCTCGTGCCGAACACCAGCGCGTCGCGGCCGGCCGGGGTGAACCGGGTCATGTGGTCTACCAGCGCCGACACGGCCACGGCGGGGAGAGCGACTGTGCGCACTCCCGCCCGGGACTTCGTCGACGAGAACCTTCCGCCGCCCGCGCCCGGCCGCGCCAGCGACTGGTCCACACGCACCGTCCCGACCTCCAGGTCCACGTGGCGGCGTTGCAGGGCGAACAGCTCGCCGGCGCGCAGGCCGCTGAGGAACGACAACACGACGACTGCCGCCCGGTACCGCTCGGGCATCGCGTCGGCCAGCGCCCAGAGTTCGTCGGGCGTCAGGACACGGCGCTCGGCGCGATGCCGGGAGTCGCGCTGGCTGGCGCCCTTGATCGCGCAGGGGTTGGCCGGGATCAGACCGTCGGACACCGCCTGGGCCATGCCAGTGTGGAGCAGGCGGTGGGCCTGGGCGGCCTCGGTGTGGCCGAGGTTGCGACGTTCCGCACGCGGGTCCTGCACGACGCCGTCGGTCGCCTCGAACCACGCCTCGCGCAGCGTCGTCGGGATCCGCCCGGTCGTGGCGACCGGCCTCCCGGTCGCGACGGCCCACGCGCGGATCGCGGCGCCGACCCGCTGCGGCGTCGATGCCGCCCGGGACCACCGCTCACCGGCCCGCCGCGACGCCTCGGCCAGCACGGCCGCGTCCCACTTGCGCACCGCGGCCGGCGTCACCGACGCGAGCGACAGCGCACCCAGCCGCACGACCGGCGGCCGCACCCCGCCCACCACGGGCACCTCGGCGTCGATCCACCGATCCAGCAGCTGCCCGTACAGCGCCCGCGTACTCGGAGCGAGATTCGCCCGCGTCGCGATCCACCCCCGGAACCACTCCCCGAGCGGCTGCTCGCCCAGCCGCGGGTCCCGCCAGACCCCACGCGCCATCCGAGACACCTCGTGCGCGAGCTCCTGGTCGGCCTCGGCCTTGGTCGGGAACGTCCCGAGCGTCCGAAGCGCGCCGTCGGGCCCGGTGTACCTCGCCTGCCACCTCCCCGACGGCAGTCGGCGGATGGCCCCGGAGGCGCGGCGGTGGCGTCGAGATGCGGTCGCAGTGGTCATGGTCGGGCCTCTTCGCTATGGCACGTGATGGCACGAGCCGACCAACAGAAGGGTCCCAGGGAGGTCCGACAGAGCCGCTACAACGCTCTGACCTGCGGAAATACTGGAGCGGGTGACGGGAATCGAACCCGCGCTCTCAGCTTGGGAAGCTGAGGAGGGGGATTCCCGGCAAGGCCCTGGCTTGCATCACCGCAGGTGAGCGACCTATCGCGGGACAACTCACGACGGTCGACGACGGTCTACGCCACCTCCTAATGGCCCGTAATGGCCCGTGCTCCGCCCCTCGCGTGAGGTGCTCGGTCGCCGAAGGCGCCAGGGCCTGCTGCAGGGGTCGCGGGCCTTGCGGAGAGACGCAACTCGGGCCGCAATGACGGTCCGGCGGCGGGTGGTGATCCCGCGACTGGATGGCGGCCCTCACAAGCTGCGGAGCGGCGTCGGAAGGGTGGCGCCTCACCACTCGCGTTAGTCGCCGGCTATGCCTCACGCCGATCTTCCGCCCCGAGCCGATGTGGCGCGTCTCGTCAGGCTTCGTCCGTGGCGTCATCCGACCCGGCCTCTACCGTCAGGTGTGCATCCCGAAGCAGTTCGTCGAGCTCGACGACGTCCTCCTCGCCGCGGACCTCGTCCGCGCCGACGCGGACGAGCACCGCTGAGGGCGCCTCCTGAAGGCCGTACTTCACCGTGAGAAACCGGAGCCGGTAGGCCTGCATTGCGGCATCGTGGACCCGGTGGAGCAACTGCAGGTTGACGCCGCTGGAGATGAGGACGCCCGCCCCGGGTACGGCCTGCGCCAACTTCTTCTGCGTGAGCTGGAGGCCCATCGTCGCGTACGCCCGGTTGACCACGCCGACGAGGACGTGCTCGTTGAGCTGGGTCCAGGTCGCCCGGCGCATCATGTCCTGGGTGAGCCGCGACAGGCTCGCGAGCGCGATCGACTTGGCGCCGCTTCCGACGGCCAGGCCGAGTCCGAGGACCTGGAGCCCGAACACCTCCTCCTCCGGGAGGTTGGGGTCGAATCCATAGGCCACCGCCACCTCGCCGACCACCCGGCCAAGCCCGGCCATCACCATCACCGAGTCCGCCGCAACCGCCGTGAGTGCGACAGCGGCTGTCGTGCCGCCGCTGACGGTCGTGGAGACGGTCGCGCCGGTGATCAGCAGCGACGCTGCCGCGCCCTCGGTGAGCCCGACCACCGCGTGCATGCGCTTCCGGTTCGGGAGCATCTCATCGCACCGACGCAGGTCGAGACGCAGGATGTCCTCAGGTTTCTCTACGTCGTAGCCCTTCTTCCGGTAGCGAGCAACAGAGCGGTCAATGTTGACCGAGTGGATGCCGTTGCCGGTCAGGAAGTCCGTGAGCCCATTGGCCGCTCTTGCATAAGCATCGGCGACGACCGCGTTACCGGGGACCTTCGACGCACCGCTCCTGACCGAACGTCCGACCCGAGACGCCGTCTCGCGCGCCCATTCCGGCATGAGACTGCGACTGTCCGATGGTGGCGCCGTCAAGCTCTGGTATGCCGTGCGCTCGTAGCCGCTCATCGCAGTGCCGGTCATGACGCCTCCTCGCATGTGCCGCGAGCGTACCGAGGCCCCAGGCGACGCGCGCTTGTCGTAGTTCGCGATGGCGCATTGCACGGCCTGTGAAGATGGGTCAGCGAGGCGGCCCGAGGCTGGGCCGCGAGGTCGACATCGGGGTCGTGGAGCGGTCCTGCATCGACCGGCCGCTTCTGGGCGGAGCGGTCGAGCACGGTTGGGTATCGGAGCGCTGGCCACCGGTAGCCGCCGTGATGGCCTCCGGGCTCGGGTCCTTGCCGTGGCCCTTGCCGGCTGCGGTCCCGCCGCCCTGGTGGGGGCGGCGCAGAAGGTAGTCCTGCAGGGCGTCCTGTACCGCGGGAGTTGCCGCGGCTGCGGCGCGCAGGTGCTGGCGGTCCGCGTTGGACAGTTCCGTCCGGGCGGTCTCTCCTGCCAGCGGACTTCTGGACGCCGTGCGGACCGGGGTGGAGTCGGCGAGTGTCTCGTCGAACGCCGCACGGGTCGGGCCGACGGCGAGGCCGGGCTGGGGTGCGGCCGGACGAGGGCTGGGCGCCCCATCCGGAGGGCTCACTCCTGCGGCGGCTCGGAGGAGTTCTGGGGCTGTCCGGTAGTTGAGCGGCTTCCACTCGTCGGCCGCAGGTCGGACGCCGCCGGGACCGGGGGCGCCCAGGTGCCGGCCGTCGCGAACGACGTACGTGGTGTCGCGTGCGCCGTGCCGCACGTGGGCGGCGATCTTGTCGTCGATCGTCCTCAAGAGGCTGACGATGCGGGCGACGTCACCGGGCTGCGGGGCCTGGACGGTTGTCAGGACGCCTCGTGCCGTCTCGGACTCGATGAGGACGTCGAGGCCGGCGCCGACGTGCCCGCCGAGGTTCCCCGACTCGCGCGCCAGCGCCAGGTACTGCGCGCGGCGGGTGGCCAAGGCTGGGTGGGAGGGGTCGTCGGGGCTGACGGTGCGGACCAGGGCGTCGCTGAGGGCGGCTTGGGAGCGAATGAGCAGGCGCATGACGTCCCCGCGCGGCCTGGCGGTCAGGCGGAGGGCGGTGTTGTGGACGGCGTCGTGCAGGCCGGGCATCCCGGCTCCGATCGGCCCGGGTACCAGCGCGGGTGCGGCACGGTGGCCCCGCTGGTCGACGGTGGTGGGCAGGTCGTGCGCCCGGGTCCAGCGGCGGCACAGCTCCAGGGCGTTGAGGAGTCCCTCGGTGGAGACCTCGCGCCGGGGGGACAGGTCCTTGATGCCGCCGAGCCGGTGCCAGCCGGGCCGCCCGCCGGTGCGCACGTCGAGCAGGATGAGCGCGTTGGTCAGGGCGGCGTCGTCGTCGACGATGCGCAGCCGGTCGCCGTAGTCGGCGCCGAGCTGCCGGTTGTCCGGGGGTGGGCCGACGACTCCGAGGGTCTCGTGCCGCTCGCGCAGCGCGGGGTCGGGAGCGTTCGTCAAGGAGCGCAGTTCGCGGTCGAGGCCGGTGGTGGCTGCTACGGCGGCTCTGCGCCACCGCTCCACCGTGGTGGTCTGCTGCAACGTGCCGAGCTCGACAGTTCCCGCCGGAGGCGTCAGCGCCACGGTGACGACGACGACGCGGTTGAGCTGGTCGGCGAAGTGCCGCGCGGGTCCCCACCGCCAGTCCCAGCGTGAGGCGTCGTCGGGCACGACGGCTTGGGTGGTCCGGTTGATCCATGTCAGGATCGACGCTCGGTACCGCTGGACGAGGAGGCTCTCCTCGGCGGTCAGGGAGTGCTTGAAGCGGGCCTTGGGGACTTCGGCCTCGATGAGCAGATCGCTCAGCTCGCGGCGCAGCGCGGTCGCGGTGTCGGCGTACGTCATCGGCCGCCGCCGGCATCGCGGGCGGGGTCGTCGAACCACACCTCCGCCAGGGTGCCGATCAACAGGCTCGCCTCGAGCGGGTCGACGAACCCCCGGTCGCGCAGGGCGATCAGCGCAGCGCGGGCGGTGTAGTAGAACGTCGAGCGTGGCAGGGCTGGCGGGCCGGTGACGGACGGCAGGACGTCCGGGTCGTGCAAATGCTCCAGGGTCGTCAGCAGGTCGGCGTAGCGGACCCAGCTGTTGCCGTCGGCGCTGGCAGACGCGGACAGGGCGTGCAGGTTCTGACGGGCGGCCGCGTAGGCCGTCAGGTGCTCGTCGAGCATCGGGCTCACCTTCTCGGGGAGGTCGGGGTGCTCCCAGCGCAGGGCCGCGGCCGAGGTCCGGGAACGGGGTCGGCCCGGTCCTGTGGAGACCGGCCCGCCTCGTCGACCTGGGGTCGGCCCGTCCACCCCCGAAGGCCGGCCGTTCGGGGCGGGTGGTCAGCCCACGACTGGGCGGCAGCGGCTCTCACGACCTGCAGCGGCGCGTCGGTAGGGTGGCTGCTCGACATGGAGACAGCCCCTGCGATCGACGGCGCCGCGCTGCGGGCCGCCCGTGAGGCCGCCGGGCTGACGCAGCATCAGCTGGCGCACGAGGTCGGTGTCGTCGGCGGCGAGCGGATATCGATGTGGGAGCGGGGCACGGCCCGGCCGCGCACGCCGCAGCTGCTGCACTCGGTGGCGCGGGCGGTCGACGCGCCCGTCGTGGCGTTGCTCGTGCCGCCCGACGGCGAGCCTGGGCTGCGGTGGCTGCGGTTCGCCGCCGGCGTCAGCGTCGACGAGTTGGCCCAGGCTGCGCACCTTTCGTCGCCGACCTTGAAGCGGTGGGAGGCGCAGGGCTGCCTGCGGCTTCCGGCCGGAACGACCCTGGCGGCGATGGCCGCGACGCTCGATGTGGCCCTTCCCGTCGTCGTGGATGCACTGCGCCGGTAGGTCGGACGGTTCTCCACAGGGTGAAGACCGGGGGGTGACGCGGCGGACTCGGCTCCTTACTCTGTTCGTGGGCCGTCCGCAATCGTCAGGACGGAACTTCACCGTTCCGAGTGGGCAGTCCAATGGGCTCCATCGCGTTCAGCCCTCTCCGGCGTCCGGAGGGGTTGTCCATCTGCAACACGCGATCTAGTGGCTAAGGATCAATTTGAGTTCGAGGTGAGCACCACGGCTTCTCCCGCCGCCTGAGGGCGACGAGAGCGTGAGGAGCGCAGATGACGAGACTCGTTCGTCGGACGCTGAGCGTCCTCGTCGCCACGCTTGTCGCTGCGCTCGCCGTGGGTTGCACCGGCGAACCCGATCCGGCCGCCACGAGCACGACGAGCGTGACGCCGACCCCGTCAACCTCCTCACCGACACCCACCCCCACGCCGTCGCCCGAGGACGAGGCAGCGCTGCTGGCGGAGGAGATGATCCGGGCCTACCTGCGCGCCCAGACCGAATGCCTGACCGACCCACCGGCCACCGAGATCACGTGCTTCGACCCGGTCGCGATCGGCACAGAGCTCGTCAACCTCAAGAACGCCTTGACCAGCGCCCAGGCCATGGAGACCCGGGTGACCGGTGAGATCGTCGTCGTCTCGGTCGAGCTGCAGGGCGTCGACCTGTCGAACGACCCGGCGGCGTCCCCGCCCGTCGTGCCGACCGTGGTCTTCGACATCTGCGCCGACGTGAGCGGCTACAAGGTCATCGACAAGGACGGCCAGTCGATCGTGCCACCGGACCGGGCTCCAGTGAGCCCGCTCGAGGTCTCCGTCTACAACTACGCGTACCCGGACCAGGCGCAGTGGCGAGTCGGTTACGTCGTTCCCGCCGAGGACCTGGCGTGCGGTGGCTGAGGCGCCGCCTGCTGGCGGTCGGCGCCGTCGCGGGGGTCCTGGCGTGGCTGGGGGCGCCCGCAGCGGTCGCCGAGGGTGCGACGTGCGTGTCCTACAACCTTTTCGGCGTCTGCATCCTGTGGGCCGAGGCTCCCGCTGACCCGGGCGGTGGTGGCGGGTCCGGATCGGGTTCGAGCGGCGGGTCGGACGGTATCCCGGTCATGTACATCGACGGACACTCCTGCCTGCCGGTCGGCCTCGCCGACCCGCAGCCACCGCAGTCCGAGGCCGTGTGGGAGGGCCACACCGACGGCGCGATCTACCTGTGTGGGGTTCCGGCCCGCGCCGGCATGTTCGTCGTCGGCTACCTCATCCAGTACTGGGCGCCGACCGCCCCGGCCGCCGCCCCACCGGACCCGGAACTCCTCGCCCGGGATGCCGTCGCGGCTATGCAGCTCCAGGCGGTGCGAGTCGGGATCGCGCCCGAGGCGCGAGCCGGGTCGGTGGGTCTGGTCGGGATGCCGAACTGGATGTGGGTCTCGACGCCGGACGCGCAGACCTTCGGACCGATCACCCGGACCGCGTCGGCGGGCGGCTGGGTGGTCTCCGCGACGGCGAAGGTCGCATCGGTGTCCTGGGACATGGGCGACGGACGGCTCGTGACCTGCACCGGCCCGGGCACTCCCTACGACGCGGCGTTCGGGACGTCGTCGTCGCCCGACTGCGGCCACACCTACACCCGGCAGGGCACCTACACCGTCACCGCGACGTCGCACTGGGTCGTTACCTGGTCGGGCATCGGGCAGGCCGGGACGATCTCGCTCGACCTGACCCAGGCGGCTGACGTGACGATCGGCGAAGCGCAGGTGCTCACGCAATGAGCCACGGGGGAAGGGACCAGACGATGACGACGAGCGCGACCACCTCACCTGCCCGGACGGCGCGCGCCGCGCCCGACGAGCCCCACCCCAGGAACGGCGCGCTGCCGCCGACCGCCGTCCCGACGCCGCCGCGTGCTCGACGCCGCTGGGGGCTGTTCGCCGCGATGGTGCTCGTCGTCGCTTTCGGGGCGCTGGGCAACGTCTGGCTGCTCGCCTCCACGACGACGGCCCAGGAGGTCGTGGCGGCGCGCACGACGATCGAACGCGGCTCGGTCATCACCCGCGAGGACCTCATGGCGGTGCGCATCGAGATCGACCCGTCCCTGCACACCGTCCCCGGCGACGACCTGTCCGGTCTCGTCGGCCAGCGTGCAGCGCTCGACGTGGCGGCGGGCTCCCTGGTCACGACGGAGTCGGTCACCGCGACGACGATCCCGCCCGACGGGTACTCGCTGGTCGGGATCGGCGTCGCGCAGGCACGCATGCCCGGCGTCTCGCTCGTCGCGGGCGACGAGGTCCGGGTGGTGGCCACGCCCCAGCTCGCGACCGAGGCGGGCGCCGACGCGACCCCCGTCTCGGTCGCAGCCGTCGTCGTCGGCACCCAGCCCGGCACGGACGCGACGGGCGGGGGCGCCCAGACGATCGTCACGGTTCAGGTGCCCACCGCGGACGCGGCGTCGCTGGCCGCGCTGGCCGCGACGGGGAACGTCGCCCTCGTTCTGGACTCCCGGGAGCGGTGAGGCAGGTGAGCCTCGTCGTCCTGACCTCTGCGAGCGGATCGCCCGGTGTGACGACGACCGCGCTCGGGCTCGCCCTGACCTGGCATCGGCCGTGCCTGCTCGTCGAGGCGGACCCGACAGGCGGCTCGGCCATCGCCGCCGGGTATCTGCGGGGGTCGATCGTGCCGCCCGAGGCGATGATCGAACTGGCCCTGGCGCAGCAGGACGGTCGGCACCTGCTCGACACCCTCGCGCAGGTCACGCTGGACCTGCCGGGCTCGGACAAGCGCTTCGTGCCGGGCACGCGGTCGCACGAGCAGGCGCGCAGCCTCGTCGGCCTGTGGGAGCCGCTCGCGGCAGCGCTGCGGTCGCTGGACGAGACCGGGCAGGACGTCGTTGTCGACGCCGGTCGGCTCGGGCTGTTCGGTAGCCCGGAACCGTTGATCGACGCGGCGGACCTCGCGCTTCTGGTCGTCCGGACCGACCTCGTCGCCCTGTCGGCGGCACGGTCGTGGGCCGAGACGCTGCGCGAGCGGTTCGACCGGGCCGGCGCCGTGACCTCACTGGGCCTGACGCTCGTCGGCGAGGGGGAACCCTTCGGCGCCCGCGAGGTGGCCAAGGTGCTCGCTCTGCCCGTCGTGGCCACGGTGGCGTGGGACCCCACGCACGCCGTCGTCCTGTCGCACGGCGCACCGCCACCACGGCCCGGGTCGCTGCAACGGCTCGCGGGCCGGCCCGGCTGGGACGACTCACCTTTGCTGCGCAGCGTCCTCGCTGCAGGCAGCGCGATCACCGGCACCATCCGCGCTGCCAACGCCCGCCTCGACACCGCGCAAGGGGGACGACGATGACCAGCCCATCGAGCCCGGAACCGCTCCCGACCGACCCGGCCGCGCTGCCGCTCTTCGCCGAACCACCCGCCCGGCCCGGACGCATCCGCGGTGACTTCTCCCTGAGGCCCGCGACCTCGGGGCGGGCAGTGCTGGACGAGGCGCGCAGCCGCCGCGCGGCGTCGCGCCCCACTCCGACGACCGTACCCACCGCCGCGGACGAGACGCCGATCGACTGGGGGCTCGTGCGCGCCTTCCGCACCGTCGTCGCGGGGCGCCTGACTGCTGCCCTGGGCGGCGACTGGCGCCCGGACGCGACGACCGACATCCCGGCCACGCCGCGCCGCGCGGTCGACCTGGACCGCGACGAGCAGGAGCGCTACGGCTGGGCGGTGATCCACGACGTACTCAAGGAGCACACCGCCAACGTGGTCCAGTCCGGGACGGGCGACGCGTGGACCGGCACCGAGCAGGCCCGGATGGCGCAGGCCATCTTCGACGCCGTCTTCCGGCTGGGGAGGCTGCAGCCGCTGATCGACGACGACCGGGCCGAGAACATCTTCATCCTCGGCCACGACCGGGTGCTGCTCCAGCTCGTTGACGGCTCCCGCATCCAGGTCGACCCGGTGGCCGACAGCAACGAGGAGCTGGTCGACTTCCTGCGTTTCGTGGCCAACCGCTCGGATTCGAACCCGCGCCCGTTCTCCGAGAGCACCCCGCGGCTGCACCTGAAGCTCGACGGGGGCGCTCGGCTCGCCGCGACCGCGTGGGTGACCAGCACACCGACGGTCGTCGTGCGCCGGCACCGGCACAAGGTCGACACCCTCGCCGCCTGGGTCGACCGCGGCTGCATGACCCCCGCCTGCGCGGACTTCCTCGCCGCGGCGGTGCGCGGGAAGTGGAGCGTCGTCGTCGCCGGTCCGATGTCGGCAGGCAAGACGACGCTCATGCGCGCGCTGTGCGCCGAGATCCCGCGCGATGAGGTGCTCGGCACGTTCGAGACCGAGTACGAGCTTTTCCTGCGCGAGACCGGGCACCACGACGTCGTCGTGGATTGGGAGGCCCGGCCGGGCATGGGCGAGATCGGCGCGGACGGGCGCGCGGCCGGGGCGTTCGACCTGGACGAGGCGTTGAACGACAGCTTCCGCTTCGCCCTGGACCGGCAGATCGTCGGCGAGATCCGAGGCCGCGAGGTCTGGACGATGATCAAGGCGATGGAGAGCGGCACCGGGTCGCTGTCGACCACGCACGCCGCCGGCGCGGAAGCCGCGATCCGCAAGCTCGTGACCTGCGCGATGGAGTCCGGCGGTCACGTCACCCGCGACCTGGCCCTGGAGAAGCTCGCCGGGTGCCTCGACGTCATCGTCCAGCTCAACCGCCGGGTCGTGGCGATGCCGGACGGCTCACAGCAGCTACGGCGCTGGGTCAGCGAGGTCGTCGTCGTCGAACCCGGCGAACGCGAGATGGGCTACGCCCTCACGCACCTGTTCGGCCCGTCGACGATGGGGCCGGCGCGAGCGACCGGGCTGATGAGCGAGCGGTGCAAGGACCTGACGGTCGACGGCCTCGACCTCGACCTGTACCAGGCCGAGGCGGACGGTCGGGGGCGGCGAGCGTGAACGCCGCGGTGTGGTCCGCCGTGTTCGGGACGCTCGTCGTCGCCGGGCTGATCGGCGCCGTGCTCGCTGTGTACCCCCGGCCCGTGCGTGAGTCGGTCGTCCGGCGCCCTCCGGCGCTGGCGCGCCGATTGGCCGCCACGTCCGGCCCGACCCGCCTTGCGCTGGCCGTCTCGGTCGGCGGAGGGCTGCTGCTCGCCCTGCTGACTGGGTGGGTCGCCGCGGTCGTGATCCTGCCCGCCGCGGCGCTGGGGTTGCCGTACCTCCTGGCGGCTCCGCCCACGGCGGCCACCATCCGCCGGCTCGAGGCGATGGAGGAGTGGACCCGCAACCTGGCGGGCGTGCTCAGCTCGGGCGTCGGCCTGGAACAGGCCGTGACCGCGACGCTGCGCTCGACGCCCGACGCGATCAAACCCGAGGTCACCGCGCTGGTCGCCCGGCTGCGCGCCCGGTGGGACACCGAACAGGCCCTGCGGGCGTTCGCGGACGACCTCGACGATGTCACCGGCGACCTCATCGTGGGCAACCTCATCCTGGCCGCGCAGCGCCGCAACCGGAGCCTGGCCAACGCGCTCCAGGGCGTAGCCGAGTCGGTGAGCGAGGACGTGACCTCCCGCCGCAAGGTCGAGGCGGGGCGCGCGAAGCCGCGCGGCAGCGCCCGGCTCGTCACGATGTTCTCGACCGGCGTCCTGGTCTGGCTCGCGTTCACCGGCGACTACGTCGCGCCCTACGGCACCCCGCTGGGCCAGGTGCTGCTCGCGGGGCTGCTCACCGCCTACGCCGCCGGCCTTCTGTGGATGCGGAAGATGACAGAGGGCAAGCCGCTGCCCAGGTTCCTGGGTCCGGCCGCGAGGGCGGGTGCCCGATGACCGCCTTGCAGCTCGCGCTCGTGCTCGGGGTGGTCGTCGGCGTTGGTCTGGCCGGAGCCCTGTACGCGCTGGTCCCGGCCCAGCCCGACCTCGCCGACGTCCTCGCCCGCCTGTCCCCGGCGTCCCGGCGCCTCACCCCCACCGCGACGTCGTCCGCGACGCCAGACACGGAGGAACGGCTGGGGATCTGGGCCCAGCGGACCCTGCCCGGCCGGCTGCTCGGCGCCGCACCGGCACGGGACCTGGCTGTCCTGCGCCGCACCCCCGCACAGTTCTACGGCCGCAAGGTCGCCTACGGGCTGCTCGGTCTCGCCCTGCCCTCCCTGCTGACGGCATTCTTCGCCCTGATCGGTCTCCGGTTGCCCACCGTCGTGCCGGTCGGCGGCACTGTCCTGCTCGGTGCGCTGATGTTCATGGCCCCCTCGCGGGACATCGCCGAAGAGGCCAAGCGGGCCCGCGCCGAGTGCGCCCGGGCACTGAGCGCCTACATCGAGCTGTGCGCCCTCGAGCGCAACAGCGGCGCCGGGGCGACCGTCGCGCTCGCCAGTGCCGCCGAGGTCGGGGACTCGTGGGTGTTCGGCCGTATCCGCGAAGAGCTGGCCCGCGCCCGCTACAACGGCCAACCCCCGTGGGACGCGCTCACTGAGCTGTCGGACACCCTCGGCCTACCCGAGCTGACCGACGTCGCCCACATCATGCGGCTGGCCGGTGACGAGAACTCCGAGGTCTACCGGTCACTTCGCGCCCGCAGCGCCACGGTGCGCAGCAGCCTGCTGTCCGAAGAGCTCGCCGAAGCCAACGTCGTCGAGGAGCGCATGTACGTGCCCGGCTCGTTCCTCGGCCTGGTGTTCCTCGCCTTGCTGATGGCCCCGTCTTTGCTGCGTCTGTTCGGCATGTGACGCACCGCACCACCCGCCCCGAGGAAGGAACGCACGATGCTGCACCACCTGATCGCCACACTGCTCACCTTCGGGTTCACGCTGCGCGAACGCGCCGGGACCGCCCTGACCCGCGGCGGCGACGAGGGGGCCAGCACGATCGAGATCGTGTTCTGGGCCGTTGGTCTGCTCGCCCTCGCCGGGCTTGTCTACGCCGCGATCCTGGCGTTCGTGAACAGCAAGATCCCAGGGATCAGCTGAGTGCCGTGCGGCACCGTCGAGCCGAGGTGGGACGCCATCGGGCGCGTGCTGCTCCGGCGCGCCCACCGAACGACCGCGGTACGGCAACCCTGCAGATCGTCGTGCTGATGCCGGCGCTCTTCCTGCTCATGTTCACCGGCATGCAGGCCGCGCTGATCTACCACGCCCGCACGGTGGCGATCGCTGCCGCGCAGGAGGGCGCGCGCACGGCCGCGGCGCAGTACTCGTCGGCCGCGGCCGGAGACGTCGCTGCGGAGCAGTTCATTGCCTCGGCGGGGGGCGAGGACGTGCTGCGCGGCGTCACGGTAAAGGTGACGAGAGATGCGACAACCGCCGCGGTGGTAGTGACAGGCACGACGATGAGCGTCGTCCCGGGCTGGGTGCCACAGATCGTCCAGAGCGCCTCGGCACCCGTTGAGCGGGTGACCGGATGATGGCGCTGCTCACACCCGCTCTCCGACGTCGCAGCAGCCAACCCTCGGACGAGGGTTCGACCGTCATCGAGGTCGTCATCCTCGCCCCGGCGCTTGCCCTGTTCCTCGGGCTCATCATTGCCGGGGGGCGGCTCGCCGTCGCCCACCAGGCGGTGGAAGCCGCAGCCGCCCAGGCCGCACGAGCGGCGTCCATCGCCCGCACCCAGGATGAGGCGCTGACCGGGGCACAGTCAGCGGCCACCTCCGCACTGGGTGCTCAGGGACTGAACTGCGTTGTCAGCGCGGTGAGCATCGACGTCGCGGGCTTCGCGACCCCCGCCGGAACTCCTGCCTCGGTCGGGGCGACGGTGACGTGCCAGCTGTCACTCGCCGACACCCTTCCCGGGCTTCCAGGGTCGGTCGGTGTCAGCGCCACAGTCCGTTCCGCCCTTGACACTTACCGAGAGCGGTGACGCCCCGTGCCCATCTCCCTCCTGCGTCAGCGGCTCGCGCACGACGATGCCGAGCGTGGCTCGGTGACCATCTGGATGATCACGACCGCGCTGACGATGGTCCTGCTGGTGGGGCTCGCGGTCGACCTGGGTGGCCAGGTGCTCGCGAAGCAGCACGCCCAGGTCGTCGCATTCGAGGCAGCGCGCGCCGGCGGTCAGCGGCTCCAGGGCGCCCCCGCTGTGCTCGGCCAAGCTGCGGTAGTCGACCCGGCCGGGGCGGAGGCGGCGGCCGCGACCTACCTCGCAGGGACGCCCGAGGTCACCGGCACCGCCAGCGTCGTCGGGACCCGCGTCGTGGTGGACACCACGACGACCTACCGCACCCAGTTCCTGTCGATCATCGGCATCCAGGAGCTGACCGTCACCGGCCACGCCGAGGTGCAGACCGTCCGCGCTGTGGAGGGAGTCGTCCGATGAGGCTGCGCGCTCGCCTGGTCGGACTCGCCGCCAGCGTCCTGCTGATCGGCGTCGTGGTCGCGGCGCCGGCGGCCATCGCGCGGGTGGGTGCCGACCTGATTCCGAGTGGGCTGCCTACCCTCGGGCAGGTCTGGACCGCCCTGCGGTCGCCCGACGACGGCACGCTCGTGCTTCGGGTCGTCACCCTCGTCGCATGGCTGGCTTGGGTGGTCCTGACCGTGAGCATCGCGCTCGAGGTGGTCGCTCGCTTGCGTGGGGTGCGCACGCCGCGCATCGTGGGCCTGCATGCCCCGCAGCTCGCGGCACGGCAGCTCGTGAGCGCTGCGGCGCTGTTGTTCGTGGCCGTCCCCTCGGTGGGTATGACCGCCGTGGGGGCTGCCCCGGCTCATGCTGCCGTGGCGCACCACGCCGTCGATGAACCCGTATTGATCCGCGCGCGAGAGGCCGACACCGGGCACGCCTTGCCAGTCGAGCCGTCCACCTACACGGTCCTGCCCGGCGACAGCCTCTCGGTCATCGCCCGAGACCAGCTAGGCGATGCCGACCGGTGGCCGGAGCTCGTCGACCTCAACCCGGTCGTGGCCGACGACCCGGATCTGATCTACGCGGGCACCGTCCTGCGGCTGCCTGCCGCCGCCGCCGTCCCGGCGGAGGCGGTGACTACCACTCGCGCCTACACCGTCCAGCCGGGCGACACCCTCTCGAGCATCGCCGCTCGTGAGCTCGGCGACGCAGAGCGGTACCCGGAGATCTTCGAAGCCAGCAGGAACACCGTCCAGTCCGATGGGCGGCAGGTGACCGACCCGGACGTGATCGACGTCGGCCAGGTGCTGACCATCCCCGGCTCTGCGGCGCCGGTCGCCACCACGGCCGACGCAGCGCCCGTCAAAGCGGCTCCCGCGCCCGGGACCAAGCCGACGCAGACGGTCATCGTTCCCGAGCCCAGCCAGGCGCGGACGAGCACGTACCCGGCACCCGAGCCGGTTCCTGCCGGCGCCGCGCAGGTCGCCGCACCAGAGCAGGACGACGAGGAGACCTCCACCGCCACGCCGTGGCTGCTCGCTGGCCTCACGGGGGGCGGCGCGGTCCTCGCGGGGTCGCTGTTCCTGCTGCGCGCTCGCCGCCGCCACGCCCGGTCCCGTGCCCGACGCCCGGGACGCACCCTTCCCGCTCCCGACGTCATCCTCGCGCCGGTCGAGAAGACGATCAGCGCCGTCGGGGCGGTCACGGCACCGACGGTCGAGCACATGGACTCGGTCCTGTGCCGGTTGGCCGCATCGGTCGCCCGGGACGGCGCCACCATGCCGGATCTGGCGGCTGTCGAGCTGACGGCAACCCACGTCGTCCTGCACCTGGGGACGCCGACCATGCTGGGCGCGCCGTGGCTCGGCGGCTCCGACGGGTATCACTGGCGCGTCCCGGCCACCGTGCCGCTGGACGAGGTCGGACCGGATGTGACCGACCAGCCGGCGCCCTACCCGTTGCTGGCCACCATCGGGGTCGGGGACGACGAGGCGGTATGGCTGCTCAACGTCGAAGGTCTCGACGTGTCGATCACCGGCGACCCGACCTACGGACTGGACTTCGCGCGATACCTCGTCGCCGAGGTCGCGTGCAACCTGTGGTCGGCTGGAGCCAGGGTCGAGTGCATCGGCGTCGGTTACGAGCTCGCGGCGCTCAACCCCGACCGGATCCGGGTGCACGACGGGTTCGCGGACGGTGGTGACGACCCGGTCGACGACGCCCTGGCCGAGGCCGTGCGCACCCTCGACAACACGGCCGCCGTCGGCGTTGACGTCGTCACCGCGCGGGCCACCCAGGCCGGGGCCGACGCGTGGCCCGCCCGACTGATCCTGCTCGACGCCTCGACGGCGCACCCCGCTCTCGATGAACTGCTCGATTTCGTCCACGACCACCCCGGCCACACGGGCACCTGCGTCGTCCTCAACGGCACCCGACCGCACGCTCCCGGCATCGTGCTGGACGTCACCGCCGATGGGCGACTCACCCTCGCCAGTGCGGGCCTCGACCTCGTCGCCGTCGGACTGACCAGCGACGAGGCGCAGGGGTGCGCAGCCCTCCTGGCCCAGAGCGAGCAGGTTGACGCCATCGCCGTGCCCGTCGACGACCAAGCCACCGAGGGCTGGCGGTCCTTCGTCGACCAGGCGGGCGCGCT
>CAVPEV010000004.1:0-18467 GCA_963703555.1 uncultured Actinomycetota bacterium | reverse complement strand
TCCTGCAGACCCGGCTCGTCGCGCTGGAGACGGACGGCGAGCGCGTCACCGGCGTGCGGGTGCGCTCGGCGGCGGGCGAGCGGGTGATCAGGGCCCGGCTCGGCGTGGTGCTGACCGCGGGCGGCTTCGAGCACAACATGACCATGCGTCGGCGGTACCAGCCGGGTGTCGAGGACGACACCTGGAGCGCCGGCAACGAGTACAACACCGGCGACGCGATCCGGCCGGCCGTCGACGTCGGCGCGGGCCTGGACCTCATGGACCAGGCGTGGTGGTTCCCGACGACTCTCATCCCCGACGCACCGCCGCCCCTGCTGCTCGCCGAGCGGACGCTGCCCGGCTGCTTCATCGTCAACGGCAGCGGCACGGCGCTTCTTCAACGAGGCCGTGCCGTACATGGAGGCCGGTCAGATCATCTTCGCCAAGCACTCCGCCGACGACCCGCACATCCCGTGCTGGCTGGTCTTCGACCAGCGCTTCCGCAACCGCTACCCGTTCACCACGCTCCTGCCGCGCCAGGCGTTCCCGCGATCCTGGTACAAGGCCGGCATCGTCGTCAAGGAGCACAGCATCGAGGGCTCTGGCGCACGCCATCGGTGTCCCGCCCGAGGAGCTGCAGACTACCCAGGAGCGCTTCAACATGCTTGCCGCCCACGGTCACGACGACGACTTCGGCCGCGGGACGAGCGCCTACGACCGCTACTACGGCGACCCGACGTCTTCCCGAACCCGTGCCTGGGCCGGGTGGACAAGGCGCCGTTCTACGCCGTGAAGATCGTGCCCGGGCGACATCGGGACCTGCGGTGGCCTGCGGGCGGACGAGCACGCCCGGGTGCTGCGGGAGGACGGTTCGGTCATCGAGGGGCTGTACGCGGCGGGCAACGTGTCGGCCAACCCGATGGGCAAGAGCTACCCGGGCCCGGGCGGCACGATCGGGCCGGCGATGGTCTTCGCCTACATCGCCGTCGAGCACGCCGTCGGTCTGGGGTGAGCCCGCGCGGGTCGTCGTCCGCCGGCAGGCAGCGGCTGTCGGCGGACGAGACCGCGAAAGGCACCGCGGCCACGACCATGACCCGGGTGCGACCCCACCGGTCCGCCGGTCGTCCACCGACCCAGGCGCCGACCGCGCAACCCAGCAGCGCGATGGCCACAATGATGCCGGTGAGCGAGGCGCCGAGGCCGAGTTCCCCCTGCCCGGCGTCGACCGCCCCGTTGATGACCGAACTGTCGAAGCCGAGGTGAAGGCCCGACGGCTGCGGCGACCGCCAGCCCCACCGCTCGGGAGCGGTCCCGGTGCGCGGGGCCGGCGTGGTGGCCGGCCTGCGGGGCTCCTCCCTGCGACGAGGCCCCGCACGCGGGACCGACCCGTCGGCAACTGTTCCCCGGGGTGGCCGTCCACGCCTGTCGAGCTCTCGCCGTCGCCGGCCGACGGTGCGCCGCAGGACAATGGCGGAGATGACCAGCGATCCACCGCGCCGGCCCCGCCGTCCGGCCATGCTCGGAGCCCAGGCCGACGACGTACCCGGCGGCCCCGATCCCGCGCTGCGCGCCGAGGCCGCGCACGCCGCGGCCGCAGCCGTCGTGCGCGCCGGCCGGCGCGGCCGCGACGATCCCGACCTGGTGGACCGGCTCGTGCGGCTGGTGGAGACCGAGGGGCTCGACGTTGTGGCGGGGCTGTGGTCGGACAGCCCGCCGGTGTCGCTGCCGGGCGCGCTGTGGCGGCTGTACGTGCTGCGGGAGTGGACGCGACGCGACGCCCGGATCGTGGCGGACCGGTACCGGCTGGGCATGGAGGTGGCCGCGGTGGCCGGCGCAGTCGCCGGAGTGCCGCAGCCGCCGGGGCCGGAGGACGTCCGGGCGGTCGCGGACGCGGTGCTGTCCGGGGTCTACCGGGGCGACCTCGCCGTGGCACTGGAGCGGGCTGCCGCGTTCTGCCGCGTGCTGGCCACGGGCGCCGCCCTCGACGCCGATCACCTGGACGACCGGGACGACTCGGCGGCCGCCCGGATGACCCGCGGCGCGTCCGCCCTGCTGCGCACCGCCGAGGAGCTGGAGGAGGCGGCCGGCCTGTGGCGGGCGGGCGCGCTGGAGTGACCCGTGCCTAGACTCGGTACCGACGCCGGGTCGCGGTAGCCCCGGGCTCCACATATCGCCGCTCCGAGCGGCCTCCGCGCCGAGAGGCGCTCTGCGGCCCGGCGTCATCATCCGTTCGACAGCCACTGCGCCGCGCACCTGCGGCGTGGAGCGCCGCTGGGCCACGGCGCGGTGACCGCCGGTGCACCACCTGCCGGCCACCTGCCGGCCACCTGCCGTTAGGGCTGAGCCGCGCCGTGCTCTAGCGTGGGCGTCGCCATGAACCCTCTTGCCCGGAGCGCGACGTGCGCCTGCGCCTGACGCCCCGTGACGGGACGTTCTTCGACCTCCTTGCCGCCTCTGCCGCGCACCTCGTCATCGGTGCAGGCCTGCTCGGGGAGCTGCTCGGTGCCGACCGCCCGACCCGCAAGGCGATCGGCCGGCGGATGGCCGAGGTCGAGCACGACGCCGACGACGCGACCCACGAGATCATGCGGCGGCTCAACCAGACGTTCGTCACACCGTTCGACCGGGACGACATCTACACGCTGGCCTCGGCGCTGGACGACTGCATGGACCTCATGGAGGAGGCTGCCGACCTCATCGTCCTGTACAAGCTCGACGACCTGCCGGCCCGGGTCTCCGACCAGGTGCAGGTCCTCCAGCGGGCCGCCGAGCTCACCGCGGAAGCCATGCCCCGACTGCGGGTCATGGCCGATCTCCCCGAGTACTGGATCGAGGTCAACCGGCTGGAGAACCAGGCCGACAAGTCCCACCGCAAGCTCCTCGCGCAGCTGTTCGACGAGGTCGACGACCCGATCCTGCTCATGAAGCTCAAGGAGGTCGTCGAGCGGCTCGAGGACGCCGCGGACGCGTTCGAGAAGGTGGCCAACACCGTCGAGACGATCGCGCTCAAGGAGTCCTGACCGCACGTGGAGCTCGCCCTCGTCATCGTCGTGCTCGCCCTGGCGCTGGGCTTCGACTTCACCAACGGGTTCCACGACGCCGCCAACGCCATCGCCACCTCGGTGTCCACGCGGGCGTTGACCCCCCGCGTCGCACTGCTGATGGCGGCCGTGTTCAACCTGCTCGGGGCGCTGCTGGGCACCGGGGTGGCCCAGACCATCGGGTCCGGCATCATCGACATCGGTCCGCACGCGGGCGTGCACGGCCTGGTCATCGTGCTGTCCGGGCTGGTCGGGGCGATCACCTGGAACCTCATCACGTGGCGGCTGGGCCTGCCGTCGTCGTCGACGCATGCGCTGATCGGCGGGCTGACCGGCGCGGGGATCGTCTCGGCGACCACGGTGCACTGGGCGGTCATCCTCGACAAGGTCGTCATCCCGATGGTCGTCTCGCCGCTGGTCGGCTTCGGGCTGGCCTACGCGATCATGGTCGGCGTCCTGTGGCTGATCCGGGACAGCGCACCGAGCCGCACCACCCGCCGGTTCCGGCTCGCGCAGACCGCGTCGGCCGCGGCCATGGCCCTCGGCCACGGCCTGCAGGATGCCCAGAAGACCATGGGTGTGGCCGTCCTCGCGCTGGTCGCCGGCGGGTTCCGGACCAGCATGGAGATCCCGCTGTGGATCAAGATCGCCGCTGCGGGCGCGATCTCGCTGGGTACCTATTCCGGCGGCTGGCGGATCATGCGCACCCTGGGCCGCAAGATCATCGAGCTGGACCCGGTCCGGGGCTTCGTCGCCGAGACGGTCTCCGCGTCCGTGCTCTACACCGCCGCCTTCGTGTTCCACGCGCCGGTCTCCACGACGCACACCATCACCGCGGCCATCATGGGGGTCGGCTCTACCCGGCGGCTGTCGGCTGTGCGCTGGGGGGTGGCCCGCAGCATCCTGGCCGGCTGGGTGCTGACCATCCCGGCCGCGGCGGTGGTGTCCGCCGCCGTGTACCTCGCTGTGCGGGCCGCCACCGGCATCTGACGGACGCACGCTCGGCGGCTCGCCGGCCTCCTCGGCTCCTCGGGGACGCCCGCTCAGCGGCCGACCGGCGATCGGTGGAGCTCCATGGCAACGACCCGAGGGCCCTCCGGGCGCGCTGCCACGTGGGCGACGAGCGCCTCGCCGGGCTGCAGGTAGGGATCCTCGGTCGGCAGCGCCTGGCTGGCCTTGGGCCGGGCGTGCTCGGCGAGCAGGCCCAGGACCGTGGGCAGCACCGGGCGGTGCGTGCACACGACGACGTCGGTGTGCGACCACAGCGCCGCGGCCAGCTGGTTGGCGGCCCGCTCCGGGTCGGCGGCGTGCTCGGCCTCGGTCAGCCCCGGGACGGTGTGCAGCGGCACGCGCGCTGCCTCGGCGTAGGGAGCGACCGTCGCCCGGCAGCGTTCCCACGGGCTGCTGACCACGTCCGTGACGCCGAACGCCGACAACAGCGGCACCAGGGCCTCGGCCTGGGCACGGCCGACCGGGGTGAGCGGCCGGTCGGCGTCGTCACCCGGCCAGCCCTGCCTGCGCCGCGCCCGGCCGTGCCGGACCAGGGTGACCACGTGGGTGGCCAGGCGTTGCTTCTCGTAGGCCTTGAGCACGCTGGTCAGCGGGCCCCGGTCGGCGGCTCGGGTGAGGCGGCGGGCCGCCACCTCCGCATCCAGCCACCGGGCCCCGTCGACCTCGTCCGGGCTGGCCGGTGCGATCGGCGGTCGGGCGTGCCCGGCGTCCCCCTGCGGACTGCCGCCGACCTGTGCGGCCCAGTACCGCACGCGCTTGCGACGCCCGTCGGCCAGGTCGTAGGACAGCGTGGGCAGCGGGATGCCCAGCACGACGTCGTAGCCGGTCTCCTCGGCCACCTCTCGGACCGCCGCGGCGGGCGCGCACTCGCCGGGTTCCAGCTTTCCCTTGGGCCAGGACCAGTCCGCATAGCGCGGGCGGTGCACGAGGAGGACCTGCAGGCGACCCTGCCGGACGTGCCACACGAGCGCGCCGGCGGCCTCGACCAGGGGTGCCCCGGCGACGGTGTGGCTGCTCACCGGCTCACGGCGTCCCGGCGGCGGCGCTGCCGGGCGATGAGAACCTCTTGCAGGTCACGCAGGGGTCCGTCGGGGCCGACGGAGTGACGCTGCCAGGTACCGTCCGGGCCGAGGTGCCAGGAGGCCGTGGAGTCGTCCATCGAGGTCTCGAGCAGGCGGACCAGCTCGGTGCGCTGGCCGGGGTCGGTGAGCCGGACCAGCGCCTCCACCCGCCGGTCCAGGTTGCGGTGCATGAGGTCGGCCGAGCCGATGTACACCTCCGGACCGCCTTCCGGCAGGTTCGCCGTGGTGCCGGCGAACGCGAAGATCCGCTCGTGCTCGAGGAACCGACCGAGGATGGCCCGCACTCGGATGCTCTCCGACAGCCCGGGCAGCCCGGGTCGCAGGGCGCAGATGCCGCGGACCAGGAGATCGACGGGCACGCCCACCTGCGATGCCCGGTACAGGGCGTCGATGATCTCCTCGTCGACCATGGAGTTGACCTTGATCCGGATCCATGCGGGGGACCCGGCGTGGAACGCCTCCACCTCCCGCTCGATCCGCTCGATGATGCCGGTGCGCACGGACCGCGGGGCGACGAGCAGCCGGTGGAACCGGGACCGGGGGGCATAGCCGGACAGCTGGTTGAACAACCGGGTGAGGTCCTGGCCGACGTCCGGGTCACAGGTGAGCAGGCCGAGGTCCGTGTAGAGCCGGGCGGTCTTCGGGTTGTAGTTGCCGGTGCCGACGTGGCAGTACCGGCGCAGCCCGTCGGCCTCCTGCCGGACGACCAGGCTCAGCTTGCAGTGCGTCTTCAGCCCGACGATGCCGTAGACGACGTGCACCCCGGCCTGCTCGAGCTTGCGGGCCCACTCGATGTTCGCCTGCTCGTCGAACCGGGCCTTGATCTCGACGAGGGCGAGCACCTGCTTGCCGGCCTCTGCCGCGTCGATCAGCGCATCCACGATGGGGGAGTCGCCCGAGGTTCGGTACAGGGTCTGCTTGATGGCGAGCACCTGCGGGTCCGCGGCGGCCTGCTCGAGGAACGTCTGCACCGACGTGGAGAACGAGTCGTACGGGTGGTGGAGCAGGATGTCACGGCGCCGGATGGCGGCGAAGACGTCCGTCGCGGTGGCCGACTCCACCTCGGCGAGCTGCCGGTGGGTGCTGGGCACGAACGGCGGGTAGTGCAGGTCCGGGCGGTCGATGTCGGCGATGAGGTTGAGGCCGGTGTGGTCCAGCGGGGCGGGCAGCTCGTAGACCTCCTCCTCCGTGACGTCCAGCTGGGCGACGATGAGCTCGCGGACGCGGGGGCTGATGCCCTGGGCGACCTCCAGGCGCACCGGCGGTCCGAACCGCCGGCGCAGCAGCTCCTTCTCCATCGCCTGCAGGAGGTTCTCCGCGTCGTCCTCCTCCACCTCGACGTCCTCGTTGCGGGTCACGCGGAACGTGTGGTGCTCGCGGATCTCCATGCCCGGGAACAGCGCGTCCAGGTGCTCGGAGATGACATCCTCCAGCGGCACGAAGGACATCGGTCCGGCGGCCGGCTCGGTGCCCTCGCCCGGCGCGCTCGGTCGGCCGCTGGCGTCCACCGCGATGTACCGCGGCAGCAGGGGCGGGACCTTGACCCGGGCGAAGTGCTCCTTGCCGGTGGCCGGGTTGGCCACGACGACCGACAGGTTGAGCGACAGGCCGGAGATGTACGGGAACGGGTGGGCCGGGTCGACGGCCAGCGGGGTGAGCACGGGGAAGATCTGGCGCCGGTAGAACGTGCGCAGCCGCTCCTGCTCGCTCTCGCCGAGCTCGTCCCAGCGCACGAGGGTGATCCCCTCGCGCACCAGCGCCGGCTGCACGTCCTGGGTGAACACCCGGGCGTGCCGGGCGACGAGCTGATGGGTGCGCTCGCTGATCGCCGCGAGGACCTGGCGGGGGGTGAGGCCGGACGCCGCAGTGACGGCCAGCCCGGCGGCGATCCGCCGCTTCAGGCCGGCGACCCGCACCATGAAGAACTCGTCGAGGTTGGAGGCGAAGATCGCCAGGAAGCGGACCCGCTCGAGCAGCGGCTGGGTCGGGTCTTCGGCGAGCTCTAGCACCCGCTGGTTGAACGCGAGCCAGCTGAGCTCGCGGTCGAGGAAGCGGTCGGCCGGCAGCGGCTCGGCGAGCAGCTCGCGCGCCGGCCGGTGGGCGACGGCCGTGTCCTCGGCGATGTGCTCGGCGATGTGGGCGGCCAGCTCCGGGGCGATCGGCCAGGGGCCGAGCATGCGCTCGTCAGCCGTCAGGGTCGTGACGGCCCCGGCGCCGTCCTGGGCCCGGATCGGCCGGGGCGTGCGGGTCGAGCTGCGTGTCCCGGCTCGCACGGCACGGCGGGAGGCGGACGATGCCGCGGACGAGCTCGCCTCGGTGGAGCCGATCGCGCCGGCCGCACCGTTGCGGGCCCGGCGGGGACGAGGCGTGGCGTCCGTCATGGCTTCATCGTCGCACCGCGGCCGGGTGGGTGGGGAACGGATCCGGCCGCGTGCCGAGCCGGTTCTGCACCGCTCGGGCGTGGCGTCGTCCGGTCCGCCGAGCCGGTCACCGGACCGACACGTCGTAGGCGACGTCGGCCGCGTCGCGGTGGAACCCCGCCCAGGTGTAGGTGCGCAGCGCCGGCTCGTTGGTCGCCTCGGTGTACAGCACCGCCTCGGTCAGGTGGCGCTCGGCGAGGTGGTCCAGGGCGAGCCGGCTCAGCGCCCGGCCCACGCCCAGGCGCTGGGCGTCCGGGTGCACGCCCAGGGCGTAGATCTCACCGACGGGGTCGGGGCCGTACGCGCCGGCCGGGTGCACCTTCGTCCACACGGCAGCGAGCAGGCGGCCGTCCCGCTCGGCGAGCAACAGGCCGGCCGGGTCGAACCAGTCCTCGCCCTCGCGCGCCACGAGGTCGGCGATGGCCAGGCGGCCCTGCTCCGGGTGGTCGACGAAGGCCCGGGCGTTGACCTCGACCCAGGCGGCCTCGTCGCGGCCCGGCACGAACGGGCGGACGGTGACCCCGGTGGGCAGCGGGGCCGCGTCACCGGCCGGCCGGTCCGCCAGGACGGCGCGCAGGAGGAGCAGCTCGCGCACCACCGCCAGGCCGTGGTGCGCGGCGAACGCGCGGGCGCCCGGCGGGTCCCCATGGGCCCAGACGGACACGTGGTCCGCTCCGGCCGTGCCGGCGGCGGTCCGGACCCCCGCAAGCAGCGTCGTGCCCGTCCCGCGCCGGCGGTGGCCCGGCAGGACGAAGAGCTCCGCGCTCGCCGTCCCGGGATCGCGCAGGTCCACCTGCGCATAACCGATGAGCGCGAGGTCGCGCGGACCGTTCGTCTCGGCGACATCCGCGACGAGGTGCACGATCGCGTCGGGCGCCTCGGACAGCCACAGCAGCGGCTGCTCGGAGAGCGGCGCGACACGATCGTGCTCGGCGGTGGTGTGCGCCGCCGCGCGGACGGCCTCGGCGAGGTCCGGTGGGACCGCCCCGCGCCAGGAGCGCAGCGGGCGGGGTGCGGGTGTCGGTGCGTCCACCGGACCATCCCAGCACGTCCGACCCCGGAAGCGGGGCGGCCCCCGGATGCCGGTGACCCGCAGGGACTGTCGAGTGCCTGCAGCAGCGGTGCTGGCACGCCGGAGCGCCGGCGCCCGACCGGTGGGAACGCCGCCCCGGTCCGTCGCGTTGCACCGACGTGCCCGTGTCAGCCGAGGTCCCGCCGCCGCTGCCGCGCAGGGCGTCGCGGATCGCGCCGGACGTCGACGTGGTGGTCATCGGTGCGGGGCAGGCGGGCCTGAGCGCAGCGCACCACCTGCGTCGCCTCGGCCTGGTGCCCGCCGGCGAGCCGACCACGGGAGCGGTCGGCACCTTCGTGGTGCTCGACGCGGCGGACGGTCCGGGCGGCGCCTGGCGGGAGCGCTGGGCGAGCCTGACGATGGCGCAGGTGCACGGTGTGCACGAGCTGCCCGGTGCGCCGTTGCCCGACCTGCTCCCGCAGGCTCCCGCCCGGCAGGCGGTGAGTGACTACTTCGCCCGGTACGAGCGTGACGAGCGGCTCGGCGTGCGCCGGCCGGTCGAGGTGCGTGCGGTGCGTGACGTGGACGGGCCCGGCGACCTGCTGGACGTGCAGCCGCGCAGCGGACGAACCTGGCGGACGCGGGCGGTGATCAGCGCGACCGGGACGTGGACCAGGCCGTTCTGGCCGGCCTACCCCGGGCGGGACGTGTTCGCCGGTCGCCAGCTGCACACGCACGACTTCCGCTCCGCCGCACAGATGGCCGGGCAGCGGGTCATCGTCGTGGGCGCAGGAACCTCCGCCGTGCAGCTGCTCGGTGAGGTCGCCCGCGTGGCGGCGGCCACGACCTGGGTGACCCGGCGCCCCCCGGACTGGCGCGACGAGCCGTTCACGCCGGACGTGGGGCGAGCGGTGGTCGCGCAGGTGGAGGCGCGCACCCGGGTCGGTCTGCTGCCGCGCAGCGTGGCGGCGACGACGGGCCTTCCACTGACCGACGAGTACCGCGCCGGGATCGCGCAGGGTGTGCTGGTGGCTCGGCCGATGTTCGCCCGGCTGGTGCCCGACGGGGCGGTGTGGTCGTTCGGGGACGCGCACGGGCCGCTGGCGCCGGGCTGGGTCACCGGGCCCGAGCGGGTCCGTGCCGACGTCGTGCTCTGGGCTACCGGGTTCCGGCACGCCCTGGAGCACCTGGCCCCGCTGCACCTGCGGGGACCCGGTGGCGGGATCGTCATGGACGGCACCGAGGTGGTGGCCGACCCGCGGGTGCAGCTGGTGGGCTACGGCCCCAGCGCGAGCACCATCGGGGCCAACCGGGCGGGTCGCGCGGCGGCCCTGCGCGTCCGTCGGCTGCTGGGGTGAGTGACCGGGCCCCGGCCGCAGCGTCTACGATCTCGACGTCCCCCAGGAGGTGCGGCGTGTCACCACGCCCGACGGTCTACGACGTGGCCGAGCTCGCCGGCGTGTCGATCGCCACGGTGTCCTTCACGTTCCGCCAGCCCGAGCGCGTGCGGGAGTCCACCCGGGCCGCGGTGCTCAGTGCGGCTGCCCAGCTCGGCTACGTCCCGAGCGCCAACGCCCGTGGCCTGGCCTTCGGCAAGACGGGGGCGCTCGGGCTGTACGCGTTCGACCTCTTCCTGGAGGAGCCACCGGACCGGCACGAGACCGCCCACGCGGCAGGCTCCGGCGGGACCGGCGCCGACGGCGGGTCGGCCGACGACGGCGACCCCCGGGTGTTCCCGCTGTACGTCGACGAGGTGCAGCGCGGGTTCGAGCTGGAGTGCTGGCGACGCGGCCAGGCCCTCCTGCTGTCCAGCGGGTCGGGCAAGAACGCTGCCACGGTGACCGACGTGGCCGGCCGGGTGGACGGGCTGGCCGTGTTCCCCGGGCACACCCCGGTCGAGGCGCTCGAGCACGTCGCACGGCGCATCCCGGTGGTCGTGTTCAGTCGTCCGCTCAGCGGGGAGGGGCTGCACCACGTCAACGTCGACAACCGGCAGGGCCTGCGGGACCTGGTCGGCCACCTGGTGCGCGACCACGGCATCCGCGACCTGGGGTTCGTCGGCGCGCTGACCATGCCCGACTACGAGGAGCGCTTCGCCGGGTTCTGCGAGGGGTTGGCGGTTGCCGGCCTGCCGGTCCCTCCCGCGCCGCTCGACGAGACCGATCTGCCCTACCGCACGCAGTTCCCGGTGCTGCTGGACCTGGCCGAGGCCGGTGACCTGCCCAGGGCCCTGGTCTGCGCGAGCGACCAGCTGGCGCTGGCCGTCCTGGACCTGCTGGCGGAGCACGGCGTGTCCGTGCCCGAGAACGTGGTGGTGACCGGGTTCGACGGCATCCTCGCCGGTCGGTTGTCCCGCCCGACCCTCACCACGGTGCGCCAGCCCATGGCGGCCATGGGGCGTGCGGCGGTGGAGCTCCTCGTCGGCGACATCGGGCACCGCGGTGAGCAGCCGCAGACCAGGATCTTGCCGGTGCACGTCGTCCGGCGAGCCAGCTGCGGCTGCCCGGCCTGACCGTCCCAGCGGTCTCGCGCCGCCCGGCCGGTCCGCCTGGTCCGGCGCCCGCGGCAGCCGCCCGGCCGCGCCCGCCGGCCGTCCGCTCGTCCGGGAGGCTTGCGGAGCCGGGCACTCGCTCCTAGCATCAACTCGTCGTCTAAGCGCATAGAGCACCGAGTCGGCTCGAGACGCCAGACCAGCGACACGTTTGACGGTTCAAGGAGGAACGACGCACCCATGGGTACCGCCGCGTGCCTGTCGTCGTGGAGCGGCGCGTGGCACCTGCCAGCCCGGGCCGTGCTCCCCAGCACCCCGATCCCGCTGCTGACCGTGGTGCTGCAGCGGGAGGTCGTCCCCGGCGTCGCCACCGCCGGCCACCCATGACCAGCCCGTCCGGAAGGACCGCACCTGCGATGCCCACCACCCCCAGGCGTTTCCCCGACGGGTTCCTCTGGGGTGCCGCCACCGCGGCGCACCAGGTCGAGGGGAACAACATCGACACCGACTGGTGGGTGCGCGAGCACGCCCCGGGGACGGACCTGCCCGAGCCGAGCGGGGACGCCGCGGACAGCTATCACCGGTTCGGCGAGGACATCGGGCTGCTGGCACGGATGGGGCTCACGTCGTACCGGTTCAGCATCGAGTGGGCCCGGATCGAGCCGGAGGAGGGGTTCTTCTCCCGGGCGCAGGTGCTGCACTACCGGCGGATGGTCGAGGAGTGCCTGGCGCACGGGCTGGCGCCGATGGTGACCCTGCACCACTTCACGCTGCCCCGGTGGTTCGCCCGCCGGGGCGGCTGGCGGGACCCGCAGGCGGCGGACCTGTTCGCCCGCTACACCGAGCACGCGCTGGCCGTCCTCGGGGACGACGTCGAGTGGGTGTGCACCATCAACGAGCCCAACATGCTGGCGATGACGCGCAGCGTGGAGGGCACCGAGATGACCGTCTCCCGGCTGCCGGCCCCGGACCGCGGAATCGCGGACGCGCTGGTGACCGCACACCGCCGGGCTCGCGACGTGCTCACCGCGGCGACGCAGGTCCGGTCCGGGTGGACCGTGGCGACCCAGGCGTTCCACGCCGTCCCGGGTGCCGAGGAGCAGGCCCGGGCCTACGGCTACCCCCGGGAGGACTTCTTCCTCGAGGCGGCCGCCGGCGACGACTTCCTCGGGGTGCAGGCCTACCTGCGCACGTTCATCGGGCCGGACGGGCCGCTCCCGGTGCCCGACGACGTGGAGACCACCCTCACCGGCTGGGAGTACTTCCCGCCGGCGCTCGGCATCGGCGTGCGGCATGCCTGGGATCTGTCGGGGCACACGCCGATCGTCGTCACCGAGAACGGGATCGCCACCGCCGACGATGCCCGCCGGATCGACTACACGTACGACGCGCTCGTCGGGCTGCACGACGCCATGGCCGACGGGGTGGACGTGCGTGGCTACCAGCACTGGTCGGCCCTGGACAACTACGAGTGGGGCACGTTCGAGCCGACCTTCGGGCTCATCGCGTGGGACCCGGACACGTTCGAGCGCCACGTGAAGCCGAGCGGCTGGTGGTTGGGCGGGGTGGCTCGCAGCGGCGAGCTCACCCATCCGACCCGGGCGGACGCGGGCTGACGGACTCCCGGGCTGACGCTGGCCGGCGTCTGCCCGGCGCGAGGACCGACCCGGGCTGGGTGCTCAGGCCGTGTGCTGAGCGCGCGCCTGGTGCTCGCCGATGGCATGCCCGTGCCGGCGGCTGAGCACCGTGACGACTGCGGCGGCCAGGACGGCCAGGCCCAGTGTGGCCAGGCTGCCGGAGGTGGCGGCCACCGTCGCCCGGGCCACCGTCGTCCCGGAGGCCTGGGTCGCGAGCAGCCGGACGGCCTCGCGATGCGCAGGACCGGGCGCGACCACGGCGATCACGCCCGCCAGGGTGAGCAGTACCCCCGCCGTCATCGGCACCGCGGCGGTCCACCGGCCGAGCAGCACGACGGCCGCCGCGACGAGGGCGCCCACCAGCACCAGCGCGATGCCGAGCCCGTCGACGCCGGCATCCCAGGCGGGTGCCTGCACGCCGAGCACGCGACCCTGCCCCACGAGCACCGCCACCGCGGCCAGCGGTCCGAGCAGCAGCCCCACGACCACGCCCAGGAGGTGGCCGCCCAGCCCGGTCCGGGTGGGCGGTTCCGGCGCCAGGCCTGCCGTGGACGCGGCGGGCGGGCGGGTCGTCCCGGGTGCCGAGGTCGCGGCCCGGAGGTCCGTCGCGTCGGCCGGTCGCGGGTCGGCGGGCGCGGTACGGCTCGCAGGGACCGCCGGGACAGGCACGGCACCTGCTGCGGGCCCGTCGGGGGCGCCTGCCGCGTCGTGCGGGTCCGCACCGGCCGTCGGGTCGCCGGGCACGGCGGTGTCCAGCCGTGGGGGGACCGGCCGTTCGGCGGCATGGGCGGCCCGGACCGGGCGGGGAGCGGGCTCGGGGCCGGGAGCGTTCGTTGCGGGGGGACCCGCGTTCGGCAGGTCGCTGCTGGGGTCGACGCTGGTCATGGGCCCACCGTAGAGGCCCAGCGCGTCTGTGCGCCTGCTGTGCAGGCGCACAGGGGTCCGGCGTGTGTTGCACCAGTCAGGGCCTCGGCGGCCCACCCGATCGGGCCGGGTGTGGCGAACGTCGCGGTGGCCAGGCGGAATGCGGTGCCGGCGGTCACGGTTCGCGCCGACATGAGCCTGCTACTGCAACCCCTGACCCTGCGCGGGACGACGTTCCGCAACCGTGCCTGGCTGTCGCCGATGTGCCAGTACTCGGCGACGGACGGCCTGCCCGGCGACTGGCACCTGGTCCACCTCGGCGCGCGCGCCAGCGGCGGCTTCGGGCTCGTCATGGCCGAGGCCACGGCGGTCGTCCCGGAGGGCAGGATCAGCCCGCAGGACACCGGGCTGTGGAACGGCGCGCAGGTGGACGCCTGGCGACGGGTGACCGACTTCGTGCACGCCCGGGGAGCGCGGACCGGGGTCCAGCTCGCGCATGCGGGGCGGAAGGCCTCGACGTACCGCCCGTTCTCCGACGAGGCCGGCACCGTCCCGCCGACCGAGGGCGGCTGGCCGACCGTCGGTCCCTCGGGGCTGGCGTTCCCGGGCTACGCAGCACCGCAGGCGATGACCCTCGACCAGGTGCGCGGTGTGCCGACCGTGTTCGCCGACGCCGCCACGCGGGCCCTGGACGCCGGCTTCGACGTCGTCGAGGTGCATGCCGCCCACGGCTATCTCCTGCACCAGTTCTTGTCCCCGCTGTCCAACCAGCGCACCGACGAGTACGGGGGCGACCTGGCCGGCCGCGCCCGGCTCGTCGTCGAGGTGGTGGACGCGGTGCGAGCGGTGTGGCCGGACGCCCGCCCGCTGTTCGTCCGGATGTCCGCCACCGACTGGGCCGAGGGCGGGCTGGCGGTGGGCGAGGTGGCCGAGGTCGCCGGCTGGCTGGCCGGGCACGGGGTCGACCTCATCGACGTGTCGACCGGCGGCAACGTCGTCGTCCCGGTTCCGGTCGCGCCCGGCTACCAGGTGTCCGCGGCTCGTGCCGTGCGCGAGCGGTCCGGGCTGGCCACCTCCGCGGTGGGCCTCATCACCGCGCCGGAGCAGGCCGAGCAGGTGCTCGTCGAAGGCGCCGCCGACGCCGTGATGATCGCCCGGGCGGCGCTGCGGGAGCCGGCGTGGCCGCTGCGAGCGGCGCACGTCCTCGGCGACGCCGCCCCGGCGCTGCCGCACGACTCCACCGCGGAGGTGCGGGTGACCGACGCCACGACGACGGGGTGGCCCGTGCAGTACGTGCGCGGCGCCTGGTCCTGACCGTGCCCGACCCGCCCGGGCCCGGCTCGCCCGGCGCCGACCCGCTCGGCGCCGACCCGCTCGCCTGGGTCGTCGCGCTGGACGGCGTGGCAGGTGCCGTGGACCGGGCTCGGGAGGCGTGCGCCGAGTTGGTGCGCCACGAGGCCTTCCGACGGTCCGCACGACGCGTGCGGACCGAGGCTGGCCTGCGCGTCGCGCGCTCCAGCGCGGCGCTGGAGGGCGCAGCCGTCCCGCTGGACGACGTCCGGGCGCTGGCGCTCGGCGCCGCGGCGACGGACGGTCCCCACCGGGTGGCGCTCGGTGCCGTCCGGGCGGAGTCCGCGGTGGACTCGCGGCTGCCTCCGCCGAGCGGCCGTGCTGCGGGTGGGGTGGTGGCGGACGGCCTCGCCCAGCTGCTCGCGCGCGTGCACGCCGTGGCCGTCGCCGGGTGGGGCCCGGAGCCGGGGAGGGTGCGCAGCGGCGGCCAGCCCACCGACCTGCGTGGCCTGGGTCCTGCTCCGGACGGTTCGCTGGTCGGCGCGCGCGTGCACCTGCTCGGCGAGGTGCTCCGGTCGTCGCACGTGCCGGGTCTCGTGCTGGCCGCTGTCGCGCATGGCGAGCTGCTGGCCCTGCGGCCGTTCGGGGTCGGCAACGGCCTCGTCGCGCGCGCGGTGGGCCGGCTGGTGACGGTCCGCTCGGGGCTGGACCCGACCGGGTGGGCAATGCCGGAGGCGACGTGGCTGGCCTCGCCGGCGGAGTATCTGGCGGGGGCCGCAGGGTTCGCCACGGGCGACCCGGAGCGAACGGCAGCATGGGTTCGCGCCTACGGTGCCGCCATCGAGCACGGCGTGCGGGCGGCGCTGGCCCTGGCGGACGAGCTGTTGCCGGCAGGCCCAACTGACGGTCGACGGGCCTGACGGTCGACGGCTGGGGCGAGCTGCCGGCTGGGGGGCTCGGGCGCCCCGGGGGCAGGCGCGCAGCCGGGACCGAGATGGAGGGGCGCCGACGGCGACGGACCGGCACGCAACGACGGCGCCCTCGCGGACGCCGTCGCCTCAACCAGCGACCAGAGAGGTATCAGGCGCGCATTGCATGTCGCAACGGGCTCGGCCCGGTCGACAAGTCCTGTAGGTGGACTGGTCGCGTGTGGGTTTCCCTCTGGTCGCTGTGCTGTTGTCCTCCATTGATACCGCACGCCGGAGGCTGCGGCAAGGGACTGGCGGGTGCACGGCATCAGCCTCGTCGTCGGGCGAGCCGGACCGCGAGTGCGGCAGCCACCAGCGCCGTCCCGGCGGCTCCGGCCGCCACGGCCGCGTACGGTCCGAGCCCGAGCGGCCCGACAGCCCCCGGGCGGGCGAACCGCACCTGGTCCCAGCCGTGCTCGGCCGCCGCGCGCCGCATGGTCCGGCCGGGGTTGACCGCCACCCCGTGCCCGACCGCGTCGAGCATGGGCGCGTCCGTGAGCGAGTCGGAGTATGCCCAGCTCGACGTGAGGTCGTAGCCGCGCTCGGTGGCCAGCCGCGCCATCGCGACGGCCTTGCCGGGGCCGTAGACGTAGTCGTCGATGCCGCCGGTGTAGTGGCCGTCCACCACCGTCATCCGCGTCGCGACCACCGCGTCGGCGCCGAGCACCGCCGCGATCGGCCGGACGATCTCCTGGCTGGAGGCGGACACCACGACGACGTCCCGCCCGGCGGCATGGTGCGCGGCGATGAGGCCGGCGGCCTGCGCGTAGACCGTCGCGTCGAGCGTGCGCTGCAGCGACTCGGCGACGATGGCGGACAGCTGGGCGACGTCCCACCCGGCCACTGCGCGGGTCAGCTGGGTGCGCATCCGCTCGCTCTGCTGGGCGTCCGCGGGACCGACGAGGTAGGCCAGCTGCGCGGCCGCGGCCCGCAGCATGGCCCGTCTGGTCAGCAGGCCGTGCCGACGCAGCGGCACGGCGAAGGCCACGGCGGAGGAGGTGGCGATGAGCGTCTTGTCCAGGTCGAAGAAGGCGGCCTGGCGAGCCGGCGCACCTTCGGCGAGCGGGTCCTGCGGCTCGGTCACGACGCTCCTCCCGCCACGGTCGGGCCCGGTACCACGGTCGGGTCCGCGGCCCCGGCGAGCGGCGCCACGGCCGCCTCTCCCGTGCAGACGGGCCGGCAGCGGCGCCGGATGCCCGGAGCCTAGCGACCCGGCCGCCGGCCCGCCCGAGCCGCACCGGGGTGGCCACACTGATGCACCCACAGGCCGCGCGTGTCACCGAGGTCGACCGTCCCGGCAGCGCCGGGCGCCCACCCGGCATGCTGCGCCGCGACCCTGGGTCGTCGACAGCTGCCAGGAGGACGCACCATGGACCGACGGACCGACCGCGGCCTCGTCGTCGGCGTGATGGGCGCTCGCGGGGGGGTGGGAGCCTCGACGCTGGCGGCAGTGCTGGCTCGGCGGTCCCCGCGCCCGGCGGCGCTGGTCGACCTGGCCCGCGTCGGCGGCGGGCTCGACGTGCTGCTCGGGCTGGAGGCCAGTGCAGGTCTGCGCTGGCCCGACCTCCAGGCCGCGCGCGGCAGCGTGGCCGGCGGGGAGCTCACCCCGCTGCTCCCACGGTGGGGCGGCTGCACCGTGCTCAGCGCCGACCGGAGCCGGCCCGGCCCGCCGCCGTCGGAGGCGGTGGAGGGCGTCCTGGCAGCTCTCGCCGACGAGCACGCCGGTGTGGTGCTGGACCTGGACCGGGGGGACGCGCTCGACGGCGGTGCTGCGCTGCGATCGTGCGCGGTCGTCGTCCTCGTGGTACCGCAGGACCTGCTGGGCGTCGCAGGTGCGCTCGCGGTGCGCGCCGCCCTGGTGCAGGCGGTCGGGGACGTCCGCCTCGTCGTCCGCGGACCGGCGCCTGGGGGGCTGTCCGTCGCCGACGTCGCCCAGGCGCTCGAGCTGCCGGTGGTGGCTCGCGTGCGCGCCCAGCGCGGCCTGGCCCGCAGCATGGAGCGGGGCGGCGGGCCGGGGGCGCGGTCCGGCTCGACGGCGCGTGCCGCCCGGGCCGTCCTGGCGGCGCTGGGATGAGTGTCGGGGCTGGGACGAGCGGCGGCGCGCGGGACGTCGCCGCTCGGCGCGCCGGGCCCGTGCCGGACCGCCGACAGGTGCAGCGTGGGGAACCGGGGATCCTGGTGGTGGAACGCGCGCCGGTGGACAGCGCACTGGTCGAGCGGGTGCGGGCACGGCTGGCCGCCGAGGGGCGGATACCCACGGCCGAGGACGTGGCGCGCGCCGTCCGCCGGGACGGCCTCGTGCTCGGGGCAGCCGGGCTGCCTGCCGCCGTGGCCGCCGTGCAGGACGAGGTGCTCGGCGCCGGCCCGCTGCAGCCGCTGCTCGACGACCCGGCTGTCACGGACGTGCTGGTCAACGCCCCCGACGAGGTCTGGGTCGATCGGCACGGCGTCCTGGTCCGCACGACGGTGGACCTGGGGACGTCCGCCCGGGTCCGGGAGCTGGCCGTGCGTCTGGCGGCAGCCGGGGGGCAGCGGCTGGACGATGCGTCGCCCCTGGCCGACGCCCACCTTCCCGACGGCACGCGACTGCACGCGGTGCTCCCGCCGCTGGGCGGGGACTGCACGGTCCTCAGCCTGCGCACCCTGCGGAGGCAGGCCTTCACCCTCGAGGC
>CAVPEV010000003.1:0-74002 GCA_963703555.1 uncultured Actinomycetota bacterium | reverse complement strand
GTCGTGCCGGACGAACGCACGGATCGACGCGGATCCCGGTGATCTGCTCGCGGAGCACCCGGTTGATGGTGTCGATGCGTGTCTGCATCGCTTCGGAACAGCGGGCGCATCCGGCTGACCGCGAACCCCACGACCGCGAGCAGGACCGGCACGACCACCGCCAGGATGGCGGTCAGCGGCGCGTCCTGGCGCAGTGCCATGACCACCCCGCCGATCGCCATCACCGGCGCGGTGATGAGGACGACCAGGCTGAGCAGGACGACCATCTGGACCTGCTGGACGTCGTTGGTGGACCGGGTGATGAGCGACGGCGCCCCGAACCTGGCCATCTCCTGGGCGGCGAAGTCCTGCACCCGGGAGAACACGCCGGCCCGCAGGTCCCGCCCCAGCGCCATGGCCGCCCGCGCGCCGAAGTACACCGCGGTGGCCGAGCACACCGCCTGCACCAGCGTGATCGCCAGCATCATCCCACCGGTCCGGATGATGTAGCCGGTGTCACCGACCGTCACGCCCTTGTCGATGATGTCGGCGTTGAGCGTGGGCAGGTACAGGTTGGCGATGCCCTGGGCGAGCTGGAGGACCGCGACCGCGATGAGCGGCCCGCGGTACGGACGCAGGTAGGTGCGGAGCAGTCGGAAGAGCATGGCGTCCTCGGGGTGTCAGGAGCGGGTCTGGAGTGCGGGCCGGGTCGCGGCGGGCGCAGCGGGGTCGCACCGCTGGGCGTCGCCCCCAGCGGGTGGTCGGTCCGCGCGGGCCGATGGCGGACCTGGCGGGAGCGAACACAGACCGCCGAGCGCGACGTCGGCGATCAGCTCGGGGTCGAGCATGCCGTCGAGGACCGCCTGCGGCGGGCCCAGGCCGGCGACCAGGGAGAACAGCACACGCGCCGAGATCTGCGGGTCCGCCCGTAGATCGTCGGGGAACCGGGCCAGCCGCTCGGCGATCGCGTCGACGACGAGGTCGACCGAGCGGCGGTGCGCATCGCGCGCGTGCGCGCCGTGCCCCGATCGGTGCCGGTCGGCCCGGGAGCTCGCGCCCTGCCCTGCGTCGGGGGCGGGGTCGGCCAGGACGGCGTGCGCGGCCGCCATCGCGGCCGCCGTCTGGCGCATCCCGGCCTGCAAGGTCCGGGCCAGCGCGACGATCGTCTCGCGCACCGGCAGATCGGGCAGGTCCTGGACGGCCACCACGAGGGACGCCGGGTCCAGGGCGGTGAGCGCCGCCGCCCGCAACAGCTCGTCCTTGTCCGCGAAGGCGCGGAACAGGGTGCCCTCGGCGACCCCCGCCGCCGCAGCGATCTGTCGGGTCGTCACCGTCACGCCGTGCATCGCCAGCAGCGGGACCGTCGCCCGGGCGATCGCCGCACGACGGTCCTCGCGGGTCAACGGGCTGGACCGCCGGAACGTGGACATCCCGAGATCCTAGATGAGTGAGTGCTCACTCCGCCAGTCCGCGACCGACGGCGCGGCGGCGTCGCTCACCGACCCTCCCCGGGGGCAGCAGCCGCACCCCCGCCGGGCCGCTGGCCCCGCTCGGCCGCAGGGTCGAACGGGACGCCGGACAGGGTGCCCGCGCTCGTCGCGTCCCGGGTCGCCGCTTCGGACTGCCGACGCGCCTCGGCGAGCGCCTCCGCCGGGTCCGTCAGCACCGTGGGCGGCAGGTCGTCCGGGGCGAGCGGGGACGAGCCCGCCGGCCGCTCCGCCGCACCGTCCGCCGGCACCGGCACACCCGTGAACCCGCGCACCAGCTGGCCCAGCGCTCCGGTCAGCTCGGCCGGCACGATCCACACCTTGTTCGCCGGGCTGGCGGCGATCCTCGGCAGCATCTGCAGGTACTGGTAGGCGAGCAGCTTGGGGTCGGCGTCACCGCGGTGCACCGCGTCGAAGACCTGCAGCACCGCGCGCGCCTCGCCCTCGGCGTTGAGGATCGCCGCCTGTGCGTTGCCCTCCGCCCGGAGGATGGCCGCCTGCTTCTCGCCCTCGGCGGTGAGGATCGCGGACTGCTTCACGCCCTCGGCGGTGAGGATCGCCGCACGCCGGTCGCGCTCGGCGCGCATCTGCTGCTCCATGGAGCCCTGGATGGACTGGGGAGGGTCGATCGACTTGAGCTCCACCCGGTTGACCCGGACGCCCCATCGGCCGGTCGCCTCGTCGAGCACGCCGCGCAGCTGCCCGTTGATCTGGTCACGGCTGGTCAGCGTCTGCTCGAGGTCCATCGAGCCGACCACGTTGCGCAGCGTGGTCACCGTGAGCTGCTCGATGCCGGTGATGTAGTTCGCAATCTCGTAGACCGCCGACTTGGGGTCGGTGACCTGGAAGTAGATGACCGTGTCGATGCTGACCACGAGGTTGTCCGAGGTGATGACGGGTTGCGGCGCGAAGGACACCACCTGCTCGCGCAGGTCGACGGCGGCACGCACCCGGTCGACGAACGGGATGAGCAGGTGCAGGCCGGCGTCCAGCGTCCGGGAGTACCGCCCGAGCCGCTCGACGATCAGCGCGACGGTCTGCGGCACGATCCGCACCGCTCGGGCCAGGGCGACGACGACGAAGATGACGAGGATCGCGAGGATGACGTAGCCGACGACGTCGGCGGCGGTGGCTGTGCTGGTGCCCACGGAAGACTCCTTGCCGATCGGGCCTCTCGGGTCGTGGTGCACCCCAGGGGCGTGGGTTGCTCAGGGCGTGCTGTGCCGACGGCGGTCGGCGACGACGACGGCCGTCGCGCCCTCGATGCGCCGCACCACCACCGCGGTGCCCGGGGTGTGGTCCACGCCATCATCCGCCCGGGCGGACCAGACCTCCCCGGCGAGCTTCACCCGCCCACCCGTCGGGGTCGTGGTGTCCACCACGATCGCCTCGCGGCCGACGAGGGCGGAAACGTTGGTCTCCACGAGCGGGACCCGCTTGCGCCACCGGCGCAGCAACCAGGGTCGCAGCGCCAGCACGAGCAGCAGGGAGACGACCGCAGCGACGACGATCTGCACCGTGAGCGAGGCGCCCAGGCCCGCAGCCAGACCGGCCGCCAGCGCCCCGCCGACGAGCATCAGCGCGAACAGGCTGAGGGAGAGCATCTCGACGATGCCCAGGACGAGGGCCGTACCGACCCACCAGGCCCACGCCATGGCGCACCCCTCTCCTCCGGACGACTGTGTCGGCGCGATCCTAGAGGTAGCCGGGTGCCGACCGGCCGGGACTCACCGACCTCGGGCGGACCAGCGGTCACCGAGCCGGTCGACCTGCAGCGCCACCCCGAACGCCGTGCTCAGCGCCGGCCCGGTGAGCACGTCCGCCAGCGGGCCCGCGGCCTCCACGTGCCCGTCCCGGAGCAGGAGCACGTGGGTGAAGCCCGGCGGGATCTCCTCCACGTGGTGGGTGACGAGCACGAGGACCGGGGAGGACCGGTCCCCGGCGAGCTCGGCCAGCGCGGCGACCAGCTCCTCCCGTCCGCCGAGGTCCAGGCCGGCGCTGGGCTCGTCGAGCAGCAGCAGCTCCGGATCCGTCATGAGGGACCGGGCGATCTGCACCCGCTTGCGCTCGCCCTCGCTCAGCGTCCCGAACAGCCTCCGGGCCAGGTGGGCCACGCCGAAGACGGTGAGCAGGTCCCGCGCACGGGCCTCGTCGACCTCCTCGTAGCGCTCCCGCCACCGCCCGGTGACCCCGTACGCCGCGGTGAGCACGACGTCGCGGACCTCCTCGGCGCCGGGGATCAGCTCGGCCAGCGCGGCGCTGGCTAGCCCGATCCGCGGACGGAGCTCGAACACGTCGGTGCGGCCCAGCCGGGTGCCCAGCACGTCCGCCGTGCCCTGGGTGGGGTGCATGCGTCCCGCGCAGACCTGCAGCAACGTCGTCTTGCCCGCGCCGTTGGGGCCGAGCACCACCCAGCGCTCGCCGTCCCGCACCGTCCAGCTCACCCGGTCGAGGATCGTCGTCGGCCCGCGGCGGATGGTGACGTCCTTCAGGTCGAGCACGTCCGTCATGGCACCCGACCCTAGCCGCCGGGGCGGGCGTGCCCGGCCGGCGCGCTTACCGTAGTCGGGTGCCTTCCGACGTCACCCTCCCGCGATCGGTGACCCTCGCCCTGTGGCTGCAGAGCGGTGCGTCGCGCGTCGACCGCGCGGCCGCCGCGGTGCAGGGCGAGGACGAGCCGCACCGGGTCGTCGGCCACCAGGCCCGCACCCTCGACGAGCTCGTCGCGCGGTGGCTGCGTGGCCCGCGCACCGTCGCGGCGGTGCTGCCCGTACCGGGCGATCCCATCGGCACGCCGGCCGTCGTCGCGGCCGACGCGGTGCTGGCCGGCGAGTGCCTGCTCGTGCGCACGCCGCACGGCGCCTGGGCGGCCGTGCCACAGGTCGAACGCTTCGGCAGCCCGCTCGAACCAGGTCACCAGGTCACCTGGCAGGTCCGTCCGGTCCCCGACTGGCACACCGGGCTGGTGGCAGCCGTGGGGTCGTTGGCCGACGCCGAACGTGAGCTGCGCGCCGTCCTGGCCCGGGCCACGCAGACGCTCGACACGCTGGATGTGGCGCACTGGGGGCCGGGGGCGGATGCAGCCGTGGCGGCCGTCCGGGACTCGGCGCCGCCGTGGCGGCTGCCGCCCGGCCTGGAGCCCCGCCGGCTGCGGGTGCTGACCGCGGCGACCCGGGTGCACACCATCGCCGAGCTGGCGCGGGCCGACGACGGGGCGGCGGTCACCGTGTGGCAGGCGGACCAGCGCAGCACGGCGCTGCGCGACGTCCACCGGGCGTCCCGGCGGGCGATCGTGGCGGCCACGCTGGCCACCGTCGACGGCGCCGTCGCCGGGCCGTCCGCCTGATCGGCGACGCCGCGCCCGCCGGTCAGCCAGCCAGGACCGTCCGGTAGACCTCCAGGGTGCGGTCGGCGACCACGTCCCAGGAGAAGTGCTCCTCCACCCGCTGCCGGCCCGCCGCTCCCCAGCGGGCCGCCCGGTCCGGGTCGGTGACCACCTCGGTGAGCGCCGCGGCGAGGTCCGCGACGAAGGTCTCCGGGTGGACCGGGGTGCCCGTGCCGTCCGTCGCCTGCTCCACGGGCACCAGCCGGCCGGTCCGCCCGTCGTCGACCACCTCCGGGATGCCCCCGGTGGCGGTGGCCACCACCGGCAGGCCCATCGCCATCGCCTCGAGGTTGACGATGCCCAGCGGCTCGTACACCGACGGGCAGGCGAACACCGTCCCGGCCGCCAGCACGGCGACCAGCTCCTGCCGTGGCAGCACGCGGTCGATCCACACCACCCCGTCCCGGTGCTCGCGCAGCCGGGCGACCAGGCCTCCGACCTGCGCACCGATCTCCGGCGTGTCGGGGGCGCCCGCGCACAGCACCAGCTGGACGTCGCTGGGCAGCGCCTCCGCAGCCCGCAGCAGGTACGCCAGCCCCTTCTGCCGGGTGATCCGCCCGACGAACACCACCGACGGCCGGTCCGGGTCCACGCCGAGGCGGCGCACGATCGCTCGTGCCCGGGCCTGCTCGGCGTCGTCGGTGGGCCGCCGCCACCCGGCCAGGTCGATCCCGTTGTGCACGACGTGCACGCGGTCGGGGTCGACCTGCGGGTAGCACCGCAGGATGTCCGCCCGCATCCCGGCGCTCACCGCGATGACCCCGGCCGCGCCCTCGTACGCGGTCCGCTCGGCCCAGCAGGACACCGCGTACCCCCCGCCCAGCTGTTCGGCCTTCCAGGGCCGCAACGGCTCGAGGCTGTGCGCGGTGAGGACGTGCGGGATGTCCCGCACGAGGCCCGCCAGGTGACCGGCCAGGTTCGCGTACCAGGTGTGCGAGTGGACCAGGTCGATCACCCCGGCGGCGGCGTCGATGCTGCTCGCCATGAGCAGGTCGACACCCAGGGCCGCCAGCGCGGTGTTGCGCCCGACGAGCTCGGTGGGAACGGCGAACCCCTCGACGCCGGGCTCGTCGCGGGGCCCGTCGAAGCAGTGCACCCGCACGTCGATGCGACGGCGCAGCACCGCGGCGAGCTCGGTCACGTGCACGCCCGCGCCCCCGTACACGTGCGGTGGGTACTCGCGGGTCAGCAGGTCCACTCTCACGACGGGCATCCTCCCCGGTGGCGGCGACGTGCGTCACCCACGTCGGCGCCACGCTAGCGCCCGCCGACCCCTCGCCGAGCCGGCTTCCGCGGCCTAGGGTGCGGGCATGGCAGCGCCGCGCGTCCTCGCAATCGTCCTGGCCGGAGGTGAGGGCAAACGGCTCATGCCGTTGACGGCGCACCGAGCCAAACCGGCCGTGCCGTTCGGCGGCATCTACCGGCTGATCGACTTCGCCCTGTCCAACCTGGTCAGCTCCCGGTACCTGCACATCGTGGTGCTGACCCAGTACAAGTCGCACAGCCTGGACCGGCACGTGGCCAAGACCTGGCGGATGTCCACCCTGCTGGGCAACTACGTCGCCCCGGTGCCCGCCCAGCAGCGGGTCGGCAAGCACTGGTACCTGGGCAGCGCCGACGCCATCTACCAGTGCCTGAACATCATCGAGGACGAGCGTCCGGACATCGTCGTCGTCGTCGGCGCCGACCACGTGTATCGGATGGACTTCTCCCAGATGGTCGACCAGCACGTCGCCTCCGGCGCGCGCATCACCGTGGCGGCGATCCGCCAGCCGATCGCCCTGGCAGACCAGTTCGGCGTCATCGAGACCGACCCGGCCGACGCCACCCGGATCACGGCCTTCCGGGAGAAGCCCACCGACCCGCGCGGGCTGCCGGACGCCCCGCACGAGGTCTTCGCGTCGATGGGCAACTACGTGTTCGACGCCGACGCGCTGGTCGAGGCCGTCACCGTCGACTCGGAGAGCGTCACCTCCCGCCACGACATGGGTGGCGACATCGTCCCGTGGTTCGTCGACCGTGGGGCGGCCGGCGTGTACGACTTCCGCAGCAACGACGTGCCGGGGTCCACCCCGAGGGACCGGGACTACTGGCGCGACGTCGGCACCATCGACTCGTTCTTCGACGCCAACCAGGACCTCATCTCCATCGAGCCGGTGTTCAACCTCTACAACGCCGAGTGGCCGCTGTACACCGGGTACACCGGCCTGCCGCCGGCGAAGTTTGTGCACGCCGGCCCAGGCCGGCTCGGGCACGCCGCGGACTCCATCGTCTCCCCGGGTGTCCTGGTCTCCGGCGCCAGCGTGTCCGGCTCGGTGCTGTCCCCCTGGGTGCACCTGCACTCCTGGGCCCAGGTGTCCGACTCGGTGCTGATGGACGAGGTGCAGGTCTACCGGCACGCCCAGGTGCACCGGGCGATCCTCGACAAGAACGTCGTCGTGCCCGAGGGTGGCCGCGTCGGACTGAACCGCGAGGAGGACCTCGCCCGAGGGTTCACCGTCACCGACTCGGGCATCACCGTGGTGCCCAAGGGCACGGTCATCCCCGGCTGACGTCCGTCCGTCCGGCTAGCCTGCGGCGGGTGACCGACGCCTGTGCCCGCCGCCTCGTCGTGATGGACGTGGACTCCACGCTCATCACCCAGGAGGTCATCGAGCTGCTGGCCGAGCGGGCCGGCACCCGCGAACGGGTCGCGCAGATCACCGAGCGGGCGATGCGCGGGGAGGTTGACTTCGCCGCGTCCTTGCGGGACCGGGTCGCCACCCTGGCCGGGCTGCCGACCGGGGTGCTGGCCGAGGTGCGTGCCGAGCTGCAGCTCACCCCCGGCGCCCACGAGCTGCTCGACGAGCTGTCCCGCCGCGGCTGGCCGGTGGGTCTCGTCTCGGGCGGCTTCATCGAGGTCGTCGGGCCGCTGGCGGCCGACCTGGGAATCCGGCACGTCCGAGCCAACGCGCTGGAGGCGGTGGACGGGCGGCTCACCGGCCGGGTCGCCGGGCGGGTCGTGGACCGCGCGGTCAAGGCTGCCGCACTGGGCGATTTCGCCCGCGCCGAGGCCGTGCCGCTGGCGTGCACGGTGGCGATCGGCGACGGCGCCAACGACCTGGGCATGATGGCGCGGGCCGGCTACTCCATCGCCTTCCGGGCCAAGCCCGCCGTGCGGGCCGCCGCCGACGCGGCCGTCGACGACCGGCTCGACGACGTCCTGAGATTGCCGCCGTTCGTGCGGGACGACCAGGACGCCAGGGGTGGGGCAGGCGGGGCTTGAACCCGCGACCGACGGATTATGAGTCCGCTGCTCTGACCGGCTGAGCTACTGCCCCGTGCTGGGCGCCCACGCTACCGCCCGGCCTCGCCGGGCTAGCGTGGACCCGTGACCTGGTACCGGCGCCGCACCAGACTGCCCGACGACCTGCGTGCCCGGCTCGGGCCGGCCCGACGGGACACGACGCTGGCCGTCGCGGCCCTGCGGGACGGGACCTGGGCCGTGGCCTCCCGCCGCGCCCTGACCCTGCTCGACACCCAGCAGGTGCATCGACACTCCTGGACGGACGTGGACCACGCCGAGCTCGACCCGGAAGCCGTGGTCCTCGCGGTGGCCTGGGTCGACGGCTCGACCACCGACGTGCCCCTCGACGCCACCGACTCCGCGGCGGCGCGCTCGGCCGTGGACACCTTCGCCCAGGTGGTCCGCGAGCGGGTGACCGCTTCTGTGGTGGCCACGCGGGCGGTGACGCTGCCGGGCGGGGAGGTGGTCCGGGCGGCCGTGCGCCGTGACCCCGACGGCGCGCTTGTCTCCCAGGTCATCGGTCGCGTCGACCTGGCGGACCCGGCCGTCGCGGCGGTCGTCGACGCTGCCGAGCGCCAGGTCCGGGAGACCGCCGGCATGACGCCGTGACGTCCGGGAGCGCTGCTAGAGTGCTCGCCGCACGATCCCCCGTAGCTCAATTGGCAGAGCATCCGACTGTTAATCGGAGGGTTACTGGTTCGAGTCCAGTCGGGGGAGCAACGTTTGTGCAGGTCAGCGCGCTGACGTGGGCGTCAGATGGGCCTCGTGCCTGATACGTGCCAGATCGTTTCACCCCTGGGTTCCGCTCCGTGGACGTCTGAGGACCCACCAGGCGGGCGTTCGCGGGCCGACGATCACCTCTCGACCCACCTCTCGATGGGGCGCAGGAGGTCGTCGACCTCGTCCCGGCGGAGCCGGATCGAGCGTCGCCCGAGGCGCAGCGCGGGCAGCTTCCCCTCGGCGATGAGCATGCGGATGAATCTCGTGGTGACGCGCAGCCGCTCGGCGGCCTCGGCAACGGTGAGCAGCTCGTGCTCGGTGCTGATCGTCATGGTTCCTCCTTCGTCGGGCGCCGCGGTCAGCGGCTGAGGACCGGCGGGGCCGGCGTGGCTGCGGGTGTCGGGATCGCGGGGGCGGGCCGGGTTGGCCTTGACGGGAGGGGGACGACGAGCTGTCGGTCGGGATGGTGCTGGTTCCAGGTGTCGGTGGCCGACGTCTCGAGCCGGGTGGTCCTGAGGACGGTGGTGAGGATCTCCATCGGGTCGCCGGCCTGCTCCCCCGGCAGGCAGTCGGTGCCCGGGCCGTCTACGCCAGACGCAAGGCGATCGTCGAGCCAGTGTTCGGGCAGATCCACACCCGGCAGGGAAAACATGTACTTCTACGCGGGCTGGGCCAGGCGCAGGACGAGTGGAACGTGCTCGCCGGCTGCCACAACCTCATGAAGCTGTTCACCATGCGGACCAACGCCCTGCTTGCCGCCCCCGCCGGGACCTGAGGCGGGAGCCGGACGGTCTCAACTGCCCCGGCGGTCTTCTCACCCCGCCGCACGGGCACCCGCAAGATGCCTCCACAGCCCCGGACAGCCCCCGCCCACCAGATCGCCGACGTCAAACCCTTCGACAGGCGATTCGACTCCGGCCCGGCGTTACCACTACCGACCCACGCACCTAGGCGTCGCAGTCTGGGACACGCAGGCGATGAGGGACCTGGTGCGCGAGCGGTACGAGAGCCTCGGTGGCGTCGACCGCGCAGACCACAACGGGCGGGTTCATGCGACAGACACGGTCGCGGAGGTCGACATGGTGGTCGGCCGCCGCGCCGCCTTCACCGGGCGACAGGTCTGGCGTGCGACAAGCGGGCTGGCGCACGGGAGCCAGTCGGCGATGGTCGCGCTCCTCGAACGTGCGCCGGATGGAACCAGGACTTCACGCATGGGGCGGACCGCGGCGTTCGTTGAGACGGCTATCGAGAACGTCGAGGCACTCCTCGCGCGTATCCAAGACTTGCGGATCGCCCCGTCCGAGCCGAAGGGAGGACCGCACACATGACCGCCGAGTCGGATGCGAAGCGTCTTCGCGACGAGCTGGTCAAGCTCCGCGAGCAGATCAGCCGTGAGTCGAGCACCGTGGCGAGCAGACGGAAGTCCGCGGCTGACGCCCGCGCACAGGCGGGGAGGTCGAAGTCTTCGTCAACGATCCAGAGCAAACTGCGCGAGGCCGATCGCCACGAGGCCGCTGCCGTCGCCGCCGAGAAGAAGCGCGCTGACCTGGAGGGCAAGGTGGCGACGAAGGAGAAGGCGCTCGCTTCGGCCCAAGGGAGGTGGGACAAGGAGTTGGCGGCGGCGCAGAAGAAGGCGATTGACGGGCTGAAGAAGCAGGCGGACCAGGCCGCACGTCGTTTCAGCGCGCCGCCAGTGCTTGCAGCCCGTCCGCTGCTCGCCACCGTCGGAGTCGATGAGCCCACCAGCTACGACGTATTCCTGTCCCACGCAAGCGAAGACAGGGACGAGATCGCGCGACCGCTCGCAGATGCGCTGATTGCACGCGGAGTTACGGTGTGGTTCGACGAGCTGAACATCCGCGTGGGTCAGAGCATCCGCCGGGAGATCGAGCGCGGCATCCGCGATGCCCGCTTTGGCTTGGTGATCATCTCCGAGCACTTCATGGTGAAGCAGTGGACCCAGGCCGAACTTGACGCGCTCTGGGGCAAGAAGCTCGCTGCGAAGGACGACTCCTTGCTCCCTGTGTGGCACAAGGTGACCTACGACGAGGTTCAGCAGGGACTCCCGCTCCTCGCCGGCCTGCACGCGCTCAACACCTCGACAATGTCGATCGACAAGATCGCGGACCTACTTGCGAAGACGATCAAGGGATAGCGCAGAGGCGGTTACCGGCCCAGGGCACTCCCAGTGCAAGAAGAGTGCGCGATCTGACCTGCCCGTCCAGGTCCGTCCGTCCGATGCTCGACTCGGCCTTCGACGGCATCGGCTCCTGCGGCCCGCCTGGTCTCGCGGACCCGGCTTCGACATCTCGGACACATGACGCCAGCCATCTGCCCTGTCACAAATCTAACGATTGCGTTATAGTTCTGCCATGACGACAGACCTCCGTGCGCGCGACGTGCTGTGGGAGGCCGCCACGACCCAGCACGGGTTCGTCACGACGACCCAGGCACAGGACCTCGGCATCAGCCCGATGGCCCTCCAGATGCTCGTGCAGCGCGGCGCCGTCGACCGCGCCGCACGCGGCGTCTACCGGTTCCCGCAGTACCCGGTCAGCCAATACGACGAGTTCGCCCTGGCCGTGCTGTGGACTGGCGTGCCCGAGGCGTGCCTGAGTCACGAGACCGCGCTGGACGCATACGAGATCAGCGACATCAACCCGAACGTCGTCCACGTGACCGTGGCCAGGCGCCGGCGGCTGAGGCGGGCCGGCGGGGAGGGCTACGTCGTCCACTACGAGGACCTCGGTCCGGGGCAGGTCGGGTGGTGGCAGGAGATCCCGACGGTGACCGTAGCGACGGCGATCGACCAGTGCATCGCGTACGGCACCCCGACCTACCTGCTGCGCCAGGCCATCGACAACGGCCACACACGCGGCTACCTGCGCACCGACGAGCGCGATCAGCTGACTCGAGCCCTGGAGGCTCGCCATGAGCGGTGACCCGATCGCTTCGCGGCTCTCCGCGCTGCTGAGCCGGCTTGCTCCGAAGCCCAAGCAGCCGGTGTCGGCAACGGTGCTCAACAAGTGGATCGCGCAGGCCGAAGGCGAGCTGGGTGAGGAGGCCAGGAGTGGGCGGCTGGGCTGGCTGGTCGCCTCGTCGGTCGCCATTGCCGCGGTGCAGCGTGCGCTCGACACCGACGGCCGGGAGCTGTTTCTCCTCAAGGGCGGGACGCTGCTCCAGCACCGGCTCAACGTCACCGCACGCACCACCAAGGACGTCGACGGCCTGGTGCGTGGCGACCTTGACGCCTTCTTCGTCGCCCTGGAGCACGTCCTGGCAGAGCCGTGGGGCCCGCTCACGCTGCGACGAGGCGAGGTGGACGTAGTGCGACCACGCGTTCTTGGTGGTCGGGAAGCTGTAGCTGGTTCCGTAGTTCCAGGTACCGCCGCCGACGTTGACGACCGTGGCGAGCGCCGGCGCGGCGGTGGCCATCATCAGCAATGCGGTGGTGGCAGCGATCTTGAGCTTGCGTGACCTGTGGCTCCCTTCCGTCTGAGCGAAATGGGTGCCCACGCCGATGGCCATGTTGCATACGAATTGCCCCTGAAACACCGCGCGAAGAAATCCCCTGTTTGCGGGTAGTTGGAAACTGCCCGATCTCCGGTGTAGCTCCGGTGATGTCGTGAACGCTACTTGCCGATCCATGTGCTGTCAACGCGAATCGTGGGCCAGTTCTCGACCAGGGCTCAGACCTCCGGAGGTTGGGATGGGCTGGGTGTTGAGGTTCATGCGGGACTGAGCTGGTAGGTCAGGGGTCGGCGGTCGCCGGGTAGGCGGGCGGGGGTGGCGTTGTGCTCCTCGGCGAGCAGGTCGAGGGCGCGGGCCACGCGGGGACTGTGGGGGCGGTCGAGGGTGACGGTGATGGTGGTGCTGATTTAGTGGAGGTGGCCGCCTTGGTGGAGCAGGTTGCGCATGATGGCCCGGTACTCGTCGGGGTCGGCCTGGGCTGCATTACTGATTCCGGACCATTGCTTGTTGGTCCTTACGCGGCGATTCTTTCCTGGTGCCAGGCGGCCTCCACTTCGTTCGGTGTGCGGTAGCCGAGCGCTGAGTGGAGACGTTTCTGATTGTAGCGCAGTTCGATGTATCGGGTGACGTCCGCCACCGCATGGTCGCGGCTGGGGTAGGCGGTCCTGTGGACGCGCTCGACTTTCAGGGTCGCGTTGAAGGACTCGGCCCACGCAGTGTCGTAGCATTATCCGGCTAATCGCCCACCTGATAGTGCATGAGGGCTATTCATGAGAGTGCCGTGGTTGGGTAGGCTGTGGGTGTGCGTGAGGGACCGGTGGCGGGGGTGGATTACCCTGCTGACCTGGCCGAGTTGCGGTCGTGGTTCACGTCGGATGCGGACTGTCTGGATTGCCTGGAGTGGCTTCGCTGGCCGGATGGGTTCGTGTGTCCGCACTGCGGGTCGGCGTCGTCGTGGCGCGGAAGGGATCGTCGGCACCGGTGCCGGGGTTGCGATCGGCGTGTCTCGGTGACCGCGGGGACGATCTTCGACCATACGAAGACGCCGATGACGGTGTGGTTTGAAGCTGCGTGGGAGCTGACGACGAGCAAGTCCGGTACCACGGCTGCTCGCTTGCACCGGATGCTGACCGCCAGCTCGTACCCGACGGTGTGGGCGATGCTCGGTCGGTTTCGTTCGGTGATGACTCAGGCGTCGGGTGCTCCGCTGGGCGGGCCGGGCCAGGTCGTGGAGGTGGACGAGACGTTCCTCGGAGGCCCGAGGCCAGGGAGGCGGGGCCGTGGCGCGGACGCCAAGACGATGGTTGTCGGGGCGGTCGAGGTCCCCCAGGGGCGCAAGGGCTTCGGCCGGATGCGGTTCGCGGTGATCGAGAACGCGACCTCGGCGATGTTGCGCGAGTTCATCACGAGCAACATCGCCGCAGGTAGCACGGTACGAACCGACGCGCTCAGCTCCTACCCCGGCGCGCTCGACGGCTACGTCCACGACCAGATCAACGTCACGGGGTCCGGCCTGCCGGCCCACGAGCTGCTCCCAGCCGTGCACCGCGTCTTCGCGCAGGTCAAGCGATGGCTCGACGGCGTCTACCAGGGCGGTGTCCAACCCGAGCACCTGCAGGAGTACCTCGACGAGTACGTGTTTCGGTTCAATCGCCGCACCTGCAAGAAGCGCGGGCTGCTGTTCCTGCGCCTGCTCCAGCGCGCCGTCGCATCCGGGCCGGTGACCTACCAACACCTGGTACGCGTCGGCGCCGGCAAGAAGGTCAAGCCGCAACCCCCAGGCGTCCGCTCCACACCCGGCAGCCTCGACGTCGAGCACGCCGGACGCCCCTGGCGCCACCAATCCACGGCACTCTTATGAATAGGCCTCTCATGCAAAGCGTGCCGGACGCGGTGAAGATCGCGAACAACAAGGACTTTCCCGATACCGTGTTCCTCGGCGCCTGGGTGCCTCCAACCAGGCGATCACGCAGCACCCCGACGCCGTCGAGCGGTTCCTGGAGGTCTACGCCCAGGCCAACGACTACCGCATCGCCCACCCCGACGACACGGTCGCCTGGGCAGCAGCCGCCTCCGGCGCCCCCGCCGACCAGTTGCAGGGCCAGGTCGACGCCCTGCTGTGGTACCCGTCGGACCAGATCGTCAAGGACAATGCCGACGGCACCACCGCCCAGCGCTACAGCAACCTGCAGGACCTGTTCATCAAGCTCGGCCGGATGACCCAGGACCAGTCCCACCCGATCGACCAGTGGCTCAACACCGACCTGTTCGCTCAGGCCGTGCAGACCGTCGAGGCCGGTCAGTGACCTCACAGACACCGGTGCGCATCGGGGTGCTCGGCGCCGGGTTCGTCGCCGAGCTGTACCTGCGGTCTCTGCAGCAGGTACGCGGTCACGTGGTGACCGTCATCGCCGGGAACACCTCGAACCGGGCCGCGGACCTCGCGGCCCGGTTCGAGGTCCCGACCGTCGTGCACGGCGTCGAGGAGATGGCCCGCCGTGACGATGTCGACCTCGTGCTCGTCGCCCTCCGCACGACCAGCACCTGCCGGCTGTCTCCGCGATCGCGGGCGCCGGCAAAGCGCCGGTCTGCACCAAGCCGCTGGGCCGCAGCGGCCCGGAGGCCCAGGCATGCCTGGAAGCCGTCGAACGGGCCGGTGTCTGGCACGGCTACGCCGAGACCGAAGTCTTCGCCCCCGCGATCGTGCGCGCCAAGCAGCTGGTCGACGACGGCGCCATCGGCCGCGTCGTGTGGGTCCGCGCCCGTGAGGCGCACGGCCATCCCCACCCCCACGCCCGCGACCACGAGCGCATGGGCGGCGGACCGCTGCGCGGCCTGGGCTGCCACTGCGTGGCCATCGGTCGCTGGTTCCTGCAGGGAGCCCGGCCGGTCGAGGTGATGGCGTGGGGCGGCCGGCTGGTCCGCCAGGACGTGCAGTCCGAGGACAGTGCCGTCATGCTCGTCCGGTTCGACGACGACCGGCTGCTGCAGGTCGAGGTCGGCTGGACCCACGTCGCCGGGCTGGACGTCCGCAACGAGATCCACGGCTCGGTCGGCTGGATCGGCACCGACGAGACCGGCTCGACCGGGGTGCGCGCCTTCACCCAGCACTCGGCCGGGTACGTCGTGGAAAAGGCCGGCGCCACGCAAGGCTGGCTGGACCCGGTGCCCGACGAGGCCTGGGCCTATGGCTACCACGCCGAGATGGCCCACTTCGTCGACTGCTTCCGCCGTGGTCTGCAGCCGCGCCAGACGCTGCGCGACGGGGTCATCGACAACGTGGTGATCGACGCCGGCTACCGGTCGATCGAGAGCCGCGCCTGGGAACCGGTCGAGCTGCCGCCGGCCGTGCCCGGCCCGGCACCGTCCGGTGCCGTGACATGAGGGTCCCGCGACCATCCCGACGACGGCCGTGATCACGCTGGTCCTGGCCGGCGTCTTCGTCGGCGGGATCGCCAGCGGGTCACCGGCCTCGGCGAGGTTGTCCCGGTCCTCGTGGATTTTGAGGTGGCGGGGCTCTCGACCCGGCGCTACCCGGTGGGGCTGCAGCCGGTGGGCGATGCGGTCGGCGGGGCGGCCAGGTCGACGGGCAAGTCGGCGGTCTCGCGCCGGTTCATGGCCGAGAACCCGGGACATCCTCCTGAGGCCAGCACTCCGCTTACGTCTCCAGAATTGAGGGGTATAACCACATTTCCTCATAAACGTGCCGTCACTGCACTCGACGCGCCGTGCCGAAGCCCTCTCGGCTAGTCATTGTGAGTAACCCGCCCTGTACCATCAGGACCATAGCCGATGCGGAACTGGGCCCACAGGTCGATGCCGGCGTCTACGGCATGCTCGTCGATCGCGGCGAGCTCGGCGTCCGTGAAGGACATGTTGTCCAGCGCCCCGACGTTCTGCTCGAGCTGCGCCACGCTGCTGGCCCCGACGAGGACCGAGGTCACCCGGGCGTCGCGCAGCGCCCAGGCGAGCGCCATCTGGGCCAGGGACTGCCTGCGACCTCGGGCCATCTCGTTCAACGCACGCACATGGGCCAGGGTTTCGTCGCGGAGCAGGTCGGGCGACAGCGATGTGCGCCTGGTCGCTCGGGAGCCTTGCGGGATGCCCCCGAGGTACTTGTCGGTGAGCATGCCCTGGGCGAGCGGGGAGAACGCGATGCACCCGGCGCCGACCTGCGCCAGCACGTCGAGCAGGCCGTCCGTCTCGATCCAGCGGTTGAGCATGGAGTACGACGGCTGGTGGATCAGCAGCGGGGTGCCCAGCTCGCGCAGGATGCGCGCCGCTTCGAGCGTCATGCCCGGGCTGTAGGACGAGATTCCCGCGTACAGCGCACGACCGGAGCGCACCGCCGTGTCCAGTGCGCCCATCGTCTCCTGCAGCGGCGTGTCCGGGTCGAAGCGGTGGGAATAGAAGATGTCGACGTAGTCCACGCCCATCCGAGCCAACGACTGGTCGAGGCTCGCCAGCAGGTACTTGCGCGACCCGCCGCCCTGGCCGTAGGGGCCGGGCCACATGTCGTAGCCGGCCTTGGTGGACAAGATCAGCTCATCGCGGTGGGCGCGCAGGTCGTGCGCGAGCAGACGCCCGACGGTGCGTTCCGCGGCGCCGGGTTCCGGCCCGTAATTGTTCGCCAGGTCCAGGTGTGTGATGCCGAGGTCGAACGCCCGGCGCACGATGGCCCGCTGCGTGTCGAACGGGGTGGTGTCGCCGAAGTTCTGCCACAGCCCGAGGGACACGGCAGGCAGGACGAGGCCGCTGGTGCCCACCCGGCGGTACTGCATGGACTCATAGCGGTCGGGGGCGGGGTTCCAGGTCATGCCGCGATCCTGCTCGCGACCGGTGCGGTGCGTCCAGCCGGGCGACGCGCGGCGGGCGGGCGCTCTGGAGCACCGTCCGCGGGCCGGGGTCCTGCCGGACCGCGCGGGGTCCTGCCAGACCGCGAGCCATGATGACGCAGCACTGTGGAGAAGGTGCCGTCGCCCCGCTGGGAAGAGCTGGCGGGAGTCATCGAGTTCACGAGGCCCCCCTCAGCTGGACTCGCGGATCGCGCGACGGCGCTCCTCCAGCTGCATGAGCTGGGTGAAGGTGTCCCGGTAGGCCGTCGGCTCCGCCGTCGCATCGGTGCGCTGCAGGCGCCCGCGCAGGTCCGCGATCCGCCGGGTGATGCCGATCTCCACCAGCTTGAGGACCACGCCGCGCGCGTACCCGGGAAGAGCGTCCGGGCGGTCCTCCGGCAGCGGCGCGACGGCCAGCTCGGTCAGCAGCGGGACCACGGCCTCGGCCGCCTCCTCCTGCACCCGGGCCACCCACGTGGCCGCCGCACCCGGACCGGCGGCGGCGGCCCGGGCGGCCGCGAAGCCTCCTGCGGCCCGGACCGCCTCGTGCACCGCCCGGTGGGCGGGCATCGTGAAGGCGTCCGCGTCGAGCTCCGCCAGCTCCGCGGGGACCAGCTCGGGCAGCTGCAGCACCACCTCGAGGACCTGCCGTTCGATGCGTGCGACCGGGTCGCGCAGGTCGACGCCGCGCCCGCCGGCGTCGGACGCCCGGTCCGCGGACCCGCGCGACGGTTCGGACGACCGTCGGCCCGCCCCCCGCTCGGACGGGCGCTCGCCGGCGGTGCGGCCCGCCCCCCGGCCGGCGGCCCGGACGGCCCGGACCACCCCGTCGCGGTCGTCCATGCCGATCCAGCCGGCCAGCAGCCGGGTGTACTCCGAGCGCAGCGCGTCGTCCCGGATGCCGGCGACCACCGGCGCCGCCGCCCGCAGCGCGCCGACCCGGCCCTCCGCGGTGCCCAGGTCATGGGCCTGCAGCGTGGTGCGGAGGACGAACTCGAACAACGGCTGGCGGGCGGCGACGAGCGCGCGCAGGGCCTCCGGGCCGCGGGCCTGGCGCAGCTCGCACGGGTCCATGCCGGACGGCTCCACGGCGACGAACGTCTGCGCGGTGAAGGTCTGGTCCTCCCCGAAGGCCCGCAGCGCCGCCTTCCGGCCGGCCTCGTCGCCGTCGAAGGTGAAGATGATCTCCCCACCCACCGAGCCGCCGGCTGCCAGCTGCACGCCCCCGGCCCCCGCCGTGTCCCCCATCAGCCGGCGCACGATCCGGGCATGGTCGCTGCCGAACGCCGTGCCGCAGGTGGCCACCGCCGTGCCGACCCCGGACAGCTGCATGGCCATGACGTCGGTGTACCCCTCCACCACGACGACCCGGTGCGTCGCGGCGATCTCCCGGCGGGCCAGGTCCAGGCCGTAGAGCACGTGGGACTTGCGGTACAGCGCCGTCTCGGGGGTGTTGAGGTACTTCGGACCGGTGTCCTCCTCGAGCAGGCGACGGGCGCCGAACCCGATGGTGTCCCCGGTGACCTCCCGGATAGGCCAGACCAGCCGCCCGCGGAACCGGTCGTACACCCCGCGCTGGCCCTGGCTGACCAGGCCCGACACGGCCAGCTCGGCCTCGGTGAAGCCCCGACCGCGCAGGTGCCGGAGCAGCGCGTCCCAGCCTGACGGGGCGAAGCCGACGCCGAACTGCTCGGCCACCGTGCGGTCGAACCCCCGCTCGGACAGGAAGGCCCGGCCCGGCGCACCCGCCGGGGAGAGCAGCTGCTCCCGGTAGAACTCCTCGGCGAGCCGGTGGGCCTGCAGCAGTCGCTGCCGCCGACCCGGCTCCTCCCCCGGCCGCGGGGCGCCGCCCTCCTCGTAGCGCAGCTGCACCCCGACCCGGCCGGCCAGGTACTCCACGGCCTCCGCGAAGCCCAGCCCGTCGACCTTCTGCACGAAGGAGATGACGTCACCGCCCTCGCCACAGCCGAAGCAGTGGTAGCGGCCGACCGCGGGGCGCACGTGGAAGGACGGCGTCCGCTCGTCGTGGAACGGGCACAGGCCCTTCAGTGAGCCGACCCCGGCGGGGCGCAGCGTCACGTGCTCGCCGACGACGTCCTCGATGTGGGCGCGCTCCCGGACGGTCTCCACGTCCTCCCGCCGGATGCGCCCTGCCACGCGGCGCAGTCTAGGCGGCCCCACCTGCGCGTCGGGGCGGCCTCACCAGGCGCGCGTGCAGGGCTGCGGCGGACACGTCGGTCAACGAGGCGACCTGGTCGATGATCACCCGCAGCCGCGCCCCGTCGCCGTGGGCGGCTCGCCAGTCGTCGGCGAACGGCGGCTCGAGCGCCAGCGGGGCGCGCTCCGCGAGCACGTGCACGAGGTCGGCGAGCATCTCCCGCTGGGCCAGGTGCAGCGGCTCGAGCTCACGAGGGGCCATCACGTACGCGACCGCCAGCCCCTTGAGCACGAGGATCTCGGCGAGGGTGGTGTCCGGCACGACGAGGTCCGCGCCGTACCGCGTCAGGGGCCCGGTCCCGTACCGCTCGCGGGTGGCCACCTCGGCGGCCCGGGCGAACCGGCCGATGAGCTCGCTGGTGGCGTCCTTGAGCATGGCCAGCGCACCCCGGGACCCGTCGAACCCGGTGCGCCAGGCCCGGGCCCCGACCAACCGGTCCATCGCCGCCTCCAGGCCGGCGGCGTCCACGGCGGACCCGTACCAGCCGTGCACCGCCGCCACGATGCGCGCCCGCTCGTCGGGGACGGTGAGCACGTCCAGGTCCAGCCGCCCGCCCACCACCGCGTCCTCGACGTCGTGCACCGAGTAGGAGATGTCGTCGGCCAGGTCCATGACCTGCGCCTCCAGGCACCTGTGCCCGTCGGGCGCGCCGTCGCGCAGCCACCGGAAGACCGCCAGGTCGTCGGGGTAGACGCCGAACTTCGGCGTCGGGTGCCCGTCCGGGCGCACCGGTCCCTGCCCTGCCCCCCACGGGTACTTCACCGAGGCGTCCAGGCTGGCGCGGGTCAGGTTGAGCCCGACACCGCGGCCGTCGGGGCCGATGACCTTCGGCTCCAGCCGGGTGAGCAGGCGCAGGGTCTGGGCGTTGCCCTCGAACCCGCCGATGCCCTGTGCGAGCGCGGCCAGGGCACGCTCGCCGTTGTGCCCGAACGGCGGGTGGCCCAGATCATGGGCGAGGCACGCGGTGTCGACGACATCCGGGTCGCAGCCCAGCGCCTTGCCGATCTCCCGACCGACCTGCGCGACCTCGAGGGTGTGTGTCAGCCGGGTCCGCACGAAGTCGTCCGACCCGGGGCCGAGCACCTGCGTCTTGGCCCCGAGCCGGCGCAGCGCCGAGGAGTGCACGATCCTCGCGCGGTCCCGCTCGAAGGCCGTGCGGCTGCGAGACTTGGGCGCCTCGGTGACCCACCGCGCGCGGTCCGCTTCGCCGTACCCGCCCGCAGGGCCCGGCGGTGAGTCGGTGACGGTCACGCCGGCCACCCTAGCGAGCCGGCGGGCGGCCCCTCGGGGTGCACCTGCCCGGCCGGTGCGCACCTGCACGTCCCGGCGGCGCCGTACGCCGAGCGGCCGACTCCTGCGGTCACCCCTTGACGGCGCCGGCGGTCAGCCCGGAGACGATGTAGCGCTGCAGGAACAGGAACAACGCGAGCACGGGCACGGCGGCGATCACGGCCCCGGCCGCGAACAGCCCCCAGTTGGCGTCGAGCTGGGACGAGACCCAGCCGTACAACCCCACGGCCAGCGTCCAGTTGCCCTCCGACTGCAGGACGACCCGGGCGATGATGAACTCCCCGAAGGTCGAGATGAACGACAGCAGTGCCACCACGGCGAGCACCGGGGCGACCAGGCGCAGGATGATCGTCCAGTAGATCTGGGCGTGCGTGGCCCCGTCGATCTTCGCCGCCTCGTCGAGCTCGCGGGGCACGGTGTTGAAGAAGCCGTACATGAGGAAGGTGTTCACCCCGAGCGCACCGCCCAGGTAGATGCAGATGAGCGACAGCTTGGAGTTCAGCCCCAGGGCCGGGACGACGTTCCCCAGGCTCAGGAGCAGCAGGAAGATCGCGATGAACGCCAGCATCTGCGGGAACATCTGGATGATGAGCAGCGACGTCAGCCCGAGCCGCCGCCCGGTGAACCGGAACCGGGAGAACGCGTAGGCAGCCGCGGCACCCATGACCACGGTGCCGACCGAGGTGGCGATCGCGATCGTCAGCGTGTTGGCCATCCACGTCCAGAACCGGGTGCCGCCCAGCGCGGCGTAGTTGGCCGGGCTCAGCTGGGTGAACAGCGCGTTCGAGCCTGTCAGGGTGCCGCCCTCGCGCAGCGAGGCGGAGACGATGTAGACGATCGGGAACCCGGCGTAGACGACGGCCACCAGACCGACGACGTGCCGCCAGCCGACGGTCGCCAGCCAGCGGCGCAGCGTCGTGCGGTTCCGGGGGACGACGGCGGGCCCACCCGTCGGCACTCCGGCGGTGGTGCCTGCCGTCAGCTCGGTGGTCGCACCCGTCGACATCTCAGAGCACCTCCTCGAGCTTGCGCGTGCGGCGGAACGCCAGGGCCGACACCGTGCCCACCACGACGAAGATGACGATGGACAGCGCACTGGCCAGCCCGTAGTTCTTCGGGGCGGAGCCGTCGATGCCGGAGACCGAGTACACCATCGAGATGAGGATGTCGGTCGCACCGAGCGGAGCCGAGGTGTCGGTGAACCGCGGACCGCCCCCGGTGAGCATGTAGATGAGCGTGAAGTTGTTGAAGTTGAACGCGAAGCTGGAGATGAGCAGCGGCGCGGTCGACACCAGCAGCAGCGGCCCGGTCACCGACCACCACGTGCGCAGCGGGCCTGCCCCGTCGACTCGCGCCGCCTCCTTGACGTCGGCAGGGATCGACTGCAGGGCGCCGGTCGTGATGAGCAGCATGTACGGGAAGCCGAGCCACAGGTTGACGCCGAGGACGGCCGCCTTGGCCAGCCACGGGTCGGTCAGCCAGGGGATCTGCGCCCCGCCGAGCAGGACCGCGTTGATGAAGCCGAACTTGCGGTTGAGCAGGCCGGACCAGATGAGCGCGGACAGGAATCCGGGGATCGCGTAGGGCAGCAGCAGCAACGTGCGGTACACCTTGCGGCCACGGACCCGCTCGTCGTTGAGCACCACGGCCAGGAAGAGCCCGAGCAGGAAGGTCGTGACGACCGACAGCAGGGCGAACACCACGGTCCAGACCAGGATGCGCAGGAACGGTCCGGCGTACCGGGCGTCGGTGAACGCGGTCGTGAAGTTCTCCGTGCCGACCAGGACCCGCCAGCCGACCGGCAGCGTCGTACCGTCGTCGGCCGCGAACTGGCCCCGGTCGGTGGCGTGGTAGACGGTCCCGGTCGCCCGGTTCGTCATGGTGTCGGCCACCGGGTCGTAGTCGAACGTGGACTCGTACAGGTAGCCCGTGGACCCGTCCTGGGTGCGCACCGACCCCTGCGCCACGTCCTCGGCGAACGGTACGCGCAGGCTCGTGACGTCCGACTGGCGCGCGACGACCTCGGCGCGCGGTGCCACCTCGAACCCGGGGACCGCCGTCACCCGGCCGTCGGTGACCTGGGCGTCCTCGACGACCGCCATCGGCTCGGTCGCGGTCCCGGCCCGGACGGTGCCGTCCTGGTCGACGATCGCGAAGCCGAGCTCGTCCCCGCGGAGCAGGACGGTGAGCGGGAACGAGGCCGAATCGGCCACCCGCCGCTCGTTCTGTACGAGGATCGACGCGACCGCTGCGTCCTTGGTGGAGTTGTGGCCGTCCCCATAGTTCGTCAGGGCCACGTACCCCGTGTACGCGACGACGTAGACCTGGAACACCAGCAGGAAGATCAGCCCGGGGAGGATGTACTTCAGCGGCAGGGTGTGCCGGGAGGAGAAGTAGACGTAGTTCACGGCGACGAGGAGCGCGACCATCAGCGCGAAGATGCCCCACGCCTCGGCCCCCCAGGCGGCGAGCAGCACGTAGCCGCCCAGCGCGTCGACGAACGCCATGAGCACCAGCTTGGCGATGAAGCCGGGTCCCCAGGCCCGGGAGCTGGGTGTCCTGCGCGACCGCGTGGTGGTCGTGGTGGCCTGCTGGTCGACCATGCCGACCTGGTGAGTGCTCACCTGTTGCCTTCCTGCCCGCGGACGACCTCGTCCGCGTCTCCTCCGACACTGCGCGGGCACGATCGGCCCGGGGAACCCAGCCGTGCGGACTCCCCGGGCCGTCGGGTCAGGCCGCCTTGATCGCGGTCTGGATGTCCGTGACCATCTTGTCCCACGCGGCCGTCGGCTCCTGGGACCCGGAGATGATCGCCGCTTCCGTGACGCCCCAGTAGGTCCACACGGTCGCCATCTCGGGGATGGACGGCATGGGCACGCCCTCGGCGCCGACGGCGGCAAAGCCGGCCGTCAGCGGGTCCTTCGCGGCGTCCTCCGCCGCAGCGGTGAGGGCCGGCGGCCGGTTGCCGGCCTGGTAGAGCGCGAGCTGGACGTCCTTCGTCGCCACGTAGTTGACCAGGAAGTCGTTGGCGAGCAGCGCGTTCTTCGACTGCGCCGAGACGTAGAAGCCCTGCACGCCCACGAACGGCTGTGCGGGCTGCCCACCGGCGCTCGGGATGGGGTCGATCGCCAGCTTGAGGCTGGTGAACTGGTCGAGCATCCACGGCCCGCCGACGATGAACGGCGACTGCCCGTTGGCGAACGCCGCCACGGCGATGTCGTAGGTGATCGCGGTGTCCAGCACACCGGCCTTGCCCTGGGCGGCCAGCCACTGGGCGAACGCCGTGCCCGGCGCGCCACCGAGCGCCAGCTCGGAGCTGTAGGAGCCGTCAGCCTTCTGCGTGAAGACCGGCGCCCCGAACGACGTCTGCAGCGGGTAGGCCGTGTAGGGATCGCCCTTCTCGCTGACCTGCAGCAGGATCGGGTACTGGGTGCCGGCAGCCTGGCCGGCCGCCACTGCGTCGTCCCAGGTCGCCGGAGCGGTCGGGGCCAGCGCGGTGTTCCGGATCAGGGCGATGTTCTCCACGGCGTACGGCACGCCGTAGACCTGGCCGTCCTGGGTGAAGGCCTGGATCGCGACCGGTTCGAACCCGCCGGCGGCGTCCCCCAGCTCGATGGGTGCGACGACGCCGTTGGAGATGAACGCGCCGAGCCAGTCGTGGGCGCCGACCGTGATGTCCGGCCCCTCCCCGGTCGGGACCTGGGCCGCGAAGTCGGTCTGGATGTCCTCGAAGTTCTTCAGGACGACCTCGACGGTGGCTCCCGTCGCCTTGGTGAAGGTGTCCGCCGCCGCCTGCACGGCCGCCTGGCGGGTCTCGTCGACCCAGATCGTCAGGGAGCCGCCCGCGGCGGGCGTGCTCGGCGTACTACTGGCCGTGCTGTCGGTACTGCCGCTGCATGCAGCGAGTGCCAGGGTGAGGCCGAGACCGGCCGCCACCACAGGGATGCTCCGTCGCATCGTGGTGATCTCCTTCGATGTCCGTGTGCCGGCACAGGTGACCACCACCCACGCCGGCTTGGTGCTACGGACGCTAAACCGGTCCTGCACACGACTGCAACCAGTTGCGGTAACTTTCAGGCAACGATTCCGGGCGGCGCCACCCGGACGACCGCTGCGGACGAGGAGGTCCCGTGTCCCCTAGGGTGCACACCGTGCGCGCGCGCTCCACGGACCGGACCCGGCTGGCCGACATCGCCGCGCACGCCGACGTCTCCACCGCGACCGTGTCCCGCGTGCTCAACGGTAAGGCGGGCGTCGCCGCGGCCACGCGCCGGTCCGTGCTGGCCGCTCTCGACATCCTGGGCTACGAGCGTCCGGACCGGCTGCGCCAGCGTTCGGCGGGCCTCGTCGGGCTCGTCGTCCCCGAGCTGTCCAACCCGGTCTTCCCACTGTTCGCCCAGGTCATCGAGTCCGCCCTGGCCGAGCGCGGGTACACCGCGGTGCTGTGCACGCAGTCCCCCGGGGGCACGACTGAGGACGAGTACGTCGCCATGCTCCTCGAGCACGGCGTGGACGGCATCGTGTTCGTCTCGGGGTTGCACGCCGACACCACCGCCGACCCGGGCCGGTATGCCGCCCTGCGCGCCCGTGGCCTGCCCATCGTCCTGGTCAACGGCCACCAGCCCGACCTCGATGTCCCGTCGCTGTCGACCGACGACGCCGAGGCGGTCGACCAGGCGGTGCGTCATCTCGTCTCGCTCGGCCACGAGCGGATCGGGCTCGCGCTCGGGCCCGAGCGTTTCGTGCCGTCCCGACGCAAGCAGGCCGGTTTCGCCGCGAGCTGTGCCCGGCACCTCGGCCGCGGGACGGTCGACGACTCGGTGGTGTGGACCCTCTACACCGTGGAGGGCGGCGCCGCTGCCGCCGGGGAGCTCATGGACCGCGGGCACACGGCCATCATCTGCGGCTCCGACCTCATGGCGCTCGGCGCGATCCGCGCCGCACGCGCCAGGGGCCTGTCTGTGCCGGGCGACATGTCCGTCGTCGGCTACGACGACTCCCCGCTCAACCCGTTCACGGACCCCGCCCTGACCTCGCTGCGCCAGCCGGTCCGTGCGCTGTGCCGGGCGGCCGTCGACGCGCTCGTCTCGGAGATCGACGGGGTGCCGGCCACGCGCAGGGAGCTGCTGTTCCACCCCGAGCTCGTCGTGCGCGCCTCCACCGGCGCCGTGCGACGCTGACGCCGCAGCCCGGCCGGCGCACGCCCGGCCGCGGACCCCTGTACCCCGGCCAGCCACGGAGGACGCCCCTGTGACCACCATCGACCGGCTGCGCACCGCCGCGGTGCACGACCCGGACCACACCGATCGACCCTGGTGGAGCGACGCCGTGATCTATCAGGTGTACCCCCGATCCTTCGCCGACTCGTCCGGCGACGGCATCGGCGACCTCCCCGGTGTGACAGCGCACCTCGACCACCTCGTCGAGCTCGGCGTGGACGCGGCGTGGCTGTCGCCCTTCTACCGCTCTCCCCAGGCCGACGCGGGCTACGACGTGGCCGACTACCGCGACGTGGACCCGCTCTTCGGCACCTTGGCCGACGTCGACACGCTGCTGGCCCGGGCCCACGAGCTGGGCCTGCGGGTGATCGTCGACCTCGTGCCCAACCACACGTCCGACCAGCACACCTGGTTCCGGGCGGCGCTCGCCGCCGCGCCGGGCTCCCCGGAGCGGGATCGCTATCTGTTCCGCGACGGTCGTGGCGCGCACGGCGAGCTGCCACCCAACAACTGGCGCTCCATGTTCGGCGGACCGGCCTGGACCCGCGTCGGGCAGGCCGACGGCCGACCCGGGCAGTGGTATCTGCACCTGTTCGACCCGGGACAGCCCGACCTGGACTGGGGGAACGTGCAGGTGCGCGCCGAGTTCGTCGACGTTCTCCGGTTCTGGCTCGACCGCGGCGTGGACGGGTTCCGGGTCGACGTCGCGCATGGCCTGGTCAAGACCGCCGGGCTGCCGGACTGGGACGGGCAGGCCAGCCCGCCGATGTTCGACCAGGAGGGCGTGCACGAGATCTACCGCGAGTGGCACCAGGTGCTCGCCCAGTACGACGGCGACCGCATGCTCGTTGCCGAGGCCTGGGTCGAGCCGCTGCCCCGGCTGGCCCGCTACGTCCGGCCCGACGAGATGCACCAGGCGTTCAACTTCGCCTTCCTCGATGCGGGCTGGGACGCCGCCCGGCTGCGCGAGGTGGTCACCGCCTCCTATGCCGCGAACGACGAGGTCGGGGCCCCGACCACGTGGGTGCTGTCCAACCACGACGTCGTGCGGCACGCTTCTCGGCTGGGGCTGCCGGACCCGTCCCGGCGGCCGGCCGGCATCGGGCCCGGCGACACCCAGCCCGACGACGCGCTCGGCCTGCGCCGGGCCCGCGCCGCGACGCTGCTCATGCTCGGGCTGCCCGGATCGGCCTACCTTTACCAGGGCGAGGAGCTGGGGCTGCCCGAGCACACCATGCTGGACGACGCCGTGCGCCAGGACCCCGCGTTCCGCCGCACGGGCGGAGCGGAGCGGGGCCGCGACGGAGCCCGGGTGCCGATGCCGTGGCAGGCCGACGCCCCTGCGTTCGGCTTCTCCCCGACCGGGGCGTCCTGGCTGCCGCAGCCCGCGTCGTGGGCCGCCCACGCCGTCGACGTGCAACGCGGCCGGCCCGGGTCGACCTACGAGCTGTACCGCCAGGCGCTCGCGGTGCGCCGTGCCGAACGACTGGGCTCCGGCGGACTGTCCTGGGTCGACCTGCCGGGAGCCGAGGGCACTGTCGCGTTCGTCAACCGGGGGATCCTCGTCGTCACCAACCTCGGGCCGGCACCGGTGCGGCTTCCCGACGACGCCCAGGTGCTGCTCGCCTCGACCGAGCCTGGCGACGACACCGCCGGGGCTGGGCTGCTGCCCGTGGACGCGACGGTCTGGGTACGGCCGGCCCGCTGAGCCCGCCGGACGGTCCTGCGGCCGGGCGTGTCGGCCCGGGGGCAGCGGTCAGCCGCCCGACACGCCCAGCTCGGCCGCGCGCAGCTCGGAGCGGAACGACTCGTCGAGCTCGCGGGAGTCCAGCCAACCCTCCGGCAGCACCGGACGGCGTGGGCTCCCGGCCCGCCCCCGGGGACCTTCGGCGGGGGCGCCCGGGTACGGCTGGTCGAGGTCGAGCTCGGCCAGCAGGTCGTCCAGCTCGGCCAAGGAGGACACCAGGGCGAGCCGGGCCCGCAGCTGGCCACCGACGGCGTAGCCCTTGAGGTACCAGGCCATGTGCTTGCGCATCTCGCGCAGCGCCCGAGACTCGTCGCCCAGGGCGACGACCATGAGCTCGGCGTGCCGACGGACCACCCCGGCCACGACGTCCAGTCCCGGGCGGACCCGCACGTCGGAACCCGCGAACGCGGCTGCCAGGTCCGCGAACACCCACGGCCTGCCCTGGCACCCGCGGCCGACCACCACGCCGTCGCAGCCGGTCTGCGCCACCATGGCCAGGGCGTCCTCGGCCGACCAGATGTCCCCGTTGCCGAGCACCGGGATGTCGGTCACCGCCTGCTTCAGCCGCGTGATCGCCGACCAGTCGGCCGTCCCCGAGTAGTGCTGGGCGGCCGTGCGCGCGTGCAGCGCGACGGCGGCCGCCCCGGCGTCCTGGGCGATCCGACCCGCCTCGAGGTAGGTCAGGTGCGTCTCGTCGATGCCCGTGCGCATCTTCACCGTCACCGGGACGCCGGCCGGGCTCGCCGCCTGCACCGCGGCGGTGACGATGGCGCGGAACACGTCGCGCTTCCAGGGCAGGGCGGCCCCGCCGCCCCGGCGGGTCACCTTGGGCGCAGGGCAGCCGAAGTTGAGATCGACGTGGTCCGTGCGGTCCTCGTCGACGAGCAGGCGCACCGCGGCACCCACCGTCACCGGGTCCACGCCGTACAGCTGCACCGAGCGCGGGTGCTCGTCGGGGTCGTGCGAGACGAGCCGGAGCGCCTCCGGGTTGCGCTCCACCAGCGCCCGGGAGGTGACCATCTCCGCCACGTACATCCCTGCACCGGACTCCCGGCACAGCCGACGGAACGGCGCGGTGGTCACCCCCGCCATCGGCGCGAGCACCACCGGGGGGTCGATGACCAGCGGCCCGATGCGCAACGCAGGCAGGACCGGCCCGCCGGGGGCGATCGGCAACGGTGTCACCACACGATTCTCCCCCCGACTGCCATGCGGCCGCGATCAGGCCCCCGGGGCCGCAGGCAGGTGCCGGCCGGCCCGGTCCTGTCAGGAGGCCCTGGCCAGGCTCCGGCGCAGCAGGATCGCGCCGATCGTGAGCGTGCCCGCCGCCATCGCGGCGAGCACCCCGAGCTGCGGCAGGATGTCGACGAGCCCGGCGTCGTGCCGCTGGACCGCCGCGAGCGCCAGGTAGGCCCAGGCGTGGGGCGTTGCCATCGCCACCGTGCGCATCGTGTCCGGGAACAACTCCAGGGGCACCATGCAGCCGCCGAGCGCAGCAAGCACGAGACCTCCGCCGATGCCCAGCCCGACGGCTGCCGCGTCGGAGTCCACGGCCGATCCCACGACCATCGCCAGCCCCGCCGACACGACGGCGAACACGCCGACGACGAGGGCGGACAGGGCGAGGTTGCCCCAGCTCACCCCGAAAAGCAGGGCGGTGCCCGCCATGATGGACAGGCCCTGGCCGAAGGCCACGACGACTCGCCAGAGAGCCTGTCCCCCGACGAGCTGCCCGGCCGAGACCGGGGCGGACAGCCCGCGCGCGATGACACCGTGGCGGCGGGACCAGATCAGGCTGGTCGCCCCGGTAAGGGACGTGAGGAACACGAACAGCAGCGTCTGCGTGCTCGCCGCGAGGTCGAACGGACCCATGCCGGCGAACTCCTGGACGACGTCGCCGACGTCCACGATCCGGATGCTCGGGGCGGTCACCTGCTCACCGGCTTCAGCGAGAGCCGTGCGGGCGTCAGCCTCGCCGATCCCGGCAGCCATCAGCGCGGCGACCTGGGCCCGCTCGGCGTCCACCGCCTGGACCGCTGCGCGGAGCCTGTGCAGTGTCCCGACCGCAGTCGCCTGCGTACCGACGACGACCTCGAGCTGGAGGCTCCGTCCCGCCGGATAGGCCCGCGCCGCCTCGTCGGGGATGAACAGCCCGACGTCGGCACGCCCTCGGGCCAGCTGCTCGCGGACCACGTCCGGCTCGGCGAACGTGACGTCGAGCCCCTCGAGCTCGGCGACCACGGCGGTGCGCAGGTCGCTCTCGGCACCGGCCACGCCCACCCGGCCCTGGGGTGCGCTCTCGCCGAGCTGCCCACCGAGCAGGACCACGATGAGGAGCGGTAGCACGAGGACGAAGAAGATGTTCGACCGGTCTCGGACGAAGCGGCGCAGCTCGACGGACGCCACCACCAGCACAGGCCTCACGGTGCGCTCACTCGGTCCGGGACTAGCCGGGAGGCGCCCAGACACAGCGCACCGACGCCCACCAGGAGAGCCACGGGCACGCCGATGTCACCGACACCGCCTCCGCCAGCGGTGATCCCCAGACCCCGGGCAAGGGCCGCGACGGGGTTGAGCTCGAGCAGCCGGCCCGCCCAGCCGGAGAAGCCCACAGGAAAGAACGCTCCCCCGGTCAACCCGAGCACCACGGCCGCGATCGCCTGCAGGACCCCGGCCTGTTCGGCCGTCCGGGCCACGCGGCCGATGACGACCATGAGCGATGTCGCCGCGGCGACCGCGCAGAGCACCAGCGCTGCCACGGCGACCGGTGAACCCAGGCTCAACCCGAACAGCAGGGCGCCGGCAACGAGCAGCACGCCGGTGGCGAGCACCCCGAGGACGACGCTGACCAGCGCCTTGGCGGCCAGGACGACGCCCCACCGGACCGGCAGGGAACGCAGCCGCGCGGCTGTCCCCTGTTCACGCTCGGCGAGAAGCCCGAGCACCCCGTAGCCCGTCGCGAAGAACAGGAAGAGGCCGGCCTGCCCGGCCACCAGCGAGCCGGCGGTCCCGAGCTGGTCGTCGGAGGCCTCGCCCTCGGTGAGCGTGATGGTCTGACCGGTCCCCGCAGCCCGGGCCACGGCGTCGGCCTGCTCGGGCGGCAGGCCCGCGAGACCCGCGGCGGTGGTCACGCCCCTGGCCGCCACCAGCTGGTCGAGCGTCCCCCGGACGACGGCGGCGACGACGGCGGCCCGGGTGCCCGCCCCCGCGCCCTCGACCAGCTCGACCCCGCCGACGTCGGCGGTACCCAGCCCGGCGGGGACGATCAGGCCGAGGTCCGCCTCGCCGACCTCGACCATGGTCCGCACCTGGCTGGCACCAGCCCCTTCGACCGTCACCTCGGGGGCGCGGTCGAGGGCGATGAGCAGCGCCGCTGCGGTGCGGTCTCCGGCGGGCGCGCTCACCGCCACCGTCGTCGGCTCGGGGCCGCCGTCCTCGGTGCCGCCGAGAGCGAGATCGAGGACCACCATGAGCCCGAGCGGGACGAGCACGGTGAGAACCAGGACCGAGCGGTCCCGGACCCGCTGGCGCAGGTCGATGGCGGTCAGGGTCCACAGGGCACGCATGTCAGTCCCGCAGCCCCTTGCCGGTCAGGTGCAGGAACACCGACTCGAGGTCGGGCCGGTCGATCTCCACGTCGCTCAGCGACATCCCGACGCCCACAGCGCCGGAGACGAGGGCGACGACGGCGCTCCGGGCGTCCCGGACGGTGGCGACGAGACCGTGCCCGTCGGTCTCGACCCGCTCGACACCGGGCAGGGCGCGCAGGGTCCGGGCTGCTGCCGCGACGTCCCCGGTACCGGCGAGCCGGACGCGGTCCCGGCCGCCGGTCAGTCGGATCAGCTCGTCACGGGTGCCCTCCGCCTGGATGCGCCCCGAGTCGATGATCGCGATCCGGTCGCACAGCCGCTCGGCCTCCTCCATGTAGTGCGTCGTGTAGAGCACGGCCATCCCCTCGACGGCGAGCGCCTCGACGGACTCCAGGATGGCGTGGCGCGACTGCGGGTCCACCCCGACGGTGGGCTCGTCGAGGATGAGGAGGGCGGGTTCGTGGAGCAGGCCGATGCCGATGTTGAGCCGGCGCTTCATGCCGCCGGAGAACTCCTTACTGGGGTCCCTGGCGCGGTCCACCAGGCCGGTCAGGGCCAGGACGTCGGCGACCCGACGGGCGAGGCGGGCCCCCCGGAGCCCCTGCAGCCGACCGAAGAACATGAGGTTCTCCGCGGCGGTCAGCTCGGGGTAGATCGCCACGTCCTGGGGAACGAGACCGATGTGCCGCTTGACGCCGACGGCGGAAGCGCTCATCGGCTCGCCGGCCACGGTCACCGTGCCGGCATCGGGGCTGATCAGGCCGGCGATCATCGAGATGATGGTCGTCTTGCCGGCGCCGTTGGGACCGAGCAGCCCGTACGTCTCACCCCGCGCCACACGCAAGGACACGCCGTCGACGGCGACCTTCGACCCGTACCGTCGCACGACGTCGTCCACCACGAGGACATCGCCATCCCTGGCTGGACCGTCCCGCAGGGAAGCCGTCTGGCCGGTCATCATGAGTCACCTGTCGCTCGTCGGCGTCGCCGGACCTGCGGGCACCGACCAGTCTCCGGCAGCCTGCCCCGCCCGGCCCAGGACCGCAGTCCTGCTCAGGCCCCGAGCAGCCGGGTCGCCAGATACGCCTCCACCTGGTCCAGACCGACGCGATCCTGCGTCATGTCGTCGCGGTGGCGCACCGTGACCGCCTGGTCCGCCGCCGTCTCGAAGTCGACGGTGAGGCAGAACGGCGTGCCGATCTCGTCCTGGCGGCGGTAGCGCCGGCCGATCGCCCCCGCGTCGTCGAACTCCACGTTCCACGTCCGGCGCAGCTGGGCCGCCAGGTCCCGGGCCTTCGGCGACAGGTCCTCGTTGCGGCTCAGCGGCAGCACCGCAGCCTTGACCGGTGCCAGCCGCGGGTCCAGGCGCAGCACGGTGCGGGTCTCGACCCCGCCCTTGGTGGTCGGCGCCTCGTCCTGGCTGTACGCCTCGACGAGGAACGCCATGAGGGACGCGGGTCAGGCCGGCGGCGGGCTCGATGACGTACGGCACGTAGCGCTCGTTCTTCGCCTGGTCGAAGTAGCGCAGGTCGGCGCCGGAGTGCTCGCTGTGGGTCGTCAGGTCGAAGTCGGTGCGGTTGGCGATGCCCTCGAGCTCACCCCACTCGTTCCCGACGAAGCCGAACCGGTACTCGATGTCGACGGTCCGCTTGGAGTAGTGGGACAGCTTCTCCTTGGGGTGCTCGTAGAGCCGCAGGTTGTCCCGGGCGATGCCCGAGGTCGACGTACCAGTCGGTGCGGGTGTCGATCCAGTACTGGTGCCACTGCTCGTCGGTGCCGGGCTCGACGAAGAACTCCATCTCCATCTGCTCGAACTCGCGGGTGCGGAAGATGAAGTTGCCCGGGCGTGATCTCGTTGCGGAAGGACTTGCCGATCTGGCCGATGCCGAACGGCGGCTTCTTGCCGGCGGCGGTCAGCACGTTCGGAAGTTGACGAAGATGCCCTGTGCCGTCTCCGGGCGCAGGTAGTGCAGCCCGGACTCGTCCTCGACCGGGCCGAGGTACGTCTTGAGCATCATGTTGAAGTCGCGCGGCTCGGTCCACTGCCCGCGGGTGCCGCAGTTGGGGCAGGGCACGTCGGCCAGCCCGTCGGCGGGGGCGTGGCCCTTGCGCTCGGCGAACTCCTCGATGAGCTGGTCCTCGCGGAACCGCTTGTGGCAGGACAGGCACTCGGTCAGCGGGTCGGTGAACACGCCGACGTGGCCGGAGGCCACCCAGACCTGCCGCGGCAGGATCACCGCGGAGTCCAGGCCGACGACGTCGTCGCGGCTGGTGACCATCGACCGCCACCACTGCCGCTTGATGTTCTCCTTGAGCTCGACGCCCAGCGGCCCGTAGTCCCAGGCGGACCGGGTGCCGCCGTAGATCTCGCCGCTGGGGAACACGAAGCCCCGACGCTTGGCGAGGGAGACCACGGCATCGAGTCGGGCGGCGGCGGACAGCACGGCATCACTCCTGACGGTGGGCCCGCGGCTGGGTGACGCAGGCTGGCACCACAGGCTACCGGCCGGTCATCCCGCCACCTGGTCAGTTGACAATCATTCTCAGCATCGGCGATCATGACGCCATGCCCCGCCGCGTCCTTACCCTGACCATCCCGCTCGTCGGGGCACTGCTGCTTGCCGGGTGCGCCTCGTCCGGCACCGGCACCGCCGGTACGGTCCAGGTCATGGCGTCCTTCTACCCGCTGCAGTTCGTGGCGGAACAGGTCGGCGGGGACCGCGTCACGGTCTCCTCGCTGACCCCGCCCGGCGCCGAGCCGCACGACGTCGAGCTGTCCCCGAGCCAGGTGGACGGGCTCGGCCGCTCGGACCTGCTCGTCTACCTCTCCGGTTTCCAGCCCGCCGTCGACGACGCCGTCGCGGTCAATCCGCCTGCCGAGGTCGTCGACGCGGCCGACCACACCGATCTCGTCCCCGCCGGTGCGCACCCGAGCGGCACCGGGTCCGGCGAGCAGGCGGCAGCGGGGGGAACCGGGCAGGGCGTCCTCGACCCGCACTTCTGGCTCGACCCCAGCCGCGTGCCTGCCGTCGTCGACGCCGTCGCGCAGAGCCTGTCCAGCATCGATCCGGACGGGGCCCCGACCTACCGGGCCAACGCCGCCACCCTCGACTCCCGGCTCGCGGAGCTGGACGCCGCCTACCGGACGGGTCTGGCCACGTGCAGCACGCGGGTGCTCGTCACCACGCACGACGCCTTCGGCTACCTGGCCGACCGCTACGATCTGCGCGAGGTGGGCATCGCCGGCATCGACCCGCAGGCCGAGCCTTCTCCGGCCCGCCTGGCCGAGATCGGGCGCATCGTCCGGGACGAGGGGGTGACGACGATCTTCTTCGAGACCCTCGCCAGCCCCGCCGTCGCGCAGGCCCTCGCCACCGAGCTGGGGGTCCGCACCGCCGTGCTCGACCCGATCGAGGGTCGCACCGACGACAGCCAGGACTACCTCAGCCTCGCGCAGGCGAACCTCGACGCCCTGCGGACCGCCCTGGGCTGCGCATGACCGCCCCCGAGCCGGCCGTCGGGGCCGGCGTGCCGGCCGTCGAGGCCCACGGCCTGACCGTGCGGCTGGACGGGCTGCCGATCCTCACCGACATCGACCTCACCATCCGCACCGGCGAGGTCCTGGCGCTGCTCGGAGCCAACGGGTCGGGCAAGTCCACGCTGGTCCGGGCCCTGCTCGGGCTGGTCCCCGCCGAGCACGGGTCGGTCCGGCTGCTGGGGCACCCGCTGAGCAGGGACACCCCGTGGCAGCAGATCGGCTACGTGCCACAGCGGTTGCCCGCCGGCTCCGGGATGCCGTCCACCGCCCTGGAGGTGGTCACCTCGGGCCTGCTGCACGGCTGCCGGCTGCGTCCGCCGCGGGGGGCCAGAGGCCGGGCGATGGCGGCGCTGGACCGCATCGGCCTCGCCGACCTCGCCGGGCAGGCGGTCCAGCACATGTCCGGGGGCCAGCAGCAGCGGGTGCTCATCGCCCGGGCCCTGGTCCGCAAGCCGCGGCTGCTGTTCCTCGACGAGCCCACGGCCGGCGTCGACCTGCCCACCCAGACGGTCTTCGTGCGCATTGTGGCGGACCTGCAGGCGTCCGGCACCACGGTGCTCGTCATCCTCCACGAGCTCGGCGAGTTCGCGCCGCTCATCGAGCGGACCGTGGTGCTCCGGCACGGTCGGGTCGTGCACGACGGCCCTCCCCCACCCCCGACCGCCGAGCACGCCGGTCCCGGGCACGACCACCTGCACCACCTGCCGGCGGCGCCCGACCTCCCGGCGTCGGGCATCAGCACGGAGGTGCCGCTGTGACACCGTCGATCCTCGACCTGCTCAGCACGCCGCTCATGCAGCGGGCTCTGCTGGCGGCCGTGCTCGTCGGCGCCTCCGCACCCGTGGTGGGCACGTTCCTCGTCCAGCGGCGGATGTCGCTGATGGGTGACGGCATCGGGCACGTCGCGCTCACCGGCGTCGCGTTCGGCTGGCTGGTCGGCAGCTGGGTGGGGGTCGTGCCCCGCGACGCCCTCGCCCTGCCGGGAGCGGTGGTCGCCGCCGTCATCGGGTCGGTGACCATCGAGCTCGTGCGAGCCCGCGGCCGGACGAGCGGCGACCTGGCCCTCGCCCTGATGTTTTACGGCGGGATCGCCGGAGGTGTGCTGCTCATCAAGGTGGCCGGCGGGACGAACGCCAACCTGGTGAGCTACCTGTTCGGCTCGATCGCCACCGTGACCACGACGGACCTGTGGTGGACGGCCGGGCTGGCGATCCTGGTGCTCGGCACCGGGGTCGGGCTGCGCCACGCCCTGTTCGCGGTGAGCCACGACGAGGACTTCGCCCGGGCCAGCGGGCTGCCGGTGACGTTCCTCACGATGCTGGTGGCGACCATCTCGGCCCTGACCGTGACGATCGCCATGCGGGTCGTCGGGCTGCTGCTGGTCAGCGCGATCATGATCGTCCCGGTCGCGGTGGCCCAGCTGTACGCCGGCTCGTTCGCCCGCACGATGGGGCTGGCCTGCACCATCGGCGTCGCCGTGAGCCTGGTCGGGCTCTCCGTCACCTTCTGGGTCGACGTGCCGCCGGGGGCGACCATCGTCGTGCTGGCCATCGCGCTGTACGCCGCCGGCGCGGCACTGGCCCCGCTCCGCCGGCGGCCCACCGGCACCGACCCGCACCCCGACCTGCCGGACGACGTCACGGTGGCGGGCACCCGGGGCACCGCCGGCTAGATGACTGATTCCAAGGGATTAGTGGTCGTAGGTGGTCAGGGAGCGCAGGGTGGGGGCGCTGGTGTGGTCGTCGTGCCAGATCGTGGCGGTCTGGGCGAGGAGGCGTTGGGCGCCGTTGGGCAGGTCGCTGGCAGCCAGCGATGTCGAGCAGGACGAGACGTTTGTCGCTCTTCGCGCCGGTCAGGGCGAAGGCGACGGGAAGGCCGTGCAGGGTGCACAGCAGGTGCAGGCGCAGTCCCCGGAAGTACCGGCTGTGGCAGGCGCAGTAGCCATACTCGGCGTAGCCGGCCAGGTCCGATCGGTGGGCCGTTGCTCGGCAGCGTCCGCACTCGACGGGGGTGGGGTCGGCCACCCACACCTCGTCGGTCTAGACCGTGGTCTCCGCCGCTAGGTGGTGCGCCACCCAGGTCATGGTGTCGGTGAGCCTACGCAGCCGCTTGTTGTAGCCGCTCTGGCCAGGTCGGGGAACATCGCCTCCAGGTGCGCGTGGGCGTCACGCAGCCGTTCGGAGCCGAACCCGAGCAGCGCTTGCCGGACGGCCCCGGTGACCAAGCTCTAGTGGTCCACGCCCTGGACCTGCTCGACCAGGTCGACCGGGTCCGGCTGGCCAACCGGGCACTCGCCGAGTCCAGTCGCTGCCGCGTGCCGCCCCCGCCCGCCGGCCCCGAGCAGGGCCACGGGTGGGGCGAGCTGGACGCCCGGATGCGCGGCCGGCTGATCGGGCGACGGTTCATGCAGGACCTGGAGCGCGTGCCGCGCTGGTGGGAGGGGTTCGACCCGCAGGTCGTCGGACCGTCCCTGGCGGACGGGGACTGGGCGACGCTGACGGGCTGGGCCGACTCGCTGGCCGCGTTCGTCGCGCACGCCACCCAGGCACGGGGCCAGGCCAGCCATGAGGAGGCGACGTCCCCGGGCCGCACGGCGCGGTAGGCGCCAGGCCGACCGACGGGGGCAGCGGTGCGTCAGGTGGGTGAGTCGGGTCCGCTCACCTGCTGGTCGCCGGCCAGGTGGCGGCGGATCGCGGCGGCGAGCGGGACGAGCTGGTGGTCGACGATGTCGCGCACGGTCGCCGGCTCGACCCGGAAGTACTCGTGGACGACGACGTTGCGCAGCCCGGCGATCGCCTTCCAGTGTTGGGGGCCGCGGCTCACAGCGGCACGGCGTCGGCGCGAGCGCTGGCCGACACCGGCTCGCGCAGCAGCGCGTCGGTCACGACGTCGACCCGCACCCCGAGCACCTCGCTGAGCTCCTCGCCGATCCCGGCGACCCGCAGCAGGAGGTTGCCGTCGGCCGGGTCGAGGTCGACCATCACGTCGACGTCGCTGCCGACGCGGGCGTCGCCGCGGGCGACGGAGCCGAAGATGCGCGGGTTGACCGCCCGGTAACGGGTCAGCACCTCGTCGATGCGCGCCCGGTCGCGCTCGATCGCCTCTCGCAGCGATCGGCTCGTGCGCGTGGTGGCCGGCATGGCTCCAGGGTAGCCGGGCAGGCGCTCAGAACACCTCGGTCGTCGCGGCCTGCTCGGCTCGGGGAGCGGTGGGGTCGATGCGGGGCGGGGACCAACGAGGGCGCTGGCGGGCGCCCCCGCACCTGTCAGCGTCGGGGCGCGATGGGTGGGGAGGGCGGCGTGGGCGCACTGGTCGGGCGGGGACGGCACCGGTGGTGGGCGCTGTGCGCCGTGGCGGTGCTCGGCTGCTACGGGCTGCTGCGCGGCGCGGGCGAACGGGCGCCGGACCCGGGGACGGCGGGTGGCGCACCGCGGCCGGCCGCCTCGTCGCTGGGCCCACGCGCCGCCGGCTCGCCGTCGCCAGCCCGGCTGCCCGAGCGACGTCTGCGCCGACCGCGACCGCCGAGGCGGGCAAGTGAGCCTGCCGGCGGTGTACTCGGACGTCGGCGCGCTGGCCGGAAGCGACCTGCTCGACGGCCTGGTCGGGGCGCTGCTGACCATCGTGCTCGTCGTGGCGGTGCTCATGCTCGTCGTCAGTGCGCTGACGTGGGCGATCGGCCACGCGGTCGGGTCCTCGCAGGTCGCCGCGCGGGGACGAGCCGGGGTGCTGGTCTGCCTCGGCGCGTCGGTGGTCGCCGGGGCCGGGGTCGCCGGGGTGAACTTCCTCCTGGACGTCGGGTCCGCGATGTAGGGCAGACGGTGCAGGGCAGGCGCCGGCCAGGCCCTACCAGCCGAACGGCCGCTCGTACTGCACGTAGGCCGTCAAGCGGTCGCCGACGACGTGGAAGCCGGTGCAGACGGTGCGCCGGTCGACCCAGCTGCGGGCGGCGCGCGTCTCGTCGCGGGCGTAAAGGTCGCGGCCCAACTCCTGCACCGTCTGCCCGTTCGCCGGGGACAAGGTCAGTTCCCACCAGCAGCCGCCGAGCCGCACTCCTTCTCCTGGCCGACCACCGCGACCGTCTCGGGTAGATGTCCGGCCGACACGGGCGGGACCGCGGCCTCGTCGACCTCGAGCAGCACCAGCGGGCCGACCAGGACCACCGGGACCACCACGACGACGGCCGCGATGCCGGCGGCGACCGCCCGTCTGCGGGACACCCGGCGACGGTACCGCCCGCCGATGACGCCCGGCGGACGTGCGGTGCCGAAGACCCGGAACCGCGACGCGGCGTCCACACCTCCTTCACGGCGCCGCGAGGACCGCGGCGACCGTAGCGATCGGAGATGCGTGTGGGCCGGGTTGAGCACGTCATGGGGCTGGTGGCTGGTCGACCAGACGACGCTCGTCGACCTGACCACGCCGTCCTGGCTGCGGGTGTACGACCTGGTCTTCGGGATCGCCGTCGTCGTGGGCCTCGGCCTGGCGCTGATGCAGCTCGTCAGTGGCATGGTGCGCCACGAGCCGCGCGCACTGGCCACCGCCGCGGTTGGGCTGGCCCGAGACGTCCTGGGGGCGTTCGTCACGGTGAGCGTCACCGGCACCCTGCTGGAGATCGTCGACCGGCTCTCCGTAGCCACGGGCCGCACTGTCGCCGGGGCTGTTGACCGGCAATCCACGGCCGCCCAAGACAATCCCGGGCCACCGCCTGCGGCACCACCGCCGGCGACGACGACGCCGCGCGAGCCGGGGGCCGCCGCCCCGGTGTCGCCGCAGCACTCCCCGCACCCGCCGGACGGGCCGACGCCGCCGGGTGCTCGCGGCTGAGCCGGGCACCCTCCTGTTCAGACAAGGACCTCGGCATGAACGAGTCCACCGGTGCCGCGCTGCGCGCGGTCACCCTGTCGCGTCGTTCCCGGCGCGGGCTGCTGCTCGGGCTGTCGCCCGCACAGGTGGCGACCGCCGGCATCGGCGTCGTCGCGCTCGTCGTCGGCCTGTACGTCGACGGTGGGCGTGGCCTGTTCGCCGCCGCACCGGTCCTGGTGCTCGCCGCCGGGCTGACCTGGGTGCCGGTCGCGGGCCAGCCGGCGGTGGCGTGGGTGCCGGTCGCCTCGCACTGGGCCTGGCGGGCCGCGGCCTGGGGCGGGTGCTGGCGGGCGCGTGTACCTCCCCGCGGGTGGCGCGGGTCCAGGTGCTGGAGCGGACCCTGCCGGACTCCGCGGCTCCGGCCGCCGAAGCGCACGGGCCTAGGCGACAGGCGGCCCGGCGCCGCCCGCTGCGGACCCGTCGTCGGCGCGGTCCACCGCCGCGCCGTACCGGCGGTCCCGCGCGGCGTACTGCTCGATGGCCCGCCACAGGTGGCGCCGGTCGACGTCCGGCCACGGTTCGTCGAGGAACACCAGTTCGGCGTATGCCGCCTGCCAGATCATGAAGTTGGAGACGCGCTGCTCCCCGGACGTGCGCAGGAAGAGGTCCACGTCGGGCAGGTCCGGCTCGTCGAGGTGCCGGGCGACCGTGCGCTCGGTGACCCGCTCGGGGTCGAGCCGCCCGGCCGCCACCTCCCGGGCGATCGCCCGCGCCGCGTCGGCGATCTCCGCCCGGCCGCCGTAGTTGACGCACATGGTCAGCGTGCACACGTCGTTGCCTGCGGTGAGCCGCTCGGCCTCCTCCAGCTCGCGGAGCACCGAGCGCCACAACCGCGGCCGCCGGCCGGCCCACCGCACCCGCACGCCCCACGAGTTCATCAGGTCCCGGCGCCGGTGCAGCACGTCGCGGTTGAACCCCATCAGGAAGCGCACCTCGTCCGGCGACCGCCGCCAGTTTTCCGTGGAGAAGGCATAGGCGGAGACGTGCGTAACACCGATCTCGATGGCACCGGCGACGACGTCGAGGAGGGCGGCCTCTCCCGCGGCGTGCCCCGCCGTCCGGGGCAGACCGCGGGCGTTGGCCCAGCGGCCGTTCCCGTCCATGACGATGGCGACGTGCCGGGGCACCAGCTCCCGGGGGATCCGCGGGGGGCGGGCTCCGCTGGGGTGCGGCGGGGGCGGGACCGGCATCAGACCCGCTCGACCATGGCGAACGAGCGCAGCCGCCGCTCCAGGTGGAACTGCTCGAACGCGGCGACCAGCCCGCGCGCCTCGGTGCGATGGCGCTCGTCGCTCGCGTCGGCAACCGCCCAGTCCCCCGCAAGCAGCGCCGCCAGCAGCGCGAACGTCGCCGGCGCCGGTGCGGTGGCCCCCGGTGGCCGACAGGCCTGGCAGACCGCGCCACCGAGGGCGACCGCGAACGCGTGGTGCGGGCCGGATGCCCCGCACCGGGCGCAGTCGGTGAAGCTCGGCGCCCACCCCGCCACGGCCAGCGAACGCAGCAGGTAGGAGTCGAGCACCAGCCCGGCGGCGTGCTCCCTGGTCGCCAGTGCGCGGACGCCCCCGACCAGCAGCCAGTACTGCTGCACCGCGGGCTCGTGCTCGTCGGCCACCAGCCGGTCCGCGGTCTCCAGCATCACGGCACCACAGGTGTACAGGCCGTAGTCCTCGCTCACCGGACGCCCGTAGGCGGCGATGGTCTCCACCTGGGTGACGACGTCGAGCGAGCGACCGGTGCTCAGCTGGACGTCGATGTGCATGTACGGCTCCAGCCGGGAGCCGAACCGGGAGGACGTCCGGCGAACCCCCTTGGCGACCGCTCGCACCTTCCCGTGCGCCCGGGTGAGCACCGTGACGATGCGGTCGGCCTCGCCCAACGAGTGGGTGCGCAGCACGATCCCCTCGTCGCGGTACAGGCTCACCCGACCATTGTCCCCCTCGCCGCAGTCACTCCACCGTACTGACCCGCCGGTTGCGGCCCTCCCGCTTCGCCCGGAGCACGGCCCTGCTCAGGGCCGTGAACAGCTCCTCGGGGTTGGCCATCCGGGCCGCCCCGACCGACACCGTCACGGACAGACCAGGGGCGATCTCCTCCCAGGTCACCTGCCGCACGCCGGCCACTACCTCGTCGGCGCGTCGTTCCAGCGCCCCAGCCGTGAGTTCCGAGCCCGGTTGGAGCAGCAGCACGAACTCGTCGCCGCCGTACCGGGCGACCAGGTCGCCCGCTCGGGTGAGCCCCGCCAGCACCTGGGCGAGCCGGGCGAGCACTGCGTCGCCGACCACGTGGGAATACGCGTCGTTGACGTTCTTGAAGTCGTCGACGTCGACGAACAGGGCACTGACCGGGCCCCGGACCTCGGCGAGGAAGGCCGCGATGGCCCGTCGGTTGCCCACGCCGGTGAGGTGGTCCAGCACGCTGAGGGCGGCCGCGCGGCGGCTCTCCGCCTGCAGCTCCTGGATGCGGACCTGGGCCAGCATCGCGTCGAACCGCTCGGTGCGCTCGGCCCACAGCTGCGCGGCGAACCGGCGGACCATCGCCCTGGCATGGACCAGGCCCGGGTGCTCGCCGTACCGGCCCACGGCCGACCGCACCAGCACCAGCTCGGCGACGGTGAACCACACGTCCCGGTCGGACTCGTCGGCCTCGGCGCGCAGCACCCGCATCCACTCCTCGGCCTCCACGTACCGGCCCGCCCGGACCAGGGCGAGGCCGCGCACGGCGGTGGCGACGAACCACTCGGGCCGCCCCCGGCGGGTCTCCACCACCTCGGACAGCGCCTCCACCGCCCGGAGCGCCCGCTCGGGCTCACCGAGGCTGACGTCGGCGTAGGCCAGCCCCACGAGGCCGAACAGCTGGTAGCGCACGTCCGGCGCCCCGGCGGTCAGGCGCAGCAGGAGCAGCGCCCGCGACGCCAGCTGGGTGACCACGTGCCCGGCCTCGGCGTCGCGCCCCTGCACCAGCAGCCCGGCGGCCCACTCGGCGAGGGTGCGCACCGACTCGACGACCACGCCGGGTGCCATCACCGGGTCCACCAGGCCCGCGACGCGCATGCTCACCGCGTCGGCCTCCTCGTACAGCTCGACCATCCGCAGGGCTTCCGCCAGCAGCACCGCCGCAGAGATCTGGTTGTAGGAGTGCCCGTCCGGGCTGCCGATCAGCACCCAGGACCGCGCGAGGAGCGCGAGCACCTCCGGGTGGCGACCCCGCCGCCGCTCGGCGAGCGCGCGGAGCGCGATGGCCTTCGCCCGCCAGTACGGGTCGGCGTCGCCGACGGCGCGGCGTTCCAGCTCGACAGCGCAGGCGCGGCCCTCCTCCGACCGGCCGAGCGCGACCAGGGCGCGGCCACGCGTGAAGGTCAGGTACCGGAGGGTGGCTTCGTCGCCCACGGCCGCCGCCAACCGGGCGCCCGTGACGGACAGCCGCTCTGCCCGATGCAGGTCGCCGTGCGCATACTCGTCGTGCGCGGCCTCGGCAACGGCGTCGAGCACCCCGAACTCACCGATCTGTACCAGTGCAGCGCCCACAGACCACCGTTCCTTTAGTCGGGACCTGCAGACCTGCCTCTGCGTTGCGTCCGATCGGCGGGTGCCGGGGAGACTGTCGGTGCACGGCCGTTCTTCACCCGGGTGAAACCCCGTTCACCGCTCGGCACGGTTGACGGCCGAGACGATGGCCTTCAGCGCGGCAGCAGTCGTCGACGGGTCGATGCCCACCCCCCACAGCTCGCGGTCCCCGACCGCGCACTCCACGTAGGCGGCGGCGGTCGCGTCGCCCCCGGCGGACAGCGCGTGCTCGGCGTAGTCGAGCACGCGGACCACGATGCCCAGCCGGGCCAGCGCGTCGACGAACGCGGCGATGGGGCCGTTGCCCGTCCCCGTCAGCGTCAGCGGCGTACCCCGGTCGACGACGTCCACCGACAGCGTGACCGGCCCGCCCTCGGCGCTGGTCACCCTGGTACCCCGAAGCGCGAGCCGGCCCCACGGGACCAGCGGACCACCGGTCTCGGCCGGCAGGTACTCGTCGCTGAACAGCATCCAGAGCTCGTCGGCGGTGACCTCCGTGCCGTGCTGGTCGGTCCAGGCCTGCACCACGCGCGAGAAGTCGATCTGCAGACGGCGCGGCAGGTCGAGGTCCCGCTCGGCCTTCATGAGGTAGGAGATCCCACCCTTGCCGGACTGCGAGTTCACCCGGATGATCGCGTCGTACGCCCGTCCGACGTCGCGCGGGTCGATGGGCAGGTACGGCACGGCCCACTCAAGGTCCTCGACCGGCCGGCCCTCGCGTACGGCCCGTGCCGCCATCGCGTCCAGACCCTTCTTGATGGCGTCCTGGTGGGAACCGGAGAACGCCGTGAAAACGAGGTCCCCCGCATACGGGTGACGCTCGCCCACCGGCATCTGGGTGCACCGCTCGACCGTGCGGCGGACGCGATCGATGTCCGAGAAGTCGATCATCGGGTCGACGCCCTGGCTGAACAGGTTCATGCCCAGGGTGACCAGGCAGACGTTGCCGGTCCGCTCGCCGTTGCCGAACAGGCAGCCCTCCACCCGGTCCGCTCCGGCGAGCAGGCCGAGCTCGGCGGCCGCCACGGCGGTGCCGCGGTCGTTGTGCGGGTGCAGCGACAGCACCACCGACTCGCGATGGTGCAGGTGGCGACCCATCCACTCGATGGAGTCGGCGTACACGTTCGGCGTGGCCATCTCCACCGTCGCCGGCAGGTTGATGATGACCGGCCGGTCCGGGGTGGGCTCCCACTCGTCGAGCACCGCGTTGCAGACCCGAACCGCGTACTCCAGCTCCGTGCCGGTGTAGGACTCCGGGCTGTACTCGTAGAGCACCTCGGTGTCGGGGATCAGCTCCTCGTACTTCTTGCACAGCCGTGCGCCGCTCACCGCGATGTCGGCGACCCCGTCCTCGTCGGACCGGAAGACGACCTCGCGCTGGAGCACCGACGTCGAGTTGTACAGGTGGACGATCGCCCGCTTCGCGCCCGCGATGGCCTCGTAGGTGCGCTCGATGAGATGCTCGCGGGACTGGGTGAGGACCTGGATGACGACGTCGTCGGGGATGCGGTCCTCGTCGATGAGCCTGCGCACGAAGTCGAAGTCGGTCTGCGAGGCCGACGGGAAGCCGACCTCGATCTCCTTGTAGCCCATCGCCACCAACAGCTCGAACAGCTCGAGCTTGCGGGCCGCGTTCATCGGCTCGACGAGGGCTTGGTTGCCGTCACGCAGGTCGACGGCGCACCAGCGGGGCGCCGCGTCGAGGTGCCGCGACGGCCACGTCCGGTCGCGCAGGTCCACCCGCAGCTGCTCGTGGTACGGGCGGTAGCGGTGGATCGGCATGGGGCTGGGTCGCTGAACGGTGCTGGGGTCCTGGTGCATCGACGGGGTCCTTCGTCTCGGGGCGGGTAGCCAGCCGGCGCGACGCGCACCCGCGGCGAGGTTCCGGCCTAGCAGGCCCCGCCGCGGCGACGAAGGAAGAGGTGCTCGAGCAGCACCCGTGCACTGTACCCCCGCCCACCAACCGCTCGGCGTGCGGTGCCAGGGGACGGACGCGCGCGGCAGACCTGCCTCGGACATGCACCGGGGACCCGGCGCCGTTCAGGGCTGCGCGGGCGCGGTGGGCGGCGCGGTGGGCGGCGCGGTGGGCGGCTCGCGGAGCACGCGCAGCCCGTGCTCGCCGAACGACACGATGGAACCGGCCGGCACCCGCACCCGGTGGTCAGGGACGCAGACGATCTGCTGGCCGTCGGCCAGGGTGATCAGCGTGCCGTTGGTCGACCCGGCGTCGGCCACCCACAGGCCGGTGCGGTCGACCTGGAGCAGCACGTGGCTCTTCGACACCGACCGCCCTGGGTCCACCACCCGCACGACGTCGACACCGGGCCGGGCGGCGGGGTTGCGACCGAGCAGCACCGTACCTCGCAGGGTGAGGACCCGTCCGTCGGACAGGGCGACCTCGGCGGTCGGCTCGCCGTCGGGACCGGCCACCTGTCCGGCCACCCGACGAGTCATCTCCAGCTGCGGGTCCAGGGCGGACGACGGCGGCAGCACGTCCGCCGCCGGTGGGGGCGCCCAGGCCCGTGCCGGGGGCGGCACCGGATCCGGCTCAGGCACCGACGCCGAGCCCGCCGGTGGGACGGCCGCCGGTGGGACGAGCGGGGGCACGCCCGGCTCGGTCCGGGGCCGGCGGGGGGCGAGGAGGGCATCGAGCCGCTGGGCAACGATGTCCTGCTCCCGACCGCCGGAGTCCTCCGAACCGTGCCGACCGACCGGCCCGGACACCGCCCACGGCGGAGGCGGCACTGCGGCGATCACCCGGGTGGCCGCGGAGTCCGCCTGGCCGGGACCGCCGAGCGCGTCGGGGGCCGGCATGAAGCGGTGCGCCGCGCTCGGCTCGTACCCGTCCGGCGCTGCGGCGGCCGTGTCCGGCGGCCGGACCGCAGCTGCAGAGGCCATGGTCGGGACGGACGACTCGGGGGCCGGCCCGACCGAGCCGGGGCTCGGCGCCGGCGCCGCGAGGGCCGCCGGCCGCCCGGGGCCGGCGCCGCGGTGGCCGGACGGCGCGCCGGCGCGGACCTCGCGCGGCCAGCTCGCGGGTGTGCCGGGCGGAACCCGTACCACCAGCGCCGACACCGCACGGTCGTGCCAGCCCCGACGGCGGGCGTCGAACAGCGGCGACACCAGGACGAGCACCTCGCCCACGCCGGCAGCGAGCGCGCCGGCAGCCACGACGAGCCCGCGCACGAGCACGCGAGCCAGCCCGATCGGCCGACCGTTCTGCTCGTCGACGGTCCGCACCCGCAGCGCCAGCCGCCCCACGGTCCAGCCGCGCTGCCCGTGCAGCTGCCACGCCACCAGCTGGACCAGGACCAGCACGCCGGCGGGCAGGGCGCCCCACGGGCCGCCGTCGTCGCGACCCAGCCTCGCGGCCACGAGCGCCGCGGGCGCGACGAGCAGGCCGGCCAGCACCGCGTCGAGCAGCACGGCGAGGAACCGGCGCCCCAGGCCGGCCGGCGGGAGACCGTCGGCTCGGGTTGCGGTCACGCTCATGGACGGGCCTCCTTCCTGCGCCACGACCGCGCGGCCGAGCCGTTCGGGCGGACCGCGCCGCGATGACGCAGCGACGCGGCGGACGCGCGCGACCGTAGTCGTCTTCGGCGGTCGCTGCTGCGCCGCATCCGCTCGGTCACCGCCACCACCCGCTCCCAGTAGGAGCCGGCGGCGACCGGCGTCACACTGGCCGGCCCGAACACGGCGGCGTCGGCGTCGGCAGCCAGCTCGTGCAGCTGCGCAGGCAGGTCCCCCCCCGGACCGGCGGGCCCGCGGGCACGGCTGGTGCCCGAGGAGCCCGCCGCCGGGGAGGGGCCGAAGGCAGCCGCCAACGCGCGCGCCGCCTCGCGGCGCGTGGTGTTGACCCCGACCGTGCGGCCCAGGTCCGTCGCGGCGTCCACCAGCTCCTGCCACCCACCGGCCACCCGGACCGTCGGGTCCGGGTGTCGCCGCCGCCGACGGCGGCGGCGGGCCTTCAGCCCGGCGAGCACGACCAGCGGGGCGCCGAGCAGTGCCAGCGGCACGGCCGCGATCCCGGCGACCCGCAGCGCACGGTGCCACCATGCCGAGCCGGCATCCCGGTCGGCGTCCTGGGTCTGCGGCTGCTCGGTGTCGTCGTCCGGCGGGTTCACGACGTCCGGCTCGGCCGGTGGCGGCTGCACCACCTGCGGGTCGGGCTTCGCCGGAGTGACCGACTGCTGCTGCTGCGGGATCTGCGACGGCGGGGGCGTGGGGTCGAACGCGACCCAGCCGTGCCCGGCGAACGCGATCTCCACCCAGGCGTCGATGTCCCCGCTCGTGACGGTCACCGGACCGGTCGGGCCCGCCGGGTCGGGCGCGTCCGGCGCGCCGGGCACCTGCGCAGCACCGGACGTGCGAGGGTCCGGGCGCCCGGGGGTGGTCACGGCGGAGACCTGCTCGGCCGTGCTCGGCGCGACCACGCCGAGCACCACCCGCGCGGGCAGCCCCATCTCCCGGGCCATCAGGGCCATCGCCGAGGCGTACTGCTCGGCGTCGCCCACCATGAGGTCCGACCCCAGCAGTCCGGTGATCCGGTCCGCGCCGTGGCCGGACAGCGACGGGTAGTCCCCGGCCGTGGTGATGCCGTGGCTGAAGTAGCCCTGCTCGGACAAGGCCTGCTGGATGGCCCGGGCGACCTGCACGGGCGATCCGGCGTCCCGGGCGACGTCGGCTGCCGCCGTGGTGACGACGTCGGGCACGCCGACCGCCGGCGGCAGGACCACGTCCGCCGGCGGTGCGGTACCGATCTGTGCGTCGTCGGGCTGGTCCGGGACGACGACGTCCAGGGCATACCGCAGGCCGGGGGTGACGCCGCCGAGCAGCACGGCGGTGCCGGTGGCGTCGTTGTACCGCACCCGGGCCGCGGTCTGCGGGTCCAGGTGCATGGCGGTGACCGCCCCGACCGTCGGCAACCACACGCCGGTGCGCGCCCGGACCTCGATCTCCACGTGCGCGGCGCGCCCCTGCACAGTGGGCGCGATCGCCGGACCCACCCGGCGGAACTCCCCCGATGCTGCCGCCGACCCGTCCCCGGAGACGGCCCAGACCACGCCGTCGTAGCGGTCCATCGTCGCCAGGCGCACCCGGGCCCCGGCCGGCAGCCCGGTCACCGTGAGCAGCGGCTGGTCGGCCGCCTTCACGTACGCCCGGAACGCGGACAACGGGCTGGGGTAGTCGTCGGGGTCGAACGGCGGGACGATCACGTCCCGCAGCACGAACCGGTCCCGGTCGGCGACCACCGCGGGCCCCCCGGCCGCGCCCGCTCCGACCGCGAGCACGCCGAGCAGTGCCAGCGCGCCGACCCGCCGGACGGTCAGCAGACCCGCCCGCCAGGATGCCCACACGAGGAGCCCGGCCGCCAGACCGACCCCGGTCAGCACGGGTCGCACCTCGTCCCTGGTGCCCAGCAGCAGCCCCAACGAGTACCAGACCGCCGGGACCAGCGCTGCGGCCGCCGCCCGACGAGGATCCCGGGCACGCAGCGCGACGCCGGTCGCGGCCGCCGCGCCGAGCAGGCCGAGCAGGTACGGGACGGCGAGCAGCGCGCCACCGCCGCCCAGCGGGGGCTCGAGCGTGAGCATCTCCTTCCAGGCCGTGACCGGCGCGGCAGCCAGGGCGCGCAGGCCGGCCGGGGACGGCAGCACCCCCAGCACCGTGAGCGTCGGCGTGGCCAGGGCGCCACCGAGCACGTACATCACGACCAGCACGGCCGCGACACCGGCGGCGCTCCACCGGCGCCAGGCCCCGACCGTGGCGACGGCCGCACCGATCAGCACACCGCCCACCGTCGCAGGCCAGGCGGCAGCCGCCCCGTACACCGGGACCAGGGGGCGCAGCACGGCCAGCAGCGCCACGCAGACCACCGCCACGTCGACCACGGCGCCGCTGCCCCGCCGGGGAGCCGGCGCCGTCACGACACCGCCCGGGTCAGGACCCGCGGCAGGTCCGCCAGCCGCCCGAGCCGGCAGACGCTGACCCCGCCGTGGGTGCGCACGGTGGACACCGCGCCGGGCTCGCAGGCCACCACGAGGGTGCGGGTGCCGACCGGCAGGTGACGGGCGACCGCCCGGAGGTCCCGGTCGGCCGCCACGGAGCCGGTGACGAGCACGGCGAGAGAGACGTCGGGGGCCTGCCGGGCCAGCAGCCGTCCCAGCTCGACCGCCCCCGCGCTGCCGAGGGTGGCCTGCACGCCGGAGCAGTCGTCGAGCAGCTGCTGCGGTGCACCGCTGCGCAGCCGGCGGGCCCCGGCGAGCACCACCAGGTCACGCTCGTCCCGCAGGGTGGCCACGCCCACCGATGCGGTGACCTCGACGGCGAGCTCCAGCTCCTGCTCCGCTGCGGTGTCCCGCGGGTCCGTGGTCAGCGCCACCCCGGTCAACGACCGCCGGGTGTCCTCGTAGCGCTTGACCATGAGCGTGCCGAGACGGGCCGTGGTCCGCCAGTGGATCGCCCGGCGGTCGTCCCCGGGCACGTACTCCCGCAGGTCGTGGAAGGACAGGTCGACGTCCGACTGCTCCCGGGTGGACTGGCCCTCGAGATCGCGCAGCAGGGCCGCGCTCGCGCCGGTGAGGCGCACGGTGCGCGGGTGCACGAACAGGTCCACCGGCTCGGCCCAGCGCACCTGCCGCCGGGCCAGCCCCAGCGGGTCCCCGCGCACGGTGCGGGCCGGGCCGACGGGCACGACCGCCCGCCGGGAGGTCGGGATGACGACGACCTCCTCGTGCTCCGCGCCCGGCGGCAGGCCCGGCAGCGCCAGCCGGGCGGTGCTCACCCCGACCGGCAGCTCCACCCACCCGGGCGCCGATCGCCGCCGGCCGAGGTTCCGCGCCCGCACCGCGGCGACCGCCGGCCGACCGACCTCCACCCGCCGGGACGGCAGGTCCAGCTGCACGGCCAGTCTGGTACGGCCCCAGGTCATCAGCACCGCCACCACGGTCACTGCGGCCAGGACGGCGCCGGCCGACGCGATCTCCAGCCAGCCGAGCCAGCGGCCGCCAGCCACCAGGGCGACCCCGACCGAGCCGGTACCCGCCCCGAGTCCGGTCAGCCTGGCACGCTGCACGCTCACACCCCCCGCAGGACCGGTGGTTCCGTCCCGGCCAGAGCGCGCTCGACGACCTGCAGCGCGGTGGCGCCGGCGAAGCCGGCCTCGGGGTCCAGCAGGAGACGGTGCGCGAGCACCGGGGTGGCCAGCGCCTTCACGTCGTCGGGCACGACGTACGTCCGCCCCGTCGCGAGGGCCGCCACCCGGGCGCACCGGACCAGCGCCATGGCTCCCCGGACGCTCGCCCCCAGCGCGGTCTGCGGGTCCTCGCGGGTCGCCTCGGCCAACCGCGCGACGTAGTCCAGGACGGCCGGGTCGACGTGCACACCGTCGGCCAGGTCGGACATCTCCACCACCGTCCGGGAGGTGACCTGGGGTTGCAGCCCGACTGTCCGGTCCCGGGCCCCGGCCAGGATCTCCACCGTCGCGGCGCGGTCCGGATAGCCCAGCGATGTCCGGACCAGGAACCGGTCGAGCTGGGCCTCGGGCAACCGGTAGGTGCCGGCCAGCTCGACCGGGTTCTGGGTGGCGATGACCACGAACGGCCGCCCGACCGGGTGCGCCACCCCGTCGACCGTGACCTGACCCTCCTCCATCACCTCGAGGAGCGCGGACTGCGTCTTCGGGGAGGCCCGGTTGATCTCGTCCGCGAGCAGCACCGAGGCGAACACCGGGCCGGGGTGGAACTCGAACCGTCCGGAGCGCTGGTCGTAGATCGTCACCCCGGTGACGTCGGTGGGCAGCAGGTCCGGCGTGAACTGGATGCGCTGGTGGGTGCCCTGCACGCTCGCGGCCAACGCCTTGGCCAGCGACGTCTTGCCGGTGCCCGGGGCGTCCTCGAGCAGGACGTGGCCGTCGGCCAGCAGCGCGGTGAGCACCAGTCGCACCGCCGGCTCGTTGCCGAGCAGCACGCGGCACACGTTGACGACGAGGGCGTCGAACGTCTCCGCGAACCACATGGCCTGGTGCTGGCTGGGGGTCATCGTTCTCCTCGAGCGGGTCGTCCTGCGTGCATCGGCCGGCCAGGAGCGCACCTGAGGGTCAGCCCACCGGGCGCCCGGAGCCGGGCCGTCATGGTGCGGGGCCCGGCGGCGGGGCCGTGCCGGCGGTCGCGCGGGCCAGGGTGACGTCGCTGCACCCGGCCTCGGTGCACACCTGGTACTCGACGGTGACCGGCGCCCCACCCTGGCCCGGCACCGTCGCGGGGGGCGTGCCGGGCTGCCAGGCACCAGCGTCGATCCGGTACCACCGTGCGGTGACGGGACTGCCGCCGGTGCGGCCGTCCGCGGTCGCGACGTCCACCTGGTCCTCCGCACCGGTGGTCACCGTCAGGACCGGTGCCTGGGGACGGGTGACCACAATGCCGCTGGTGACGCTCGCCCAGTTGCTGGCATCCCCACGTGAGCTCACCGCGCGCACCCGGAACGTGGGGGACGCACCGCCCTCGAGCCCGCCGACGGTCATCTGCAACGCAGTCGTGGCACCGCGACCCTCGACCTCGTACTCCCTGATCGTGTACCCGGCGCCGCCGGCGTCGGCCGGCGCAGCCCAGGTCAGCGACACCGTGCCGTCGGCCCACGGCCGGCTATCACCGGCAACCGATGCCGTCGCGCCGAGCTGTTGCGGCAGACTCGGCGAGCTCCACACCTCTCCGGTGGTGGACCCCCACTCCGACGCGCCGGCCTTGTTGACCGCCCGTACGTCCACCTGGTAGGTGCTGCCGCGCACCGCGTCGGTGATCTGATAGCTCGTCCCGGACACCACCGTCGCGAGCAGCTGCCCGTCAGCCTTGTGCACCTGCACCTCGTAGTGCACCGGGTCGCCGTCGGGGTCGACGGCGGGCCACGTCACCTCGATGGTGCCGTTGCCCGGGAACCTGGTGTTCTTGCGCTCCGCGGTGGGCGTGGGGGTACCCGGGACCCCGGCGGGGATCTCGGCCGCAGACAGCGCGCTCCACGGACCGGGGTCCCGTGCGCGGTTGACCGCCCGGACCCGGACCCGGTACGCGGTCCCGTTGGTCAGCCCCCGCAGGGTGGCGGACGTGCCGGCGGCCTGCAGCGTCCCCGGGCCCGACGAGGGCACGGGCGAGATCTCCACGGTGTAGCCGGTGACCGCCGAACCGGTGCTCACCGCCGCGTCCCAGGTGGCGGTCAGCTGACCGTCGCCGAACTGCAGGACAGGCGTCCCGGGCGGGCCGGGCACCGCGTCGGGGCGCGCCGGTGCCGACGGTTCGCTGGCGGGCGACCAGTCGACGACATTGCGGGCCGCGACGGTGAACCGGTAGTCCACGTCGTTCGTCAGACCGTCGATGGCGCAGGTCGTCGTCGGGCAGTCGCGCGAGGCGCCGCCGGGCGAGGCGACCACCCGGTAGCCGGTGATCGGCGCGCCACGACCGTCCGGTGCGTCCCAGGACAGCACCACGGCGCCGTCACGCACCTCCGTCACCCGGGGCGCCGCCGGGACGTCCGGCTTACCCCGCACCAGGACGGTGACGTGCCCCTCGACCTCACGGTCCGGATCCCCGGTGGCGTCCTGCACCCGGAACCGAACGACCATCGTGCCGATGAAGCCTTCGGCGGGACGAACCGAGACCTGCGTCCGGGTCGCACCCGCCGTGCCGGACCCGGCGGTCTCCACGCTCGCCCCCACGACGGTCAGCGGCTCGCCGGGGAAGGGGTTGTACGCGCCGGCGAGCACATCGACCACGCTGTCCCGGCCCTCGACCGCGTCGGACACGGTGCGGTCGGGGACACGGGCCGCCGGACGGGTGCTGGCCACGACCCGCACCGGCACCTGGACGTCCATCGAACCGGCCCGCCCGTACCCGAGCGCCAGGTCGAGGACGCCGGTGGTGCCCTTCGGCGTGGTCCGCGGCGCGCCCACGGTGAGGACGCCGTCGGCCACGGTGGCGGAGAACCCGGCAGGCACCGCCGACGTCAGGCGGTAGCTGTACGCGTCGGAGCCGGTGGCGGGCCGCCCGTCCGGACCGGTCGTGAACATGCCGAGATCGACGGTGACCGGCGTCTCGCCCGGCGACACGTCCATGACCGACGCAACGAAGGCCGGCGGGTGGTCGTCGACCGCGACGACCATGATCGGCAGCGTGAGGACGGCCGTGCGGGCATCGGGGTCCACCGGCCCGGTGGCGTCGGTGACCGTCAGGGTGATCGAGGCCGGGCCGGCATAGCCCGGCGCGGACCGGTAGGTCAGGGTCGCCGCGTCGCGGACGAGTCCGGAGCCGTCCGCCCGGGTGGCCGAGACGCTCGCCGGGTCGGCCACCCGGGCGGACCGGCCGGGTGCCACCTGCACCTGCTCGTCGATCGGGATGACCAGCTGCGCGCCCGAGGCGACCCGCAGCTCACCGGCCCGCGGCCGCAGGGTCGGCGGGAAGAAGCCGAGGGCCGGCACCGTGACGAACGCCCAGGCGCTGGCCGAGTCGCCGTCCCCGGTCCGGTTCGTGAGGCGGTACGGGATGGTCTGCGTATGGTCGACGAGGGCGACCACGACACTGCCCGACGGGCTCACGGAGGCGACGTCCGCGGAGGCCGCCGGGATGGAGACCACCAGGTCGGACAGCGGGCCGGAGGGGTTCTGCGCCACCGCGAGCACGTCGACCTCCACGCTCGCGCGCCCGAGCGTCTCGGTCGCCGGGACCACCACGTCCCGGGCGACCGGGGGCAGCACCGGCGCGTCCGGCGTCACGGTCACCGTCAGCACCCCGGTGTCCCGGCCGCCGCGGTCGTCGCGGGCCGTGTAGACGATCTGCAGCGCCGCCGGCTCGTCGGGCGCCCGCACGACCACCCGTCGGCCCTCGACGCGAGCCTGGGTGCCGTCGGGCATCGCCAGGTGCTCGTCCAGGGTGAGCTGCGAACCGCCGGCGTCGACGTCGTTCGCCAGCACCCGCACCTCCACCTGCCGGCCCGGCCGCACGGTGACGTGGTCGTCCCGGGTCACGACGGTGCCGGCCTGCAGCGGCCGCGGGCCGATCCCCACCCGGACGGACGCCACCGCGCGCTGCCCCACCCAGTCCTCGACCGCGTAGGTGAAGGTGTCCGTGCCGGTCTCCCCGGGCAGCGCCTGGTATTCCAGCCAGTCGGCCCCGACCGCCATGATCCGGCCTTTCGCCGGCGGCGTGGCCACGCCCAGCAGGCTCACGCCGTCGCCGTCGTCGTCGATCCCCACCAGCGGGACGGTGACCCGGACCGTGTCCGCCTCGAAGACCCGGGCGGTGAGGTCCCGGGGCCGCGGGGGCGACTTGGCGGCGGCGTCCGAGGCGTGCACGCGCACGGTCAGCACAGCACCGGTGGTATTGCCGGCGCTGTCCTGCACCGAGAACGTCGTCCGCACCGTCACCGGCTCGGCCGGTGCCTGGTAGCGCAGGACGTCACCCGAGACGAAGAGCAGGCCCTGCCCCGGGCCGAGCGGGTCGCCGAGAGCGCGCACCAGGGTGACCGGGTCCCCGTCGGGGTCGTAGGCGCCCGCCAGGACCGGGATCGTCACCACGCCGCCCGTGCGCACGCCGACGTCGACGTCGGCCACCACGGGTGCCTGCTGTGTCGACGCCGGCGGCACCGGGTGGACCACGATCTCGCCCTGGGCGGACGCGGATCCGTTGGACACCGTGTACCCCATCGTCACCGGGCCGGCCGGGGTGCGGATGGCCGACACCTGGACGTACCGGTGGTCCAGCACCGCCACGCGCAGGCCGGCGCCGGCGGGCACGTCGACGCCCTGCAGCACGAGGACCCCGCCCGACGGGTCCGTGTCGTTGGCGAGCGGGTCGACGGACACCTCACTCCCCTCGGTGAGGTACGCATGATCGCGGACCGCGACGGGGGGCTGCGCCGCAGCAGGCCACTCCAGCACGTCGATCCGCGCGAGACCGGTGGTCTGCTGCGGCGGCGCCGTGACCACGAACGGCACGTAGTAGGTCCCGACCCGTGCGGCGGTGAAGGTGAACGTCCCGGCCGTGAGGTCCGCAACGATCGTCGCGCCGGGCACCACGTCCACGCCGGCCAGCCGCACCGGTTCGCGGGACGAGGACCGCACCGCCGCCAGCGGCGCGACGAGCACCGGCTGGTCGACGTGCGTCACCTCGTGCACCGGGTCGATCTGCGGTGGCACGGACCCGGCGGCGCGCACCTCCACGTCGAGCATGCCGGGCACCGTGTGCGTCCCGTCCGAGACCTGCAGGTTCACCCTGGTCCGGCCCAGGGTCGCGGCGTCGGCCTGGTAGCTCACCGTGCCGTCCCGGCGGAACCGGGCGGTGCCGACCTGCGCGTCCGCCGCGACCAGGACCAGGTCGTCACCGTCCGGGTCCCGGAAGTCTCCCAGCACGTCCCGGTCCACCCGGGCGCCCTGCTCGACGACGAGCAGACCCACCCGCACCTGGGCCGGCGGGGTGTCCCCGTCGCGCACGCTCACCCGGACCGAGGCCGTCGACGGCGTCGTCGTCCCCCGACCGTCGGTGATCGTGTAGGTGAAGGTCACCGTGCCGGCGGCACCGGGCGCGACCCGCAGCTGCAGGGCTCGCCCGCCGTACACGAGGTCCAGGTGACCGAACGCCTCCGGCACCGGGTCGACCTCGCTGATGACGAGGATCGCGCAGTCGGCCGACGAGTCGTTGTCCAGCACGGGCAGGATCGTGGCGCGGCCTGCGCGCGCCCCGAAGTCGTCGTCGACGGCCTGCGGCGGCACGGCGTCGGAGCCGCACTCGGCGGAGCTCTCCTGGACGGTCCGGGGCACCTGGTCGGCAGCCTGCTGCTGGTCCCCCGGGTCCTGCTCCGGGACGACGTCCTGCCAGCTCGGCTCGCGGACCGCGGTGTCCCGGTCCGGCAACCACACGCGTCCGTCGCGCACGTCGTTGAGCACGACGACCGACCGGTTCACCCGGAACACCGGCTCGACCGCCGTGGACAGGCCCTCCAGGCCGGCGGTGTAGGGGGCCGCCCCGTCGCACAGCCGCAGGTAGCTGCCCGCCGCGGTGGCCCACGCCGCATGACCGCACCGGCCCACCCGCACCGGCGCTGCCGGGGCGCCGGACGTGCCGGTCCGGTGCACAGCGACCACCTCGGGGTGCAGGGACACCTCGAGCAGGGCCGTCCGCGTCGCCGCCAGGACCCGGTCGGCGGCCGGCCCGGGTTGCTGCAGCACCGCGTCCGCAGCGGCCAGACCGACCTCGCCGTGCACGGTGTGCAGCACGCTGCCGGCCAGCCCGACCGGCTCGTCCCCCACCGTGGTGAGCTGGTCCACCGCCACCCCGAACGTCCCCGCCGGCTGGGCCACCGGCCGACCCTCCCGCAGGTCGAGGCGTGTGACGTCCCCGGACGAGCCGTCCACGGCGAACGCCGTCCCGGTCCGGGCCACGACGACCGCACCGCCCGTGCCGACCTGCAGGTCGGGCGGATCCGTGCCGGGCTGCAGGTCGGCCACCCCGGCCACCGGACGCACCCATGCGTCGCCGGACGCATCGACGACCGCCACCGTGCCCGCCGCCATCGACACCTGCGCACCGGCGGGCAGGCTCAGCCGGGCGGCCGGGACCACGCCCGCCGGGTCGACGACGGACAGCGTCGTCGGTTCGACGAGCAGCACGTCCTGCCCGTCCTGCAGCACGTCGAACCGGCCACCGGTGGTCACCAGCCCCGCGTTGAGCTCCTCCACCTGGGCGTTGAAGCGGCCGAGGCGCAGCAGGTCCGTCGCGGTCACCCACACCGCGCCGTCGTTGAGCTCCACGCGGGCGGTGGGGTACCCGGGGTGGACGAGTGCCAGCACCACGACGACCAGCGGCGCGGTGACCATGGCCGCGGTGGACAGCGCACGACGGCGCACATCCGTGCCGCCGGACAGGCTCACCGGGCACACCCCTGGGCAGGGTGCGTCGAGGCTCGGCGGTCCTCCCGCACGATGGACACCTCGACGCAGACAGGTGCGGGCCCGGGGACGGTGACCGTGGGGACGTCGACCAGCGCCAGCGTGGGCTCACCGGTCGGCGGCACCACCCCCCACAGGTAGCGGTCCCCGGGCAGCGGCTCCGGGTTCGTCCAGGTGAAGCGCACCGACCCGTCCGAGGCCATCGTGCCGGCCAGACCGACGGGCGCCGGGACGGCGGACACGACAACGCCCGTCCCGGCGGTGGCCGACGCCGGGACGGGCGCCGACGGGGCGGCGGTGCCACCGCCGGCAGCGGTCGCCGCGATCGCCGCCACGGCGACCACGAGCACGACCCCGGCCGCGGAGGGCAGCACCAGCCGTCGGCGGGACGGCACCGCCGGGGCCCCGGACCCGCCGGGGCCGTCCACGTGGCGGATCGGCCCGGCACCGGCATCGCCGGCTGCTGCCTCGGGCGGGCTCGACGGACCGGGAGCCGGTCGCCGGGCGGTGGGGTCCGCCGTGGCCACCACCGGCCGGACCCGGGTGGCCTGGTCGCCCTCGGCCGAGCCGACCCGGGGCACGGCGTGCAGGCGCATCGCGTCGGGCAGGTCCAGCGGTGTGACGGCCAGGCCGAGCCCGGCCTCGACCTGCTGCAGGTCGCGGGCAAGGGCGGCGGCCGTCGGACGATCCACCGGGTCGCGCGCCATCGCACCGGCCAGGACACGGTCCAGCCGGGCGGGCACGTCCACCCGGCCGACCGGCGGCAGCGCCCCGCGCTCGATCCGCGCGACGAGGTCGGCGGCGCCGTTCGCACCGCCCGGCACCTCGAACGGTGTGCGGCCGGCGAGCAGCGAGTACACCGTCGCGGCCAGGGAGTAGACGTCCGAGCGCTCGTCGCCGGACGGCACCGCCGACAGCAGCTCGGCAGGTGCCCACGGGATCGACATCCCCACCGCGCCTCCCGGGACCGCACCGGTGGTGGCCGCGATCCCGAAGTCCGTCAGCGCCGGCCAGCCGAAGTCGGTCGTCAGCACGTTGGCGGGCTTGATGTCGCGATGCAGGATTCCCGCCCGGTGCGCGGTCTCCACCGCGCAGGCGAGCCGGATGGCGATCCGCAGGACCTCGGCCACCGGCATGCGCTCGGCCCGGTACCGCTCCGCGAGGCTCGGGCCGGCGCAGTACTCCATCACCAGGTAGGGCCGGCCGTCGTCGGCCACGTCCGCGTGCAGCACCGTGACGATCGACGGGTGGTGGGACAGCCGCGCCATGAGGTCCGCCTCGACCCGGAACCGTCGACGCATCTCGTCGTCGAGGGTCGCGGCCAGCAGCACCTTGACGGCGACCGAGCGGCGCGGCAGCTCCTGCTCGTAGAGGAAGACGTCGGCGAACCCGCCGATCCCCAGCAGCCGCACGTACTGCAGCCCGGGGATCGTCGGGGGGCGGGAGGCTTCGCGTCGAACGGTCACGTCCCCCGCTCCACGGTGAACGTGACACCGTCGCCCAGGTCGACCGTCTCCCCGTCGCGCAGCGCCACCGCCTCACCCGGACGGAGCCGGCGCACCGGTCCGTCGGCCGCGGCGACCACGGTGCCGTTCGTCGAGTCCAGGTCGGTGACGAGCACCTGCGCGCCCTCGGCGTGCACCTCCACGTGGGTGCGCGAGATGTCCTGCTGCGGGCTCGGCACGGGGACCAGCCGCGGCACGGTGTTGACCGACATCCGCAGCGCCTCCGGCGCCCGACCGATCAGCACGCCCCGGTCCAACGGCACGACCGTGCCGGTCGACAGCACGAGCCGGGCCGTCAGCGCCGCCGGCGTGGCGAGCACCGGCACCGGTGTCCCCGCGCCGTCCACAGGCCACCCCGGCAGCCGCTCCCGGATGGACGCCAGCTCCCCGGACAGGATCGTCAGGCCGTCATGGTCGTCGACCGGCAGCAGGGGCACCGGCGCCCCCGGGGCCGATCCGGCGGACGGCCCGGCGACGGACCCCCCCACGACGGGCCCCGGACCCATCGGCGCCGCGTCCCCCACCGGCACCCGGCCCGCAGCCGGGACTCCGGCGACGCTCGGCACACGCAGCCACCGGGCCCGCACCACGCCGCTCACCAGCGGCAGCCCGTCGTCGCACGGGCCGCTGGCGCCGCCGGGCCCGCTCCCCTCGCCGGGCACACCGGCGCCGACCAGCGCGAGCAGCTCGGCGCCGTCGAGGACGAGCTCGGTCCAGGTGTCGACCCCGCCGGCCTCGACCGTGCTCCAGGTGCGCTCGCTCCCCCGCAGCAGCCGCGCCTCGCCCCGCAGCACGACGTGCGGGGTCGGTCCGGTCGTGTCCAGCAGGACGAAGGACGGCAGGCCGGCCAGGCCGTGCGCCACCAGCTCGGCAAGCCCGGCGGCCAGGCCCGGCCCGGCGGACCACAGCGCGCGGACCGTCGCCGGCGGCGTCGCGGGGTCGAGCAGCGCAGCGCGTCCCGGCGCCACGACGGCGAACCAGTCCCCGCTCGCGTAGCACGGCGGGGCCGTCACGGGTCCTCACCGGCGCAGGGCACCGTCGATCCCTCCAGCATGCCGGCCAGGGCCGGGGCCGGGGACGGCAGGGCGCGGGACACCGTCTCCGCCAGGTCGGCGCGCAGCCGGGCCGGCACGGCATCGACGACCACCGCAGTGACGTTGTCCCGGCCGCCGGCCGCCACCGCGCGCCGGACCAGCACGGTCGCGACCTCCTGCGCGTCGCCCGGCTGTGCCAGGACGGCCGCGATCTCGGCCGCGGAGAGCTCACCGGTCAGGCCGTCGGAGCACAGCAGCATCCGGTCCGACGCGCCGACGGGCAGCATCCAGTAGTCCGGCGCCACCGTCCCGCTGGTCCCCACGGCCCGGGTGAGCACGTGGCGTTCGGGGTGCACAGCCGCCGTGGCCTGGTCGATCTCGCCCCGGTCGACCAGCTCTTGAACGACCGAGTGGTCGACGCTGACCTGGACGAGCCGGTCCTGCGACCAGCGGTACACCCGGGAGTCCCCGACGTTGAACACCAGCCAGTAGTCCAGCCCGTCGCGCACCGTGGTCGCGACGCCGGCCACGGTGGTGCCCGACGACACGCCGACGACCGTCTCCCGCAGCCGCCGAGCGACCCGCTGGAAGCACACCTGCAGGTCGTCCGGGCCGGTCACCTGCTGCCCGGCCAGCCGGCCGAACTCCTCGACGGCGATCCGGCTGGCGACGTCGCCCGCGGCGTGTCCACCCATCCCGTCCGCCACCAGGAAGACGGGCGGGTAGGCCAGCAGGGCGTCCTCGTTGACATGGCGCACCCGACCGCGGTCCGTCGCGGATCCCCAGGACGTCCGCACCGCAGTCCTCCCCACCGTCGCCTCGCACCCTCCCCAGCACATCATCGTGCACATCGGCCCCGGTCGTGAACGCCGCGCACACGCGGGTGCACTCAGATGCCCAGCTGGAACACACCCCAGTAGGCCAGCAGGACGAGCTGGCCGGTGGAGCCGATCAGGCAGCCCCACAGGATCACCCGGCCGAGCAGGTCCCGGGCGGTGGGCTGGCGTCGCAGCCGCCGCTCCCGCAGGTGGTCGACGACGACCACCAGCGCGAGCACCGTCGCGGCGCCGAGCAGCCGCACCCCGAGCCAGCCGCCCTGCACGATGACCGCATTGTGTTGGTACCCGATCGCCAACCGGGCCACCAGCACGAGGTACACCACGAGGACCAGCTGGGTGGCGATCGCGGACGCGCCGAGCAGCGCGAGCCGACGCGGCGCGCCCGCGGGCAGCGACGACGTCGGCTCCATCCCCGCCACCCGGCGCACCGCGGCGACGACACCCCAGGCCAACGGACCGACGAGGATGAGGCCGACCATGCCACCGATGAGGGCCAGCAGCACGTCACCGTCACCCAGCCACCCCGGGATGCGGACCGGGAGGACCCAGTACTCCTGGACGGGTTGCGCCCCCGCGATGCGCGGCGGCGCCCCCGCCGTCGCGGGCAGGCCGACCACCCAGTCGGCCAGGTCGTCCAGGAACCGCTGCGAGACGACCTTGTCGACCCGCAGGCCGTGGTCCGCGCCCGGGTAGAACCGCACCGTGTAGCGGTCGTTGCCGGCGAGGGCGAGGTCCCGGATGATCCCCTCGGTGCCCTGCACCATCGGTATCGATGCGTCGCCCGTCCCGTAGGCGACGAACACCGGTTGGCTCATCTGGCGCTGGTAGGACGCGACGTCGAAGTCGACGTACTCGAAGCCGCCGCCGGGCACCTGCATCCCCACCGCGCGGGGGATGGCCCGAAACACCTGGGCGGGCACGCCGGTGTGCCGCAGGTAGGAGTCGGTGGCGAAGGCGGCCTGCTGGCGCGGCGGCACGACGGGCGCGGAGACCAGGGCGACGAAGGCGATCCTCGGGTCTCGCGCGGCCATCACCGGCGCGATCCAGGCCCCCTCGCTCTCCGCATACACCCCGACTCGGTCGGGGTCGACGCCGTCGCGAGCCCGCAGCAGCGCCACCGACGCTGCATAGTCGTCGGCCATCGTCACGTAGTTGCGGTGGCGCAGCGAGTAGGTGTCCAGCCGCTTGTCCGGCACCAACGTGACCACGCCGGACCCGGCGAGCGCGCGCGCCTGGGCGACGAACGCCGTCTCGAACGTGCCGGTCCCCGCGCCGTGCACGAACACCACTCCGGGCCGCGGCTCGGGCGCCCCGATCGGTTCGCTGAGCTGGGCCTGCACGGTCGTCCCGTCGAGCTGGACGTCGACGGTCGAGGTCCGCACCGGATAGCTCGGCCGCGGCACCCGGCCGCCCACTGCCGTGACCGAGGTCTCGGGCGTCAACGGGTCGGACACCGGCACCGGATCCCACTGCGGACCCATCGCCGCACCGACGACCGCCAGGAGGAACATGCCGACCACGGTGTTGGCGATCATCCGGTATGGCACCGGCCGATTATCCGCCCGGGTCGCGCCGGCACGTGCCCGCCCGGCTACCCCCGGGGCCTGGCCTCAGAACCCCAGGCGGCCCAGCAGCTTGGGGTCGCGCTGCCAGTCCTTGGCGACGCGCACGTGCAGGTCGAGGTACACCCGCGCCCCCAGCAGCGCCTCGATCTGCCCGCGCGCCCGGGTGCCGACCGCGCGCAGCCGGGTGCCGCCCCGGCCGATGACGATGCCCTTCTGGCTCTCCCGCTCGACGTACAGGTCCACCCGCACGTCGAGCAGCGGCCGGCCGTCGCCGTCCGACGGCTGGGGCTCCCGCACGACGATCTCCTCGACCACGACGGCCAAGGAGTGCGGCAGCTCGTCGTGCACGCCGTCGAGCGCCGCCTCCCGGACGAGCTCGGCCACCATGACGGCCTCGGGCTCGTCGGTGAGCTCCCCCTCGGGGTACAGCGCGGGCCCTTCCGGCAGGTGACCCACGAGCACCTGCTCCAGCACGTCGACCTGGTACCCGGTGGTGGCGGAGACCGGCACGATGTCGGCCCAGTCGCCCAGCCCGTCGAGCGCCACGAGCTGCTCGGCCAGCCGGGCCGGCCCGACGAGGTCCGCCTTGGTGGCGATCGCGACGACCGGCGTGACGGGGCGGCCGTGAGCCACCTGGGCCAGCCGTTCGGCGATGAAGCGGTCACCGGGCCCGACCCGCTGGTCGGCCGGGACGCAGAACCCGACCACGTCCACCTGCCCGAGGGTGTCCAGCACGATCGCGTTGAGCCGCTCACCGAGCAGTGTGCGGGGGCGGTGCAGCCCCGGTGTGTCGACGAGCACCAGCTGGGCGTCCGGCCGGTGGACGATCCCTCGCACGACGTGGCGCGTCGTCTGCGGACGATCGGAGGTGATCGCCACCTTCTGCCCGACGAGGGTGTTGGTCAGGGTGGACTTGCCGGCGTTGGGCCGCCCCACGAAGGAGGCGAAGCCGGAGCGGAACGTCATCGGACGGAGTCCTTCGCCGTCGGGGCGGCGCCGGGACCGGCGCCGGTCGTCTGCTCGCCGGTAGCGCTCCGGCCCTCGTCCGGGACGGCGCGGCTGACCAGCAGGGTGGCGACGCGGCGGCGGCGTCCCTCGGTGCGCTCCGCGACCAGGTGCAGGCCGTGGATGTCGCCGATGGTCCCCTCGAGCGGTACCTTGCCGATCGCCTTCGCGAGCAGCCCGCCCGCCGTGTCGACGTCGTCGTCGGCCACCTCGAGGCCGAACAGCTCGCCGAGCTCGTCCCTGGGCAGGCGGGCGGGCACGCGGAAGGTCCCGTTGCCGAGGTCCTCCACCACCGGGCCGGACCGGTCGTGCTCGTCGACCAGCTCGCCGACGATCTCCTCCAGCGCGTCCTCGACGGTGACGAGGCCGGCGATGCCCCCGTACTCGTCGACCACCATCGCCAGGTGCGACGCGCCGGCCTGCAGCTCGCGCAGCAGGTCGTCGACCGGCTTCGACTCCGGCACGAACACCGCCGGCCGCGCCAGGGCCGAGGCGGGCAGGTCACCGGCGGCCGGGTCGTCCTGGAGCCGGCGAACCACGTCCTTGAGGTAGACCACCCCGCGCAGGTCGTCCACCGAGTCACCGATCACCGGCACCCGGGAGTACCCAGACCGGAGCAGCAGCGAGGACACCTTGCGCAGCGGCACGTCGGCACCCGTGGTCACCATGTCCGTGCGCGGCACCATGACCTCGCGGGTCAGCGTGTCGCCGAGCTCGAGCACACCGCGCACCAGGTCGCGGTCCTCGTGCGGGATGACGTCCGCCTCGGTGGCACGCTCGACGATCTCGCGCATCTCGTCGGGACCCAGCACCGGGTCGGCGTCCTCGCGGGAGGCGAGCCCGCCGAGCACCCGCTCCAGCGCCAGCAGCAGGCCGGACACCGCAGCCAGCACGACACCCGGGTGGCTGCGGCCCACGGAGCGCGGGCTGGTCCGCACGAGCAGCAGCGCCACCGCGGCGGACAGGGCCGACGCGACGAGCGCCACCGCCCACCACGACAGCGCGGACGCCGTCACGGCCAGCGTCAGGCACACCGTGGCGACCATCTCCGCGACGAGGCGCACGAACGACGAGGCGGCCAGCACCCGCGGGCGGCGCTCGAGCACCGCGCGCACCCGCTCGGCGTGCCGGTGCCGACGGGCGAACAGGTCGGCCAACGTGCCCCGACCGGCCCGCAGGGCAGCCGCCTCGCCCGCCGAGAGGGTGGCCGCCAGTGCAAACCCGAGGACCGCCACGACGACGAGCAGCCCTACCGGCGCCCCGGTCATCGTGCCGCCAGGAAGGTCAGCAGCAGGCGCCGCTGGAGGGCGAACATCTCCTTCTCCTCGTCGGGCTCGGCGTGGTCGAAGCCCAGCAGGTGGAGGATCCCATGGGTGGTGAGCAGCAGGAGCTCCTCGGCCGTGGAGTGCCCCGCCGCATGCGCCTGCTCCGCGGCGACCTGCGGGCACAGCACGACGTCACCGAGCAGGCCGGCCGGCGTGAGGTCGTCGGGCCGGCCGGGCCGCAGCTCGTCCATGGGGAAGGACAGCACGTCGGTGGGCCCCGGCTCGTCCATCCACTGCTGGTGCAGCTCGGACATCACGTCGACGCCGACGAGCAGGATCGACAGGTCCGTCTGCGGGTGCACGTGCATCTCGTCGAGCACGTGCCGGGCGAGGGCAGCGAACTCGGCCTCGTCGACCGCGTAGCCGGACTCGTTGTTCACCTCGACGCTCATGCCTCGTCCCAGCGCGCGTAGGCGTCGATGATGTCGCTCACCAGCCGGTGGCGGACGACGTCGTCGGTGGACAGGCGGCAGAACGCGACGTCGGCCACGCCGGCGAGGATCCGCTCCACGGTGCGCAGCCCGGACGGAGCTCCCGCCGGCAGGTCTACCTGTGTGACGTCCCCGGTGACCACCACGGTGGACCCGAAACCGATCCGGGTGAGGAACATCTTCATCTGCTCCGCCGAGGTGTTCTGCGCCTCGTCCAGGACGACGAACGCGTCGTTGAGCGTGCGGCCGCGCATGTAGGCCAGCGGAGCAACCTCGATCGTCCCCGCGTCCACCAGCCGGGGGATCGCGTCCGGGTCCATCATGTCGTGCAGGGCGTCGTACAGCGGGCGCAGGTACGGGTCGATCTTCTCGCTGAGGGTGCCGGGCAGGAACCCGAGCCGCTCGCCCGCCTCCACCGCCGGACGGGTCAGCACGATCCGGCTCACCCGACGGGACTGCAGGGCCTGCACCGCCTTGGCCATCGCCAGGTACGTCTTGCCGGTGCCGGCCGGCCCGATCCCGAAGGTCAGCGTGTGCTGGTCGATCGCGTCCACGTACGCCTTCTGCCCGGAGCTCATCGGCCGGATGGTGCGGCCGCGGGAGGACACGATGGTGAGCGTCAGGACGTCCGCGGGCCGGGCGCCGGACCCGGCCGTGAGCATCTGCACCGAGCGGCGCACCACGTCGGGGGTCAGCGCTGCGCCGGCCTGCACCACCTCGACGAGCTCGTCGACGAGCCGCGCCACCAGGGCCACGTCACCCGGCGGGCCGGACAGGGCGATCTCGTTGCCGCGCACGTGGACGTCCACCGAGGCGAACCCGTCCTCGATGGCGCGCAGCACGTCGTCACGCAGGCCGAGCAGCTCCACCATCGGGACGTCGCCCGGGACGCGGATCCGGTGCTGGACCTGGCCGCCGGCAGCGGGACGGTCCTGACGTCGCGCGGAGGTCTCGCTCATGTGGTCGGCTCGCGCCTGGCTCCTCGGCAGTCGTGCGGTGCGGTGCGTGGGTGCGGACGTCCGCCGATCCACGCGTAGGGACCATCGTAACCGGGCACCTCGTCCCGAACCCACGGTGCGGCACAGCCGGCCCGCAGGTGCCCGGCAGCTCAGCCGGTCTGCACGACCCGTACCAACCGCGCCGCGGACGGCGCAAGCCCCGACCAGCTGCCGGCGAGCTCCAGCATCGTCCAGCCGGCGGTGGGCATCCCCGCGCGGACCCGCTCCACGGCCTGCGGGTCGGAGTCCCGTCCGGCCAGCGCCGCAGCGGCGCAGGACAGGGTCGGCTCGTGGCCCACGACCAGCGCCGTGCGCTCGGCCGCATCGAGGTCCTGCAGCAACGACACGATGTCACCGGGACCTGCGTCGTAGAGCGCGTCGAGGAGCTCGACCCGGCGCTCGACCCCGGGCGCCAGCCCGGCCCGCACGAGCTCCCAGGTCTGCCGGGCCCGCAGCGCGGTGGAGCACAGCACCACGTCCGGGGCCAGCCCGGCCGACGCGATGGCCCGGCCGACCTGGCCGGCCTGCCGCCGCCCGGACAGCGCCAGCGGGCGCAGCCGGTCCTCCCCGTGACCGGCGCGCTCGGCCTTCGCGTGGCGCAGCAGCAGCAGCCGGCGCACGGCACCGCCCGGGGCGTCGGCCGTCGGCATCACTGACCCATCGCGTGCACGCCGCCGTCGACGTGGATGATCTCCCCGGTCGTCGCCGGGAACCAGCCCGACAGGAGGGCGGCGACGGCCCGCGCCGGCGGGACGGGGTCGGTGGCGTCCCAGCCGAGCGGGGCCCGCTCCGGCCACCGGCCGTCCATCGTCTCGAAGCCCCGGATGGACCGTGCGGCGGTGGTCCGCACCGGTCCGGACGACACGAGGTTCACCCGGACCCCCTGCGGCCCAAGGTCACGCGCCAGGTAGCGGGCCGTCGCCTCGAACGCGGCCTTGGCCACGCCCATCCAGTCGTACACCGGCCACGCGTAGCGCGCGTCGAACGTCAGGCCGACCAGGCCGGACCCGCGGGTGAGCAGTGGCAGCACCGCCACCGCGAGCGACTTCAGCGAGTAGGCGGACACCTGCAGCGCGGTGGCCACGTCGTCCCACGGACCGTCGAGGAAGTGGCCGCCCATCACTGACTGCGGGGCGAACCCGATGGAGTGCACCGCACCGTCCAGGTGGTCGGCGTGCTCACGGACCCGGCCGGCCAGGGCCTCCAGGTCCTCCTGCGAGGTCACGTCCAGGGTGAGCACGGCTGCCGGGCGCGGCAGCCGGCGCGCGACGAGCTCCGTGAGGCGCGCCTGCCGACCGAACGAGGTGAGCAGCACCTCAGCGCCCTCCTCCTGCGCCAGCCGCGCCACGTGGAAGGCGATCGAGCTGTCGGTGAGCACACCGGTGATGAGGAGCGTCTTGCCGTCCAGCAGACCCATGATCCGTCCGTTCGTCGAAGGTGTGGGCGCGAGGCCCGGTCAGTGCCCCATGCCCAGGCCGCCGTCGACCGGGACGATCGCCCCGGACACGTAGCCGGCGGCCGGCGAGGCAAGGAACTCCACCACGCCGGCGACCTCGTCGGGCGTGGCGAACCGGCCGGCGGGGATCGCCGCCCGATAGGCCTCCTGACGCTCGGCCGACAGGCCGCGCGTCATGTCCGTGTCGACGAAGCCGGGTGCCACGACGTTCGCCGTGATGCCTCGGCCGCCGAGCTCGCGGGTGATGGAGCGAGCCATGCCCACCAGGCCCGCCTTCGAGGCCGCATAGTTGACCTGCCCGGGCGAGCCGTACAGGGCGACCACCGAGGACATCAGGATGATCCGGCCCCGCCGCATCCGGATCATGCCCGCGCTCGCCCGGCGCACGCACCGGAACGCGCCGGTGAGGTTGACGTCGAGCACCTGGTCGAAGTCCTCGTCGGTCATCCGCAGCACCAGCTGGTCCCGGGTCACTCCGGCGTTGGCGACGAGCACCTCGACCGGGCCCTGCTCGGCCTCCACGACGGCGAACGCCGCGTCGACCGAGGCGGTGTCCCGCACGTCCCCGACCACCCCGAGCACACCCTGCGGCGGGGTGCCGGTGCGGTGGATGCTGGCCACCCGGTCGCCGGCCGCGAGGAACCGCTCGGCCACGGCGCGGCCGATCCCTCGCGTGGCGCCGGTGACGACGACGCTGCGGGCCGGACCGGGTGCCGTGGGGGTCACGAACCCCGACGGTACTCGACGCACCCCTCCGACGCCCTGCCGCCCCGAGCGGCACGCCCGACAGGCGCGGGCCTACCATCGCGAGGTGACGAGGAGCACCGCCGTGCACGCCATCACGTCAGCGCCTGTGGCGCTGCGCGACGACATGGCGCGACGCACCCGGCGCTACCTCGTCCAGATGGGCATCCGGGTCGTCTGCTTCGTCGCCGCGGTACTGGCCTGGGGTCATGCGCCGGCCTGGGTCCTGCTGGGGCTCGTCGCCACGGCGACGGTCATGCCGTACGTGGCGGTGCTGCTCGCCAACGCCGGCCGGGAGCGCGACGACACCGCGCCGGAGGCGGTCGGACCGGTGCTCCTGACCCCCGGTGCGGCCGCCGACCGCACCGGCTACGGCCGGGACCAGGACGGCACGGCGTGACCGGAACGGTGGCCGACCCGGTCGGCGAGCTGGTCTGCAGCGCCCGCGGGTGCCGTGCCGAAGCCGCCTGGGGCCTGCTGTGGAACAACCCTCGCCTGCACACGCCGGAGCGCCGCAAGGTCTGGCTGGCCTGCACCGAGCATCGCGCCCAGCTGGAGCAGTTCCTCGGCGCGCGCGGCTTCTTGCGGAGCACCGTCCCGGTGGGCGAGCTGACATCGCAGCACCCCGGTCCCGAGCCGGACGCCTCCGGCGGCGCGCGGACCGGCACGCCGTGAGGCCGGCGGTGCGGCGCGCCGTGGCGCTCGTCCTCGTCGGGGTCGTCATCGCAGTGACGTGCACGTTCCTGGGCCGTTGGCAGTGGCACCGGCACGTAGCCCGGTCCGCGGCGGTGGCGCTCGTGGACCGCAACTACGACGCCGAGCCGGTGGCGCTGGGCGACCTGCTGGCGCGCCCGGACCAGCCACTGGACCCGTCCTACCAGTGGCGACCGGTCACGGTCCGCGGCCGGTATGCCGCGGCGAGCACGGTGCTGCTGCGCAACCGCCCCGTCGACGGGTCACCCGCTTACCACGTCCTCGTCCCGCTGGTCGTCGCGGGGACGGCCGGGCGGCCGACGGTGCTCGTCGTCGACCGCGGGTGGGTGCCCGTGGGCCCGGACGGCCGCACCCCTGCCCGGATCGCCGACCCGCCCTCGGGACAGGTGACGGTCACCGCGCGGCTGCGGCTGCCGGAGGCGCCGTCGGGGCGGCCCGCCCCCGCCGGGCAGGTGCAGGCGCTCTCCCCCGACGACGTGCTGGCGGCTGCGGGGCTCGATGCCGGCACCTACCGCGCCTACGCCACGCTGGTCGCCGAGCAGCCGCCGGCGGACCAGCGGCTCGGCGCGCTGCCCGCGCCGGACCGCGACCTGGGTCCCCACCTGTCCTACGCGTTCCAGTGGTGGACGTTCGCTCTCGGCGGCCTGCTCGGCTTCGGTTGGCTGGCCCGCCGCGAGATCGTCGACCCCGCCGGCCCCGGGCCGTCGCCCGGCCGCCCGAGCGCCCGCACCCGCGGCCGCGGGCTCAGTGACGAGGAGGTCGAGGACGCCATCGTCGACGGTCGCCGCTGACCGCGAGGTCGGCCGGGCCGTCCGGGCACGACCGGACCAGGCCACCCGCACCTGGCCGCTCAGACCGCCCGCATCCGGTCAGGCCAGGGAGACGAGGTCCAGGTAGTCCGGGCCCCACAGGTCTTCGACGCCGTCCGGCAGCACCACGACACGCTCGGGGTTGAGCGCCTCCACCGCACCCTCGTCGTGGCTGACGAGGACCACGGCGCCCGCATAGCTGCGCAGCGCGGTGAGGATCTCCGCCCGGCTGGCGGGGTCCAGGTTGTTCGTCGGCTCGTCGAGCAGCAGCACGTTCGCCGACGAGACCACGAGCGTGGCCAGCGCCAGCCGGGTCTTCTCCCCCCCGGACAGCACCCCGGCCGGCTTGTCGGCGTCGTCCCCGGAGAACAGGAACGAGCCGAGGACGGACCGGACCTGGGTGTCGGTGAGGTCCGGCGCGGCCGTCCGCAGGTTCTCCACGACGGTCCGCCCCAGGTCGAGCGTCTCGTGCTCCTGGGCGTAGTAGCCGAGCTTCAGACCGTGGCCGGGCAGCACGGCGCCGGTGTCCGGGGTCTCCAGACCGGCCAGGATGCGCAGCAGCGTGGTCTTGCCGGCCCCGTTGAGACCCAGCACGACGACCCGGCTGCCCCGGTCCACCGCCAGGTCGACCCCGGTGAACACCTCCAGGGACCCGTACGACTTGGACAGGCCCTCCGCCACGAGCGGCGTGCGCCCGCACGGCGCCGGGTCGGGGAAGCGCAGGTGGGCGACCCTGTCGGCGACCCGCACCTGATCCAGCCCGGCGAGCATCCGCTCGGCCCGCCGAGCCATGTTCTGCGCCGCGACCGCCTTGGTCGCCTTCGCGCGCATCGTGTCCGCCTGGGCCAGCAGGACGGCGGCCTTCTTCTCGGCGTTCGCCCGCTCCCGGCGACGGCGGCGCTCGTCGGTGTCCCGCTGCGCGAGGTACGCGTCCCAGCCGAGGGCGTACTGGTCCAGCTGGGCCCGGGTGGCGTCGAGGTGGAACACCTTCGTGGCGATGGCCCGGAGCAGCTCGACGTCGTGGCTGATGACGACGAGACCGCCCGAGTAGCCCCGCAGGTAGTCGCGCAGCCAGGACACCGAGTCGGCGTCCAGGTGGTTCGTCGGCTCGTCCAGCAGCAGCGTCGGGGCGCCGGAGAAGAGGATCCGGGAGAGCTCCACGCGGCGGCGCTGCCCACCCGACAGCGTGCCCAACGGCTGCGACAGCACCCGGTCGTCCAGGCCGAGGTTGGACGCGATCCGGTGCGCCTCGCTCTCCGCGGCGTAGCCCCCGGCGGCCGTGAACCGTGCCTCCAGCCGTCCGTAGCGCTCCATGGCTGCGTCCCGGGCCAGGTCGTCCCCGGAGGCCATGGCCAACTCGGTCTCCCGCATCGCCCGCACGGTCTCGTCGAGACCCCGGGCCTCGAGCACCCGGTGCAGTGCCAGCTGCTGCGCGTCGCCGACGGCCGGGTCCTGGGCGAGGTAACCGATCTGCCCGGACCGCATCACCTGTCCACCGCTGGGCGAGCCCTCCCCCGCCAGCGCCCGGAGCAGCGTCGTCTTGCCGGCCCCGTTGCGCCCGACCAGCCCGACACGGTCGCCCGGGCCCACCCGGAAGGTGGCCGGCGCCAGCAGCAGCCGGGCGCCGATGCGCAGCTCGACGCCCTGCGCGGTGATCACGGTGGGTCCTCCTGGTGGCGGGCGCGCGACGACCCGATGGTGGGCGGCGGCGCTCCTTGCGGTTTCCTCACACGGCCGCTCACGACCGTTGGTAGGCGGCACAGGTGCCAGCCAGTCTAGGTCCGGCTAGCGTGACCACGGGCAGCGAGCCGGCTGGACAGGTGCTGCCCGTCCCCCTCCCCCGGAAGGCACTATGACCAGTCCCGACGGTCCGCCATCCGCCCTGCCGGCTCCCGTCGCCGTCCGCTCGGCCGTCGCGGACCTCGCACTCGTCATGACGTTCGCCGGATTCGTCGCCGTGTGCTCCGTGCTGCCGGCGGTGCCGACCGGCACGGCGGTGCCCGTCACGCTGCAGACCTTCGCGGTCATGCTCACCGGCCTCGTGCTCGGGCCCCGGCGCGCGGCCCTCGCCGTGGCCGCTGCTGCAGACGAAGAACGCGCAAGAAACCTACGACGGAAGCTAGACGAATTGCGTAACCAGGCCGAACCGCGCCTGCCGGAGGAAGTGCGCCGCCTCGGCATCACGACGGTCAAGAGCTCGCCCGACCTGACGATGGTCGTGCATCTGCTGTCGCCGAACGACCGCTACGACATGACCTATCTGCGCAACTACGCGATCCTGAACGTGAAGGACCGGCTGGCGCGCATCGACGGCGTCGGCCAGGTGTTGATGTGGGGTGCCGGCGATTATTCGATGCGGGTCTGGCTCGATCCGCAGAAGGTCGCAGAGCGCGGCCTGTCCGCCGGCGACGTGGTGCGCGAAATCCGCGCCCAGAACGTGCAGGCGGCGGCGGGCGTGGTCGGTGCCTCGCCGGGAATGTCCGGGCTTGATCTGCAGCTTTCGATCAATGCGCAGGGACGGCTGCAGAGCGTACGCAGGGCAGTACCAGCCTGGAGAGCTTCCATCTTCTCTTCAACGGTACAGGTTCCGCTTTCATTGCCCTTACAGGAAAAGCCAGGACCTATGAACCCGAACCCGGGTCGGTTTTTGTCTTGATTCGGGCTGAGAAGAGAGCGTAGTGGAGGAGGAAATCCTACAGGTGGGCTGTAGATACCGCAGAACAGACCGTTGAGAGGCTTGAAGCCTTCTCGGAGGTCCTGGCGGAGCTGGAGATCATGGAGAGAAACTTCTGGGGAACACCTTTTGGAAAAAGGCGTTTCTTCCGAATTTGTGGAGGGGATTTCCATTGTGCTTGAATGGGAACGCTCTCCTGGGGAGTTTGCAAAACTACTTCGGGCTTCCATCAGCAATACGTAGTGAAACTCAGCTATCAAAAAAAAAAAAACATCGCAAACCCAGCCGCCCTCTTCCCGGAACCCCGACGCTGTCGTGTATCTGCTTGACAGTGCTAGACCGCCCCATGCCGTGATCTCGGCGGTCAGCTACTCGCAAACCCTTTCCCTCGTAGCGCTGCAGCTGGCCACTACCATAAGCTATCCAACTGATCCACAATACCTTTCTCAAACGGCATCCATCGGATGCCCACCCACCCGCCGCAATGGCCCAGCCCGCCCTGAAAACCACGAAATCGGCTAATGGAGCAGCCTGGTTGGCCGTCGGTGTTTGGCTGCCCGGTAATTGGCACGCAACCGGCGGAGCCAAGGCGCATGAACCGCCTTCGACCGGTGGGCCGAGAGACCCACCATTTGCCTAACATGCTGACCAAGTAAATATGTAACAATAACAAAACCTCCAATTGCTCCCGTTGAGCCTTGGACAGGGCTTCGGCCGCGTCGGCGACGGCTCGGCGCCGCCACGCGCCGGGCTCCTCGGCCTCCACCGCCGCAGCCAGCAACGGCAAGCTCGGGCTGGTCGAGGACATTCTCCTGCTCAAGAGCCAGGAGCGGCTGACCTTCGCGCGTTGCGGCACTCACCGATCCATTGTCGATCGAGGACTACCGCGCCCACGGCGGCTTCGAGGCCTCACCAAGGCGCTCACGATGGCGCCGATCGACATCGTCACCGAGGTGACGACGTCGGGCTGCGCGGACGCGGCGGCGCTGCGTTCCCGACCGGCATCAAGTGGAAGACGGTGCTCGACACCAAGGCCGAGCAGGAACTCTGCTGCAATGCCGACGAGGGCGACAGCGGCACCTTCGCTGACCGTATGCTCATGGAAGGCGATCCCTTCTGCCTCATCGAGGGCATGACGATCGCCGGCATCGCTGTCGGTGCCAGCGAGTTCGTCGATATCCGCTCCGAATACCCGCATGCCTTCCGCATGTTCAAGTGCGCGCTTGAAGGCCCTGACGAAGGCCGGCTCGGCCCCGGTACTCGGCAGCGATTTCGTCTTCGAGATCCAGTGATGGTAGCCGGCGCCGATATCGGCGAGGAAACCTCGCCGCCGCAGAGCCTCGAGGAAGGCGCGTTCGCGGCGGCGAAATCGCCGCACTTCCGGAACCCGGATCGTGGACGTCCAGGCCGCCCCGGCCACCTTCAGGCGACACTTCCCATCAACGCGGCGTACCTGACCTCCGCCAGCGCAAGCTGTTCTTCGCGATAGGCCGTGTAGAGCCGCAGGAAGGCCTCCGGCCAGCCCCCGTACAGCCGATTGCGATGTCGCTGATTTCGAGCGACGGGATATCGATGTCGGCAAACATCGGCTCCTTGAGAACCGCCTGCATGCGTGCGGTGTAATCGGCGCCGCCGACATCCCCCGCGAGATCGGCGAGATCGATCTTGTACGTGCGGGCGAAGGTGAAGCAGCATGTCTGCTGTTACGGGCCTTGATCCGCGCTCCAGAGTGCGCCACGTAAGGCGCAGATATATCGAAATTGGCCGCCAGATCCGCTCGCG
>CAVPEV010000002.1:0-39088 GCA_963703555.1 uncultured Actinomycetota bacterium | reverse complement strand
CGCTGGCCGCACGGGTGAACGCCCTGGTCCGCGACGTGCCGGACTTCCCCAGCGCGGGGGTGGTGTTCAAGGACATCACCCCCGTGCTCGCCGACCGCGAGGCGCTGGCCGGCGTGGTCGCCGACCTCGTCGGCCGGGTGGGTGCGCCGGTGGACCTCGTGGCCGGGATGGAGGCGCGCGGCTTCATCCTCGCGGCGCCGGTGGCCGTGGCTCTCGGAGCCGGGTTCGTGCCCGTGCGCAAGGCCGGCCGGCTGCCCGGCCCGACGGTCTCGCAGGACTACGCCCTGGAGTACGGCAGCGCCACGGTCGAGGTGCACGCCTTCACCATCCCGGCGGGCGCGCGCGTCCTCATCGTCGACGACGTGCTCGCCACCGGCGGGACGGCCGCGGCGACCGTGGAACTCGTGGAGCGGTGCGGCGGACAGGTGGTCGGGCTCTCCTTCCTCGTCGACTTGGTCTCGCTCGGCGGGCACGACCGGTTGGCGGACCGCCACGTGGAGTCCATCCTCCGGCTCGGCTGAGCCGCTCGCCCTGGGCTGAACAGCCGGGAGGGTCGACGGCCCGGGACGTAGACTTCCGGTGACCAGCCAGGACATGCGGTCGCAGGAGGTGGGCATGAGCGAGCAGCGCACCGCACGGTCACGCCCAGCTGTGCCACCAGCCGCCGTCCCGCCCGCCGCGCCGGACCCGGTGCCACCGCCGGCCGCGCCGGACAGAGTGCCACCGCCGGCCGCGCCGGACCCGGTGCCACCGGCCGGCGCGCCGACGACCGGTGGGTCCACCGGCGGGCGGGTGCTCTCCCGCCTGGCACGGTTCGGCGGCGGTCGGGGGCAGTCGTCCTCCCCGGCGCTGGAGCCGGTGCTGCAGGCGGCCCGTGCCCACCACCCGCGCGCCGACCTCACCGTCGTCGAGCGGGCCTTCGAGGTGGCTCGCCGGGCTCACCACGGGCAGCTGCGCCGCAGCGGCGACCCGTACATCACCCACCCGGTGGCCGTCGCCACGATCCTTGCCGAGCTGGGCATGACGCCGTCCACGCTGGCCGCCGCGCTGCTGCACGACACGGTGGAGGACACCGAGTACTCCCTCGACCAGCTGCGGGGCGACTTCGGCCCCGAGATCGCCATGCTCGTCGACGGGGTCACCAAGCTGGACAAGGTCACCTACGGGGACGCGACGCAGGCCGAGACGGTCCGCAAGATGGTCGTCGCGATGTCCCGTGACATCCGCGTGCTCGTCATCAAGCTGGCCGACCGCTTGCACAACGCCCGCACCTGGAAGTTCGTCCCGGCCGCCTCGGCGGAGCGGAAGGCGCGCGAGACCCTGGAGATCTACGCGCCGCTGGCCCACCGGTTGGGTATGAACACCATCAAGTGGGAGCTCGAGGACCTGTCCTTCCAGACGCTCTACCCGAAGGTCTACGACGAGATCGTCCGGCTGGTGGCCGAGCGGGCCCCGGCGCGCGAGGAGTACCTCGCCGTCGTCATCGACCAGGTCGCTGCAGACCTGCGCGCCGCGAAGGTCAAGGCCGCCGTCACCGGGCGGCCGAAGCACTACTACTCCATCTACCAGAAGATGATCGTGCGAGGTCGCGACTTCACCGACATCTACGACCTGGTCGGCGTGCGCGTCCTGGTGGACAACGTGCGGGACTGCTACGCGGCCCTGGGTGCGCTGCACGCGCGGTGGAACCCGGTGCCGGGGCGGTTCAAGGACTACATCGCCATGCCGAAGTTCAACCTCTACCAGTCGCTGCACACGACGGTCATCGGGCCGGGCGGTAAGCCCGTCGAGATCCAGATCCGCACCCACGAGATGCACCGCCGGGCGGAGTACGGGGTCGCGGCGCACTGGAAGTACAAGGAGAACACCAAGGACGGCACCCAGAACGTCGCCGGCACGGAGATGGCCTGGCTGCGTCAGCTCGTCGACTGGCAGCAGGAGACGGTGGACCCCGGCGAGTTCCTCGACTCGTTGCGCTTCGAGATCGCCGGGGCCGAGGTGTACGTGTTCACACCCAAGGGCGACGTCCGCGCGCTGCCGGCCGGCTCGACCCCGGTGGACTTCGCCTACGCCGTCCACACCGAGGTCGGCCACCGCACCATGGGCGCACGGGTCAACGGTCGCCTCGTGCCGCTGGACTCCACCCTGGAGAACGGCGACGTGGTGGAGATCCTCACGTCCAAGTCGGAGACCGCCGGCCCGAGCCAGGACTGGCTCGGCTTCGTGAAGAGCCCTCGGGCGCGCAACAAGATCCGACAGTGGTTCTCCAAGGAGCGCCGCGAGGAGGCCATCGAGCGTGGCAAGGACTCGATCGCCAAGGTGATGCGCAAGCAGAACCTGCCGATCCAGCGCCTGCTCTCGCACGACGCCCTCGTCGCCCTGGCCAACCAGCTGCGCTACCCGGACGTGTCCGCGCTCTACGCAGCCGTGGGGGAGGGCCAGACGTCCGCCACCACCGTGGTGCAGAAGCTGGTGCAGACGCTCGGCGGTGAGCCCGGCGCCGAGGAGGACCTCGCCGAGACGGCACGTCCCGGCAGCTCGGCCCGCCGGGTTCGGACCGGCGACCCGGGGGTGGTCGTCAAGGGCGTCGGTGCCGTCTGGGTCAAGCTGGCCAAGTGCTGCACGCCCGTGCCGGGTGACGAGATCGTCGGCTTCGTCACCCGCGGCGCCGGCGTGAGCGTGCACCGCGCCGACTGCGTCAACGTGGAGGCCCTCCAGGCGCAGCCGGAACGGTTCGTCGACGTGGCGTGGAGCAAGGGCGCCTCGACGGTCTTCCTCGTCCAGGTCCAGGTCGAGGCCCTCGACCGGGCGGGCCTGTTGTCCGACATCACGAAGGTGCTGACGGACCACCACGTCAACATCCTGTCCGCCTCGGTCTCCACGAACCACGACCGGCTGGCACTGTCGCGCTTCGTCTTCGAGATGGCCGAGCCGTCTCACCTCACCTCGCTGCTCGCCGCGGTGCGCAAGGTCGACGGAGTGTTCGACGTCTACCGCGTGACGGGGTCGAAGGCCGCTGAGCACCCGGTCATCCGCGCCTGACCGCCTGTTCCCGCCTGTTCCCCGCCTGGGGCCGGCCGCGCGGCGGGCCAGGCGGTCTCCGCGCGGGGACGTGCCAGGCGCCGTCATCCCGCGGCGAGGGCTCCCAACCGGGCGCGGGCCCGCGGCACACCGCGCCGCCCGGGCGCGGCGTCCAGCCGGCGCAGCGCCCCGCCGACGTCGAGGCCGGCCGCCAGCAGCGCCCGCAGCAGTGCCTGCGCCTGCTCCTGACCGCACCATCGCGCCACGTCCGCGGCGGTCCGCTCCAGGGTGGTGACGCGGACCCCACCGAGCAGGACCAGGTCGGCGTCCGGCAGCGGCGCCTCGTGGACGAGCCGCACGGGGTGCGGGTCCGGCCGGCGGGTGCGCGGAGCGACGAGCACGGCCACTCGCGCGGGCGGCTGCCCACCGGTGTGCACCCAGGCGGCGCTCGTGCGGGCGACCACGCAGCGCGGCGGCACCACCGGTCGCAGCGCCCGGGCCCGATCCGCCGGTTGCACGTGGTGACCGGCCGGCACGGCGAGCTCCCCCCACACGGGCACGATCGCCTTCTCGGCAAGCAGGGCGCGGTAGGCCACCGGGCCCCAGGTGTCCGGGGTGACCAGGCGGGGGGCGGTGAGGGTCAACGGGCGCGGCGGCCAGTCGGGCAGGTCCATGCCGGTCAGGGTGCCCCGCGCCGCCCACCGCCCACCGGACCTCCGGCGCGACCTGTGGACGGTGCCGGTGGGTGCACTGCGGGGTGGACTCAGCCCTGGGCGTCGCGTGCTGCCCGCTCCACCTGCTCCAACCAGGACCGTCGAGCCTCCAGGGCCGACCGGGCCTCGGTGGCTCGCCGTGCGTCACCGACCGCCTCCGCCGCCGCGAGATCGGCCTCGAGGGCGGCGATGACCTGCTGCAACTGTGCCGCCACACCCTCGGCCCGGGCGCGCGTCTGCGGGTTCGCCCGGTGCCAGGCACGGTCCTCCGCCGCGCGGACCGCCTGCTCCACGGCGCGCAGCCGGGCCTCCATCCGCTGGATGTCCGCCCGGGGCACCTTCCCGGCCGCGTCCCACCGGTCCTGGATGCCGCGCAGGGCGGCCCGGGCCGCGGGCAGGTCGGTCACCGGCACGAGGCGCTCGGCCTCGGCCAGCAGGTTCTCCTTGACCGCGAGGTTGGCTCGGTACTCGGCGTCGATCGCCTCGTTCGCCGCATCGCGGGCCGCGAAGAAGGTGTCCTGTGCGGTGCGGAACCGATTCCACAGGGCGTCGTCCTCGGTGCGGGACGCGTGACCGGCGGCCTTCCACCGGGCCATGAGGTCCCGGAACGTGGCCGAGCCGGCTGCCCAGTCGGTGCCGGACGCGGCCCGCTCGGCCTCCTCGACGATCTGCTGCTTGACCGCCCGAGCCTGCGCGTTGCTCGACTCGAGCTCGGCGAAGAAGTGCCGTCGCTCCCGGTCGAAGCTGGTCCGGGCGTGGCTGAACCGCCGCCAGAGGGACTCCTCCGTGGTGCGGTCCAGCCGAGGGCCGGACCGCTGAGCCTCCTTCCAGGCGTCCAGCAGCACCCGGAGCCGTTCGCCGGCCGGGCGCCACTGCATGCGCTGGGCGTCGGTGCCCGCGATCTTCTCCGCCTCCTCGACGAGCACGGTCCGCTCGGCCACGGCGCGCTCGCGCACGGCCGCGCGCTCCGCCTCGACCTGGGCGCGCCGGATCGCCGCGGCCTCCTGCAGGGCACGGAACCGAGCGCGCAGCGCATCCAGGTCGCCGACGACCGGCGGCTCGGCCAGCTCCTCGCCGAGCCGGGCGAGCGTGGCGTCGATCTCCTTGGCGCCGAGGTCGGTCGCGGTCAGCCGCGCCTCGAAGAGCGCCACGCGCGCCTGCAGGTCCAGGTACCGGCGGACGGCCAGCGCGAGCGCCTCGTCGGCCGGCACGCCGGGGAACTGCCCGACGGCGCGGTCGGCGTCGCCGTCGCGCACCCACACGGTGCCGTCGTCGTCAATCCGCCCGAACGTCAGGGCACGAGCCTCCTCGGCCGCGTCGACGGCCGTGGGGTCCGCGACCGCGGGGCCCGGGGCCGGGTCGCGCCGGCTCGCCGCAGCCGGCGGCCGGGGCACCGGGGTGGTGCTCGGCGGACGAGGCACCGGTCGCGGCCGCGGGGCGGGAGCCGGGTTCTCCGTCACTTGATCTCCACTCCCTCGATGACCATGGCCGACGCCGGTGGGCCGTCCGGGCCGCCGCCGGTGACGCCGGCGGCGGCCACGGACGCCACGATGTCCAGACCCGACGTGACCCGGCCGAACACGGTGTACCCCCCGGCAGCGTCGGACGGGATCGTCGAGTCGGCGTAGACGAGGAAGAACTGACTCCCCATCGAGGAGCCGTCCCCGCCGCTGCGGGCCATCGCGATGGTGCCGGCGGGGTAGACGTTGTCCGCCGGTGCGTTCTCCACCGGGCCGAACGTGTACCCCGGTCCGCCGCTCCCGGTGCCCGTGGGGTCACCGCACTGGAGCACGTACAGGCCGGAGGTGGTCAGCCGGTGGCACGGGGTGGCATCGAAGAAGCCGGCCTGGGCCAGGGTGACGAAGCTCGCCACCGCCTGCGGCGCAGCGGCGCCGTCGAGCTCGATGCCGACGTCCCCCTGGCTGGTCGAGATCACACCGGTCCAGCTGCGCGCCTGCGCCACCGACGGGTCGGGCGCCGTGGCCGACCCGGTCGGGGTCGGCCGCTGTGCCGCCGTCGAGGAGTCGGCACCGCGGGTCAGGGTCACCGCGGCGGCGACCGCCACGCCGATCACGAGGACGCCGACGAGACCGCCGGCGATGATGCGGCGACGGCGCTGCCGGGACTGCTGTGCGGCTCGGCGCTCCTGCCAGCGCTCGTACCGACGGCGCTCGTACTCGCGCTCGCGCTTCCTCGACACGCAGACTCCTCGGCGACGGACCGGTGGGGGGGCGGGGCACACGCGCCCTGACCGGGTCCCAGTCTAGGTGGCGCGAGGTGACGGCACGCCAGCGGCCGGTACCGTGCCGGGCATGGAGCTGCACACGCTCGTCGCGCCGGTCCTCCAGACCAACTGCTACCTGCTCGCCGAGGACGGCGCCTGCCTCGTCGTCGACCCGGGCGCCGGGGCGGCCCTGCAGGTGCGGCGGAGGGTCGCCGCGGGCGGTTGGAGCGTCGTCGGCATCCTCGTCACCCACGGGCACGCCGACCACGTGTGGGACGCGGGCGCCCTCGCCGACGAGCTCGGTCTCCCGGTGCACGTGCCAGCGGCCGACGCGTACCGGCTGGCCGACCCGGTGGGCGTGCTGGGCCGGGGCGACCCGCGGCTCACCGACGCGTTCCAGCACGCCGTGGCACAGGTCGGTGCGCCGGACTACCGGGTGCCGGACCGCGTCGTGACGTTCGGCGAGCCGGGACCGGGCCGGGCCCCGGACGTGCGGCTGACGTTCGGCCCGATCCGCCTGCTGGCCCGGCACGCGCCCGGCCACACCGAGGGCTCGACGCTGTACCTGGTCGACGTGGACGGGCCGGTGGCACTCACCGGGGACGTGCTGTTCGCCCGCGGCGTGGGACGCACCGACCTGCCCGGTGGCGACCTCGTGGCGATGGCCGCGACGCTGCGCGACGTGGTGGAGGTGCTGGACCCGGCGACCCGTGCGCTGCCCGGCCACGGTCCGGCCACGGTGGTCTCGGCCGAGCTCGCGCACAACCCCTGGCTGCGCGGCCGGAGCCCACTGGTCTGAGGGCCGTCCCCCGGCACCTGGCAGGATGGGGGACCATGGCACGACCGACCCCGCTGTCCGGCTTCCCCGAGTGGCTCCCCGAGGGACGGGTCGTCGAGCAGCACGTGCTCGACGTGCTGCGGCACACCTTCGAGCTGCACGGGTTCGTGGGGATCGAGACCCGCGCCGTCGAGCCGCTCGACCAGCTGTTGCGCAAGGGGGAGACGGCCAAGGAGGTCTACGTCCTGCGCCGGTTGCAGGAGGAGACCGGCCCCGGGTCGACGGGCGCGCAGCTCGGCCTGCACTTCGACCTCACGGTGCCGTTCGCCCGGTACGTCCTGGAGAACTCGGGCCACCTGGCGTTCCCGTTCCGCCGCTACCAGATCCAGAAGGTGTGGCGCGGGGAGCGCCCGCAGGACGGCCGGTTCCGGGAGTTCACCCAGGCGGACATCGACGTCGTCGGTGCGGGCACGCTGCCCTACCACACGGAGGTGGAGCTGGCGCTGGTGATGGCCGACGCGTTCGCCCGGCTGCGCGCGGTCGGCGTCCCGCCGGTGCGCATCCACGTGAGCAACCGCAAGGTCGCCGAGGGGTTCGCCCGGGGGATCGGGCTGGCGGACGTCGACGCCGTGCTGCGCTGCATCGACAAGCTGGACAAGGCAACCCCGGCGGACGTTGCCGGGATGCTCGCCGACCAGGCGGGAGCGACCCCCGACCAGGCGGCGGCATGCCTGGACCTGGCGGCGATCTCGGGGCAGGACGCCGAGGAGGTCGTGGACCGGGTCCAGGCGCTGGCCCGTGCCCACGGCGTGCGGTCCGACCTGCTCGACGAGGGCTTGGCCCAGCTGGCCGGGCTGGTGCGTGCCGCGGCGGACCGGGCCCCCGGCGTGCTGGTCGCCGACCTGCGCATCGCGCGCGGTCTCGACTACTACACGGGCTCGGTCTACGAGACGTTCCTGGTCGGCCACGAGCACCTCGGATCGGTCTGCTCCGGCGGCCGGTACGACGCGCTCGCCTCCGACGGGACGACGACGTATCCGGGCGTGGGCCTGTCGATCGGCGTCTCCCGGCTGGTCTCCCGGCTGCTCGCGGACCGGATCGTGCGGGCCACCCGCGCGGTGCCCAGCGCCGTGCTGGTGGCGGTCACGACCGAGGACACCCGCGCCGCCTCCGACGCCGTGGCCGCGGCGCTGCGCGCCCGGGACATCCCCACGGAGGTGGCGCCCGCGGCGGCGAAGTTCGGCCGGCAGATCCGGCACGCGGACCGGCGCGGCATCCCGTTCGTCTGGTTCCCCGCCACGGGGGGAGCCGTCGACCAGGTCAAGGACATCCGCTCCGGGGAACAGGTGGAGGCGGACGCCGCGACCTGGCAGCCACCCGCCGCCGACCGCTGGCCCCGGGTGGTCCCCGCGTCCTGACGGCCGGGTGACCGCCGTGGTCCGCCACCGGGTGCAGCCAGGGCCGGCCCGGCACCCCGCACTAGGATCGTCCCCGTCGTCCCGTGGCCGCCTGCTCCGCCCGGGACGGCATCGCTCGCGCCCCCCGCTCGTCCCCCACCGAAGGGCCTCTCCCCGTGCTGCGCACCCACGATGCCGGTTCTCTGCGAACCGAGGACATCGGCACCACCGTGATCCTCGCCGGCTGGGTCGACCGCCGGCGCGACCACGGCGGGGTCGCCTTCGTCGACGTGCGGGACGCGTCGGGGATCGCCCAGGTCGTCGTGCACGACGAGGACGTGGCGCGCGGGCTGCGTGCGGAGTTCGTGCTGCGCGTCACCGGCCGGGTGGCGCATCGGCCGGAGGGCAACGAGAACCCGCACCTGGCCACCGGCGAGATCGAGGTCGTCGCCACCGAGGTCGAGGTGCTCAACGAGGCGGCGGCCCTGCCGTTCCAGGTCTCCTGGGCCCTGGACGAGACGCCCGGCGAGGAGGTCCGGCTGCGGTACCGCTACCTCGACCTGCGCCGGGAGGGCCCCGCCCGGATGCTGCGCCTGCGCGCGGCCGCCAACCGGGTGGCGCGTGCGGTCCTCGACGCGCAGGGCTTCGTGGAGGTGGAGACGCCGACCCTGACGCGGTCGACGCCCGAGGGTGCCCGGGACTTCGTCGTGCCGGCCCGGCTGGCCCCGGGCAACTGGTACGCGCTGCCGCAGTCGCCCCAGCTGTTCAAGCAGCTGCTCATGGTCGCCGGGACGGAGCGGTACTACCAGATCGCCCGGTGCTACCGGGACGAGGACTTCCGGGCCGACCGGCAGCCGGAGTTCACCCAGCTCGACGTCGAGATGAGCTTCGTCGAGCAGGACGACGTCATCGGCCTGGCCGAGCAGGTCCTGGTGGCGCTGTGGGACCTCGTCGGGTACCGGGTCCCGACCCCGATCCCGCGGATGACGTTCGCCGACGCCATGGCGCGGTTCGGCACGGACAAGCCGGACCTGCGGTTCGGCTGCGAGCTCGTCGACCTCACGGAGCACTTCCACGACACCCCGTTCCGGGTCTTCCAGGCCCCCTACGTCGGCGCGGTGGTGCAGCCCGGCGGCGCCGCCACGCCGCGGCGCGGCTTCGACGCCTGGCAGGACTGGGCCAAGCAGCGCGGCGCGCACGGTCTCGCCTACGTGACCGTCGCGCCGGACGGCACGCTCGGCGGTCCGGTGGCGAGGAACATCTCCGACCGCGAGCGGGACGGGCTGGTCGCGGCGGTCGGCGCACGGCCCGGCGACGCGGTGTTCTTCGCGGCCGGCCCGGTCGCCCAGGCCCAGGGCTTGCTGGGCGCGGCCCGGCTGGAGATCGGCCGGCGCGCCGGGCTCGTCGACGAGTCGCAGTGGTCCTTCGTGTGGGTCGTGGACGCGCCGCTGTTCAAGCCGACCGGCACCGACGACGACGTCGCGGTCGGGTCGGGTGCGTGGACGGCGATGCACCACGCGTTCACCAGCCCCACCCCGGAGTGGCTGGACCGGTTCGAGGAGGACCCGGGGCATGCGCTGGCGCACGCCTACGACATCGTCTGCAACGGCAACGAGATCGGCGGCGGGTCGCTGCGCATCCACCGCAGGGACGTGCAGGAGCGCGTCTTCGCCGTGCTGGGGATCGACGCGCAGGAGGCGGCCGAGAAGTTCGGCTTCCTGCTCACCGCGTTCCAGTTCGGCGCCCCGCCGCACGGTGGGATCGCCTTCGGCTGGGACCGGATCGTCGCGCTGCTCACCGGGGCCGAGTCCATCCGGGACGTCATCGCCTTCCCGAAGTCCGGCGGCGGCTACGACCCGCTGACCGGGGCGCCCGCCCCCATCACGGCGCAGCAGCGTCGGGAGGCCGGGGTCGACGCGACGCCGGGGCCCACCGGCGCAGGCCGGGCGGCGCCCACCAGTTGAGGTCGCCGAGGACCGTCATCGTCGCAGGCACCAGCAGCAGGCGTACCAGCGTGGCGTCGACGAGCACGGCGACGGCCAGGGTCAGCCCGACCTCCTTGATGACGAGCAGCCGGCCCGCGACGAACCCGGCGAACACCACGACGATGATCGCCGCGGCCGAGGTGATCACCCGGCCGGACCGCTGCAGGCCCAGCCGGACGGCCTCGTCGTTGGGCACGCCGGAGTCGACCAGCTCCTTGATCCGCGAGAGCAGGAACACCTCGTAGTCCATCGCCAGGCCGAAGGCGAACGCGACCACGAGCGCGACCACGTACGTCTCGACGCCGCCGACCGGCTCGAAGCCGAGCACGCCGGACAGGTGCCCGTCCTGGAACACCCAGACGAGCACGCCCAGGGCTGCCCCGATGGACGCCGCGTTGGTGAGCAGCGCCTTGACCGGGACGACGACCGACCCCGTCATGGCGAACAGCAGCACCAGGGTCGCCAGCACCACGATGCCGACCGCCCACCAGGCCCGCGCGGCGACGGCTGCCGTGAAGTCCATCTGGCGGGCCGCGGCGCCGGTCACCTGGACGGGGAAGGGCGCGTCCAGAGCCCGGACCGCGCCGACCACCTCGCGCGCCTGGGGGCCGGCCGGGTCTGTGGCCGCCGGGCGCACCCCGATGACGACGACCGCGCCCTGCGGGCGGGGCGGGTCCACCGTGGCGACCCCCGGCAGCGTCGCCAGCCGGGTGGCCCAGGCGCTCGCCTGCTCCAGGCCCGCGTGGGCGACGACCTGCACGGCTGCCGCGCTGGCGGCCGGGTACTGCTCGGTGAGCACGGTGACGTAGTCACGCTGGTCGCTGCCGGCGGGCAGCAGCTGGGTGGTGGAGTTGCGCAGCTCCATCCGGCCCACCGGGGACGCCAACAGGCCCAGCACGGCCAGGACGGCCACGATCACCCACCACGGGTGGCGCTGGACGCGCCCGGCGAGGGTGGAGAACGCCCCCCGCTCGGACGTCACGTCGGAGGTGTGCCGCAACGCCGAGCGCAGCACCGGGATGTGGGAGACGAGACCCGGCCGGGCCAACCGGCGCCCGAGCAGCGTGAGGACCGCCGGGACCAGGGTCAGCGCGGTGGCCAGAGCGATGAGCACGACGCTGACCCCGGCCGCGCCGAACGCCCGCAGGATCGCCGGGCTGAACACCAGCAGCCCGGAGATGGAGATCGCCACGGTGAGCGCGGAGAAGGTCACGGTCCGTCCCGCCGTCGCCATGGTGCGGGTGAGCGCAGCGACGACCAGGGGGTCGCCCCGACGGCGTCGGACCGGCCCGGTGCCCGCCCCGTCCACCAGGGTGTGCAGCTCCTCGCGGAACCGGGACACGATGAGCAGGCCGTAGTCGATCGACAGGCCCAGCCCGACGAGGGTGACGACGTTGACCACCGAGGCATCCAGCTCCATGAGGTAGGAGAAGCCCAGCAGCACAGCGAGCCCGACCGCGATGGACGCGACGGCGCCGACCAGCGGCATCGCCGCCGCCAGCAGCCCGCCGAAGACGAGGACCATGACCACCAGTGCGATGGGGAAGGCCACCACCTCCCCGGTGACCAGGTCCTTCTCCACCTGGCCGGTGACCGCGTCGAGCATGAGCGTGCTGCCGCCGACGATCCCCGAGGCTCCGGGGGCAACGGTGGTCAGGTCCGCGGGGACCGCCCGCAGCCGCTGCTCGACGGCGCGGAGTGCAGGGCCCTGCGCGTCGGGCGGAAGGTTGCGGGCCAGCTCGACGACCACCAGGAAGCCGTGCCCGTCGGACGCCACCAGGGGGGCGGCGGCAGGGTTGGTCAGGCCGCCGGGCAGGGCGAGCGGGTCGACGACGCTCGCCACCCCGGGGATGGCGGCGAGCTCGGCCCGCGCGGGTGCCAGGGCGGCGTCGAGCCCGTCGACGGTCGGGTCCGCGCCCTGCACGGCGAGGGCCAGCGTCGGGCCGGCGCCCGAGGCGGCCAGCACCGTGTCCGCCTGCGTGCTCTGCGACCCCGGGGCCGCCGGCGCGCCGGTCGTCAGCCGGTCGAAGAGGTTCTGGCCGTGCACACCGAGCACGGCGAACAGCAGGCCTGCCAGGGCGAGCGCCGTCCAGGCCAGGACGGTGGCGCGCGGATGGCGGGCGATGGCGCGACCCAGACGTGCGAACACGTCCGACAGCATCGCAGGCCACCAGGCGATCTGCCGGCAGGTCCCGGCACCCTGCGGCCCGGGTCGGCCCGGGAAGCAGCCTGCGTAGGCTCGCCGCGTGGACCTGTTCGATGCCGCACTGACGGACGATGTCGGCCTGCCGGCCGTCGGGCGGTCGGCGCCGCTGGCCGTCCGGATGCGACCGCGCACGCTGGCCGAGGTGGCGGGCCAGCAGCACCTGCTCGCGCCCGGCTCGCCGTTGCGTCGCCTCGTGGAGCCGCCCGACGAGGGCGCGCGCCGGACCGGCCCGGCCTCCGTCGTGCTGTGGGGCCCGCCGGGCACCGGCAAGACCACGTTGGCCTACCTGGTGGCGACCGTCTCGGGACGACGGTTCGTGGAGATGTCCGCGGTGACGGCCGGAGTCAAGGACGTCCGGGCGGTGATCGACGAGGCGCGCCGCCGGCTCGCCACGGACGGTGCGGAGACGGTCCTCTTCATCGACGAGGTGCACCGCTTCACGAAGGCCCAGCAGGACGCCCTGCTGCCCAGCGTCGAGAACCGCTGGGTCACCCTGGTCGCCGCGACCACGGAGAACCCGTGCTTCTCGGTGATCTCGCCGCTGCTGTCCCGCTCGCTGCTGCTGACCCTCGAACCGCTCGGCGCGGCGGACGTGCGTGAGCTGGTCGACCGGGCGGTGACCGACGAGCGCGGCCTGTCCGGCGCCGTGGTGCTCACCCCCGATGCGCAGGACCACCTGGTGCGGCTGGCCGGCGGGGACGCCCGCAAGGCCCTGACGATCCTCGAGGCGGCCGCCGGCGCGGCCCTGGCGGCCCCACGCAGGGCGACGGTCCGCCGCACCGGCCACGATCGACCTGGCGACCGTGGAGAGTGCCGTCGACGTCGCCGCAGTGCGCTACGACCGCGACGGTGACCAGCACTACGACGTCATCAGCGCGTTCATCAAGTCGATGCGCGGCTCGGACGTCGACGCCGCGCTGCACTACCTGGCCCGGATGATCGCCGCCGGCGAGGACCCGCGGTTCATCGCACGCCGGCTGGTCATCTCCGCCGCCGAGGACATCGGCATGGCGGACCCCAGCGCCCTGCAGACGGCGGTGGCGGCGGCCCAGGCCGTCGCCCTGATCGGGATGCCGGAGGGCCGGATCGTGTTGGCCGAGGCAGTCGTCCACCTGGCCACCGCGCCGAAGTCGAACGCGGCGTACCTGGGCATCGACGCGGCCCTGGCCGACGTCCGGGCCGGACGCACCGGACCGGTGCCCCGGCATCTGCGGGACTCCAGCTACCCGGGCGCCGCGGCGCTCGGGCACGGCGCCGGCTATGTCTACGCCCACGACGCGCCGCACGCGATCGCCGCCCAGCAGTACCTGCCCGACGCCCTCGTCGGACGGCGCTACTACGAGCCCACCGACCGTGGCTACGAGCGCCAGGTGGGCGAGCGCCTGGAGCGGGTGCGCGCGGTGCTCGACGTGCGGGCGCCGGCACCCGAGGCCGGGCCCGACCCGACGTCCGGTTCTGCCGAGCAGACCCGGTAGACTGACCGGGCTGCCGTGTGCCCCGTGCCCGCGGCGTCTCCTGGGGTCTCAGCCCGATGGTGGCCGGCCCCACGCCCGCCGGAACCCTCCGTCGCGGGTGTGCCCCTTGACGACAGGAAGATCGTTCATGACCAGCGTCACCCGTTCGCGCCGCCAGGTACGGCTGTCCCGGGCCCTCGGCCTGGCACTCACGCCCAAGGCCGTCAAGCACTTCGAGAAGCGGCCCTACCCGCCGGGTGAGCACGGCCGCGCCCGCCGGCGCACCGAGTCCGACTATGCCGTCCGGCTGCGGGAGAAGCAGCGCCTGCGCGCCCAGTACGCGCTGCGCGAGAAGCAGATGCAGCGCGCCTACGACAGCGCCCACAAGGCACCCGGCCTCACCGGCGAGACGCTCGTGGAGGACCTGGAGACCCGGCTGGACGCCCTGGTGCTGCGGGCCGGGTTCGCCCGGACCATCCTGCAGGCCCGCCAGGCGGTCACCCACCGTCACGTGCTCGTCGACGGGCGCATCGTCGACCGTCCGTCGTTGCGGGTGAAGGAGGGCCAGACGCTGCAGATCAAGCCGAAGAGCCAGGCCATGGTGCCGTTCCAGGTGGCTGCCGCCGGTGCGCACCGCGACGTCCTGCCCGCGGTGCCCGGCTACCTGGACGTCCAGCTGGAGAAGCTCAGCGCCATCCTCGTCCGCCGGCCGAAGCGCGCCGAGGTGCCGGTGACCTGCGACGTGCAGCTCGTCGTGGAGTACTACGCCCGCTGACCGACCGAGCGCCGGTCGGTACCGGCCGAGCACCGGTCGGTAGGGTGTGCCCAGCGCAGGGCCGGGACCTGCACCGACGGTGGAAGGGTCGTGACATCGATGGGTGATGTGGCCGGACTCGTCGCGGCGGTCGCCTTCGTGGCGCTCGTCGGCGCCCTGGCGGTGCCGCTGGTCAAGCTGGGCCGGGTGCTCGACGAGGCCACCACCTCCGTGCGCACCCTCACCGAGCACGCGCTCCCGGTGCTCGACGAGGCCGCCACGACGGTGGCCTCGACGAATCAGCAGCTGGAGCACGTGGACCAGGTGACCACCGCCGCGGCGCAGGTCTCGGCGAATGTTGCCGCCCTGACCTCGCTGTTCTCGGCGACGGTCGGCGGCCCGATGATCCGGGTGGCGGCCTTCTCCTACGGTGTGCGCCGGGCCGTGGGCGGCCTGACCGACACCGTGCGGGGGAGGCGCCGCGGATGAGGCGGCTGTTCTGGGTGGCCGTCGGCGCGACAGCGGCCGTCGTCCTCAGCCGCCGGCTCACCCGGACGATCGACCAGCATGTCCCGCCGTCCGCCCGAGCGGCGGGAACGGCCGTGTCGCGGCTGCCGGCCGCGGTGCGGCGCGCCCGTGCGGACTTCACGGAGGCGGTCGTCGAGCGGGAGGCCCAGTTGCGGCACGGCCTGCTCGGCGACGTCGACGTGGCGGCGCTGCGCGCGGAGCGTGCGGCCACCCGCGACTTCGCCGGGCAGCCCACCGAGGACGTGGATGACGAAGACCTGCCCTACGCGTTCTTCTGAGATGCAGGCCGACCGGAAGGAACGGATGACACCGATGCGAACCGCCGAGATCCGTCAGCGTTGGCTCGACTACTTCGCCGCGCGGGACCACACCGTCGTGCCCTCCGTGTCGCTCATCTCGCCCGACCCGTCGATCCTGTTCACGATCGCCGGCATGGTGCCGTTCATCCCCTACATCGTGGGCACCCAGCAGGCCCCGTGGCCGCGGGCGACGAGCGTGCAGAAGTGCATCCGCACCAACGACATCGACAACGTCGGTCGCACCACCCGGCACGGCACGTTCTTCCAGATGAACGGCAACTTCTCCTTCGGTGACTACTTCAAGGAGGGGGCGATCGGCTTCGCCTGGGACCTGCTCACCAGCCCCCAGGCGCAGGGCGGGTACGGGCTGGACGGCGACCGGATCTGGGTGACCGTGTGGGACGAGGACGCCGAGACCCTGGACGTCCTGGCCCGCACCGTGGGGATGGACCTGGCCCACGTCGTGCGGCTGCCGCGCGAGGAGAACTTCTGGGACACCGGGCAGCCGGGCCCTGCGGGCCCGTGCGCGGAGTTCCACTACGACCGCGGCCCCGCCTACGGACCGGCGGCCGTCGGCGGCACGGTCGACCCGGGCGGGGACCGCTACCTGGAGATCTGGAACCTGGTCTTCGACCAGTACCTCCGCGGGGAGGGCGTGGGCAAGCATTACCCATTGCTGCGCGAGCTGGAGCACCGCTCGGTGGACACCGGGGCGGGTCTGGAGCGCCTGGCGGTGCTCCTGCAGGGCAAGGACAACCTGTACGAGATCGACGAGGTGTTCCCGGTGGTCTCCGCCGCCGAGGAGATGACCGGCCGGCGGTACGGCGCGGACCCCGAGGCGGACGTGCGGTTGCGCGTGGTGGCGGACCACGTGCGGTCCGCCCTCATGCTCATCGGTGACGGCGTCCGGCCGTCGAACGAGGGTCGGGGCTACGTGCTGCGCCGGCTGCTGCGCCGCAGCGTGCGCGCCATGCGGCTGCTCGGTGTGCAGGAGGTCGCGCTGCCGACGCTGCTCCCGGCGGCCCGGGACGCGATGAGCCCGTCCTACCCGAACCTGGCCCGCGACTTCGACCGGATCGGCGCGGTGGCCTACGCGGAGGAGGAGGCGTTCATGCGCACCCTCGCCTCGGGGACCACCATCCTGGAGACGGCGGTGCGTCGGGCGACGGTGCAGGCCGGTTCCGACGGCACCCCGGTGCTCAGTGGGGAGCAGGCGTTCGGGCTGCACGACACCTACGGCTTCCCGATCGACCTCACCCTGGAGATGGCCGCCGAGCAGGGCGTGCAGGTCGACGAGCAGGCGTTCCGGGCGCTCATGCAGGCGCAGCGGGACCGCGCCCGGGCGGACGCGCTGGCGAAGAAGACCGGGCATGCGGACACCGGTGCCTACCAGGCGATCCGGACCACGCTCGGCGCGCCGACCGCGTTCCTCGGCTACACCGACGCGCAGTCCCGGTCCACGGTGGTGGGCCTGCTCGTGGACGGCGTGCCGGCACCTGTGGCGACGGCCCCGGCCGACGTGGAGGTCGTGCTGGACCGGACCCCGTTCTACGCGGAGGCCGGCGGGCAGCTCGCCGACCAGGGCGTCCTCCTGCTGGACGGCGGGGCGCACATCGAGGTCGACGACGTCCAGGCCCCGATCAAGGGGCTGTCCGTGCACCGCGGCCGGCTGGTCGACGGCACGGTGACGCTGGGGGAGTCGGGCCTGGCGCGCATCGACACGGACCGCCGCCGGGCGATCGCCCGCGCCCACACCGCCACGCACATGGTGCACAAGGCGATCCGCGAGACCCTCGGGGAGACCGCCACCCAGGCCGGGTCGGAGAACGCGCCCAGCCGGGTGCGGTTCGACTTCCGGTCCGGCTCGCCGGTGCCGCCGCCGGTGCTGGGCGAGGTGGAGGAGCGGGTGAACTCCCGCTTGCAGGACGACCTCGAGGTCACCGACGAGGTGATGCCGCTGGAGCAGGCCCGCGCCCTGGGCGCGATGGCGCTGTTCGGTGAGAAGTACGGCAACCAGGTCCGGGTCGTGTCCATCGGCGGGGACTGGTCCCGCGAGCTGTGCGCAGGCACGCACGTCAAGCGGTCCGGCGAGCTCGGCCTGGTCACCCTGCTCGGGGAGTCGTCCGTCGGGTCCGGCGTGCGCCGGCTGGACGCGCTGGTCGGCGACGGGGCGTACGGGTACCAGGCGCGTGAGCGGGCGCTGGTCGGCCAGCTGTCCGGCTTGCTGGGTGCTCGGCCCGACGAGCTGGCCGAGCGTGTCGCAGGGCTGCTGGGCCGACTCAAGGAGTCGGAGAAGGAGCTCGCCGGCCTGCGGCAGGGCCGGCTGCTCGCCCAGGCTGCGTCGCTGGCGGCCGACGCCGCCACGATCGACGGCGTTCGCGTCGTCACCCACGACGCGGGCGAGGTCGCCACCGCCGACGACCTGCGCACCCTGGCCGTGGCCGTGCGCGGGCGGCTCGGCGAGGCCGACCCCGCGGTGGTCGCGGTGGCGGGGGTCGCGAAGGCCCGCCCGGCCGTGGTCGTGGCGACGAACCTCGCGGCCCGGGACCGGGGCCTGCGGGCGGGCGCGCTGGTGCGTGCGGCGTCCGGGGTGCTGGGCGGCGGTGGCGGCGGGAAGGACGACGTGGCCCAGGGCGGCGGCGCCGACCCCACACGCATCCCCGTGGCGCTCGAGGCGATCCGCACCGCGGCAGCCGTACCCGTCGCCTGACGTGGCCGCCGGGACTGGGCCGCTGCCCCGGGGCGTGCGCCTGGGCGTCGACGTCGGGTCCGTGCGGGTGGGCCTGGCGGCGTCCGACCCGGACGGCCTGATCGCCACCCCGGTGGCGACGCTCGCCCGGGACCCGACCGGCGACGCCGACGTGGCGGCCGTCGCCGCCGAAGCCAGCGACCGTCGCGCTGCGGTGGTCTACGTCGGCCTGCCCCGCCACCTGTCCGGCGCCGAGGGGGCGGCGGCAGCAGCCGCCCGCGGGTACGCTGGGCGGCTGGCGCACGCCGTCGCGCCGGTACCGGTGCGGCTGGTGGACGAGCGGTTGAGCACGGTGACCGCTCATCGGGCGTTGCACGAGTCCGGCCGAGCCGGGCGCAGCCACCGCGCCGTCGTCGACCAGGCGGCGGCCGTGGTGATCCTGCAAGCCGCGCTGGACGCGGAGCGGACGGTGGGGCACCGCGGCGGAGAGGTCGTCGAGGACCCCGACCCGTCGGGGCGAGCGTCGGGCGACGTCCGGCGAGAACCGGGGGAGCGGGACCGGGACAGTCCCGGCCGCAGGGGCCGGGACGAGAGGACGAGCGGGTGAGCGAGCTGTTCCTCGGCGACGCCGAGCAGCAGGCGGGCCTTCCGCCGAGCCGCCGGGCGTTGCGCCAGGACCGCCGGCATCGCGAGCAGAAGCACCGGCGGCGGCGGACCGCGGTGGTGCTGAGCGTCGCGCTGCTCCTCGTCGCGGGCGCGGGGTTCGTCGTGTGGAGCGTCGTCGGCGGTGCGTTCGGTGGCGGGTCCGGGGCCACCGCGGTGCACGACTACCCCGGTCCGGGGTCGGGTGAGGCACAGGTCGTCGTGGCCTCCGGCGACACCGGGGCGGCCATCGCCGAGACGCTCGCCCACGCCGGCGTGGTCGCCACGAGCGGTGCCTTCGTGGACGCCTACTCCGCCAACCCGACCGCCGCACAGAGCATCCAGCCGGGCACGTACCGGCTGGCCCTGCAGATGCGGGCCAGCGACGCGCTCGACGCCCTGCTCGACCCGTCGAGGCGTGTCACCTACCGGGTGACGATCCCCGAGGGCGCCACAGCAGCGCAGGTCTACGAACGCGTCTACGAGCGCACGACGATCCCGCTGGCGGACCTGACCGCGGCGGCTGCCGACCCCGCGGCGATCGGCCTGCCGGCGGAGGCGAACGGCTCGGTGGAGGGCTGGCTCTTCCCGGCGACCTATGACGTGGAGCCGGGTGCCAGCGCGGCGAGCGTGCTCGCCCAGATGACGGCGAAGACCGTGGCCGTCCTGCAGGCCAGGGGGGTGCCGAAGGACCGCTGGGCGGACGTCCTCGTCCGTGCCTCCCTGCTGGAGCGCGAGGGCCGCTCCGCGCAGGACCGGGCGAAGATCGCCCAGGCGATCCAGAACCGCCTGGACGCCGGCATGATCCTGCAGATCGACGCGTCGCTGGCGTACGGGCTCGGCAAGCCAGGCACCGAGCTGACCGCGGCGGACAAGGACGCGGACACCCCGTACAACCTGGAGAAGAACGTCGGCCTGCCGCCGACGCCGATCGCCAACCCGGGTGAGGTGTCCATCGACGCGGTGCTCCACCCGACGCCCGGACCGTGGAAGTACTGGGTGACGGTCAACCCGGACACCGGGGAGACGAAGTTCGCCGAGACGTACCCCGAGCATCAGGCCAACGTGGCCGAGCTGCGCCAGTGGCAGGCCGAGCACCCGTGACAGCCCGCCGGGCAGCGGTCCTCGGGCACCCCGTCGAGCACTCGCTGTCACCCGTCCTGCACACGGCCGCCTACCAAGCGCTGGGGCTGACGGACTGGCGGTACGAGGCGTGCGACGTCGACGAGGAGACCGTGGCCGAGGCGCTGGCCGGCCTGACCGACGAGTGGGCGGGCGTCAGCCTGACCATGCCGGTCAAGCAGGTCGTCCTGGGGCTGGTCGACCACGTCGACCCGCTGGCCGGCGTGGTGGGGGCGGCGAACACGGTCGTCGTGCTGCCCGGCGGATCGCGGCCGACGCTGGTGGCGGTGAACACCGACGTGCACGGCATCGTCGCCGCCCTGCGCGAGCCGGCCGCGGGGGGTCCGCTGCGCGAACCGGTCCGCCGGGCGGTGGTGCTCGGTGCCGGCGCCACGGCGGCCTCGGCGCTGGCCGCGCTGACCGAGCTCGGCTGTCACGACGTCACCGTGGCGGCCCGCTCGCCGGGGCGGACCGGGGGACTGACCCGGGCGGCCCTGCGGATGGGCGTCTCGCCGCGCCTGGTGCGCCTGGCCGACGTGCACCTCGCCGGCGCGGACGTCGTCGTCTCCACGCTGCCGCCGCACGCCGCGGACGAGGCCACTGCCCGGGTGACCACCCATCTGCGCGACCCCGGCGTGCTGCTGGACGTCGCCTACGACCCCCGGCCCACGGTGCTGGGCGCCGCGTGGGCCGCCGCCGGCGGCCGGCTGGTCGGTGGCGAGCGCATGCTGCTGCACCAGGCGGCCGAGCAGGTCCGGCTGATGACCGGCCGCCAGGCTCCGCTGGCCGCCATGGACGCCGCCCTGGCCGACGCGCTGGGTACGCCCACCGGGGCCTGACGTCCACGTTCGCCTCACGTCCGGCCTCCCGCCTGCCGATGACACGATCGGCCGGGATCGGCCATGACGGGAGGGCGGCCGGGTGAAGCAGCTGGGTGAGATCCTGCTCGACGAGGGTCTGGTCGACGAGGCGCAGCTCATGGCTGCGCTCGACCAGCAGACCGCGCGCGGCCAGTCGCTGGGCCGCACCCTCGTCGAGCTGGGGATGCTGTCGGAGGACCAGCTGGTCCAGGCGCTGGCCCGGCAGGTCGGCATGGACTTCGTCGACCTCGACGAGTACCCGGTGGACCGCGCGGCCGTGAGCCTCGTGCCGGCCTCGCTGTGCCGGCGATACACGGTGCTGCCGGTGGGGCTGGACGGCGGGATGCTCGTCATGGCCACCGCGGACCCCGGCAACGTCGTCGCGGTGGACGACGTCCGCGCGGTGGCCGGCATGCCCGTGCACCCGGTGGTCGCCACGTTCGAGAACCTCCAGCGGGCGATCGACCGGTACTGCCGGGCGGATGGGGAGATGGAGGACCTGTCCTCCGCATTCGAGCAGTCGACGACCACCGGCCCGGAGCCGGACCTCGCCCACCTGGGGGAGATCGGCGACGACGACGCCCCGATCGTGCGCTACGTGAACCTGCTCATCACCCAGGCCATCACCGACCGGGCCTCGGACATCCACATCGAGCCGACCGAGAAGGACCTGCGGGTCCGCTACCGCATCGACGGCGTGCTGCACGAGACGCAGCGCTCGCCCAAGCAGATCCAGGCCGGCGTGATCAGCCGCGTGAAGATCATGTCCGACATCGACATCGCCGAGCGGCGCAAGCCGCAGGACGGTCGGATGTCCGTCGTCCACGAGGGCCGCAAGATCGACCTGCGCGTGGCCACCCTGCCGACCGTGTGGGGCGAGAAGATCGTCATGCGGATCCTGGACAACTCCACCGCCAGCCTGGACCTGCGGGACCTGGCGTTCCTCGAGGACAACTACCGCAGGTACCACGAGTCGTACAGCAAGCCGTACGGCATGATCCTCGTCACCGGGCCGACCGGCTCCGGCAAGTCGACGACCCTGTACGCCACCCTGAACGCGGTGTCCCGTCCGGAGATCAACGTCATCACGGTCGAGGACCCGGTGGAGTACCGGCTGGCCGGCATCAACCAGGTGCAGGTCAACCCCAAGGCCGGCCTGACCTTCGCCGGCGCGCTGCGGTCCATCCTGCGCTCCGACCCGGACGTGGTGCTCGTCGGGGAGATCCGCGACCACGAGACGGCGCAGATCGCCATCGACGCCGCCCTCACCGGGCACCTGGTGCTGTCCACGCTGCACACCAACGACGCACCGTCGGCGGTGACCCGCCTGGTCGAGATGGGCATCGAGCCGTTCCTGGTGGGGTCGGCGCTGGACTGCGTGGTGGCGCAGCGGCTCGCCCGGCGACTGTGCGGGCGATGCAGGCAGGCGTACGAGCCGACCGAGGTCGAGCTGCTCGGAGCGCGGTTCCCGTGGCTGTCGGGGGAGGACGTTCCGCAGCTCTACCGCCCCGTGGGGTGCGTGGCGTGCTCCCGGACGGGCTACCGCGGCCGGATCGCGCTGCACGAGGTCATGCAGGTCACGGAGGAGATCGAGCGGCACGCCACCGCTGGGTCGTCGTCGGCGGAGATCGCCCGGACCGCTCGGGAGCAGGGGATGGTGTCCCTGCGCGACGACGGCTGGCGAAAGGTCGTCATGGGACTGACCTCGGTGGAGGAGATCCTCCGCGTCGTGGTGTGACCTGGGGTCGACCGGGCGCACGACGTGGGCGCCGTGCCTCAAGACCTGCTGGCCGTCGGCCGATGAGACACCCGCAGGCGTGCGTGCACCGCGCGCGCAGTGACCAGGGAGGCGTCCGGTGAGCGAGGCCCATCAGTCCGTGCCGCACGGCGAGCCCACCCGGCCGCTGCCGCCCTACCAGCCGATCATGTCGCCGCCACCGCACCAGCCCACGCCCGAGTCCCGGGTAGGTCTGGCCCATGCCGGGCCACGGATCGGCATGAGCCAGGAACGCCGGTCGGGCGATCTCCAGCTGGACGAGGTACTCGTCGCCATGGAGCAGGCCGGGGCGTCCGACCTGCACCTGACGGCCGGCGCACCACCCACCGTCCGGCTGGCGGGAGAGCTGCACCCGCTGGACGGCTATTCGCCGCTCACCCCGGAGTCGTTGCAACGCAGCGTGTACGCAGCACTCACCCAGCGCCAGCGGGAGACGTTCGAAGCCGAGCTGGAGCTGGACTTCGCCTACTCCGTCCCGGGGCACGCCCGGTTCCGCGTGAACCTGTACCAGCAGCGCGACTCCCTGGGCGCCGCGTTCCGGCTCATCCCCTACGAGATCAAGCCGCTCGAGGAGTTGGGCATCCCCCCGGTGGTGTCCACCTTCGCGGGGCTGCCGCGCGGCATGGTGCTCGTCACCGGGCCGACCGGCTCGGGCAAGTCGACCACGCTGGCCTCCATCATCGACCTGGCCAACCGCACCCGGGACGACCACATCATGACGGTGGAGGACCCGATCGAGTTCCTGCACCGGCACAAGAAGTGCGTTGATCAACCAGCGCGAGGTGGGGGAGGACACCCACTCGTTCGCCACCGCGCTCAAGCACGTGCTGCGCCAGGACCCGGACATCATCCTCGTCGGCGAGATGCGCGACCTGGAGACGATCTCCGTGGCGCTGACCGCCGCCGAGACCGGCCACCTGGTCTTCGCCACCCTGCACACGCAGGATGCGGCGCAGACGCATCGACCGCGTCATCGACGTGTTCCCCGCCCACCAGCAGTCCCAGGTGCGCACCCAGCTGGCCGGCGCCCTCCAGGGCGTCGTCTGCCAGACGCTGTGCCGGCGGGCGGACGCACCGGGACGGGTGGTGGCGACCGAGGTGATGATCGCCACGCCGGCGGTCCGCAACCTCATCCGCGAGGGCAAGACCCACCAGATCTACTCGGCCATGCAGGCCGGCGCCCAGCTGGGCATGCACACGCTCGACCAGCACCTGGCCGAGCTGGTGAAGCGGGGCCGGATCAGCTACGAGACCGGTCTGGAGAAGTGCCACCACGCGGAGGACTACAACCGGCTGACCGGCAGGTTCTCCGGAGGGTCCCAGGGTGCGGCCGGGATCGGTGGGATGAGCGCGATGAACGGCATGGGTGGCATCGGTGGCATGGCCGCCGCGGGCGGCTACGGCGTTCCCCCCTATGACGGGCAGGTGCTGTGATGGCTGAGGCGACCAAGACCTTCGAGTACTCGGTCCGCAACCGCGACGGCAAGATCGTCAAGGGACGCATCGACGCCCCGACGCAGGCCGCCGTGGCCAACCGCCTGCGTCAGATGGGCCTGGCGACGTTGTCGATCGCCGAGGTGAGCACCACCGGCATGCAGCAGGAGATCCACCTGCCCGGGTTCCGTCGGGACAGGGTCTCGCTCAAGGACCTGGCCGTGATGTCGCGGCAGATGGCCACCATGGTCTCCGCCGGCCTGTCCCTGATCCGCACGCTGTCCATCCTGGCCGAGCAGACCGACAGCACGGCGCTGGCGAAGGTCCTGGCGCAGGTGCGCAACGACGTGGAGACGGGTCAGTCGCTGTCGGCCTCGCTCGGCAAGCACCGCACGGTGTTCCCGCCGTTGATGATCAACATCATCCGGGCCGGGGAGGTCGGTGGGTTCCTGGAGAAGTCGCTGATCTCCGTGGCGGAGAACTACGAGGCCGAGGTCCAGCTGCGCGGCAAGGTGAAGTCCGCCATGACGTACCCGGTGATGGTCTTCATCCTCAGCATCGTCGGCGTGGCCGCGATGCTCCTCTTCATCGTCCCGGTCTTCAAGAACATGTACGACGGGCTGGGCGGCACCCTGCCCCTGCCGACGCTCATCCTCGTGTACATCTCCAATGCCATGAAGTACGTGGCACCGATCCTCGTGGTGGCGATCGTGGTGGGCGCCGGATGGTGGCGCCGGCACAAGAACGACGACGAGGTCCGTCGCCGGGTCGACCCGGTCAAGCTCAAGGTGCCCGTCTTCGGCAAGCTGACGGGAAAGATCGCCATTGCGCGGTTCGCCCGTAACTTCGGCACCATGGTCGGGGCCGGCGTGCCGTTGCTCCAGGCGCTGGACATCGTGGGGGAGACCAGCGGCAACTGGGTCATCGAGCAGGCGATCCGCGACGTGCAGGAGTCGGTCCGCCGGGGAGAGTCGCTGTCCGGCCCGCTGGCCCGCCACGAGGTCTTCCCGCCGATGGTCCAGCAGATGATGGCCGTGGGGGAGGACGCCGGTGCGCTGGAGACCATGCTGGCGAAGATCTCCGAGTTCTACGACCAGGAGGTCGACGCCACCACCGAGCAGCTCACCAGTCTCATCGAGCCGCTCCTGATCGCCTTCCTCGGCGTGATTATCGGTGGGATGGTCGTCGCCCTGTACCTGCCGATCTTCCACATCTACGACCTGGTGCAGTAATGGCGTTCACCCGAGCGGGTGAACTTCGCCATCGCGGCCGCTGGTCCACTCAAGTCCTCTAGGCTGGGGCCGATACCGAGGGTGCACGACCACTGAGCGGTCCAGCAGGGCCGCACTTGACCTCGAACATCACACGAACGGAGCCGGACGTGATCACTCGTCTGCGCAAGTCCATGGCGGAGAAGGACCGGGGCTTCACCCTCGTCGAGCTCCTCGTCGTCGTCATCATCATCGGCATCCTGTCGGCCATCGCCATCCCGCTGTACCTGGGCCAGCAGAACAAGGCGAAGGAGGCGGCTATCGAGTCCGACCTTGCCAACGCGAAGACAGCGCTCATCGCATGGCAGGTCGACAACCCCAACGCAGCTGCGTGGCCGGTGACGGCGGTTGGCGGCGCTAACGTCTTAAACGTTCCGGGCTTCACGAGTAGCACCGATGTCACGATCACGCTCGTGTCCGGAAGCCCGACGAACGCATCGCTCTGCCTCAAGGGTGCGCATGCTGGTGTGGCCACTCTCAAGTACACGACCCAGTCCAGCGGGATCACCACCACGCCCTGTACCTGAGAGTCATGATCCGTTGACCTAGGTGCCGTGGGATGCCGTCTGGTCGGCATCCCACGGCACCTACGGGCCGGTGCTGCGGGGTGGCTGACCATCAGCACCGTTCATCGGCAGCGGCTCCGCACGGACACCGAGCATCGACCAAGGAGGTGCGCGATGATCGACCGGGACACCCCCGGCTCGAGCGACGCGGGCATCAGCCTCGTCGAGGTGGTCATCGCCATGTTCCTCCTCATGCTCGTCATGATGTCGTTCCTGCCGCTGGCCGTGCAGTCGATCGTCTCCAGCGCGCGCTTCAGCACGCAGGCCACCGCCAACCAGGTCCTCAGCGATGAGATCGACCGCGCACGGGCCATCGTGAACTGCGCCGACCTTGGTCGCTATGCCGCGGCAGCACCGCCCGTGACGACCGACGGACGGGGGGTGGAGCTGACCGCCACCCGGTCCCTGTCGGGCACCTGTCCGGCCAGCGGGCACAGCGGCACGATGAGCTACTCGGTGACCGTATCGCGAGCAGACGAGCCCACCGGCTCGGTGGCCACGGCCGCCACCGTCATCTACGTGGTGACCCCATGATGCGCCCGCCCGCACGTCGACCCGACGATGCGGGCTTCTCCCTGGCCGAGCTCATCGTCTACTCGATGATCCTGCTCGTCGTCCTCACCATGACCGGCACGCTGCTGGTCCGGTCCCTGACCACCCAGCGCGACGTCCGCGCGGTCACCTCGGCCACCGACGAGGCGCAGCTCGCCTCCCGTTCGGTGGAACGCGGCGTCCGCAACGCGGCGGCCGTCGGCCGCCTCACGTCGCCCGCCGGGGAGATGCTCGTCGTACGCACGCGAGTCGCATCGGCGACGGAAAGCTCCTGGCGCTGCCAGGCCTGGTTCGTCGGCGACGCCCTCGGCGGCGGGATGTACACGAGGTCCGTTGCCGCCTCCGGCGCAGGCACGCCGGCCATCGCCATGCCAACCTCTGCAACCGACCTGGCAGGCTGGACGAAGCTGGCCACAGGCGTGCGCCCGGCCGCGACAGGTGGCCAGGTGTTCACGGTCTCCGGCCGCGCGGTGTCCTACGCGTTCTCCGTCCCGGCGGGCGCGAAGCCGCCGGTGACCATCACGACGCAGGTGACCGCACTTCCCCAGGGTGAAACGGGGTCCACGCCATGTTGGTGAACCGGCCCAGGCGCAGCCAGCGTGATGCGCAGCGCGCAGGCGATGACGGCATCGCCATGATCGCGGTCATCGGCGTGCTCGCCATCACGGCCGTCATCGGCGTGACGCTCGCCTCGGTCACCGTCTTCTCCGCCGGCACGACGACCCAGGCGAGGGCCTCGGTGCAGTCCCGGGCGGCAGCAGATGCGGGTATCGACACCGTCCTCGCGGCCATGGCGGGTGGCACCTACCCGTGCACAGCGACCAATCAATCCGGTCAGCCTGCGTTCTCGGTCGCCATCGCCTACGCGAGCCCGAGCGGGACCGCGCTGGACTGCACCGGGCCGTCGGTCACCGGCATCCCCGCCACCGCCCGGATCACCTCGACGGGCCAGGCGGCGAGCCCCGGAATGTCGGGCAGCACCCTCGGCAATACCGCAACGGTCGTGGCGGACGTCGACATCGTCGTCGCATCGACGCCGTCCGGCCCCTCCTTGGACAAGGCCGTGTTCGGTGACGAGATCGTCATGATCACGAACAACTCCGACATCTACGGCTCATCCACATCGGAACAGGACGGTGACGTCTACTCCAACGGGGACGTCACACTCGCCACGCAGATCGACGTGCACGGTAGCGTGACGGCGCACGGAAACGTCCTGGTGCCGAACAACTCCCGGGTCTTCGGCAAGGTGTGGGCACGGGGCACCGTCGAGCTGACGACCGGGGCGCAGATCTTTGGTGACGCCTGGTCAGCCGCACCGTACGCCGTGACCGGTTGGGGGGTCTCGTTGCCGAACACCGCGACCATCTCGGGCAACGTTCTGGCGAACGGCAGCGTGCAGAACGCCGGCACGATCAATGGCTCAGCACTGTCGACCGGCGGACGCATCAGCCTGCCGAACGCTGCGAAGATCAACGCAAGCGCGTACGCGCGGGGCGACATCGAGCTGCAGAACGGCAGCAGGATCGGCCTGGACGCATACTCCTCGCACGGCTCCATCACAGCGCAGAACACCGGCAACTGGATCGGGGGTGTCGCTCGGGCAGGCTGCACCATTGCCGCGACAGGCAACCTGACGGTGGTAGGTGGTGCCGCGCCGGTGCAGGGCCTCAACGGCGCCTGCGGTGCCCCGGCAATCTTTCCCCAGTACATGAACCCGGCGGGCAGCCCTGCGCAGGGCATACCGGCCACCGTCCCGCCACCGACCGTGGAGACGTTCCCGGTCATCAACTCCACGGCCGCGGACATCGCGACGTGGACCGCCGCCACGGGCGGTGGGTGGCAGATCAAGGACTACCGGACGACGGCTGATGCGTGCACGGTCGCGCAGAACGACATCCAGAGCTGGTCGGACTCGACCTCGTGGTCGGCGCCCCGGCTGGTCCTGCTCCCGAAGTGCACGTTCCATTGGGACTACAAGGCGGGGAACAAACCCTTCCAGCTGCGCAATGACCTAGCCATCATCTCGCACGGCGATTTCGAGTCGCAGAACGCCAACACCGTCGAGGGCCGAACAACCTCCGGCACCTCCCTGACGGCGTGCGAGGACGGGAAGAACCTCGGCCCGGGCGGCGCGGTGTGCGAGCGACGGCTCTACTGGATCGTCGCTTCGGACACACCCGGACTGTGCAGCTCGAACGACATCCATATCAAGACCCAGTTCGACACGACGCAGGTGAACACCCTGATGTTCACGCCGTGCACCATCCAGGTAGACAACAACCTCGGTGACAAGACAGGGAACACGATCACGCCATTCAAGGGCCAGCTCTATGCGGGCAAGAAGGTCTCTACGGGCTCTCAGACCCATATCCAGATGGGTAACATCGGGGTGCCGAACCTCAGTACGGGGGGCGGCACGCCTCCGCCCGTGACCTCGGCGTCCGTGGCCGTGAAGGCTCGTTACGACCGTGCGGGCAGCTGAGTGGCTCTCGGCGCCCTCCTGGTCGTTGTCGGCCTGGCTATCGGCTCGTTCCTCAACGTCGTCGTCTGGCGGGTGCCACGGGGCGAGTCGGTCGTTGCGCCGCCGAGCGCGTGCCCGCGGTGCGGGCACCGGATCCGGGCACGGGACAACATCCCCGTCCTGTCCTGGCTGCTGCTGCGCGGCCGCTGCCGGGATTGCTCCGCTGCGATCTCCCGGCGCTATCCGCTGGTCGAGGCCGGGATCGCGGTGGCGTTCGGGCTGATCGGCTGGTGGCTGGGACCGAGCTGGGCCCTGCCGGCGTTCTGCTACCTCGCTGCCGTCACGGTGGTCCTCGCGCTGATCGACCTGGACGTGCATCGCCTGCCGGACCGCATCGTGCTGCCGTCCTACGCGGTCGGTACGGCTCTGCTCGCTCTGGCCAGCTGGAACCCCACCGGGACCGCAGACTGGTCCGCGTTGCTGCACGGCCTCATCGGCGGCGCTGCGATGTTCGCGGTGTACTTCCTGATCCTCCTGGTCTACCCCGCCGGCATGGGTTTGGGCGATGTCAAGCTGGCAGGCTTGCTGGGCGTGTACCTCGGCTGGATGGGCTGGGGCGCCCTCGCCGTCGGTTGGTTCGCGGCGTTCCTGCTCGGTGGGGTGTTCTCCATCATCCTCCTGGCGGTGCACCGGGCCGGGCGCAAGACCGCCATCCCGTTCGGTCCGTGGATGCTGGCCGGCGCCTGGGTCGGTCTGGTGGCCGGCGCGCAGCTGTGGAGTGCCTACCTCGGTCTGCTGTAGCGCGACGGGGCGAGCCCGCACCGCCGCCCGGACTGGTGCCGGCCGCACACCGTCGAGCCGTCCTGCATCCCTCAAGCACCGTCGGCTACCGGTCGATAGGTCCGGTGGACGAGCTGTCCAGCCTCGGATCGTCACGTGGGAAGGACCTGTGGTGGCCTCCAGTCGCGTCATCGGCTTGGACATCGGCACGACCGCGGTGCGAGCGGCCGAGCTGGAGTTCGGCACCGGCGGTCCGGCCGGTCCGGGCACCCCGACACTGGTGCGCTACGGGCAGGTCGCCCTGCCCGCCGGGGTGGTACGGGACGGTGAGGCCGCCGAGCCGTCCATCGTCTCCGACGCCCTTCGACAGCTGTGGACCCAGGCAAAGTTCGGGTCGAAGGACGTCGTCATCGGGGTCGGCAACCAGCGGGTGGTGGTCCGGGAGCTGGACCTGCCCTGGATGCCCCTGCCCCAGCTCAAGGCGTCGCTGCCGTTCCAGGTGCAGGAGATGCTGCCCGTCTCGGTGGATGAGGCGTTGCTCGACTACTACCCGACGCACACCACGGACGGTCCCGAGGGCCGCACGGTCCACGGCATGCTCGTCGCCGCCCAGCGGGACACGGTGACCGCCAACGTGGTTGCCGTCGAGGGTGCCGGGCTGCATCCGGCCATGGTCGATCTCAATGCGTTTGCGATCGTGCGAGCGCTCGCCCGAGGCGACCTGGCCCACCGAGTGGTCGCCTTCGTCGAGATCGGGGCCAGGCTCACCAACGTCGTGGTGGCCAACCTGGGGGTCCCCCGACTGGTGCGCATCATCCCCATGGGCGGCGACCACATCACCGACGCCGTCGCCAGTGCGCTGCACGTCGGGGGCCCGGAAGCCGAGCAGCACAAGCGCCAGCTGGGCGTCGGCTACGCCCCGCCGGTCGGCCAGGAGGCGGCCGCAGAGGTCATCGCCGGGACGAGCCGCACCTTGGTGGAGTCCATCCGCAACACGCTCGTCTACTACGCCGGCAACCATCCGGGGCAGGGCATCGACGTCGTCGTGGTCACGGGCGGCGGCGCCCACCTGCTCGGGCTCGGGCAGTACCTGTCCAGCGCAAGCCGTCTGCCGGTGGTGCTCGGCGATGCCCTTGCCGGTCTGCGGTTCGGCAAGGCGACGCCGCGCGAGTCGCTCGTGGGACTGGAGTCGTTGGTCGCACTGCCGGTCGGCCTGGCGTACGGGGTGGCAGCATGAGCGCGGTCGTCGAGGAGCAGGTCGAGTCCGCCAAGAAGTCGAAGGACCGCACCGGCGGGCCGTCGCTGCCGCAGGTCAACCTCCTGCCGCCGGAGGTTCGCGCGGACCGTCGGCTGAGAGGCGCTCGGGGCTGGTTCGGGCTGGCCGTGGTGCTGGCCGTCCTCGCCGTGGCGGCAGGCTGGGGTTACGGCTGGGTCCGGACCGGTGCCGCCCAGGACGACATCGTGGCCGAGCAGCAGCGCACGACCGACCTTCTCAAGCAGAAGGCCCAGTTCAGCGCCGTGACGCCGGTGCTCGCAGAGCTGATGCGGGTGGACGCTGCGCAGAAGCAGGGTTCGTCGACGGAGATCCTGTGGTCGGACTACCTCGGCGCGATCACCGCGGTCCTGCCGCCTGACGTCACTGTCGCTACCCTGACCGTCCAGGCCGCCAACCCGATGGAGGCGCTGGCTGCCCCCACCGACCCGCTGGCCACCCCGAGCATCGCCACGATCGCGTTCACGGGGACGGCCACGACCGTGCCCGACGCCGCCGCGTGGGCAGACGCTCTCGACGCCGTTCCGGGGTTCTCGAGCGCCTGGGTCGGCACCGTGCAGCGCGCAGGGACGGACGGCGCGATCTACTACGACGTCACCTCGACGATCCAGATGGACGCCACAGCTCTGGCGAAGCGGTCCTTCGGTGGGGAGCAGCGATGAAGGGCTCAATGCGTACCTGGGTGTGGGGCACCGCACTGATCTGCGTCGCAGTGCTCGGCCTGGGGTGGCTGCTGGTCGTTTCGCCTCAACTGAGCCGAGCCGAGGAGGCGCAGAGCCAGGCGGAGCAGCAAGCTGGACAGAACGAGGCTCTGGCCGGCGAGGTCGTTTCCCTCCAACAGCAGTTCACCCACCTCGCGGAGTACCAGGGGGCCCTCGACGCCGGGCGGCTGCGCATCCCGACCCAGCCGGAGCTCAGCGACCTGTTGCGCCAGCTCGACGCGGCTGCCGTCGCGTCGAGCGTGACGATCATCAGCGTCTCGCCGGGGGTCCCGCACCCGGTGACGCCGGTCGCCGCCGAGACGCCCGCTGCCACGGCCGGACCGGCGGCGGTGGGGGCCACCGCTGACGGGGCCACCACTGACGGGGGTGCCGCCACGGCCAGCCCGCCAGCAACGCCGGCACCCGCTGGCGCGGCGTCGCCCGAGGTGCCCACGGCGACAGCCCAGCTCGCCGGCTTCTCGGCGATCCCGCTCAGCATCGACGTCGTCGGCACCTTCACGGCTACGCGGGCGTTCGTCGCAGCCCTTCAGACCGGGATGAGCCGCTACGTCCTGGCCGACGACCTCACCCTGACCGCTCAGGAGGCGACGGCCGCCGACGGCGGACGGCCGGCGAGCCAGGCCGGCGACGTCGAGACCGTCATCACGGGGTTCGCCTACGTCCTCTCCGCACCGGCCACCGGGCCCGCTGACACGGCCGCCGCCGAATCCCCGCCACTGCCCCAGCCACCGGCCGACCGGAACCTGTTCGCGGTCCCGGCAGGCAAGGCTGCAGTCAAGGGCTGAACGCCTGTCACCTCCGACGGCATGGCAGGATCGGCCGCATGCTGCGCTGGTTGACCTCCGGGGAGTCCCACGGCCCGGCGCTGGTCGGCATCCTCGAAGGGGTGCCGGCCGGCGTCGAGATCCGCACCGAGGACGTCGCGGCGGCGCTGGCGCGCCGCCGGCTGGGGTACGGCCGCGGCGCGCGCCAGACGTTCGAGCAGGATGCGGTGCGGCTGCTCGGGGGAGTCCGGCACGGCCTGACCCAGGGCGGCCCGGTGGCGATCGAGATCGCCAACAGCGAGTGGTCCAAGTGGGTCGACGCCATGGCCGCCGACCCGCTGGAGGACCCGCAGGCGCTCAGGGGCGCGCGCACCGCGCCGCTGACCCGGCCACGTCCCGGGCACGCCGACCTGGTCGGCATGCGCAAGTACGCGTTCGACGATGCCCGGCCGGTGCTCGAGCGGGCCAGCGCGCGGGAGACCGCCACCCGGGTCGCGCTGGGCACGGTCGCCGCGCGGCTGCTGGATCAGGCCGCCGGAGCTCGGCTGGTGTCGCACGTGGTCGGCATCGGTCCGATAGCCGTGCCCGACGGCTGCCCGCTGCCCGGACCGGACGACGTCGCCGCCCTGGACGCCGACCCGGTGCGTTGCTTCGACGCCGCGACCTCCGCGGCGATGGTCGCCGAGATCGACGCCTGCCACCGCGACGGCGACACCCTGGGCGGCGTGGTCGAGGTGCTCGCCTACGGCGTGCCCAGCGGGCTGGGCTCCTACGTGCACGCCGACCGCCGGCTGGACGCCCGGCTCGCCGGCGCCGTCATGGGGATCCAGGCGATCAAGGGCGTGGAGGTCGGCGACGGGTTCGCCGGCGCGACGCGGCGCGGGTCTGCGGCCCACGACGAGATGACGCGCGGCACCGACGGACACATCGTGCGGGCCACCAACCGCGCCGGGGGCCTGGAGGGCGGGGTGACGAACGGCGAGGTGCTCCGGGTGCGCGCCGCCATGAAGCCCATCTCCACCGTGCCGCGGTCGCTGGCCACGGTGGACATCGCGACGGGTCAACCGGCACGCGCCCAGCACCAGCGTTCGGACGTGTGCGCCGTGCCACCTGCCGCCGTGGTGGCGGAGGCGATGGTCGCCCTCGTGCTGGCCGATGCCTTGCTGGAGAAGACCGGCGGCGACTCGCTGGCCGAGGTGCGTCGCAACCTCCGGGCCTACCTGGCCGCGGTGCCCGAGCTGCTGCGGTAGCGGCCCGCCACCGGCTCCGTCGACCGCGGGAGCCCTGGGCCGACGGTGCCCGCCCGGCGGCCGTGCTCAGCTGCCCGGGCTGACCTGCACCTCGACCGTCTCCGCCGAGGCCATCGCCGCCGCCGGGACGAGCAGCCCGCCGGACCGGTACGGGTTGTCCAGCCGGGTGCCGTCCACCGTCCGCCCGTCGACGCGGACCGTCACCGGCCCGGCGCCCGGCCGGACCGTGTAGCGCACGGTCCGGCGCCGCCCGAACAGCTCCAGGGACACCTCCAAACCGTCGTCCTCGGGCGCCAGGGACGGGTCGACCACCAGGCCGTCGTGCCGTTCGGTGAGGCCGAGCAGCCCCTGGAACAGCTGACGCAGGTAGATGCCGGGGCCGGACGAGTACACCCGCCAGCCGCCGCGGGTGCGCACCCGCCCGGCGCGCAGGTCGTCGATCCCCGCCGCGAAGGAGTACCGGTCCGGGAAGTCCGCGTCGGAGGACGAGTGGTAGCAGGACCGCTGCCGGGGCAGCGCGGTGGGCAGCCGGTCCCGCAGCCCGATCGGGCTGATCCGCAGCAGCTCGTCCCCGACCCGGGCACGGCCGAGCCGGGTCAGCGCCTCCACGTAGCGGATGTGGGCGTGCGTGTACATCAGACCGACCTCGCGGCCGACGGCCGCGGCCTGCTCGGCGCGCAGGAACCACTCGACCTCGCCGTCGGCGAACCGCGCCGGGCGGTCCATCAGCCGCACCCCGTCGGGGAAGTGCAGGTGGTCCTCCACCAGCCGCTCGTGCCGGGCCGCCTGCTCGGGTGTGAACAGGCCGGAGATGATGCCCCGGGTCATCGGGATGAGCCGGTAGGTGATCCCGGTGCGCTCGTCGCGCGGGTGGATCACCGGCGTCGCAGAGCCGTCCGCCTCCACCACCACGTAGCCGGCCGTCACGCCGTCCGGCATGAGCAGGCGCTGCGCGCCGGCGCGCAGCGCCTGCGCGTGGGCGCCCATCCGGTCGGCCAGGTCGGCGTGGCGGGTGCCGGCCAGCAGCCGCTCGCCCAGCCGCATCGCCTGGTAGGTCAGGGCGGTCGTCCAGCTGGACACCATGCGATCACGCAGCTGCGCCCGCGCGGGCTGCAGGGTGTCGTCCCAGTCGCCCTCGCCGTAGGCGGGCAGGCCGGTGCCCGGCACGCGGTGCGCCTCCAGGTGGTCCAGCAGCCGCTCGACGTGCCGGCGCGCCGGCTCGCCGTCCGCACGGGCGGCGCGGCGCTCGGAGTCCCACGTGGGCACGGACTCGTCGAGCACGGCCACGTCGCCCGACGCCTCGACGTACTGCAGCAGACCGAACAACGGCCAGACGACGACGTCGCCGTGGGCACTGTCGGGGTACTCGTCGGCGTAGGCGTCGAACATGAACCACTGCGGGAAGGAGCCGTCGTCCAGCTGACGGGCCAGCACTCGCAGCAGGATCTGCCGCGCCGTGGCGAACCGGCCCGCCGCGAGCATGAGCTCCATCGGTCCCTGGCAGACGTCCCGGACTCCCCAGGCCGCCCCGGAGTACTGCTCCAGGCCGTGCGGGACGAGCAGGTGCACCAGGGCGTCGTGCGCGTACCAAGGGGCGAGCAGCTCCAGCTCGGCCAGCCGCGAGGTCGGCGCGATGCGCAATCCGCGGGTGAGCCGGGCCAGGGTGCGCCGGTGCCCGGCGAGCTCGGCCGTGTGGTCGATGACGCACGCCTGCCCGCCGGCACCGGGTGCTGCACGGCCGGACGCACGGCCGGACGCACCGCCGGACGCACCGCCGGCGCCGGCCGCGCCACGGTCCGGTCCCGCCACCGGCACCTGAGCCAGGCCGCCCCGTGCGGCGGCGACCGCCCGCGCGGGGTCGGCGAGGTCCCCGGTGACCACCAGCTGCAACCGCGTGCCGGCGGTGACCGCCGCGGTGACGATGCGCGCATCGCGGGCAAGCCCGTCGGCGAACAGCGCGGCGTCGTCGCCGAACGTCGCTTCCGGGCTGGCCAGCACGTAGCCGAGCCCGGGGTAGCGGTCCGCCGTCAGCGTGTGCGCACCCGGACGGAACAGCAGGCCGTGGCCGTCGAGCACGGCCTGCGCGGCGAAGTCACCCTCCCCGAGGTCCACGTCCACGGTGGCCAGCAGGTCCAGCGGGCGCTCGCCGGCCACGTCCACCACCACGCGGTTCTCGCTCGACGCCGCCGTGGTCCGCACGTCGATCCGACCGTGCTCGGTGAGGTACACCCAGTGCACCCCGCCCAGGTCGATGACCAGCGCAGACGGCACGCCGAGGAGCTGCCAGCGGGCCGTTCCCGGTGCGCGCACCACCACCCGCAGGCCGTCCGAGCGCAGCAGGTCCAGGTGGTGGCGGTGCACGGAGACGAGCCGGTTGTGCGAGGTGTTCCCGAGCACGGTGTGCGCGGCGAACACCCCGCCCGCCCACACCGTCGTGGACAGCACGTCGTCGGTCGGGTCGAGGGCGCCCCCAGCCACCAGGACGTGCCCGTGCGGGCGCTCGACCAGGACCTCCTTGGCGCCGCGCAGCACGTAGGCGCCGTCGGCGTCGAAGAAGCTGAGCAGCCGGCCGTCGTCGTCCTGCTCGACGAACCGGGGGGAGCCGGCGCCCAGCCGGACCAGCTCCTCGTCGGCAAGGTCATGCCCGGTGAGTAGAGGTGCCGCGGCGAGCAGGGAGCGAACGGGTGGACGTACGGCCACCGCCGGTCCGCCGGCGCGCCGCCCGGTGGTCTGCAGCGCGACGGCCTGCAGCGTGTCGGCCTGCAGCGCGACGTCCTCCCGCACGGCCTCCCGGGCGACCCTCTCCCGGGCGACGGCCTCCCGCGCGACCCCCTCCCGGGCGACGGCCTCCCGCGCCGCGAGCCGCACCGCATGCTCGACGACCCCGCGCACCCAGTCGAGCGTGTTGGTGAGCGGCCCGCGCCGGTCGGGTTCGTAGCCCGACACGCAGTGCACCGTGCGAGGTGCGTCCAGGGGTGCGGCCGCGCTGAGCACCGACGGCAGGGCCAGCTCGTACTGCAGGACGCGATCCGGCCAGTCCGGCCGGCTGAGCGCCGCGGCGGGGGCGCCGGCCCGGACCGCCCGGCCCCAGAACTGGAACCCGTCGGTGAGGTGGCCGACTGCGCCCTCCGCGATCGCGGTCACCGCCAGCGGGAGGGCCGGCGCCATGGTCATGGTCTGCCGGGTGACGAGCACCGTGCCGAGCCGGTCGTCGTGCAGCGCGCGGTGCACCAAGTACTGGCTGACATACGGCTCCGACGTGCGAGCCGTGCCCTCGGGCGACAGCGCGAGGTCCTGTGCGTAGGCGACGGCGAACAGGTCCTCGGACGCGGCACCGTCCGGCACCAGGTCCACCCGCCAGACCCACACCGGGCGGTCGGTCGCCACGTGCAGGCTGACCGTCCACGCGGCTCCCAGCGCGGCACCGGTCCACACGAGCACCTGCCCGGCCACGCCGACCCTGCCGACCTGGGAGGGTGACCGCGACCCGGTGAGGGCGACGGCGTCGACGTGCCCGTCGGAGGAGGTCCGCCGCAGGAACAGCCCGCCGGCGGGGGAGTCGTGCAGCCCCGGCAGGTACTGGTTGACGAGGACGTCTGCGCCGTGTCGGATCGATCGCACGTCCCCGGTGACCCCGAGCTCGATGCGCACGCCGTCCGTGGGGCGGCCGGCGTCCGGGATGAGGACCGGCGTGGCGCGCGGGGGCGGTCCGGCGACCATCGCTTCGTTCGTCGTCGTTGGCACGGATCGAGGCTACCGGCGAGGACCGACTCGGACCCGTCGCACCGGTGGTTACGCTGCCGCACGTGCGTCCTTCACCGCGCGGTCCTCGCGTCGTCCTCGTCGGCCCACCGGGTTCGGGCAAGTCCACGGTCGCCCGGGCGCTGGGCGAGCGGTGGCACGTCGTCGTCCGGGACACCGACGACGACGTCGAGCGGGTCGCCGGCAAGCCCATCGGGGACATCTTCATCGACGACGGCGAGCCGGAGTTCCGCGCGCTCGAGCGTCAGGCCGTGGTGGCGGCGCTCGCCGAGCACCCGGGAGTGCTCGCGCTGGGCGGCGGCGCCGTGCTCGACCCGGACACGCGCGAGCAGCTGGCCGACTATGTGAGCGGCGGCGGCGCCGTCGTCTTCCTCGACGTCACGATCCGCCATGCCGCGCCCCGTGTGGGGTTCAACCGGTCGCGTCCGCTCCTGCTCGGCAACCCGCGGGCCCAGTGGCAGGCCCTGATGGACCAGCGCCGCCCGGTGTACGAGCAGGTGGCGACGATGACGGTGGTCACCGACGGCCGCACCCCGGACCAGGTGGCCGATGCCGTGGCGCAGGCGCTGGCCGATTCCCGGGCCGCGGGCGGCGCGCCCGGTGCGCGATCCCCGGACACGCAGGGGCGAGGCACGCCCGACGATGACAGGGACGTCGATGGCTGATCCACCGGTGACCGACCCGACCCGGATCGTCGTGTCGGGGGAGCGGCCCTACGACGTCGTCATCGGCCGCCACCTGCTCGGGGAGCTGCCGTCGATGCTGGGGGGCGGGGTGCGCCGCGTGCTCGTCGTGCACCCGGTGGCGCTGACCACCACGGCCGAGGCGATCCGCGCGGACCTGCAGGCCCAGGGCTACCAGGCGATGTCCGCACAGGTGCCGGACGCCGAGGCGGCGAAGACGGCCGAGGTCGCGGCGTTCTGCTGGCAGGTGCTCGGGCAGGCCGACGTCACCCGGTCCGACGCCATCGTGTCCGTCGGCGGGGGTGCGACCACGGACCTCGGCGGCTTCGTCGCCGCGACGTGGTTGCGGGGCATCCGCGTCGTCCACGTCGCCACGACGCTGCTGGCCATGGTCGACGCCGCGATCGGGGGCAAGACCGGCATCAATACCGCGGAGGGCAAGAACCTCGTCGGGGTGTTCCATCCTCCGGCGGGTGTGCTGTGCGACCTCGCTGCGCTGGAGACGCTGCCGCGGTTCGACCTCGTCGCCGGGCTCGGCGAGATCATCAAGTGCGGTTTCATCGCCGACCCGCAGATCCTCGAGCTGGTGGAGCACACCGCGCCGGGTGGCGAGCTGACCGACCCCGCGCGGGCGTCGTCGTCCGCCGTGCTGCGCGAGCTCGTCGAGCGGTCCGTCGCGGTCAAGGCGCGGGTCGTCGGGGAGGACCTGCGCGAGGCGGGGCCGCGCGAGGCCCTCAACTACGGGCACACCTTCGGTCACGCGATCGAGCACGTGGAGCGCTACCAGTGGCGGCACGGTGCGGCCGTGGCGGTGGGCATGGTGTTCGCCGCCGAGCTCGCCCGGCTGGCCGGGCGCCTGGACGACGAGGTGGTGGCACGGCACCGGTCCGTGCTGCGCTCCGTCGGTCTGCCCGTGTCCTACCGCGGGGATCGGTGGGACCGGCTGCACGAGGCGATGCGTCGGGACAAGAAGGCCCGGGGGGACCTGCTGCGGTTCGTCGTGCTCGACGGAGTGGGGCGCACCTCGCGGCTGGAGGGCCCGGACCCGTCGCTGCTGCTCGCGGCCTATGCGGAGGTCGGCGAGGGCGCGGAGCGCGCGAGGTCGGTGTCGCTGTAGC
>CAVPEV010000001.1:0-48840 GCA_963703555.1 uncultured Actinomycetota bacterium | reverse complement strand
CCATCATTGCCCTCAACAAAAGTGATCTGGTCAGAGCCCTTTGCGCGCGCCTGGGCGTGGTTGCGGCCTTACCGGCAAATGCATTACAATGTGCCGCTGTCCCTCAGACAGTCAGGTGACGTCGATCGCGCCGAACTGCTCAAGCTGTACAAGGCGAAAACAACGCTGGTGCTGGGACCGTCGGGCGCGGGCAAAAGCACCTTGATCAACCTGCTGGCACCGGGCGCACTGGCGCAGACGGGCGAGATTTCGCAAGCCCTGAACTCGGCGAACACACCACCACCAGCACCACCTGGTACTGGGTCGACGCGGACAAGACCACGGCTTTGATTGATTCACCGGGCTTCCAGGAGTTTGGCTTGAATCACATCGACCCGGCGCAATTGGCTGCTTACATGCCGGACTTCAAACCCCATGTGGCCAACTGCAAGTTCTACAACTGCAGCCGCCTGCCGTGAACCCGGTTGCGGCGTCATGCACGGTCCGTCGAACCCGACGGGCCGCCGAAGCAGTAGGCGCGAACCGCTATAAGATTTACAGCGACTTGTATGCGGAGTTAAGCCAGCGCCGCAAGTACTGAGCCCAGCGCCTGCACCAGAGCATCGCATTGTGCCGGCGTGCCGATGCTGACCGCAAGTACTGCTCGATGCGCGGCAGTCTGAAATGCCGCACCAACACCCCACGCGCACGCAGGGCGGCGGCGATAGCGGCCGCATCATGCGTGCGGATGCCGTGCAAACACAAAATTGGCCTGTGACGGCAGCGCCCCTGAAGCCCAAATCCTCCAGCGCCCAGCGCCAGCCCTTCGCGGCTGCTCATCACCGCGCGGTGCTGGCCGGAACGGTGCTCGCCCTGCTCGTGGTGGCGATCCCGGTCACGGACCTGGAGCTGGCCCTTCCGGACAACGGGACCAGCGAACCGGGGACACCGGCCCGTGAGACGTTCGACCTGATCGCCGACGCGTTCGGGCCCGGCTACAACGCGCCGCTGATCGTGACGGCCGACATGATCACGTCCACCGATCCCCGAGGAACGGTCGACCACCTCGCCGACGAGCTCCGCGGGCTCGACGGCGTCGCCACGGTGACGCGCGCCACCGCGAACCCCGGTGCGGACATGGCACTGGTGCGGATCATCCCGGAGTCCGCCCAGAGCGACCCGCAGACCCATGCGCTGGTGGAGGAGATCCGCGACGCCGCGCCCCGCATCGAGCGCGAGACCGGCGTCAGCGATCTGGTGGTCACCGGCGTGACCGCCGTCTCGATCGACGTCTCGGCCCGCCTGACCGCCGCGCTCCTGCCGTTCGCTCTCGTCGTGGTCGGCCTGTCGTTCCTGCTGGCGATGGTCGTGTTCAGGTCGGTGGCGATCCCGCTGAAGGCGACCCTGGGCTTCGTGCTGTCGGTCGGTGCCGCCTTCGGCACGGTCAGCGCCGTCTACAGCTGGGGTTGGCTGACCGACCTGCTCAACGTCCAGGCCACCGGCCCGGTGCTCAGCTTCCTGCCGATCATCGCGATGGGCGTGATGTTCGGCCTGTCGATGGACTACGAGGTGTTCCTCGTCTCCCGGATCCGGGAGGAGTACGTCCGCGTCGGCGACGCCCAGCAGGCCATCCGCGTCGGGTACCGCGACAGCGGGAAGGTGGTCAACGCCGCGGGCGTCATCATGATCGCAGTCTTCGCCGCGTTCGTGCCCCACGGGTCGTCCACCATCAAGCCCATCGCGATAGCTCTCACGGCCGGGGTGTTCGTCGACGCGTTCGTTGTGCGCGCCACGCTGGCACGCGCGGTGCTCGTCATCCTCGGCGACCGCGCCTGGTGGATGCCTCGGTGGCTGGACCAGCACATCCCCCAGCTCGACGTGGAGGGGGCGGCCCTGGAGAAGGCCGTCGCGGCCTCGCGCCGGTCCGAGCAGCACGGCCTGGCGGCCGCCCACGTCGCCGACGCGACGGTGACCGTTCGCGGCCGGGATCCGCTGCCGGTCCCCGACCTGACGGCCCGGCCGGGAGAGGTCCTGCTGCTGACCGAGCCGGACGACGACACCCGTGCGGCGACCACTGCGCTGCTGACGGGGCGCGTGGCCGTCGTCACCGGCACCGTCGAGGTCCTCGGCACGGTGCAACCCCAGGAGGCGGCGCGACTGCGGCGCATGTCAGCACTCTGCGCCGGTGTGCCCTTCGCGGACACGGTTCCCGACGGCGACCTCTCCTCGGTCGTGCGGCTCTTCCACATCGCCCGCGGCACGCGTCACCACGGCCGCGGCGGGATCGCATCGGTCGTCGGCCGCGCCGAGGCGCTGCGCAGCCTCGTCGCGCGGCAGCCACGGTCCGGCCGCCTCACGTGGACCACGAGGACGCCCGTCGCCATGCTCGACGCCTTCGAGCGACGCCTCCTCGACCTGGCGCTGGCCGACGCCGTCGACGCGCGGCTGGTCGTCGTCGACGACCTGGACGTCGGCCTGCCACCGGGCGAGAGCGCGGAGCTGGCCGCCGCCGCCGCGAGCCTGGCGGGCGGCGCCCGGACCGTCGTGCTCGCCAGCCGTGCCCCGGTTCCCCTCGCGCAGCTCCACGTCGCGCTCGACGCCCCGGCCGCGGCGACCCGGTCATCCCATTCCGACGACGCTCTCGGAGCCACCCAGTGAGCACCGCAGCCTTCGCCCGACGGCCCCATCCCCGCCGCAGGGTCGTCCTCCAGGTCGCCGCGGCGGCGATCGCCTCCCTCGCCGTGGCGGCGACGGTGATCGGCTCGTTCGGTCATCGCAGCTCGACCACCGACCGCGTCCCGGTCGCGGTGGTCAACCTCGACGAGCCGACCACCAGCTCCGACGGCTCGACGATCGCCGCCGGCCGCCAGCTCGCCGGCCAGCTCGTCGCGCCGCAGACCGCGACCGCCCTCGCCTGGTCCGTCACCGACCGCACGAGCGCCGAGAACGGCCTCGCGGACGGCACCTTCGACGCGGTCGTCACGATCCCCGCCGACTTCTCCGCCGTGGTGACCAGCCTGTCCGGCGACGCCCCGCGGACCGCCGAGGTCGGGCTGGAGACCAACGACGCCACCAGCCCCGTCGCGAGCGCGGTCAGTGAGCAGGTCGTCGGCGCCACCGCCGCCGCGTTCGGCACCGACGTCACCGTCCACTACCTCGACACGACCTACCAGTCCATCGACCGGATCGGCCAGGGCCTGTCGGACGCCGCCTCCGGGGCGAACGACCTGTCCGACGGTGCCGACCGGCTGGCGTCAAGCGCCGACGACCTCGCCGGCGGGGCGGACACGCTCGCCTCGAGCGCCGGCCGGCTGGCGGACGGCACGACGGACCTCGCCGGTGCCGCCGACGGCCTGGCGAGCGGCGCCGCCTCCGCGTCCGCCGGCGCCGGCGACCTCGCCGCCGGCGCGCAGGACGTCGCGAGCGGCGCCGCCAGCCTCTCCGACGGCGCCGCCACCCTCGCGAGCGGCACCGCGAAGGTCGCCGACGGGGCGAGCGCGCTCGCCGGCGGGGCCGCGCAGTCCTCCTCGGCGGTCGGCAGCCTGTCCACCTCGTCGCAGGCGCTCGCTGCCGGCGTGCACGAGGTCGCGAGCGGCGCCGCCGGGCTCGCCACGGCCTGCCCGCCGACGGCCGGCCAGGCCTATTGCGCACAGGTGGCGAGTCTGGCCGCGTCCGCGACCGACGCAGCCGATGGCGCAGACGCGATGTCCGCCGGGCTGTCGTCGGCGGCGTCCGGCGTGGCGGAGGTGTCCGCCTCGGCCGCCTCGCTGGCGGCGGGTGCGGCCGACACGCAGGCGGGGGCGGCCGACACGCAGGCCGGCGCCGCCCGGCTGGTGTCGGCCGCCGACCAGACGAGCCAGGGGGCGACCAGCCTCGCGGCCGGTATGGGCGAGGTCTCCTCCGCCGCAGCCCAGGTCGCCGGCGCAGCCGGGCAGGTGGATTCCGGTGCCTCGTCGCTCGCCTCGGCGGCATCCGACCTGGCGACCGGTGCCCAGGGGGTGTCCGACGGGGCGCGGAGCGTCGCCGACTCCGCGACGACACTCGCCTCCAGCCTGACGGACGCCGCGGCGTCCGTCCCCGACTACTCCGACGAGTCGGCCCGCAGCACGCTCGCCGGCACGGTCGCCACGCCCGTCGCGGTCTCCACATCGGTGATCAACCCGGCCACGTCGGAACGCCCGGCCGCCGCCGCCGTGGCGGCGGTCGTCGCCCTGTGGCTCGGGACGGTCGTCCTCGGCCTGGTGCGTCCGGCCGTGCCCCGGTGGGCGTTGGCCGCCCCTGCGACCGGGTTCCGCGCCACGCTGCTGGGCCTGGCTCCGCACGCGATGCTCGCCGTGATCGAGGCCGTCGCGCTCTGCGCACTGGCCCCGCTGGCCGGCATCGACCCGGCGTCCACGATCCGCTTCGGCGTGCTGGCACTGGTCGGAGGCCTGGTCCTGGGCGCGGTGCAGCAGGCGACCCTGGTGCTCGCCCCGCGCCGCGGTCAGGTGATCGCCCTGCTGTTCGGCCTCCTCCAGGTGGTCTCGCTCATGGTGCCGTTCCCGGCGCAGATGGCGCCCGCCGTGTTCCAGTGGCTCGCCGGCGCGCTGCCGATGCCGGTGATCGCCCACGGCCTCAACCAGGCCGTGCTGGGAGGGTCGGTGGGCTCCGACGGCAGCGTGGCGCTCACGCTGGCCATCTGGGCGGCCGCGGCCATCGTCGCGACCACGGCGGCGACCCGGCGCCGCCTGACGGCGCCGCGGCGACCGGTCGCCGGCACGCTCGCGGCGGCCGAGGTCGCAGCGCTCTGACGGTTCGAGCGAGTATCCGGCCCGCGACCGGCCCCGGCAGCCCTGCCCTCAGCCGCAGGTCCAGGTGACGGTTCCCACGAGCACGCCGTCGTCGACGGCAGTCGATCCGCCGCTGTCGCGGAGCGTGACCGACACGGCGGCCGGCACCGGCACCGAGTCCGTGGGCCCGGTAAGGGTGACGAGGACCGTACCGCTGTAGTCGCCGGGGCCTCGGTAGCCCGGGACGGTGACGGTGACGGCCAGCGCCCAGCCCTGGCCGATGGCGGTCCTGGCGACCTCGGCGCGGTACCGCGTGCTCTCGGTGCAGGCGACATCGGCGGCCACCGAGGCATGCGTCACGACGGGCGAGGTGAGGTCGACGGAGAGCGAACCCTCACCGGCCGCCGCCGGGCCGGTCGGCGCCGGCGGAGCCGCGCCGATCCGGGAGCCGGTGGTGGGCCTGGCGCGACGCGGGTCGGGTGTGCCTGTCGCCGTTCCGCCGTTCGACTGCTGCGGTTCGGCCGCGCCGACCGCCGCCGCGGCGTCGACCACGCCCGCGCCCAGGCCGGGATCGCCGCTCGCGGGCGCGACGGTACCGGGACTCGCTTTCGCCAAGATCGCGAAGGAACGGGAGGCGGGAGTGGTGGTCGAGAAGGGGGCAGGTGCCGCGTCCGGGGTCGAGAACGGCGCGAGCGCCGCCTCCGAGATCGAAACTGCCGCTGCGAAGTCTGCCGCTGTCGCCGAGAAGTCCGGGGCCTGGCGGCCCAAGCCGTGGAACGACTGCAGCGCCGTGGGACCCCACGGTCTGTCCCTCCACTACGGTTCGAACTGGACGGTAGCGCAGCGTCAAGCCGCTGACCAGAAGGTGAAGGCTTACTCCGAGGTCGCTCAGCAGGGGGAGCTGAGGAGGACCCTGTCCGAGGGGTCGAACGTTTCGGCGTCAACCCGGTACAAGAGTACCGGGAACACGGTCCCGGCTGGCAGCGATGTCGATCACACGATTGATCTGCAGCTGGGCGGGCGCGACGACTTGTCGAACATGAAGCCACTCGACGCGACGGTGAACAAGAGTCTTGGCAAGCAGGTCCAGCTGCAGATCCAGGCACTTCCGCCCGGTCAACTGATCACGGGCGCGGCAATCTGCTCGGCATAGCGTGCGTCGGCACAAGGCTGGGCTTCCCCTGGTACTGACGTTCCGCACGTCTGGCGCGGGTTATCTCGTCGATTACGCGTGCTGCGTGTAGCCCACAGTCTCCCTGAACAACGGACTGCAGGTCCCGGCCCTCGGCTTCGGGGTGTTCCAGACCCCGCCGGACGAGGCCATCGCCGGCGTGGGCGCCGCTCTGGAGGACGGGTACGGGCTGATCGACACGGGCGCCTCGTACGGAAACGGGCGCGACGTCGGCCAGGGATCACGCAGGCGTGGTCGCCGATCGGCGGCATCCATCGTCGCCGTCCCGCCGACACGCCCGGCAGCCGCAACGTGCTGGAGAACCCGGTCGCCACGGGCCTGGCTGCCACGTACGGCACAACCCCTGCCCAGGTGGTGCTGCGCTGGCACCTGGACGAAGGCCGTTCCACCCTGCGAGCCGGTACCGGGCCGTGCCGCGAGCCCTACGTCGACTGCGGTCTCCGGGACGGAGCCCAGCAACACGCCCGAGCCGGCCGCGGCGCGTGACCGGTCTGCCGGGATCCCTGTGTGCGCGGATTCATCCCCGCACGCCGACCGAGGCCCTCGCGATCGTGGGGCCTCGGTCGGCGGCTCTGCCGCCTTGCTCGCTCGCTTCGCAGTCGTCAGGCACGCTAGCCCTGCTGGGTGGCAGGGCGCAGGAGCACCTCGTTGATCACCAGGTGCCGGGGGCGGGAGAGCACGAAGGCGATGACCTCGGCGATCTCCTCAGGCTGGACGGTGGCGACGTCGTAGCCCTTCTGCACGGCCTCGCGCGTGGCCTCGTCGGTGATGTGGCTCGGGACCTCGGTGTCGACGACGCCCGGTTCGATCAGGGTGACGCGGACGTCGGGCAGGAGCTCCTGCCGCAGTGACTCCGACCAGCCGTTCATGCCCCACTTGGTCGCCGCGTAGACGCCGTTGGCGGGCCGGGCGGTCCGGCCTGCGACGGAGGAGATGTTGATGACGTCCGCGCCGCCGAGCTCGTCCGCCACCCGGGCCGCGGCGGCGACGAGCTGGTCGCGGTCGGTGACGTCGGCCTGGATCGCGAGCGCACCGTCGCCAAGCTCGGCAGCCAGTGCCTCGATGCGGTCGGCCCGGCGGGCCAGTACAGCGACCTTGTACCCGGCGGCGGCCAGTGCGCGGGCGGTGGCTGCACCGATCCCGGAGGAGGCGCCGGTGATCACGGCGACTCGGGCGGAGTCCAGAGATCCGCTCATGTGCGGGTCCCTTCGTGGAGTTTTCGGACGACGCTCCCGAGGGCATCATCTCTGGCGTGCGCCTGGAAGTCACCGCCCACCCACGTGTACCAGCAGACCCTCCCAGCCGGCAGCGGACCGTGCATAGCCTCGGAGCATGAGCAGGCACCTCCGCGCGCGTCGACCGCCGCGACACCCCGTCGCCACGGTCGCGGTGGCCGCCGCGACCGTGATCCTCCTCGGCGCATGCACGGCCGAGGATGGACCTGTGGCTCCGGCCGCGTCGGCCGTGCCGACCGCGTCGGACGGGATCTCCGCGGTGCTCCCGGGTGCGGCGCTCACGCCGGTGCCGTTGACCGTGCCGCCCGGCGTCGACGCCGGGCCGGCCCACGGCCGCTCGCTGAACCTCCCGCCCCGGTGGAGCGCCGAGGTGTGGGCGGACGTCCCCGGCGCGCGCATGGCGGTCTGGATGCCGGACGGTCGGCTCGTCGTCTCGACCGGTGCGGACGGCGTCCTGGCCCTGCTCACCCCGAGCACGGGTGACGGCGGCGCGACCGTCACCACCCTGCTGGACGGCCTCGAGAACCCGCAAGGCGTCGCGGTCGGGCGGCAGGGCGACCAGGTGGTCCTCGTCGTCGGCGAGGAGACGCGGATCGTGGCCTGGGACTACACCGACGGCACGGTGGCCGGCCGGCGAGTCCTGGTGGACGGTCTGCCCGGCGGGGGGCACGCCGCCAAGATGGTCGCCGTCCGCGACGACGTCGTCGTCTACAACGTCGGCTCGGCCACGAACAGCGACCCCGTCGATCGCACCTCCACGCCCCAGCGGGGAACGATCGCGCAGGTGAACCTCGACGGAACCGGCAACCGGACGATCGCCGTGGGCGTGCGCAACGGCGAGGGGTTGTCCTTCGCCCCGGACGGGACCCTGTTCGCCGCGGTCAACCAGGCCGACAACCAGCCCTACCCTTTCCGCGACGACACCGGCCAGTACGGGCAGACCACGTCGGACTACGTCAACGAGCACCCTCATGACCAGGTCTCGAGGATCGCTCCTGGCACCGACCTGGGCTGGCCCTACTGCGTGCCGGACTCCCGCGACCACGAGGACCTGCGTGAGCCGGGCTATGTCGCCGACCCGATCAGCAACGCCGACGGGAGTGCGCTGGACTGCGCCAGCATCGGCAGGACCCAGCTCGGCCTGCCTGCCCACAGCGCCCCGATCGGCTTGGTCTTCACCCACGGTTCCGCCCTCCCCGACTCGCTCGCCGACGGTGCGCTGATCACGGCACACGGCTCGTGGAACCGGCAGCCGCCCCGCGAGCCCTACGTCGCCTACAGCGCCTGGGACGCTGCCACCACCACGCTCGAGCCTGCTGTGGCGCTCGTGACCGGCTTCCAGGACCCGGGCGGGTCCCGTTGGGGCCGCAGCGTCGACGCCGTGCCGGGACCCGACGGGTCCGTCTACCTGACCGACGACGCCGCCGGGCTCGTCTACAAGCTCACACCACCCAGCGGATGACCCGGAGGAGACGCCATGACCGACACCGCACGGGCTGACCGAGGGCGAGCTGAAGGAGGTGATCATCCACCTCGCCTGCTACGCGGGCCGGCCGAAGGCGATGTCCGCGATCCTCGTCGCCAAGCAGGTCTTCAGCGAGGGCGAATGACCGCCCGCCAGAGCAACTCGAAGGCCGCCTCTTGAGGCTCGAACCGAAGCCGCCGACCTCGAGATGACCTGCCGGGAACTTCATCGGCGACGTCCGGCTCGACCCGATCGCCCTGCCCAGAGACGGCGGGCAGAAGATGACCGCCAGCCGGCTTCGACCACCACGACTCCTGCGCGGGCGATGCGCACCTGCATACCCACGTCGTCGTGAGCGACAAGGTATCCACCGCGCTCGATGGTCGCTTTCCGTACCTAGTGCTGCTAGGGTCCCATACCTAGCGGCTCTAGGTATGGGAGGTGCCGTGCACATCGACAAGGACCTGGTCGCCGCGTCGGCCACCCCGCTCGTGCTGGGCATCCTGGCGGAGGGTGACCTGTACGGGTACGCGATCCTGAAACGGGTGAGCGAGCTGTCGGGCGGCGGCATGCAGTGGACCGACGGCATGCTCTACCCGCTGCTGCACCGGCTCGAGAGGCTCGGTCACGTGTCCTCGTCCTGGGGAGTCTCCGAGGCCGGCCGGCGCCGCAAGCACTACGCGATCACGGCGGCGGGCCGTCAGGTGCTCGCCGAGCGCCAGGAGCAGTGGGCCGTCGTGGGCGACGCGCTGCGGCAGGTGTGGCAGTCCGTGCCGCGACCGTCGGCTGCGGCCGAGGGGTGGGCGTGATGGCGCCGCAGCTCGAGCTCGAGGCGCAGATCGGGCGCTGGCGCGGCTACGTCCAGCGGCACCAGGCCATCTCGCCGGCCGACGTCGACGAGCTCGAGGACCACCTGCGCGAGCAGGTGGGTGAGCTGCAGGCGAGCGGGCTCGACGACCAGGAGGCCTTCCTCGTCGCCATCAAGCGGCTCGGCAACGTCGACGCCGTCTCGCGCGAGTTCGCCCGCGAGCACTCCGACCGGCTGTGGAAGCAGCTCGCACTCGTCCCTGACGCCCCTGGCGACTCCGGCGGTCTCCCGGCACGGGAGCTCGCTGTGGTCCTGGCGCTGGCCGTCGGGGCCGGGCTCGCGGTCAGGGCCGGTCTCGTCTGGCTCGACGGCGCTGCCCTGGCCCGGAACATCGGCCTGCTGGTCGCCCCGTTCGTCGCGGCGTACTTCGCCTGGAAGCGGCGACTCACCGCTCCGGTGGTGGGAGTGCTGGTCCTGTCCGCGGCCGCGCTGGCAGTCGTGCTCAACGTCTACCCCTTCGAGGACGACGGTTCGACCGAGCCGCTGGCGGCGATGCACGCGGTCGTCGCCCTGTGGCTGCTGGTCGGTGTCGCCTATGTCGGGGGCCGCTGGCGCTCCGACGGGCGGCGCATGGACTTCGCCCGGTTCACCGGCGAGCTCGCCATCTACTTCGTCCTGCTCGCGCTCGGCGGCGGTGTCCTGCTCGGCCTCACCGTCGGCGTCCTCCAGCTCGTCGGCGTCGACCCCGAGGCTGTCCTGACCACGTGGGTGCTGCCGTTCGCGGTGCCTGGGGCGCTTGTCGTGGCGGCGTGGCTCGTCGAGGCCAAGCAGAACGTCGTCGAGAACATCGCACCCGTCCTGACGCGGGTGTTCACCCCGCTGACGATCGTCATGCTGCTGACCCTGCTCGGCACCCTCGTGACCGCCGGGGGGCTGGTCGAGGTCGACCGCGAGCTGCTCATCCTCATGGACGCGATCCTCATGCTCGTCGTCGGCCTGCTGCTCTACTCGACCTCCGCACGCGACCCGCTCGCGCCTGCCAGGCTGTTCGACACCCTGCAGCTCGTGCTGCTCCTCGCGGCGCTCGCCGTCGACGCCGTCCTGCTGACGGCGATGCTGACCCGGATCGCCGAGTTCGGCTCCAGCCCCAACAAGGCCGCCGCCCTGGGCCTGAACCTGCTGCTCCTCGTCCACCTCGTCCGGGCCGCCTGGCTGTCGGTCGGGTTCCTGCGGGGGTGGCGGGTGTTCGCGGCGCTCGAGCGCTGGCAGACGCGCTACCTGCCCGTCTACGGGGTGTGGGCAGCGATCGTGGTCGTGGTGTTCCCCCCGGTCTTCGGCTTCGCCTGACCTGTCCGCTCCGTACCCGGGTCACCGCGGCGGTGCGGTGCGGATGTCGCCGCCCTTGTCCTCGGCGAACACCCCGGGGCCGAGCAGGCCGTGGATGGACAGAGCCCGGCCGCCGGATGACGACCCTGGGGAACGTCCCACCCGTCACGTACGAGCACGCCCGCGACGCGGCCCTCGATCGACAGCCGCAGCCCGCAGAGCAGCGGCATCAGACCCGGGACGCGTCAGTCTCCGATGACCACGGGGGACGCCGCGAAGTCGCCCGGGTCGAGCTCGTGACCTACGCCGCCGCGCACCAGCAGCATGACGACGTCGCCTGGGGATGCACCCGAGAGGTCGAGCGTGACGGTGAACGGCTCGGGCGTCTCCATGGCGCCGCCCTGGGTGATCTGCCGGTCGAGGACGGTCTCGTCGCCGGCGATGAACGCCTCGATGATGACGGCGGCCTCGAAGCCGCGGCCGATGCCGTCGACGGTCAGGGGAGCCGCGGGGACCGTGGAGCGCGACTCGGGAGAGCTGATGGCCGCATTCTCGTTGACCGCGGCGAGCACGAACCAGCCGTCGTGCGGTCCGAGCTGGCGCAGCAGGAGGCGGCTGCGGACCGTCCGGACGGCGTTGGCTCCCTCGCCGGCGAAGAACACCTCGATCTCACCGCTGCGGGCGTCACCCTGCTGGAACTCGCCCAGCGTCGGGGGCACCCCCAGGGCGCGGGCGACGAAGTCGGCTGCCGCGGCCTCGGGGGTGGACAGGACAACGCCGGCCGCGGGCCAGATCGCCGGCTGTTCGAGCCCGCTGGCGTCGGTCGGTGCCGGCGGGCCGGTGGGTGCGCTCGTGGGGGTGGGCGCGCTCGTGGACGGTGGCGCGGCCGTTGGGGTCGGTGACCTGCTCGTGCCGTCGTCGGCACCGCACCCGGCCGTCAGCAGCAGGCACGCAACAGTGGCTGCAACGATGCGTCTGGGCATGGCGGGCCTCCATCCGAGTCGTCAGTCCCATCCCCATGGTCGGCGTCGGTTGCCGGCGGCGACAGGGCCGTCGGGCCCGTCGTCCGGTCTGCCCTGGCTGCGGCCCGGGTGACCGGTGGGCGGGGCGGCCATCGTCACGCACGCGGCCAGGCGGGCTTGGGAAGGAATTGAGCATACCAGCCAGCCCACTTTCGGGAAAGCGTCGAACGTCCCTTGCTTCGTGGACGACGAGGTCTTGGAGCACATCTCATTGTCGGGCTGCGTCCCGGCTCCGACGCGGGTGACGTATGGCCGCGCACGGGCCCGGGGGCCGCTGCTAGCGTTCGTGCCGCAGGCTGACCTGCTCGTTTCCAAGGTGACGTCCGACGGGCGACGCCCGCGGCCCGGAGGAATGTGCAATGGGGCTTCTCGGGGGCAAGGTGGCGCTGGTGACCGGCGCCGGCTCGGGGATCGGTCGGGCATCCGCCCAGGCCTTCGCTCGGGAGGGCGCGAAGGTCGTCGTGGCGGAGGTCGTCGTCGAGGGCGGTCTGGAGACCGTCGAGATGATCAAGGCCACCGACGGGGACGCAACGTTCATCCGGTGCGACGTGGCGCAGACTGCTGACGTCCAGGCTGGCGTCCGGCGCGCGGTGGACACGTACGGCGGCTCGACCGCGCGCACAACAATGCGGGCATCGAGGGGCCCATGGCCCCGACCGCGGACCACCTGGAGGCGGACTGGGACCGCGTGCTCGGGATCAACCTCAAGGGCATCTGGCTGCCCATGAAGTATGAGATCCCGGCCATGCTCGCGGTGGGTGGCGGGGCCATCGTGAACACGGCCTCGATCGCCGGTCTGGTCAGTTTCCAGGGCCTCCCGGCATGCACGGCGTCGAAGTACGGCGTGAACGGCCTCACGAAGTCCGCGGCGCTGGAGTCCGCGCAGGTGGGCATCCAGGTGAACTCGGTGTGCCCGGGCGTGATCCACACGAAGACGGTCGACCGCCTCGTCGCGGCCACCCCGGCGATGGAGGCCGGCCCCGGCGCTGGTCACGCGGTCTGTCCGCGGAACCGGTCGTCGGGCGTGGCCACGCCCGCGGCCCCGGCTATCGCGGCCGGCCGGCGGCGACCTCTGCCGCCTGTCTCTCCAGTGAGTCGTCCAGCGGAGCGAGGTCGCTCACCCCGTGGCGACGGTTCAGGGCCGCGAGCACGAGGTGGTCGGCGAGCCGTGGGTTCTTCGGCAGCACGGGCCCGTGCAGGTAGGTGCCGATGACATTGTTGCTGATCGCACCCTCGTACCCGCCGTCGGGCGTGTTGCCGTAGCCCTTCGTCACGGTGCCGAGCGGACGCTGGCCGGCGTCGAGCACGGTCTGCCCGGAGTGGTTCTCGAACCCGACGAGCCGCCCGAACGGGCTGTCGAGGACGATGTTGCCGATCATCCGGACCGTGCTGGCAACCGTTTGCGCACCGAGCACGCCGATGCCGGGAATCTCCCGCCCGTCCAGGGTGGTGAACCCGCGCCCGAACAACTGGTACGTCCCGCAGATGACGAGCATCGGGGTGCCGGCGGCTGCGGCCCGACGCAGGTCCTCGCCGCGGGCGGCCAGATCTTCTCCGATGACCAGCTGCCCGGAGTCCTGGCCTCCTCCGCCGAAGACGATGTCGGCCTCGTCGACGTCGAACGAGACACCCACGTCCACCGGCCGGACGACGACCTGAAATCCGCGCCACTCCAGGCGCTTGCGCAAGGCTATGACGTTGCCGAGATCACCGTAGATGTTCATTTCGCGTGGGTAGAGATGGGCGATGACGATGGGTTCGGTCATTTCCACACCTCCTGCATCGGCGCTTGGCGTGACAACGACTTGCGGATCTGGAGCATTGCCGTGTACGTCGGCAGGATGAAGGCGGTACCGCCTGCCGGCGTCTCGTCGACCAACCGGCGCACGGCCGCGTCGAGCGGCTGCACCAGATCGGAGGAGATCCCTGCGTAGTGCAGGCGCAGCGACATGTCGGCGCCGCGGATTCCCGACGTGAGGACGACTGCGCCGGCTGGGATCAGCTGCTCCAGCGGGACGTCCCACAGCCAGGAGACGTCGCGCCCGTCCGCCTGCAGGTCGGCGATCGCGAACAGCAGCCGTGGCGCTGCGAGTCCCGTGACGAACGTCTGAAGCACCTGCGAGAGCCCGACCGGGTTCTTGACCAGCAGGAGGTACACGGTGCGACCCGCCAGCTCGAGGGTCTCCACCCGCCCGAACGCAGCGACGGTTGACGCCAGGCTCCGCGCCACCACTGCTTGATCGACACCCAGCCCGTTCATCAGGGCGAGCGCTGCGAGTGCGTTGTCCATGTTGTACGTGCCGGCCAGCGGGAACTCGATCTCGCTCGGACTGCCGTCGACCGCCACCGTGAAGCGCGAACCGGACGCGTCGGCCGAGGTCACCCCGGTGATCTCGACGGTCGGCTGCGGACGCTCGAAGTCGCCGTTCGGGCACGTGTAATGACCGAGGTGACCGTAGAAGACCCGGCTGAACTTCAGCCTCGACCGGCAGATCGGGCACCGGTCCGAATCGGGCGCGGTCTGTCCGTCCGGGGCGGTGCCGGCCGGAAGGTCGTCGATGCCGAAGTAGCTCACTCGGTTCGCACTGCCTGCGTACCTGCTCAGGCTGGCGACCAACGGGTCGTCGGCATTGAGGTACAGCCGCGCGGTCGTCGCAGCGATGCCTTCGCCGATGAGGGCGGCCGTCGTGTCCAGCTCTCCGTACCGGTCGAGCTGGTCGCGAAACAGGTTGAGCACCACGATGTGCTGGGGCGCCAGGTCGGGCGTGACCCGCCGCAGGCTTGCCTCATCGACCTCGAAGAGCCCGACCGTCTGGGTGAACCGGCCGCGCAGGCTCGCCGCCGAGATCAGCGCCGACGTGATTCCGCGCTTGAGGTTCGAGCCCGTGCTGTTGGTGAGCACGCGTTCGCCGTTCGCCTCCAGCGCGGCGGCGATGAGCTTGGTGCAGGTCGTCTTCCCATTGGTGCCGGTGACCATGACGATGCCGTGCGGCAGGTTCTTGGCTAGTTTTCTTGAAAGGTGCGGGTCCAGCGTGTCGGCGAGTTTCCCAGGATAGGCGTGGCCGCCACCCCTGCCAAGGAATCTGATCGCCCTGGCGGCGCTCTTTGTGATCGCGAGCGTGAGCCATACCGGCATGGTGCGACTGTACCTCAGGCGCATCTGCCGTCACATTGCGCCGGGAGGGGCGCGCGAGATACGTGTCGCTTGCCCCGGGTGCGCGGGTCCGGCGCACCGCCAGGTCCCGATGAACGCGGCCGGGTGGCGTTGCCGTCGCCGCGCGGACCCGTGGTGACCGCACTACGACCTGACGGCCTCAGGTACCGTCCACGTGATTCCCAGCGAAACCTCAGACGACGATGCGAGCCTGCGGCGCGATGCAAGCCGCACGACAGATGGGGTACATGGTGAAGACGGTGCGGTCATGAGCGCCGACGTTGCAGCGGTGAACCGGCTACGCCGGGTGCCCCGGTGGTCCGCCACGGCATTCGGCAGGGCTGCTCACCAGGCACCGCTCACCCTCGCGCTGGTGGTGATCTTCTGGGTGCTCGGTGCGGGCACCGCGAGCCTGCTGGCCGGTCCGCATGGTCAGCTCAGGCGGGACGTGCTTCTCGAGGGCAGGCTGCAGCTCGGCCACCCGTTGTCCCTTCTGCTCTCGCTCCTCTGGGCGCCGAACATCGGCAGCTACGTGTGGGGGACCGTGGCACTCCTGGGTCTCGGGATCTTCGCCGAGCAGCGGCTCGGTACCGCCCGCTACGCCATCGCGCTGGTCGCCTCGCACATGGTCGCGGCGGCGACGCTGGCAGCACTGACGGTGATGGCCGGTTCCACCCGGTCGGGTGGGGCACACGCATTCCTGGCAGTCCGTTACGGTGGTCCGGTCCTGGGTGTCGTCGGAGCGGCGCTCGCGGCGAGCGCGTGGCTGCCGATGCTGTGGCGACGACGGGTCCGGGTCGGCAGCCTCACCCTGTTCGCGACGATGGCCCTGTTCGACGGTGGCGGCGTTGCGGTGCTGCTCATCGTGGCTGCCCTCACCGGTCTGCTGCTGGGGCGGGTGATGCATCGCGCCCCGGCCCGCCCGAGCCCGGTGGGCTCGGTGCACGAAGCGCGGATCCTGGCCGCCGTCATGGTGGCAGCCACCGCCGTCGGACCGCTGCTGGCGACGTTGACGCCGAGGCCTGCCGGCCCCTTCGCCGTGCTTGGGTATCTCGTCGCCAACATCCACGGCGTGGCACCTGCCGTCGTCGTCGACGTCTGCGCGGAGCACCCGGCGTCGTTGGCGTGCACCATGGGCCAGCTCAACCTGCACCCCGGCCTGGGCGTGACCATCATGTCCTGCCTGCCCGCACTGCTCCTCCTGCTTGCCGCCGCCGGCCTTCGCCGCGGCCATCGGTCGGCATGGATCGCCGCGCTGACTCTCGAGGCCACCCTGGCCGTGGCGGCGATAGGGGACTACTTCCTGGCCGATGTCGGCTCCGCGCTGCCGACCGGCGCCTTCACCGACGTCCGGCCCGCGCTGCTCCTCACTCGGCTGGTCCTGCCATGCCTCGTCCCGCTCACGGTGGCCGTGGTGGTCCTCATCCTGGGGCGGGACCTCTTCACCGTGCGTGCCCCGGCGGGGATCTACCGGAGGCTGGCCCGACACGTCGCGCTCCTGGCCCTCGCGTCCGGCGGCGTCTACGTCGCCGTCGGTCTGCTCGTCCCGGCTCAGTGGCAGAGCGCCCCGACGGCAGGCGCGCTGATCGCCGACTTCCCGTTGCGGCTCGTTCCGGTGGGGCTGACGTTCGGCCTGGTGCCGAGTCGACTGCCGACGGGGTCGGCGGCGCGGCTCCTGTTCGACTGGATCGGGGTCGCGTTCTGGGCGGCTGCGTGCCTGCTCATCCTGCGTGGGGGCCGGCGGCGTCCGCCGGCGATCGGCAGCCAGAACGAACCCGCCCGGTCGATCCTCATGGCGCACGGGGGCTCGTCGCTGGGCTGGATGACGCTGTGGCCGGACAACGAGTACTGGTTCACCACGACCGGTACCACGTATGTCGCCTACCGCGTGATCCAAGGCGTTGCACTGACCATGGGCGACCCGGTCGGGCCGGTGTCGGAGCGGGCGACCGCGGTGCAGGACTTCGCCCGGTTCTGCGAGTCGGCGGGCACCGTCCCCTGCTTCTACTCGGCGACGGCGCAGCTGGAGGAGAGCTGTGCGGCGGCCGGATGGAGCAGCGTGCAGATCGCGGAGGAGACCATCCTGCCCCTCGGGTCCTTGACGTTCAGCGGACGGCGGTTCCAGGACGTGCGGACCGCCCTCAACCGGGCTCGGCGCGAGGGCGTGCGGACGGAATGGATCGACTACCGCACCGCCGACCTGAGCACCGTCGTGCAGATCCAGTCCATCTCCGAGGAATGGGTCGCCCAGCAGTCGCTGCCTGAGATGGGCTTCACGCTGGGCGGGGTCGACCAGCTCGACGACCCCCAGGTGCGGTGCTCGGTGGCCGTCGACGAGGCCGGGCTCGTCCATGCGGTCGCCTCGTGGCTGCCGATCTACGGCGAGGGCGGGATCGTCGTCGGCTGGACGTTGGACTTCATGCGGCGCCGCACGGACGGGTTCCGCAACGGCACCGAGCTCCTCATCGCGCAGGCCGCGCTGGACCTGCAGGCCGAGGGCTACTCGGTGCTGAGCCTCTCGGGAGCGCCGCTGGCCCGCGCGGAGGAGCTGGCGCCGTCCCAGGGTCACGGCGACACCGCCCGCCCTGACCCCTTGGAGCGACTGCTCGACTACGTCGGGACCCGCCTGGAACCGGTGTACGGGTTCCGCTCGCTGATGCGGTTCAAGGCGAAGTTCCAGCCGGAGCTGAGGCCCATGTACCTCATCTACGCGGACGCGGCGGCCCTGCCGGCGATCGGCCGTGCGGTGGCGCTCGCCTACGTGCCCGACGCCTCCCTGGGCATGGCGCTGCGGCTCTTCAACCGGCTCAACGAGAGCCACCGGCACGGCTCAGGTGGTCCCGGGGCCGGCGCGCCGCCCGCGGACCAGCCAGGCCACAGCAGGGTGCCTGCGCAGGCGGCGCCGGAGCTCAGGTCCCAGCTGCCCGCCGCGAGCCGCCGCGAGCTCGCCGCCACCCCTCGATGAGGAGTCTCGTGCACGCCCTTCTCCAGCTGCCGCTGCTGTTGCCCGTGGTCGTGCACACCGCCTACGCGGTCGCCGCAGTGACGGGCCTGGCGCTCCTCGCCCGGCGCGGCAGTCGATGGCCCCGCCGTGCGGCCGCGGGCCTCGCCGGCGGCGCGGTGGTCGGGGCGCTGGTGCTGTGGGTGGCCGAGGGCCCGCTCGACCTGTTCGGCACTGCACTGGGCTGGTCCACCCGCGCCTGGGTGGTGGGCTGCTTCGCAGGGCTGGGCCTGGCTGCCATGAACTGGCGCAACTCGACGGCGCGGCGGAAGGCCGGGGCCGTGCTCGGTGCCGTCGTCATGGTGGCGACCTCGGTCGTCGGCGTGAACGCGCTGTACGGCCTGGACCCGACCGTGGGTTCCCTGCTGGGCATCTCCACCGTCGACCAGGTGGCCCTGCCCGCGCTGGCGGCGTCGCCCACCGCGACCGGCACCGCGGCCGGGCCGCTGTGGGCGACCTGGACCGCGCCGGCCGGCATGCCGGCCAAGGGGACCATCGGGTCGGCGGTCATCCCTGCGCCGGCATCGGGCTTCCGGGCGCGGCCGGCGGGCATCTACCTGCCGCCGGCCGCGCTGACCTCGCACCCTCCGGCGCTGCCCCTGGTGGTGCTGCTGATGGGCCAGCCCGGCAACCCGGACCCGGGGCCCGTCGCCGCGATGCTCGATCGGTACGCCGCGGCGCACCAGGGGCTCGCACCCATCGTCGTCGTCGCGGACCAGCTGGGAGATCCCGCCAAGGACACCCTCTGCCTGGACACGGCGCAGTTCGGCAAGGTCGAGACCTACGTCAACACCGACGTCCTGGGGTGGGCGCGTAGCCATCTGAACGTCCTGACCGACCGGGCCCACACGACGATCGCGGGCTACTCCAACGGCGGCCAGTGCGCGATCTCCTTCGTCGCCAAGCACCCCGACCTGTGGGGCAACGTGGTGGACATCTCCGGCGAGGAGTACCCGGGTGCGGAGCATGCCGCAGGTGTGCTGAAGAGCATCTTCGAGGGGAACCAGTCGGCGTACGACGCGCAGAAGCCCACGGTGATCCTCGCCCAGCACCGCTATCCGGACACCGTCGGCGTGTTCACGGTCTCCAGCGACGACCGGGCATACATTCCCGCGGCCCAGCACCTGTCGGCGGCTGCCCGGTCCGCCGGGATGCAGGTGACGTACTACGAGGTCCAGAACGGAGGACATGGCATCGGCGCGCTCAACGGCGGGCTCGACGGGGGGTTCGCCGTGCTCTATCCGCGGCTGGGGCTGAGCCAACAGTAGAGCTCGGTTCGGGGCAGACCCGGGCACCCCCGGCGCCTGCCGGCGGCGTACCACGGGTCGCGGACCACGCACGGGTCGCGGACCACGTCCGGGCGCGGCTCTACTCGTCGGCCGTCGCCGGCAAGCGCGTCGGGGGGTGACGCAGCCGGCTGGCTGCGGGTGTCCCGTTGGCCGTCGGAACGCCCGTCAGCGCGTCGTCACAGCCGGCGGCAGCCTCGTCGGCCGTCGCCAGCGGCTCCTGGGGGAGGGCGCGCTGACGGCTCCACGCCCATGCGGCCCAGCACAGGACCACCGCGCCCGCGACGGCGGAGGCATCGAGCAGCGCGGCCACCCCGGTGGGGACGCCGGAGGCGTCGTGGTAGCGCACCGCGAGCAAGCACTGCAGCAACAGGAAGACGGTGCCGCACGTGGTGATGAGGACGGCCCGGCGGCCCTCGATCAGCCCGGCCACGGCTGCGAAGCACAGCCCCCAGGTGACGTACCACGGGTGGATCACCGGGGACAGGGCGATGACCACGCCGAAGGCGAGGGTCAACCGCGTGAGCGGCGGGAGCGAGCGGCGGGTGACCAGAACCCAGCAGCCGAGCCCGATGGCCACGACCATCCCGAGGGTCTTGGTGGCGGAGAAGGCTGCGTCCCCGTTCAGGCCGAGGCCGTCGGCGAGCGCCCGCAGCGTTGCTGCCAGGACGGAGGTCGGAGCGAACCACGTGGTGATGACCGAGGGTGTGGCCATGCTCCACAGCCACTGCACGCCGACGCCGAGGATGGCACCGAGTGCCCCCAGGCCCGCCAGGCAGGTGGCGATCGAGGCGGACCAGTACCGGATCGTGCGGTGCCAGTCGGCCTGGAGCCCGACGTGGGCCAGGCCGATCACCGGCAGTGCGACCAGGGCCACCGGCTTGACGCCGACCGCCAGCGTGACGAACGTCAGTGCCCAGCCCGGTCGTCGAGCCCCGGCCGCGGACATCCCGGCGAGGACGAGGCCGATCATCAGGGCGTCGTTGTGCGCTCCCAGGATCAGGACGAGCAGGACCAACGGGCTCGCCGACACGATCCACAACACCCTCGCGGGGTCGCGCCCGGTGCTGCGGGACAGCCGCCAGGAGGAGTAGCCGGTGAGCGCGATGCCACCGACGGCGACCAGCCGGAACGCCAGGAGGACTGCCAGGTAGCTCACGGGGAGCAGTGCGCCGACGATGCCCTGCTCGATGAGCAGCCACACGGGCCCGTACGGGGTAGGGGTGGTCGCCCACAACGGGTCGACCCCCAGGCTCCACCAGCCCGGGATCGTGCCGATGCCTGCCCGGTACGGGTCGATGCCATGGTCCATCAGCCGGCCCTGCCCGACATAGGCGAAGACATCCTTGCTGAACAAGGGCAGTGCGATCACCAGCGGCAGGCTCCATGCGACCGCGGCGGTCACGACGGTCCGCGCGCCGTCTGCCGGCCGCCCGGCGAGCAACCGGCCGAGCAGCAGCCACGCCACGACCAGGCCGAGCGTGCTGCCGACCAGACCCACCCCGGCGAGGGCAGCCATGACAGGACTGCCGTGCACGGTGCGGAACAGCGCCACGTCCCACAGCCCGGACGTGCGCCCCACGTCGCCGACGACGTACGACGCGGCGGCTATCACGCCGGAGCTGACTGTCCCGATCGACAGGACGGTCGAGCGCCCCGCCGGTCGCAGACGAGCCACCCACCGGGGGGTCGCGGCGACGGCGCTCGCCAGGTCACCCACCGCTGGGTGGGGCACGAGAGGCCGGGTCCTGGGCATGGCCGGGTCAGCCGCGGAACCGGTCGTCCGGGCCGGCCACGCCGGTGGGTGGGTCGCCGCGAAGGAAGCGCGCCACGTTCGCCCCCGCCCGCCGCGCGGCTTCCACGTTGGCGCCGGCGACGGCCCCGGAGTTGTGCGGGGATCCCAGCACGTTGGGCAGTTCGAGGAACGGGTGCCGCAGCTCGAAGCGGCCGTGCCGGAACGGCTCGACCCACCAGGCGTCGATCCCGGCGAGGAAGGCAGGCTCGGCGACGAGTCGCTCGTACAGGGCGTCCTGGTCGATGATCTCGCCGCGCGCGACGTTGACGAGGATCGCGTCCCGGGGCAGCAGTGCCAGCTCGCGAGCGCCGATCAACCCCTCGGTCGCTCGCGTGAGCGGCAGGCTCACGATCAGGATCCCCGCCCGGGGCAGCACCTGGGCAAGGTCGCCGACCTGCACCACCTCGTCGGCGGACTCGTCGCCGCGCCCGCTGCGGTTGACCCCGACGACCCGGACACCGAACGGACGCAGCAGACGGGCCACGGCTCGGCCGATCCCGCCGTAGCCGAGGATGACCGCGGTCTGCCCGGCGATCGGCCGCCCCGGCGTGAACTGGTCGAACGTGCCGGCCATCAGCTCACGGTGGGCGGGCAGCAGGCGCTTGGCCGCAGCCAGCACCATGGCCACGGTGTGCTCGGCCATCGGAGCGGCGAACGCGCCGGCGTTGCCGGCGACCGTCACCGAGTCCGGGATCCGGTCGAAGCTCACGTGGTCGAGGCCGGCAGAGACGGTCTGCAGGAACCGCACGCGGCCCGCGGACGCCCAGTCGTCCTCGGTCAGCTCACGGTCCGGGTGCCAGCCGACCAGCGCGTCGGCACGGGAGAGGACGTCGGCACGCGCAGGATCGCCGGCGTCGGGCAGGTCGACCAGGTCGGCGGTGCCGTCGAGGCCGGCGATCATGGCAGCCCGGTCCTCGGGACCGAGCGGGGACATGACCACCACGCGGGCGGTCATGCCGGGGCGCCGGGTGTGCGCTGCATGCCTCCGACAGTAAACCCGCCGTCCCCGGTGCACCGTTGCGTGCGCGTGGGGACCGAGCAGGGCTCGACTCCGATCAGCCATGCTACGGTTTCCGTCGTGACCAAGTATTCCGCAGTACCGCCCGTCGCGGGCCCGGCCGGCGGCCAGGTGCCCGACGCCGCGGTGCTGCCGGTCTGTCCCCACTTCCACCGGGCCGTGGAGCTGGTGGGAGCGCGCTGGTCGGGAGTGCTCCTGCGCGCGATGTTCCTGGGCTGCCGGCGGTTCAGCGAGCTCCGGGCGGCGGCCCCGGGAATCAGCGACACCATGCTCAACCAACGGCTGCACGAGCTGGAGTCGGCCGGTGTGGTCCGTCGCGACGTGTACCCCACGACGCCGGTGCGCGTGGAGTACCGGTTGACGGACCAGGGGCGCGACCTGGAACCCGTGCTCGACGCCCTGGTCGCCTGGGCGCACCGGTGGGCCGCCCCGGAGCGCGGCAGCGCGGAGGAGTCGGCCGGCGTGCGTCGGTCCTGAACGGGTCCTGCGGCTCGCACCCCGGTCGGCCCCCGCCCGTCGCTCCCGTTTTCCGGTGCCTCACATCCCACCTACGGCAGGAGCCCGCATGAGCATGGAGATCGGCATCTCGACCTTCGTCGAGCTGGTGGCCGACCCGCACACCGGCCGCACCACGAGCCCCGCACAGCGGATGCGGGACCTCGTCGAGGAGGTGACGTTGGCCGATCAGGTCGGTCTGGACGTCGTCGGCATCGGGGAGCACCACCGCCCGGACTTCGTGTCCTCCGCCCCGGCCGTCATCCTTGCCGGGCTCGCCACGCGCACCGAACGGATCCGGCTGAGCAGCGCGGTCACTGTGCTCAGCTCCGCCGACCCGGTCCGGGTCTTCCAGGAGTTCGCGACGGTCGACCTGCTGTCCGGGGGGCGTGCCGAGGTCATGGCGGGTCGGGGCGCCTTCATCGAGTCGTTCCCGCTGTTCGGCTACGACCTGGCCGACTACGACACGTTGTTCGAGGAGAAGCTCGCGCTGCTCGTGGCGGTGCGGGAGCGCGAGGAGGTCACCTGGCGGGGGACGAGCCGGGCGCCGCTGGTCAACGCCGGCGTCTACCCGCGCCCGGTGCAGGACCCGCTGCCGGTCTGGGTCGCCGTCGGAGGGACCCCGGAGTCAGCGCTGCGCGCGGGGCGGCTGGGCCTGCCGATGATGATCGGCATCATCGGCGGTGCCGCCGAGCGCTTCACCCCGCTGGCCCGGCTGCACCAGCGGGCGGCGGAGCAGGCCGGCCGGCCGGCGCCGGGCGTCGGCATCAACTCCCATCTGCACGTCGCACGGACCAGCCAGCGCGCCGCCGACGACTTCTACCCCTACTACTCGGCGTACATGACGACCATGTTGCGTGGGCGGGGGATGTCCACCCTCGGCCGGTCCGACTTCGACGTCATGCGCACCCAGCGCGGGGCCGTGTTCTGCGGCAGCCCGCAGGAGATCACGGACAAGATCCTCTACCAGCACGGCCTGTTCGCCCACCGGCGCTTCCTCGCGCAGGTGGGTGTCGGCGCGATGCCGCACGCCATGGTCATGGAGGCGATCGAGCTGCTGGGCACGCAGGTGCTGCCCGCGGTCCGCGCCGCGACGGCCGACGTGACGGCGTAGCGAGGGCTACCTGAGGTACGGCCCGCGGCGACGCCGGGAGGCCCGTGCTCGCGCGGGGTGCGTCCCGCCGGGCGCACTGAGTGCGATCGCGGCGTTGACCAGGCCGAGGTGGCTGAACGCCTGCGGGGTGTTGCCGAGCTGCTGGGCGGTCACCACGTCGTACTCCTCGCTCAGCAGCCCCAGGTCGTTGCGCAGCCCGACCAGGCGATCGAACAGCTGTGCGGCCTCGTCGTGCCGGCCCACCTGTGCCAGGGCGCTGACCAGCCAGAACGAGCAGGCCAGGAAGGCACCCTCGGTGCCGGGCAGACCGTCCACGCCACCGTCCGCATCGGGCAGGTAGCGCAGCACCAGACCGTCGGAGGCCAGTTCCCGCTGGACGGCGTCGACGGTGCCGACCACGCGCGGGTCGGAGGCGGGCAGGAAGCCGACGCTGGGGATGAGCAGGAGCGCGGCGTCCAGCCCGTGGGAGCCGTAGAACTGGGTGAAGGTGCCGCGCTCCGGGTCGTAGCCGCGGTCGCAGACCTCCTCGTGGATCGTCGCGCGCAGCGCCCGCCAGCGGTCCACCGGACCCTCCACGCCGAAATCCTCGACCGCGCAGACCATCCGATCAACCCCGGCCCAGGCCATCACCTTGGAGTGGACGAACTGCCGGCGGGGGCCGCGCACCTCCCACAGCCCGTTGTCCGGCTCCGACCAGTGCCCCTCGAGGTGGTCCATGAGCATGCGCTGCAGGTCCCAGGTGCTCTGCTCAGCGGCAAGGCCGTGCGCACGGCCCAGGTGCAGGACGTCGAGCACCTCGCCCCACACGTCCAGCTGGAGCTGGCCGGCGGCCGCGTTGCCCACCCGCACGGGACCGGAGGCCTGGTAGCCGGGCAACCAGTCGAGGGTCTGCTCGGGCAGTCGCCGGGAGCCGTCGATGCCGTACATGATCTGCAGCCGCGACGGGTCGCCGGCGACGGCGCGCAGCAGCCACTCCCGCCAGGCCTTGGCCTCGGTCACGAAGCCCGTCTCGAGCAGCGCCTGCAGCGTGAGGCTCGCGTCCCGTAGCCAGCAGAACCGGTAGTCCCAGTTGCGCGGTCCGCCGAGCTGCTCGGGCAGCGAGGTCGTCGCGGCGGCGAGGACACCCCCGCTGGGGGCGTAGGTGAGCGCCTTGAGCGTGAGCAGCGACCGACGGACGGCGTCCGCCCGGACGCCGTCGTAGCGGCATGAGGCGATCCAGTCCGTCCAGAAGTCCTCGGTCTGCTGCACGGCCTGCCGCGGATCGACGTGCCGAGGTCGGGGCTCGTAGGACGGGCCGTAGCTGAGCACGAACGGCACCTCGTCGCCGGCGCGCACCGTGACCTCTGCGACGGTGGACAGCCCCTGGCCGACCAGCGGGACGGGCGTGTCCAGCCAGACCGCGTCCGGCCCGGCGACGGCGGACCAGCCGTGCTCGGTTCGGCGCACCCAGGGGACCCGGCTGCCGTAGTCGAAGCGCACCCGCAGCTCCGAGCGCACCCGGACGGTCCCGGACAGGCCAACCACGATCCGCACGACGTCCGGGGTCCGTCCCCGCGGCGGCATGGCATCGACCACCCGGATGCTGCCGTCCGGGGTGACCCAGTCCGTCTCGAGGATGAGCGTGTCGCCCCGGTAGCGCCGGCGCGTGCACATGTCGGCCCCGACCGGGGCGATCCGCCAGCAGCCTGCGTCCGGGGTGCCCAGCAGAGCTGCGAAGCAGGAGGGGGAGTCGAACCGGGGCAGGCAGAGCCAGTCGACGGAACCGTCCCGCCCCACCAGCGCGGCCGTCTGGAGGTCGCCGATGAGGCCGTAGTCCTCGATGCGCTGCGTCACGTCACGGCTCGCGGTGCCTGGCCGGCGGTCAGACCCGCACGCGGTCTGGGTTGCCCACCGGCGTCCCGGCATCGGGCTCGTCCGCCGGCTGGCCGCTCCGGACCGTGTCCATGACTGCTCCGTCCTCGTGACGTTCCGGGCCTCGGTCGACCGGCAGCGCCGGGACGCGCCGAGCTGGGTCAAGTGTCCGGTCGATCGGCCGAACCGCCATGCTACGTCGGCCGCGCCGACGCAGGCCGGGCAGGCGTCCGGGTGCAGGCCCGCGCCCCGCGATCCCTTGCCCGGCGGTGGGGCAGACGCCAGGATCAGGAGCATCACCAGGCCCGAGCACCGTCGCCGAGCGGCCCGTGGTCGGCGCCTGACCGACGACGTAGGGAGTGCTTTCCATGAAGGCTGTCCAGATGGTCGCGGCGCAGACGCCGCCGCAGGTGCGCGACATCCCGGTGCCCGAGCCGGGTCCGGGCGAGGTGCTCCTCACGGTGACGAGCGCCGGTGTGTGCCACTCGGACCTGCACGTGATGGACTGGCCACAGGTCGCCTACCCGGTCCCGTTCACCCTCGGTCACGAGGGTGCGGGCGTGGTCGCGGGCGTCGGCGCGGGGGTGGAGACCGTCCACGAGGGCGACGCGGTCGCGGTCTACGGCCCGTGGGGCTGCGGGCACTGCTCACGCTGCGTGGCTGGTGAAGAGAACTACTGCCTGCACGCGGCGGAGATCGGCAAGGCGTCCCCGGGCCTGGGCTGGGACGGCGCCATGGCCGAGTACCTGCTGGTGCCGCACGAGCGGTGGCTCGTGCCACTGGGCACCCTGGACCCGACCACCGCGGCGCCGCTCACCGACGCGGCGCTGACCCCGTACCACGCGATCAAGCGCTCGCTGCCGCTGCTCGCCCCGGGCACCACGGCCGTGGTGATCGGGGCGGGCGGCCTGGGCCACATGGGCATCCAGATCCTCAAGGCGCTCAGCCCGGCGAAGGTCGTGGCGCTGGACGTGTCGGAGGAGAAGCTCGAGCTGGCGCGTCAGGTCGGCGCGGACGAGACCGTCATCTCCGACGCGGCCGCGGCGGACCGTGTGCGCGAGATCACGGGTGGGTACGGCGCCGAGTTCGTCGTCGACTTCGTGGGTGCGCAGCCCACGATCGACCTGGCAGCGAAGGTCGTGGCGAGCCGCAGCCACCTGACGATCGTCGGGCTGGCCGGCGGCACGCTGCCGGTGCAGTTCGGCGCCGTCCCGTTCGAGTGCTCGGTGACGATCCCGTACTGGGGCAGCCGGCCCGAGCTGCTCGAGGTGCTGGCGCTGGCCGAGTCCGGTCAGATCGGCTTGCACGTGGAGAAGTTCCCGCTGGACCAGGCCGTCGACGTCTACCAGCGGCTGCGCGAGGGCAGGCTGACCGGGCGGGCCGTGCTCATCCCGTGATCGGTCCGGCGGTGCCGGCGTGCGTCCTGCGTGGCGGCGCCGGCACGGCCGTGCGCCGCGCGTAGCGTCGCGGTCGGATCGATGTCCAGGGCCACGACGGGAGCGGCGATGAGCGAGCCGGGCGGGGACTTCGAGTTCGAGCGACGGTTCTTCGTGCGGGAACTGCCCTGGCCGGTGCTGGATGCTCCGGCGCTCATCGTGCAGAGCTACTTCCTGGCGGACGAGGGCTATGCGCTCCGGGTCCGGGCGCAGGCGGGGACGACGCAGGTGGACCTGTCGACGGTCCGCGAGCCCGGTGACGAGCTGGCCCTGCTCGACGAGCATGCCGACTCCTTCGACTTCTGCGCCGTGACGGTGAAGAGCCCGATGGTGGGTGGCACGCGCTACGAGGCGGAGCGGGAGATCGACGTCGGGGTCGGGCTGCAGCTGGTGCGACGCGGGGGCCGCCGGGTCGTCAAGCAGCGGTACGCCGTGTGGCTGGGCGAGGACGGCTGGATCATCGACGTGTTCGCCGCGGCGAACCGTCCGCTGGTCATCGCCGAGGTGGAGCGCGGGGGACCGGTCGTCGACCTGGTCATCCCGTCGTTCTGCGTCACGGAGGTCACCGACGACGCCCGGTTCGCCAACGACGCGCTCTCGGTCCGGCCGTTCGGGACGTGGTCGGCGGACTTCGATGCCGAGCTGGCCGCGCGCGGACCGCGGTTCCTCGAGGGCTTCGGGCGCAACCGCAGCGGCGGTGACTGACGGCGCTGCGCCGCCGGACCGCAGGCCTAGCCAACAGTTGAAGCGTCAACTATAGTGCGGACTCCGTGCAGACCGAGGAGCCCACCATGACCCAGACCACGCAGTCCGGCAGCGCCGTCCCTCCGACGACCTTCATCCGTCGTGACGGGCTCGACCGTCCCGCCGGCTCGTCCCACGGGGACCAGCTGGCCGCCGGCACGGCGATGGGCCCCGTGACCCTGCTCGTCGGCAACCTGGACGCCGAGCTCGCCTTCTACCGGGACGCCATCGGGTTGCAGGTCATCGAGCAGGCCGACGCACGCATCCCGGGCGTGGGCCGCCCGGACGTCGTCGTCCTCGGTCGGGCCGGCGTCCCGTCGATGGTGCTGCGGTACGCACCCGACCTGCCGCGGCCCCGGCGCGGCCAGGCAGGACTGTTCCACACGGCAATCGTGTTCGCAGACCGCGCGTCGCTCGCGGTGGCGCTCGCCTCGGTCGCCACCCGGGCCGCGCAGCTGTACTCCGGCAGTGCCGACCACCTCGTGTCGCAGGCCTTCTACCTCACGGACCCGGAGGGCAACGGCGTCGAGCTGTACTGGGACCGGGCCCGGGAGGACTGGTCCTGGGACGCCCAGGGCCACGTGCGGATGGACACGCTGGCCCTGGACCCCAATGCGTTCCTCCGGGAGCACGTCACCGCGGAGGCGTTGCAGGGTCCCGTCGGGAACGCCGGCATCGGTCACGTCCACCTGCAGGTCGGCGACCTGGCGGCCGCTCGGTCCTTCTACGTCGACACCCTGGGCTTCGAGGTCACCGGCACGTGGCAGGGCGCACTGTTCGTGTCCGCCGGCGGGTACCACCACCACATCGCAGTCAACACGTGGAACAGCGCGGGAGCGGGGGCCCGGGCCGCGTCGCTGGGCCTCGGCGAGGTCACGGTGCTCGTGCCCGGGGCCGACGACCTGGGGGCGTTGCGCGACCGGGTGGTCCACCACGACCTGGCGGTGCGCGACGACGGGGCGACCCTCGTCTTCGCGGACCCCTGGCGCAACGTCGTGCGGGTGCGCACCGCGGGCTGAGCGGCGCAAGGACCGGTGTGACGGAGGCGGGGCACCGGGACGACCCGCCGTCCGCGGCTCGGCGGACGTGCTGTGCCCGAGGGTGCCCGCCTAGAGTGACCGGGTCCTGGACCCGTGCGCCCTGGGAGGCCGGAGTGCCGCACCCGCATGATCGTCGCCGGGCCCCGGGCGTGTTGGGTCTGCTGCTGGTGGTCGGCGCCCTGGCCGCGACGCCGGCGATCTCCGGCAGCGCGGCCGGGCCGCCGTCGGCCGACCCCGTGCCGGCCGCCGACCCCGTGCCGGCGAGCCGGCCCGTGACGGCGGCCACGGTGCTGCGCGTGCCGGACTCGACGCCGACCCTGGTCGGTGGCTCGGCGGCGGACCGGGCGCTCGCCGTCAGCCGGAGCCTGTTCGCCCACGCGCCCGTCGTAGTCCTCGCCCGGGCCGACCAGGCCGGGGCGGCAGGCACCGCGGGTGGCGTGGCCGTGGCGCTGGGAGCGCCCGTGCTGCTCGTCACAGCCGAGCCCGACCGTCCCGTCCGCGCCGAAGCCGGCCGGCTGGGGGCGCGCGGTCAGGTCGTGGTCGGCGACGCGGCGCCGCTGGCCGGCCTGCCGGCGGTGCGTGTGCCGGTCGGGGCTGATGCCGACGCGCTGGCGCAGGCGACGGGGCCCGGAGCAGGCGGGGTCGGGGCGCCGGCGCCGGTCGCCCGGGACCTGCTCGGCCGGGTGCCGCCGTGGTCGGGCACCCTGCTGGCCACGCGACCCGGCCGCCCGGTGCCCGGCCTCCTGGTGCTGAGCACCGGGGTCGCCGAGGACGAGGCTTCCGTGGCAACGGCCCGGGCAGCCGGCGCCACCGTGCTGACCGTCCCGGACGGCGACCCCAGGGCGTGCCCGGCAGTCGTCCGCGCCGTGGCGCAGTCGCGGGCGACCCACGTGCTGGCGCTCGGCGACGCGTTCGGGCCGGCCAATGTGCTCGAGGCCCGGGTCCGGACGGCGGTGACCGGGGTCGAGCTGCCCGGTGGCGGTCAGCGGGTGTTCGGCGGTGCGGCGTGCGCACCCGGGGTGCGCTACGTGGGGTTGTACGGCACACCGGGCGACGGCGGTGCGCTGGGCGTCCTCGGCGAGCAGGACGTGCCGGCCACGATCGCCCGGGCGCGGGCCACCGCCGCGCAGTACCAGGCGCTGACGACCGCAACCGTGGTGCCGACCCTGGAGATCATCGCGACGATCGCGTCGGCGGTCCCGGGGCCGGACGGGAGCTACTCCCGGGCCAGGGACGTCGCCGAGCTGCGGCCCCTGGTGGAGGCGGGCGGGGCCGCCGGGATGGCCGTGGTGCTCGACCTGCAGCCCGGGCGCTCGGACTTCCTCAGCCAGGCCCAGCGCTACGCCGACCTGCTGGCCCTGCCCTGGGTGGGGCTCGCCCTCGACCCGGAGTGGCGGCTCGGGCCGGACCAGGTGCACCTGCACCAGATCGGGTCGGTCGGGGTCGAGGAGGTCAACGCGGTCGAGGCCTGGCTGGCGGGGTTCGTGCGCGACCGCGCGCTGCCGCAGAAGATGGTGGTGCTGCACGAGTTCTCCCCGCGGATGATCGTGGACCGGGCGGGGCTGGACGTGTCGCTGGACGAGCTCGCCGTGCTCGTCCACGTGGACGGCCAGGGCAGCCAGGCGGCGAAGGCCGGCACCTGGGCGCGCATCCGCCAGGACGCGCCGCCCGGCGTCCACTGGGGTTGGAAGAACTTCCTCGACGAGGACCTGCCGGTGCTCGATCCGGCCCGGACCTACCAGGTGCAGCCGGTCCCCGAGCTCGTGACGTACCAGTAGCCACGGGTGGCCCGGCCGACCGGGCCGAGCACGCAGCGCGCCGGTGGGCCGACCTAAGGTCGTGCCATGACCACGCCGCCCGGTGCCGCCGAGCCACCCCGGGCCGGGGTGAGCCGGAGGCGTCGGGTGCTCCGCACGCTGACCGGCGTCGGGCTCGCCGTAGCCGTCGCCATGGTGTTCGGGATCACCACCGCTCGTGCGGAGCTGGGGTTCGGCCCGCACGAGGCGACGTACGAGACGACGACGAACGCCACCGTGACGATCGACCTGGGGCCGCTGGGCACCCTGCAGATGGACTCTCCGGTTCCGTTGCTCGGCGTACGCGTGGTGGTCCACGAGATCCCACGGTCGCTGACCACGGTCGACGCGACCACCACCGTGCAGGCACTGGCCGGCGACGTGGAGAGCTACCTGCAGTTCTTCGGCAGCGTCGACGCCACGGTGGCGCTGGTCGTGCGGGCTCTGGCTGAGGACGCCACCCGACGATCGGCCGTAGCGCTGGCCGTGCTGCTGGCGGCCTGGTTCGGCGGGCGGGCGTTGCTCGGTGCGCCGCGGCGGCGCGAGCTCGGCGGCTCGGTCGAGGCGCACAGGTCGGTCATCGTGGCCTCGACCGTCCTCGTGCTCGCTGCACCGGTGTTGCTGCGGGCCTCGGTGCCCGTCGAACCTGCGCCCAGTCCGCCCGCCTCCGCAGTGTTCGCGGGCACGGTGTTGGAGGGCGCCCGCGTCACCGGCCGGCTCGGCGGTGTGATCAACACCTACGGCGGCCAGCTGGTCGCGGCCTACCGCGCCAACGAGGCGTTCTACGCCCGGGCCGACACGGCGGTGCGGGCCGCGTGGCAGACGGCCGGCCCGGCCCCGTCGTCCGCGCCCACCCTCGCCTCGCCGTCGCTGCTCGCGCCGCCCGCGCCGCCCGCGCCGCTCGTGCCCGCCCCCGGCTCGCCGTCGCCGGCTGCTCCCGGCTCGCCGTCCACGCCCCCCGCCGCCGACGACGTCCTACCGGTCACCGTGCTGCTCGTCTCCGACCTGCACTGCAACGTCGGCATGGCCCCGATCATCCGGTCGGTGGCGGAGCTGTCCGGCGCCGAGGTGGTGGCCGACGCCGGGGACACGACGATGAACGGCACCTCCGTCGAGGCCAGCTGCGTCACCGCATTCGCCCGGGCGGTGCCCGACGGAGTGGATCTGGTCGTCTCGCCGGGCAACCACGACTCGGCGGACACCTCCGCGGCGTACACCCGGGCGGGTGCCACCGTGCTCGACGGCTCGGTGGTCGACGTCGGCGGCCTGCGGATCCTCGGTGACGCCGATCCTCGGCAGACGAGGGCCGGCGCCGGGACGTCCACCGTGCGGGGCGAGACCCCGCAGTCCGAGGGCTCACGGTTGGCGAAGGTGGCCTGCGACGATCGCCGGGGCGTGGACATCCTGCTCGTCCATGCGCCGTCGGTCGGTACCAGCAGTCTCGACCGCGGGTGCGTCCCCGTTCAGCTGTCGGGCCACCTGCACCGGCGGGTGGGGCCGCTCCCGGTGGGTGGCGGGGTGCGCTACGTGTCGTCGACCACCGCCGGAGCGGCGGTGGGTCAGCTGACGGTGGGACCGCTGCACGCGACGGCGGAGCTGACCGTGCTGCGCTTCGACCCGGCCTCGCGGCGGATGCTCGACTACCGGCTCGTGCAGGTCCTGACGGACGCCTCGGCACGGGTGGGGGCATGGACCCCGTGGCCGTCGCCGGAGCCGGCGGGACCGGCCGGGGGGCCGGGACCGACCGGGGGGCCGGGCCCGGTCGCCGTGCCGGCCACCAGATCCCGGTGAGCCGCCGGGCCCTAGGCTGGCCGCTGTGACCGTGCCGGACCCGAGTGAGCTGTCGCCGGTGGCCCAGGACTACCTCAAGGTGATCTGGTCGGCGGGGGAGTGGTCGTCGACCGCCGTGACCACGAAGATGCTGGCCGAGCGCCTCGGCGTCGGCGCGTCGACCGTCTCGGAGACCGTGCGTCGGCTGACCGACCAGGGGCTCCTCGAGCACGCCCCCTATGGTGCCGTCGAGCTGGCACCCGTAGGGCGGGCGTACGCGGTGGTCATGGTCCGTCGGCATCGGCTCATCGAGACGTTCCTGGTGCGCGAGCTGGGGTACGCCTGGGACGAGGTGCACGACGAGGCGGAGGTCCTCGAGCACGCCGTGTCCGACCGGATGGTCGAACGCATCGACGAGCGCCTCGGGCGTCCCGACCGGGATCCGCACGGAGACCCGATCCCGGGCGCCGACGGGCGCGTGCCGACGTCGGGTGCGTACGTCCTGTGGGAGCTCGTCGGCGGCTCGTGGGTGGTCGACCGCATCTGGGACGGCGACCCCGAGCGGCTGCGCTACCTGGCGGTCGTCGGGGTGGTGCCGGACGCCCGGGTCGACGTGGTCGAGCGCCGCAAGGCCATCGGAGTGATCACCCTCCGGGTCGACGAGGGGCCCGCCGTGCAACTGGGTCAGGTCGCGGCCAGCGGCATCTGGGTGCGCCCGCCGGCCGCCCGTGCGGGGCAGCGCTGACGCGTCTGCGCTGGAAGAAGCCTCGATAGACTCACCCGGTGACTGCCCCGGCTGCCCCGATCGACGACGTCCCCTTCCGGTACACCCCCGCGGCAGCGGCCGAGCTGGAGCAGCGGTGGCAGGACGAGTGGCAGCGGCGGGGCACGTTCCACACCCCGAACCCGACCGGTGACCTCACCGACGCCGAGGGCCGCACCGCGGCGCCGGGGACCCGGCCGTTCTTCGTCATGGACATGTTCCCGTACCCGTCGGGCGCCGGGCTGCACGTCGGCCACCCGCTGGGATACATCGCGACCGACGTGGTCGCGCGGTTCCGGCGCATGCAGGGCGACAACGTGCTGCACGCTCTGGGCTACGACGCGTTCGGGCTGCCGGCCGAGCAGTACGCCATCGCGACCGGCGAACACCCGCGGACGACGACCGAGGCGAACATCGCGATCATGGAGCGCCAGCTGCGCCGGCTCGGCGTGGCCCACGACCCGCGGCGCACCTTCGCCACGATCGACCGGGACTACGTGCGCTGGACCCAGTGGATCTTCCTGCAGCTGTTCGGCTCCTGGTACGACCCGGAGGCGGTCCGCCCCGACGGCGGCCTCGGCCGGGCCCGACCGATCGCCGAGCTGGTCGCCGCCTACGCGTCGGGCGACCGGCCGCTGCCCCAGGGAGTGGACGGGGTCCCGGTGCGCGCCGCATGGGCCGAGCTCGACGAGGTGGCGCGACGACGCGTCGTCGACTCCCAGCGGCTGGCCTACATCTGCGAGACCCCGGTCAACTGGTGCCCAGGTCTCGGCACGGTGTTGTCCAACGAGGAGGTCACCTCCGAGGGGCGGTCCGAGCGGGGCAACTTCCCGGTCTTCCAGCGTCGGCTGCGCCAGTGGAACCTGCGCATCACCGCCTATGCCGACCGGCTGGCCGACGACCTCGACATCATCGACTGGCCGGACAAGGTCGTCACGATGCAGCGCAACTGGATAGGGCGTTCCCAGGGCGCCCGGGTGCATTTCCGGATCCAGGGCTCGTCGACGGTCGACGGCACCCTGCTGACCGTCTTCACCACCCGCCCGGACACCGTGTTCGGCGCCACGTTCGTCGTGGTCGCCCCGGAGCACGCCCTGCTCGACGACGTCACCGCGCTGCCCCCGACCTGGCCGGAGGGCACCGACCCGGCGTGGACCGGCGGGCACGCGACGCCGACCGAGGCGGTGGCCGCCTATCGTGCCGCCGCGGTGCGCAAGACCCCGCTGGAACGCCAGGCCGAGACCGGTCGGGAGAAGAGCGGGGTGTTCACGGGCCTGTTCGCCGTCAACCCGGCCACGGGCACGCCGGTGCCGGTGTTCGCCGCCGACTACGTGCTGACCGGCTACGGCACCGGGGCGATCATGGCCGTCCCGGCCGAGGACGACCGGGACTGGGAGTTCGCTCGCGCCTTCGGCCTGCCGTACGTGCGTACCGTCCGCCCGCCCGACGGGTTCGAGGGCGGCGCATGGACCGGGCCCGGGCCGGCCATCCACTCCACCAACGACGAGATCAGCCTGGACGGCCTGGAGGTCGAGGAGGCCAAGCCACGGATGATCGCCTGGCTGGAGTCCAAGGGTGCCGGTGAGGGGACGGTGACCTACCGGCTGCGGGACTGGCTGTTCAGCCGGCAGCGGTACTGGGGCGAGCCGTTCCCGATCGTCTACGACGAGAACGGCCTGGCGCGTGCGCTGCCGGAGTCCATGCTGCCGGTGGATCTGCCCGACGTGCCCGACTACGCCCCGCGGACGTTCGCCCCGGAGGACGCCGGGTCCGAGCCGGAGGCACCGCTGGGGCGCAACAAGGACTGGGTCGAAGTCACCCTGGACCTCGGCGACGGGCCCCGGCGGTACCGGCGGGACACCAACACGATGCCCAACTGGGCCGGCTCGTGCTGGTACTACCTGCACTACCTGGACCCGTCGCACGCCTCGGGCCGGCTGGTCGACCCTGGGCTGGAGCGCTACTGGATGGGTCCCGGGCACCGCCCGGAGGACGTCCACGGGTCCGGCGGGGTGGACCTGTACGTCGGCGGCGTGGAGCACGCTGTGCTGCACCTGCTCTACGCACGGTTCTGGCACAAGGTGCTGTACGACCTCGGCCACGTGACGAGCCGGGAACCGTTCCGGACCCTGTTCAACCAGGGTTACATCCAGGCCTACGCCTACGCCGACGCCCGTGGGGTCTACGTCCCGGCGGAGGAGGTCGTCGAGGATGCGGACGTGCCGAGCGGCTACTCCTGGCACGGCGAGGAGGTCGTCCGCGAGTACGGGAAAATGGGCAAGTCGCTGAAGAACGTCATCACCCCGGACGATATGTACGACGAGTACGGCGCCGACACCCTGCGCGTGTACGAGATGTCCATGGGACCGCTGGACCTGTCGCGGCCGTGGGACACCCGGGCTGTGGTCGGGTCCCAGCGGTTCCTCCAGCGGTTGTGGCGCAACGTCGTCGACGAGCGCACCGGGGCCCTGGTGGTCACCGAGGACGTTCCCGACCGTGGCACCCTCCGCCTGCTGCACCGGACGATCGCGCAGGTGCGCACGGAGATGGACGCGATGCGGATCAACACGGCGATCGCCCGCCTCATCGTGCTCAACAACCACCTGACGTCGCTGGCGGCGACGCCGCGGACCGCTGTCGAGCCGCTGGTGCTCATGGTGGCACCGGTGGCCCCGCACATCGCCGAGGAGCTGTGGGCGCGGCTGGGACATGAGCGCTCGCTGGCGTACGAGCCGTTCCCCGTCGCCGAGCCCTCCTACCTCGTCGAGGAGAGCGTCACCTGCGTGCTGCAGGTCGAGGGCAAGGTCCGCGGGCGCGCGCAGGTCGATCCACAGGTCAGTGAGGACGAACTGCGTCGGGTCGCGCTCGCCGACCCGGGCGTGCGCCGCGCGTTGGGGGCGCGAGCGGTGCGAACCGTCATCATCCGTGCTCCTCGGCTGGTCAACGTCGTGCCCGCCTGACCACGCCGCCACCCGGCCCGGCGTCCGGGGCCGCATGGCCTGCCACCCCCAGCCCCTCCGCGACGCGGGCAGCGCGGCGCCCGGGCGGCGCGAGCGGGGCACCGCGGCTGTCCGCACCTACTGTCCTCGGTCATGGGCAGCTCAGCCCGACCCGGCGACGCCCCGCAGGCCCGGCTGTGGCGCGTCGTCGATTCGGGGCCGCAGGTGGGGTCGACCCCGCCCGGGGGCACCGCCCCTCCCCAGGCCGGCGCCGGCGACGCGGACGTGGCTGCGAGCCGGGCGCGGCTCGCAGCGGCAGCCGGCAGCTGCATGGGCACTGCGCCCGCTGGTGCGACCACTGCTGTCCGTCCGGTGCGCTGGCGGGTCTCGCCACGCCTCGCCGGGACGGTCGCGGTCGCCCTGTCCGTGCTCGTCGGAGGGGTTGCGCTGCGCGCCGCGGCGCGGCCCGACGGTGTGCCGCCGGTCGAGCTGCCGACGCCGGCGGTGGCGGCCGCGGAGCCCACTGCCACGGCGGGAGGCGGTGCCACCGCCGCCGGCACGCCCGGCGCTGTCGTCCTGGTCCACGTCGTCGGACGGGTGGCAGCGCCGGGTGTCGTGCGCCTTCCGGCGGGAGCGCGCGTGGTCGATGCCGTCTGGGCGGCCGGTGGGCCGCTGCCCGACGCGGAGCTGGCCGCGGTCAACCTCGCGCGGGTGGTCGGTGACGGCGAGCAGGTCCTGGTCCCGGCCGTCGGTGACCCGGCTCCGGCCGCTGCCGGTGGCGTGGCGGGGGCTGCGGGTCGGTCGTCGGACGCCCGGGTGGACCTGAACACGGCGGACGCCGCGGCGCTGGACGCGCTGCCCGGGATCGGTCCGGTGCTCGCGGACCGGATCCTGGCCTGGCGCCAGGAGCACGGCCGGTTCACCGACGTGGAGGAGCTGACGGAGGTCAGCGGGATCGGTCCGGCGGTGCTGGACCGGCTCAGGGACCTGGTGCGGGTGTGAGTCGGGGCGGCACGCCGGTCGAACCTGTCGACCTCAGGCTCCTCCCGGCTGCGGCGGCCGCCTGGGCCGCGGCAACCGTCGTGGTCGTGGCTCCTGCGCGCTTCTCGCTGACTGCGGCCGTGCTGGCGGTCGTCCTCGCCGGGGTGCTCTTCCGGCGGACGGCCGACGGCACCGCTGCACTCATGCTGGTCGGCGTGGCTGCGACCTTGGTGGCGGGAGGCGCTCAGGTGGCCGGCCGGACCGCGGGAGGCCTGGCCGAGCTCGCCACGGATCGGCCGGTGGTCCATGTCTCGGGCCGGCTGCGGGAACCACCCCGCCAGGTCGGCGCCGGGGCGGCCGGGGAGGTCCGCGCGGTACTGCAGATCGCCGGCGTGCGAACCCGTGGTTCCTGGTTTGACGTCTCCGTACCCGTGGCGGTGGTGGCCGACGCCTCGTGGCTCGGTCTGCCCAGCGGGGTCGTGGTCGAGGCGTCGGGTCGGCTCGCGCCGTCCCGACCGGGCGACCGGGCCGTCGCCGCGCTCTCCGCCGGTGCGCCGACCGTCCGGGACGACCGGCCCGGCGTCGAGCTCGCCCTGGCCCGGGTGCGGTCCGGCCTGCTCGGGGTGGCCGCTCGGTTGCCGGGCGACGCCGGGTCGCTGCTGCCCGGCATGGCCATCGGTGACACCCGGGTGGTGCCCGCCGACCTGTCCAGCGCCATGCGGGGCGCAGGACTGACCCACCTGGTCGCCGTCTCGGGCGCGCACTTCGTCCTCATCACCGCCGCGGTTCTTGCGCTCGCCACCGCCGTGGGTCTGCGCCGGCGAGCCCGGGTGGTGCCGGTGGTGCTGGCCGCGGCTGCGTTCGTCGCCCTGGTGCAGCCTGGCCCGAGCGTGCTGCGCGCGGCCCTGATGGGCGCGGTGAGCGCTGCGGGCCTGCTGGCCGGACGGCCCTCCCGCGTGCTCCCGGCATTGGCCGCCTGCGTCCTGACGCTCCTCGTCGTGGACCCCTGGCTGGCCCGCGAGGTCGGCTTCGCGCTGTCGGTCCTCGCCACGGCCGGCCTCGCGCTGGTGGGTGGCCCGCTCGCCGATCGCTGGGTTCCCGGCTCGTCCCTCGCCCGGACGGCGGCGGCAGCCCTCGCTGCCCAGCTGGCCTGCGCTCCGGTGCTCCTGCTCATCACCCCCACCGTGGCCCCCTACGCCGTCGTGGCGAACATCGCCGCAGCGCCGGCGGTCGCGCCGGCGACCGTGCTCGGCCTGCTCGCGGCGGTCGTGTCGCCATGCTGGGCGGACGGCGCTGCGCTGGCAGGCACGCTCGCGGGCGCCTGCTGCTGGTGGATCGGCGCGGTCGCCCGGACGGTCGCGCGCCTGCCCGGTGCCCAGGCGGCCTGGCTGGACGGGCCGGCCGGTGTCCTGCTGGCGTCCGTGACCGCCATCGCGGCAGCGGTGCTGCTGCTCACGCCTCGTCGCTCCGACCACGCCCGGTGGAACCGCGCTCGGCGCCGGGGTCGTCGGTCGCGCGTGGCAGGCTGAGCGCGTGCCTGACACCCTAGGTCCGACCGGTGCCGGCTCCGCTGCCGCCCGGTCGCGTGCCGGACGGGTGGCCGCACCACGCGCCGCCCGGTCGGCTGCACCTGGCTCGACCGCACGGCGTGCGGGCCCGGGGCGAGCGGTGCTGTCCTGGGAGCAGGCCGAGCCGGCGCCCGTCGTCCTGGTGCGTGGGGCGGAGTCGTTGCTCGCGGAGCGCGCCGTGGACCACGTGGTCGAGGCCGCCCGGTCGGCCCGCCCGGCGATGGAGCTCACCCGGCTCGACGCCGCGGACTATGCGGCAGGCACCCTGGAGGTCGTCGCCAGCCCGTCCCTGTTCGCCGAGGACCGCCTCATCGTCGTGGACCGTGCCGAGGCCGCCTCGGACGCCTTCGTCACGGACGCCCTGGCATACCTCCAGGCCCCGGCGCCCGACGTCGTGCTGGTGCTTCGGCACGCCGGTGGTCAGCGGGCCAAGCGGCTGCTGGACGTGATCCGGTCGGGGGGCCACCCGGAGGTCGTCTGCGAGCCCGTGACGCGGGACGCCGACAAGGCCGCCTTCGTCTCGGCCGAGTTCCGTCGGGCGGCGCGCCGGATCGACGCCGACGCCGTGCGCGCGCTCGTCGACGCGCTGGGCTCGGACCTGCGCGAGCTCGCTGCCGCGTGCGACCAGCTCCTGGCGGACACCACGGGCGCCGTGCACGCGGCGACCGTCGAGCGCTACCACGGGGGACGGGTCGAGGCCACGGGGTTCCGCGTCGCCGACGCAGCGGTGGAAGGACGGCCGGGTCAGGCGGTCGCGCTGCTGCGGCATGCCCTGGCGACCGGGGTGGACCCCGTCCCGTTGGTCGCGGCGTTGGCCGCACGACTGCGCACGCTTGCTCGCGTCGCCGCTGTACGGGGCAGGGGTTCGGTTGCGCTGCAGGAGCTGGGGATGGCGCCGTGGCAGGTGGACCGTGCTCGCCGTGACCTCGCCCGGTGGACGCCTGAGGCGCTCGCGGCGGCGATCACCGCGGTCGCGCAGGCAGATGCAGAGGTCAAGGGCGCCGGCCGGGATCCGCGGTTCGCGGTCGAACGAGCGGTGCTGCGTGTTGCCCAGGCGGCCGCCGGCAGCGCCTGACGGGCTCAGGGGGCCGCGGACGTCGCGGCGTGCATGAGCACGGCCGGCTGCACCAGGTGGCCCTGGAACAAGGCGAAACCGAGCGCCACGCACCGCGCGAACATCCCCGCGTCCTCGATGCGCTCCGCGATGAGGGCGGCGTCGTGGCGGCGGGCCAGCGCGACGAGCTCGTCGCCGTGTCGGTCGAGGTCGCGCGCGTCGATCTTGACGTAGGACGCCCACGGCAGGAGCGCCAGCTGGCCAGGTCGTCCGGTGAAGTCGTCGAGCGCCACCCGGAACCCACGGTCGGCCAGCGCGCGCACGCCGCGGACCACCGCGCCGTCGACCTCGACGGACTCCACGACCTCCAGCACCAGCCGGTCGGGCCGGTCGGGCAGCGGCAGAGCACCGACGAGGACGGCCCGGGTGACGTTGACGAACGCCAGGGCGGAGGGTGCCAGCGCCGGGGCGTCAGCCAGGCCGAACACCCGGGCCAGCACCGCGGTGGTCGCTCCGTCCTGGTCGCGAGGGCGCCAGTGGTCGACGCGGGCCGGGCGCCCGCTGGGTGAGCGGTAGAGGAACTCGTATCCGACGACCCCACCCTGCCGGGTGACGATCGGCTGGCGTGCCACGGGTCCGGTCACCAGGCCGGTCGGCACCGGCCGGGACGGGGCGCACCGCGCGGTCAGCGAGGGCATCACGAAGACCGCTGTCCCTGGCGTGGCACGGCGGCGGTGCGCTCGATGACTTCGGGCGCCGCGATGAGATCGCCCTGAAGCAGGTCGAGCCCCAGCTCGCAGGCCTGTTCGAGCATCGGTCGGGACTCGATGAACTCGCCGACGAGCAGAGCGCCGCAGGAGCGCGCGAGTTCGACGACGGCGCGTCCTTCGACGTCGAGGTCGCGCACGTCGATCTTCACGAGATCGGCCTGGGGGAGCAGCATCCGCTGGTCGGGCCGGCCCACAAAACCTCGGAGAGCCACGCGGTAGCCCTGCTCACGCAGCCGGGCGATGCCCTCCAGGACGGTGTGATCGACGCAGACCCCATCCGCGACCTCGAGGATCAGCCGGTCCGGACCCGCCGGCAGCCGGAAGTCACCTACCAGATAGGGGCGGGGCGCCCGCACGAGCAGCGGCAGGCTCTCGGTGACCGAGACGACGTCGTCCCGCCCGAAGGTCGCGAGCAGGACCTCACGGGTGGCTCGCTCGTGCTCGAGCGGTCCCCACATCGAGGCCGGGATCCGCCGTCCGGCCGCGTCCCGGGTGGACACCTCGTGACCGAAGAGCCGCAGGTCCGTGGTGATGACGCGCTGACGGGCGACGAACACACGCTCCCTGGACAGCGCTGCCTGCCACCGGTGCGACCACGGTTCACGCGCGCAGGCATCCACCGCGGCGGCGAGGAGTCGCTCGTCATGACTGAGGGTGCTGTCCGGTGTCACGACATCAATGACAACACATCTGCGCACAGATGCCCAGGGTTCCGGCAGACGACGTGCTGCGGCTCGTCGCGGCCGCGTCGACGAGGCCGCGTGGACGAGGCCGCGTACACCCGGACGCGTGGACCGGGGCGCGCAGACGGTCCGGCGGCCCTGGGTCTACCGCATCCGGGCGGAACCTGTCATGCTGTCGTTGACATGTTGTCGGGACTGGATGACTGGAGTTTCCCCATGAAGCGCATCCTCAAGACCGCTGCCGCGCTGGCCGCCGCCGCCGCTCTGGCTCTCGGTGCGGCGTCAGCTGCTTCCGCCGACACCTCCTCCACCGTCGCGGGCCCGACCGGGTGCTGCCGCTCGGCGCTCTGACGGCGCACCCCGGGTGCTCTGCCGTGCAAACTGACACGGTGCGGGCTGTTGCCCGCCCGGCGCCTGGTGGCAGCGGCACCGCCGATGCGGGCTGTACTTCGCCTCGTTCCTGGTTCTGGGAGCGACCACTCCAGTCACTGAGAGGGTGACGACCATGACCACGATCGCCGACCGCGTGCGGGAGGCCCGGCTGGCGGCCGGCATGTCGCAGACCGCGCTCGCGGGCGACGCGTTCTCCCCGAGCTACCTCTCGCTCATCGAATCGGGCCGACGCGAGCCCACGGATGCCGTCCTCGCAGTGATCGCCGCCCGGGTCGGCTCCACGGTTGACTACCTCCGGCACGGTGCGGATGCGCCGTCCGAGGCGCGCGTGCGCCTCGGACTTGACTACGCCCGCCTCGACCTGACGACGGGGGACGCCGCCGCTGCGCTCGACCGTCTGGAGAACCTCGGCACGGACGGTGTGACCGCCGCCCTCCGGCACGAGGTCCAGCTCGCGACGGCGCAGGCCCACGAGCTCATCGGGGAACTGGAGCAGTCCGTGGCCATCCTCGAGCCCCTGCTCGACGAGGCGCGGGCGGCCGAGCACCTCCTCGACGCGGCGACGGTGGCCATGCTGCTGGTCGCCGACTACCTGGAGGCGGGGGACCTGCATCGGGCGATCGAGGTCGGTGAACGGACCCTCGACGAGGTGGAGTCGGCCGGCCTCATCGGGACGGACGAGCACCTGCGGCTGGCGTCGACGCTGCTGTGGGCCTACGTGGAGCGCGGTGACCTGCTCTATGCGACGCACCGCGCCGCCGAGCTGGTCCGTGAGGCGGATGCCCACGGCACCCCGCGTGGCCGGGGCAGCGTCTACTGGAACGCGGCTCTGGTCGCCGAGCGGCGTGGTGACTACGAGCTCGCACGGCGGTGCACCCAGCGCGCGCTCGCCCTGCTCGGTGAGGGTGATCCCGGTCGGGACATCCCGCGCCTGCACCTGAACTACGCCTGGCTGCTGCTGCGCAGCGAGCCGCCGGAGCCCGCGGCGGCCCTCGAGCAGCTCGACCTGGCTCTGCCCGGGCTGGTGGCTGGCGGATCCGAGGTCGAGCTGGCCCGGGTGGACGTCGAACGCTCGCGGGCCACCCTGTTGGTAGGTGACCCCGCGGGGGCGCGACGCAGCGCGAGCGAGGCGATCGATCGGCTCGGCGATGCACCTCGCCTGGAGACGTGCACCGCACTGCTGGCTCTGGGCGATGCGCAGTACGCCCAGGGTGACGTCGCTGGTTCTGCCGAGTCGTACCGCGCCGCCGCGGACATGCTCGGGATGATGTCCGCCTCGCGGCAGTCGGCCGCGGCGTGGCGAGAGCTGGGGGACCGGTTCCTGGGACGCGGCGACGTGTCCCAGGCGGCCGAGGCCTTCGACCGCGCGCTGCGTGAGGCGGGCTTCCGGCCCTCGGTCCCGGCCGCGCTGGGGGAGGCCTGGGCCCGGCGTCCGGTCGTGTACTGACCGGACGGGGTCGGAAGGAGACACCGGAGGCGCCATCCCCGCGGGGGGATGGCGCCTCCGGCATGTGCGACGCGTGCACCGAGATCTGTTCGGCCGGTGCGGCTCGGCTCAGCCCGCAGGGGGGACGGTGGCCCGGGGGCCAGGCGCCTGCGTCTCGGGGAGCGGAGGCCGCCGCTCAGAGGGAGCTGACGACCTTCGCCAGCGACGACTTCCGGTTCGCCGCCTGGTTGGCGTGGATCACACCCTTGCTCACGGCCTTGTCCAGCTTGCGCGAGGCTGCCGCCAGCGCCGTGGTGGCCTGGTCCTGGTCTGCGCCGGCCACCGCCTCGCGCACCCGGCGGACGTACGTCTTGAGCTCCGACTTGACAGCCTTGTTGCGCAGGCGCGCCTTCTCGTTGGTGCCGACGCGCTTGATCTGGGACTTGATGTTTGCCACGTGTTGACTCTCTCATGTGTTCGCCGGAGCGAAAGGGGACAGGTCTGGAGGACGCGTCCGACCCGGGACTGCGGCGTGGGGAGCGCCTGCGCGAAGGACCTGGACGTGTGCCCGCCGACCCGGGCAGACACACGGCTGTCGATGGTAGCAGGACTGCGAGCACGCGGCCCAGGCGCCACGGCTGCGGTGCCAGTGGTCGATCCCGCCCATGGGACGATAGGGCGGTCTGGTCGCACCGTCCCACCCCTGAGGGAGCATGTGTCCCCGATCCCCGGCTCTGCCGCTCTGGCGCGGATCCAGCCTGCCGCGACCCCGCCGGAGCTGTTGCGCAACTTCTGCATCATCGCGCACATCGACCACGGTAAGTCGACGCTCGCCGACCGCATGCTGCAGCTCACCGGGGTGGTGGACGCTCGGGCGATGCGTGCGCAGTACCTGGACCGGATGGACATCGAGCGCGAGCGTGGCATCACCATCAAGTCGCAGGCCGTGCGCATGCCCTGGGAGGTCGACGGGACGCCGTACGCGTTGAACCTGATCGACACGCCCGGGCACGTCGACTTCACCTACGAGGTGTCCCGCTCGCTGGCGGCGAGCGAAGGGGCCGTCCTCGTCGTCGACGCCACGCAGGGGATCGAGGCGCAGACGCTGGCGAACTTGTACCTCGCACTGGAGAACGACCTGACGATCGTCCCGGTGCTCAACAAGATCGACCTGCCCGCGGCGCAGCCGGACCGCTACGCAGACGAGCTCGCCCGGCTCATCGGGGTCGACCCGGCGGACTGCCTGCGGGTGTCCGGCAAGACCGGTGCGGGTGTGCGCGAGCTGCTGGACCGCATCGTCGAGGTGGTGCCCGCCCCGGTCGGAGACCCCGCGGCGCCGGCGCGGGCGATGATCTTCGACTCGGTCTACGACACGTACCGCGGGGTCGTCACGTACGTGCGGGTCGTCGACGGCGGCCTGACCGCGCGCGAGCAGATCCTCATGCTGTCCACCCAGGCGCGGCACGAGCTGCTGGAGATCGGGGTGATCTCCCCGGAGCCGGTGCCGACCGCCGGACTGGGGGTCGGCGAGGTCGGTTACCTCATCACCGGGGTCAAGGACGTTCGCCACTCGCGGGTCGGTGACACGGTGACGGGCGCTTCCCGGCCGGCCCGGCACGCGCTGGCTGGCTATCGGGACCCTCGGCCGATGGTCTACTCGGGCCTGTACCCCATCGACGGGTCGGACTACCCCGCACTGCGGGACGCGCTCGACAAGCTCAAGCTCAACGACGCCGCCCTGGTCTATGAACCGGAGACCTCGGTCGCGCTCGGCTTCGGCTTCCGGGTCGGATTTCTCGGCCTGCTGCACCTGGAGATCGTCCGTGAACGGCTCGAGCGGGAGTTCGACCTCGACCTGATCTCGACGGCGCCGAGCGTCCAGTACGAGGTGACGATGGAGGACGGCACCCAGGTGCGGGTGACCAACCCCAGCGAGTTCCCGGCCGGGAAGGTGCGTGCGGTGCGTGAGCCGATCGTCCGGGCCACGATCCTTGCGCCCAGCGAGTACGTGGGCGCGATCATGGAGCTGTGCCAGACCCGGCGCGGCGACCTGCTGGGCATGGACTACCTGTCCGAGGACCGCATCGAGCTGCGGTACATGCTTCCGTTGGCCGAGATCGTCTTCGACTTCTTCGACGCCCTGAAGTCACGGACGCGGGGCTACGGCTCGCTGGACTACGAGCCGGCCGGCGACCAGGCGGCCGACCTGGTCAAGGTCGACGTGCTCCTGCAGGGGGAGCAGGTCGACGCGTTCAGCTCGATCGTGCACACGGACAAGGCCTACGCCTACGGCGTGGCCATGACCGCCAAGCTCAAGGAGCTCATCCCGCGTCAGCAGTTCGAGGTGCCCATCCAGGCGGCGGTGGGCTCCCGGGTGATCGCCCGGGAGACGATCCGGGCCATGCGCAAGGACGTGCTGGCGAAGTGCTACGGAGGCGACATCACCCGCAAGCGCAAGCTCCTGGAGAAGCAGAAGGAGGGTAAGAAGCGGATGAAGACGATCGGTCGGGTCGAGGTGCCGCAGGAGGCCTTCATCGCGGCGCTGTCCTCCGAGGCCGCGGGCGGCAAGGACGCCCGGGACGCCAAGGACGGCCGGCACCGGTGAGCTCATGAGCCCTGCACTGCCCGACGGTGACCCGGCTCCTGCCGACGGGCGGCTGCCCGCCTCGGTGCGGGCCGGGTCGGACCAGCGCGCGTTCGGGGTCTACCTGCACGTGCCGTTCTGCCGGGTCCGCTGCGGCTACTGCGACTTCACCACCTACACGGCGGCCGAGCTCGGCGGTGGTGCCTCGCAGGAGGCGTATGCGCGGACCGCGCTCGCCGAGGTGGGGCTGGCTCGCCGGGTGCTCGACGACGCCGGCCTCGGCGACCGCCCGGTGTCGACCGTGTTCGTCGGCGGGGGTACCCCGACGATGCTGCCGGTCGCGGACCTGGCGGCGATGCTCGCAGGGGTGCGCGACACGTGGGGACTCGTACCCGGCGCCGAAGTGACCACGGAGGCGAACCCCGACTCGGTGGACGCATCGAGCCTCGCGGCGCTCGCCGAGGCGGGGTTCACCCGGGTCTCCTTCGGGATGCAGTCGGCGGTCCCGCACGTGCTGGTGACGCTGGACCGCACCCATGACCCGGCTCGAGTCCCGGACGTGGTGCGCTGGGCCCGCGACGCGGGGCTCGCGGTGTCCCTGGACCTCATCTACGGGACACCGGGGGAGTCGCTCGCCGACTGGCGAGCCTCCGTCGAGGCCGCCCTGGACACCGGGGTGGATCACCTGTCGGCATATGCCCTGGTCGTCGAGCCGGGGACGAGGATGGCGGCTCGGGTGCGCCGTGGTGAGCTGGCCCTGCCCGACGAGGACGACCAGGCCGAGAAGTACGAGCTGGCCGACGACCTGCTGGCGTCTGCCGGACTGTCCTGGTACGAGGTGAGCAACTGGGCCCGGACGCCGGCGGACCGGTCCCGGCACAACCTCGCCTACTGGACAGGTGACGACTGGTGGGGCGTCGGCCCCGGGGCGCACAGCCACGTCGGCGGCGTGCGGTGGTGGAACGTGCGCCACCCCCGGCCGTACGCCGAGCGGCTGGCCGCCGGCCAGAGCCCTGCCGTCGGCCGTGAAGTGCTCGACCACGCGACGCGGGCGCTGGAAGACGTCCTGCTCAGGGTGAGGATCGCCGACGGTCTTCCGCTGGCGCGGCTGGGCCCGCCGGCCCGTGGTCGCGTGGCGGGGCTCATCGCGGACGGCCTTGTCGAGCCTGGGCCCGCGCTGGCCCGCAGCGGCGCCCGGCTGGTGCTGACCCGGCACGGTCGGTTGCTCGCCGACACGGTCGTCCGCACGCTGGTCGCGGACTGAGACCCGGGGCCCGCGTCGCAAGGTGGGCCTGCCACCCGGGGCGCGGGCGTGGATGGTCGGTGCTCGCTCGTCCATCCACCTCCGCGCCGCCTTGACACGGTGGGCCCCGGTCGATTCGCTTGCGTCGTCCAGGGACCGGCTGGCAGGCACGTCAGCCGCACTACGCGCAGGGAGACATCGATGAGCGAGAACCCGCCCGACGAGACGCAGCGCCCCGACGGCGACACGCCGGAACCCGTGTCGGGCGGCGCATGGGTCGCTGAGCCGCCCACGTCGCCGGACGCGGCCGGGGGCGCCTACCCGCCGCCCCCGGCAGGCGCATACCCGCCGCCCCCGGCAGGCGCGTACCCGCCGCCTGCCGGCGCCTACCCGCCCCCGGCAGGCGCCTACCCGCCGCCTGCCGGCGCCTACGGCTCGCCCTACACCACCCCGTACGGCGGCCCGGGCGGCATGTCGGCCGTCGGTGTCGGCGAGGCGTTCAACTATGGCTGGACCAAATTCACCCAGAACATCGGCACGGTGCTCCTCGGGGTGCTGGGATACGCCGTGGTGTTCGCGGTGCTGAGCTTCATCGCCTTCGTCATCCTGGCGTCAGGCAGCACGGTGACCACCGACGCCTATGGCAACACCACGGGAGGGTTGCAGCCCCTGGCCGGCTTCACGGGCCTGCTGCTCGTCGCCGTGATGGCGTTCCTCGCGGTGTTCATGCAGGCCGGCGTCATCCGGGCCGCCCTGGAGATCACCTACGGGCACCGCATCGAGTTCGCGACATTCTTCCGGTTCACCGACGTGGGCAAGGTCGTCGTGGCGGTCCTCCTCGTCGGCGTCCTCACGGCGGTCGGGTACCTGCTCTTCTTCCTGCCGGGTCTGGTCTTCGCGTTCTTCGCCCAGTTCACGCTCTTCTTCGTGCTCGACAAGGGCCTGCCCGCCGTCGAGGCGCTCAGGGCGAGCTTCCAGCTGGTGAACCGGAACGTGGGGACGGTCCTGCTGCTGTTCCTGGCGGTCTACGTGGCGAACGCCGTGGGCTCGGCATTCTGCGGGATCGGCGCCCTGGTGGCGTTCCCGGTGGGGCTCATCGCGACAACCTTCGTCTACCGGCGGCTGCTCGGCGAACCTGTCGCCGCCTGACCGTCCGGCCCGGTCGACGGTGCCTCCCGGTCAGCCCACGGTCACGAAGTCGATGAGCTCCTCGACGCAGGCGAGCAGGGCGGGTTCGAGGTCGCTGTAGGAGCGCACCGTCCGCAGGATCCGCTGCCACCCGCGGCCGATGTCCTCGGCGGTCCCCGACGGCCAGCCGAGGACATCGAGGACGCCGCGCTTCCACTCGACGCTGCGGTCCACGACCGGCCAGGCGGTCAGGCCCAGTCGTTCGGGTCGGACGGCCTGCCACACGTCGACGAACGGGTGCCCGAGGACCAGGACCGTACCGGGCGGCGCCGCCCGGACGGCCTCGGCGGCGAGCCGCGACTCCTTCGAGCCGGGTACGAGGTGGTCGACCAGGACCCCGACGCGGCGGTCGGGCGCAGGCTCGAACCGGCGCAGGGTGTCGGCGAGGTGGTCCACCCCGTCGAGCGGTTCCACGACGACGCCCGCGGTGCGCAGGTCGTCGCCCCAGACCTTCTCCACCAGCTCGGCATCGTGACGGCCCTCGACCCAGATCCGACTGGCGCGAGCCACCCGGGCCGGGGCGGCGGGTGCCGGTCGAGAGCCGGAGGCGGTGCGCACCGGAGCCGGGGGCCGCCGCTGCGGCTCCGGCGGTCGCAGCAGCACCGGCTGGCCGTCGACCCAGAAGCCGTGCCCGAGTGGGAAGGTGCGGGTCCGGCCGTGGCGGTCCTCGAGCACCACCACGTGCTGCCCGCCGGACTTCTCCACCCGCAGCACGGCACCGACCCAGCCCGTCTCGACCTCCTCGACGACCAGGCCGGGGTCGGCCGTTCGCGGTCGCGAGGGCCGGACGCCGCGGCGCGGCAGGCCGGTACCCGCGAGCACGTCGCGGCCGTAGCGATCGGACGGCACGCACCACACCCTAGGTCGCGCCCCCGACGCGGTCCGCGACCGGGCTCCGCGCGGCGGTCCGTCGGCTCGCGGCAGGCCGCGCCGGGCGCGCGTCCGGGTTGCG